>NZ_JZDQ02000086.1 GCF_000960475.2 Nocardioides luteus | reverse complement strand
GCGGCAGAGTCATCCCCGGGACAGATGGTGTTGCTCGGGTGAAACAGGTGGCCCTTCGGGCCACTTACCATCCACAGGAACGAGGGCGTTCGCTGATCGAGAAATGGCCTCTGACCTGCAGAAATAGATGGCAAGAAGGGTGCTAGGAGAGTAGAATCAGACCCATCACAGCACACCTCTGAAGGGAGGGCAGGCGATGAGTCTCGGGCGCGAGATCGACCACTGGGGCACCAACCCCGGCGATGCGATCGACGCTGCGTTGGCGGCCATCGAAGCCGCCCTCCACGACCTGCTCGCGACCGATCCCGCCTATTGGTGCACCGAGCAGAAGAAGAACCTCCTCAAGCGACTGGAGAAGCTCCAAGCCCAACAGGCCGCCCTGAAACTGCGGGTGCTCGCGTCGGCCGGTGACATCGCCGAGGAGACCGGCGACAAGGACGCCTCGGCGTGGATGCGTGCCGAGCTGCTGGTCAACAAAGACGCGGCGAGGTCGGAGCTCAAACTTGCTACCAGGGTCGCGAAGTACAAGCGCGTCGCCGCTGGCCTGGCCGAGGGTGTGGTGTCCCTGGACAAGGCCCGGGTGATCACCGCGGCGCTCGACAAGATCCAGGCCGACCCGGTCGCCAGTGCC
>NZ_JZDQ02000085.1 GCF_000960475.2 Nocardioides luteus | reverse complement strand
GCGGCAGATTCTTGTACGGGACAGGTGCTGTTGCTGGGACGGAAGAGGTGGCCCTTCGGGCCACTTGCCATCCACAGAAACGAGGGCCTTCGCTCACCGCGAAATGGCTTCTGACCTGCAGAAATAGATGGCCAGAAGGGGGGTAGGAGAGTAGAATCAGAGCGATCACAGCACACCTTCGAGGAGAGGGATGGCGATGAGTCTCGGGCGCGAGATCGACCCCTGGGGCACCAACCCCAGCGACCTGATCGACGCTGCCCTGACCGCCATCGAAAACGCCCTCCACGACCTGCTGGCTACCGATCCGGCCTACTGGCGCACCGAGCAGAAGAAGAACCTCCTCGAGCGACTGGAGAAGCTCCAAGCCCAACAGGCGGCGCTGAAACTGCGGGTGCTCGTTGCCGCTGGTGATATCGCCGAGGAGACTGGCGACAAGGACGCCTCGGGATGGATGCGGACCGAGCTGCTCGTCGACAAGGGTGCGGCGAGGTCGGAGCTCAAACTTGCGACCAAGGTTGCGAAGTACGACCTCGTCGCGGCCTGCCTGGCCGACGGGGTGGTGTCCTTGGACAAGGCGCGGGTGATCACGACGGCGCTCGACAAGATCCAGGCCGACCCGGTCGCCAGTACCGAGGACCTGGTCCTGGCCGAGAAGCTGCTGGTCGACTACGCCAGCCGGCTCACCGCCC
>NZ_JZDQ02000084.1 GCF_000960475.2 Nocardioides luteus | reverse complement strand
GCGCGGTGTTGGACGGGGTGGGCTAGGCGGGTGGTGCGGCCGAGGTCGAGGATTTCGGAGTCGGTGCCGAGGACGACGGGGATGAGGTCGGCGTTGCAGGCCATCCGGCGGGCTTCGGCGGCGGTGATCTGGTCGCCGTCGAACCCCAATGCGGCGGTGCCGAGGTCGTTGCGGAGGTCGTCGAGGGTCATGGTGATGAACACCGTGGTCCCGTGCCCACCGTGGCGGGGCAGGTTCTCCATGTCGTAGGTCTCGATCACCCGGGCGAAGGCCTGGCCGAGGAGCCGGTCGTAGGGCGCTGTGACGCCACGGGTCTCGGCTGAGAGTTTCCGGGGCTGGGCCAGGGAGTCCAGGATGGTGCGCAGCCGGATCCCGACGGCGCGGGAGACCCTCGCGTGGATGTCGATGGTGCCGTCGCCGTTGTCGCGGGACTGGAAGAAGGTGCGCCGCGCGGCGCGTTCTTCCTCACGGTGCAGCGCCTTGGCCTCGGCGGCTTCGAATCGTTCGGGATCGATCTCGGTGAGGATCCGTTTGCCGACGATCTTGAGCTCGTTCGCGGTCAGCCGGGTGGCGTAGTCGACCAGCAGCTTCTCGGCTAGGGCCAGGTCCTCGCTGCTGGCGACCGGGTCGGCGTCGATCGCATCGAGGGCTTTCGTGATCACCCGGGCCTTGTCCTGGGAGACGACGCCCTCGGCGAGACCAGCAGCGACGCGGTCGTACTTGGCGACCCCGGCGGCGAGCTTGATCTGCGCCCGAGCGACCGCCTTGTCGACCAGCAGCTCGGCACGCATCCACCCCGAGGCGTCTTTCGCCCC
>NZ_JZDQ02000083.1 GCF_000960475.2 Nocardioides luteus | reverse complement strand
ATCCGCGAGGGCTTCGCGTGCCCAGGCTGCGGGGACGGGTCCGTAGCCCTCGACCACGGCCGGCTGATCGCCGTCGCCGGTGAGCGAGTCGGCGGTCATCACGACCTTGACCTCGATCCGCGGCTTGGTCTCAGCATTGGTGCGGCCGGTGATCCGGTCGACGAGGGTGTCGGCCATGACCTGGCCACGGGTGCGTTCGTCACCGGCGGCACGGGCCGCGTTGGCCGCCTGATCCAGCGCGGCGTAGACCGCGACGCCGTCCTTGACCGGCAACAGGGCACCGAGCCAGGTCATCGTGTCCGGTGCCGGCCGCAGACCGACCCGGCGCTCCTTCTCGGCGTTCGCAGCCCGGGCCACGACGGATTCCTGGTCGAGGGTGATGGCGAGCTTCTTGGCGGCGTTCTCGAGCTGCCGCAGCCCCATCGTGACCGCCTTCGCGGGCTCGCCGTTCGCCCCGGGTGCGCAGAGCCGGTCGTCGATGACTCGACGGTCCTCCACCGAGAGGCAGGCGGTTTCGCGGGCGAGGATGGTGGCCTGCCACTGCGAGAACAGCCCCGCTTTCATCAGCCTGAAGGTGTGCGGCATCTCGCTGAGCAGGATCCTCGCCAACCCCAGCAACTGCGCACCCTTCGCGGGTGAAACCCGACGCGCCAAAGCGAGCTGCGAGGCCACGCCTTCGCCCAGCTTCCGGGCAGGCACACCCGCCTGGGCCTGTCGGGCGCGGGCGGCTTCGTCGAGACGTACGGCCGCTTCGGCTTGCATGGCTTCGGCGGTGCACTTGATCTGTTCGAGCCGGGCGATCCAGTCGACCAGCTCCCCCGCGGACGCGCCCGGAGGCGGCCCAGTGAGGAGGTGGTCGATGGTCTCGTA
>NZ_JZDQ02000082.1 GCF_000960475.2 Nocardioides luteus | reverse complement strand
GTCGGCCAACGCGTCGCGGGCCCAGGCTGCGGGGACGGGTCCGTAGCCCTCGACCATGGCCGGCTGATCGGCTTCGCCCGTGAGCGAGTCGGCGGTCATCACGATCTTGACCTCGATCCGCGGTTTGGTCTCGGCGGTGGTGCGGCCGGTGATCCGGTCGACGAGGGTGTCGGCCATGACCTGGCCCCGGGTCCGTTCGTCACCGGCGGCCCGGGCCGCGTTGGCGGCCTGATCCAGCGCGGCGTAGACCGCGACGCCGTCCTTGACCGGCAACAGGGCGCCAAGCCAGGTCATGGTGTCCGGTGCCGGCCGCAGACCGACCCGACGGTCCTTGACGGCGTTGGCGGCTCTGGCTACGACGGATTCCTGGTCGAGGGTGATGGCGAGCTTCTTGGCGGCGTTCTCGAGCTGCCGCAGCCCCATCGTGACCGCCTTCGGCTGTTCGCCGTTCGCCCCGGGTGCGCAGAGTCGGTCGTCGATGACCCGGCGGTCATTCACCGAGAGGCAGGCGGTTTCGCGGGCCAGGATCGTGGCCTGCCACTGCGAGAACAGTCCGGCTTTCATCAGCCTGAAGGTGTGCGGCATCTCGCTGATCAGGACCTTCGCCAGACCCAGCAGCTTCGCACCTCTCGCTGGTGAAACCCGCCGCGCCAAAGCGATCTGGGAGGCCACCCCTTCACCCAGCTTCCGGGCGGGAACCCCAGCCCGGGCCTGCCGGGCGCGAGCAGCCTCGTCGAGACGTACCGCCGCTTCTGCCTGGATCGCCTCGGCAATGCATTTGATCTGTTCGAGACGAGCGATCCAGTCGACCAGCTCACCCTCGGACGCGCCCGATGGCGGTCCAGCGAGGAGGAGGTCGATGCTCTCGTA
>NZ_JZDQ02000081.1 GCF_000960475.2 Nocardioides luteus | reverse complement strand
CCGGCCAACCCCGAGAATTTTGGCTGGCTATCGGGTCGGCGGCAGGGTCTGGCGCGGATTCCATGAGTTGCGGAGGTGCTTGGCGATCCGGGCTGGTTACTTCGGGCAGGAGAAGCTCCTCGTGCCTGTACTAGACGATGACGCCTTGTGAATCCTTCACAAGGCGCGGCCCCCGGCTCACCCGACCCTGCAACGACACCCCCTCGTCGCCGCCCTCCCAGCACCGACGCCCGACCGTCAAGCCCCTCTCGATTGCCACGCCATGGCAATCGCAGCAACCCGTCTGCCCGGCTCGCCTGACCGGCCGAGAGGTCACGTAAGTCGGCCGAGTGGGCACTGGACTGCCAACTCGGCCGACGTACGTGACCTCTCGGCCGACGTAGGTGACGTCTCGGCCGACGCGGGTGACGCCTCGGCAAGGGGATCCGGCTGGCTGACAACAAGATCGACGGTGGCGTAGACGGGTCGCGGAACGACGTGGAGCGCTATGTAGAGACCACCCTCGGCATCGCCTGGTCAACAATCGCTCGGCGGCAGGCGATTACTGGTCGGCATCACCTGGGTCGCTACTGGTCAGAGCAGCGGTCCAAGAAGGAGTCGCGCGAGCGGGCCATCAGCCATCGGCGCGCGGAACTCTGTGCCATCCGATGGTGTTGGGTCAGCGCGGGCCGGGCTAACACGTCAGCGATGTCAGGAGAATCGTTCTGATTCGGCCGGTGCGACTAGATCGTGTGAACCGGATCCGTCCGTCCGGGAGCCGCTGGTAGGTGTAGTCGGGGTCGTGGATGCGGCGATGGTCACTGGCACACAACAGCACCATGTTGGCCAGATCAGTCTTCCCGCCTTGGGACCAGGGTTTCAGATGGTGGGCTTCGGTCCAGGCCGCGGGGGCGTCGCAGTCTTCGGCCTGGCAGCACTTGTCGCGTAGCCGTAAC
>NZ_JZDQ02000080.1 GCF_000960475.2 Nocardioides luteus | reverse complement strand
TGCGGCTACGCGACAAGTGCTGCCAAGCCGAAGACTGCGACGCCCCCGCGGCCTGGACCGAAGCCCACCACCTCACACCCTGGTCCCAAGGCGGGAAGACTGACTTGGCCAACATGGTCTTGTTGTGCCCCAGTGACCATCGCCGCATCCACGACCCCGACTACACCTACCAGCGGCTCCCGGACGGACGCATCCGGTTCACCCGACGCGCCTGAACCCGCGGCCCCACAAACTGCGCGACACTCATGCGGTGGCCCAAGAACATCAACGCCCCCAGTTCATGGACTCGTCGGTCGTCGAGCTGTACCGAGCCTCTGCCGATGACCTCGACGTAGCTCGTGCCGCGTGGGTTTCGCAGGACGAGGCTGCGCACGCCAAGGAGGCCGAGCCGGGACGCGTCGAGGGTCTCATCCGATTCCTGTGGCGCAACCAGCACACCTCGCCGTTCGAGCACGGGCAGTTCACCTTCATCGTCACCACACCGCTGTTCGTGGCGCGGGAGTTCATGAGGCACCGCACGTTCTCGTTCAACGAGATCAGCGGGCGCTACACGGTGCTGCCCGACCGGTTCTATCTGCCTCCTCCCCATCGGCCGCTACGTCAGGAAGGGAAGGTCGGTGCGTACCGGTTCGAGATCGGCACCCCTGACCAGATCTCGTTGGCGCGCGACACGATCGAGCAGAGCACGATCCAGGCTTATGAGGCGTACCTGAAGATGCTGGATGCCGGAATCGCTCGGGAGGTCGCCCGGGACGTCCTCCCGGTCAATGTCATGACCTCCTTCTGGGCGACCGTCAACCCGAGAAACCTGATGCACTTCCTGAGTCTGCGGTCCGCCGCCGACGCCCTGTTCGAGATCCGCGAGGTAGCCGAACAGATGGAGCACCACTTCGCCCAGCAGATGCCGATCACCCACAGCGTCTGGCGCGACACGGCCCAGGCCTGACGCCGCCCTACGACGGCACCTTGTGAAGTGTTCACAAGGTGTCATCGTCTAGTAAAAGTACGAGGGATCCAGTCGGCCGCCGAAAGTGATCGGCCAAAGATCCCAAGCAGCTACGCAACCCAAGGAA
>NZ_JZDQ02000079.1 GCF_000960475.2 Nocardioides luteus | reverse complement strand
CAGCAGTGCCCCGTCGTTGAGGTTGGTCTTGCCTCCGGCGGCCCAGGGGTCGAGGTGGTGGGCGTCGCACCACTCCGGGGGCACGTCACAACCCTCGGCTTGGCAGCACTTGTGCTGGAGCCGGAGCGCCTTGCGTTGGATGGGCTGGAAGAGCCTGCTGTCCCGGCCGGCGTCGAGGACCTCGCTGTCACCGCCCAGGACCCAGGGGATGATGGTGGCGTTGCACGCCATCCGACGCGCCTCCGCTGCGCTGATCACGGTGCCGTTGGTCTCGTCGTAGCCGAGGGTGGCGATGCCGAGGCCCTTGCGGAGCTCCTCCAGGGAGATGACGACGTTGATGGTGGTGGCGTCGCCACCGTGGCGGGGCAGGCTGGCGGGGTCGATGGTCTCCAGGAGCCGGACGAAGCCCTGACCCATCAACCGTTCCCACGGCGGCAACGGAGCACCCTTGTCGAGGAGGTGCTGTTTGCGGGGCTGGGCGTAGGCCTCGACCAGTCGTTTGAACCGCATCCCGACCGAGGTCGGCAGCACGCCGTCGAACCCGATCGTGCCGTCATGGTTGTCCCAGACCCGCAACGCGGTCCTTTGTTGGGCACGTTCTTCCTCAGCCAACAGTGCCCTGGCTTCGGCATCCTCGAACCGGACCGGGTCGATCTCCCGCAAAATCCGTTTCCCGACCACACGGAGTTCGTTGGCGGTGAGCCGGCTTGCGTAGTCGACCAGGAGCTTCTCCGCCAGCACCAGATCCTCGGCGCTCGCGACCGGGTCGTTCTCGATCGCATCGAGCGCCGCCGTGATCACCCGCGCCTTGTTCTCCGACACCACGCCCTCGGCCAGGCCAGCGGCGACAAGGCCGTACTTCGCGACCCCGGCGGCGAGCTTGACCTGCGACCTCGCCGCGCCTTTGTCGACCAGTAGCTCGGCACGCATCCACCCCGAGGCGTCCTTGTCGCCAGTCTCTTCAGCGATGTCGCCAGCCGACGCGAGGACCCGAAGTTTCAGCGCCGCCTGTTGGGCCTGGAGCTTCTCCAACCGCTCGAGGAGGTTCTTCTTCTGCTCGGTGCGCCAATAGACGGGATCGCTCACGAGGAGGTCTCGGAGGGCGGCTTCGATGGCCG
>NZ_JZDQ02000078.1 GCF_000960475.2 Nocardioides luteus | reverse complement strand
ATACACGGTGCGGTAGTCAGCGGGGAGCTCGGCGGCGCGGGCCTCCATGCGCTTCCAGTCCTTCTTGTCGCCGATGAGGCGGGTGAGGATGTTGTTCATGGTGGTGCTCCTTCTTCGGAGGTCTCGGGCCCTTGGTTCGGGGCTGTGGAAGAAGCGTGCAGGCCTGACGTAGCGTCAAGGTCAAGCACCGATCCGAAGAAAGTTCTCCCCGGTCGCGGGCATCAGGCCGCGAGCGTGTGGGCCAGGAGTACGTTGCGCAGCCGCAGCTCGGCTGGGGACAGGGGTGGCGGGTCCGGCTGCCAGGTGTCGGGTGGTGGGCTGACATAGGTGTGGCCGGTGGGTGTGATGGTGGTGATGCTGCCGTCGGGCCCGGGTCTAGCCTGCCAGCCGAGGGCTTCTTTGGCTTGATTGCACCGCTCGCACAGCCCTTGCAGGTTTGCGGCGTTGGTTTGGCCGCCGTCGGCGTGGCGCTCGATGTGGTCGATGTTGCGGATCGGCGCATCACAGCCGACAGTGCGGCAGATCCCGCCATCCCTGCTGGCAATGAACTCGGCCAGGCCGTCGGGTGCCTTCCTGGCACGAGACTCCATCGCGACCAGCTGGCCAGCGGGATCGGTGAACAACCGGCGCACGAACACCTCGGCATCCGCCAGCGCCTCCCGAGCCCAGGTGGCGGGGACGGGTCCGTAGCCCTCGACCATCGCGAACTGGTCAGCGTCGCCGGTGAGGGTGTCGGCGGTCATCACAACCTTGACCTCGATCCGCGGCCTCGCCTCGGCGGTGGTGCGACCGGTAACTCGGTCGACGAGGGTGTCGGCCATGACCTGACCCCGCGTCCGCTCGTCGCCAGCGGCACGGGCTGCGTTGGCGGCCTGGTCCAGGGCTGCGTAGACGGCGACGCCGTCTTTGACCGGGAGCAGGGCGCCGACCCAGGTCATGGTGTCCGGTGCCGGCCGCAGGCTGACCCGTCGGTCCTTGACGGCGTTGGCGGCTCGGGCGACGACGGAGGCTTGGTCGAGGGTGATGGCGAGCTTCTTGGCGGCGTTCTCGAGCTGCCGCAAGCCCATCGTGACCGCCTTCGGCTGTTCGCCGTTGGGTCCGGTGGCGCAGAGTCGGTCGTCGACGACGCGGCGGTCCTCCAGCGAGAGGCAGGCGGTTTCGCGGGCCAGGAT
>NZ_JZDQ02000077.1 GCF_000960475.2 Nocardioides luteus | reverse complement strand
ATACACGGTGCGGTAGTCGGCGGGCAGTTCGGCCGCACGGGCTTCCATGCGCTTCCAGTCCTTCTTGTCGCCGATGAGGCGGGTGAGGATGTTGGTCATGGTGGTGCTCCTTCTTCGGGGGTTTCGGGCCCTTGGTTTGGGGCTGTGGAAGAAGCGTGCAGGGCTGACGTAGCGTCAAGGTCAAGCACCGATCTGAAGAAAGTTTTCAGGCTGCGAGGGTGTGGGCGAGCAGCATGTTGCGCAGCCGGAGTTCGGCTGGGGACAGGGGTGGTGGGTCCGGTTGCCAGGTGTCGGGTGGTGGGCTGACATAGGTGTGCCCGGTGGGTGTGATGGTGGTGATGCTGCCGTCGGGTCCGGGTCTGGCCTGCCAGCCGACGGCTTCTTTGGCTTGATTGCATCGCTCACAAAGGCCCTGCAGGTTCTCGGCGCTCGTCGCCCCGCCGTCGGCGTGGCGTTGGATGTGGTCGATGTTGCGGATCGGGGCATCGCAGCCGACGGTGCGGCAGATCCCGCCATCCCTGGTGGAGATGAGCTCGGCCAGTCCGTCGGGTGCTTTGCGGGAGCGGGATTCCATCGCGACCAGTTGGCCGGCGGGGTCGGTGAACAATCGGCGCACGAACACCTCGGCGTCGGCGAGCGCTTCGCGTGCCCAGGCTGCCGGAACAGGGCCGTAACCCTCGACCACGGCCGGCTGATCGGCGTCGCCCGTGAGCGAGTCGGCGGTCATCACGACCTTGACCTCGATCCGCGGCTTGCTCTCGGCGCTGGTGCGGCCGGTGATCCGGTCGACGAGGGTGTCGGCCATGACCTGACCACGGGTGCGTTCGTCGCCGGCGGCACGGGCCGCGTTGGCGGCCTGATCCAGCGCGGCGTAGACGGCGACGCCGTCTTTGACCGGCAAGAGGGCGCCAAGCCAGGTCATGGTGTCCGGTGCGGGCCGCAGGCTGACCCGTCGGTCCTTGACGGCGTTGGCGGCGCGGGTCACGACGGAGGCTTGGTCGAGGGTGATGGCGAGTTTCTTGGCGGCGTTCTCGAGCTGTCGCAGCCCCATCGACACCGCCTTCGCGGGCTCGCCGTTGGGTCCGGGTGCGCAGAGTCGGTCGTCGATGACCCGGCGGTCCTCCAGGGAGAGGCAGGCGGTTTCGCGGGCGAGGATGGTGGCCTGCCACTGCGAGAACAGGCCAGCTTTCATCAGCCTGAAGGTGTGCGGCATCTCGGTGAGCAGGATCCTCGCCAACCCCAGCAGCTGCGCACCCTTCGCTGGTGAAACCCGCCGCGCCAAAGCGATCTGCAAGGCCACCCCTTCACCAAGCTTCCGGGCAGGAACACCCGCCTGGGCCTGCCGGACACGAGCAGCTTCTTCGAGACGTACCGCTGCTTCTGCCTGCACGGCCTCGGCGGTGCACTTCACGGCTTCGAGACGAGCGATCCAGTCGACCAGCTCAGCCTCGGACGCGCCCGGTGGCGGTCCAGCGAGGAGGTGGTCGACGGTCTCGTT
>NZ_JZDQ02000076.1 GCF_000960475.2 Nocardioides luteus | reverse complement strand
GCAACGGCTCGGGGTCGCGGTCCGGTGGGAGAAACGCACGCCGGACGCCGTGGATCTGCAGCGTGACCCCGCCCATCCCCCAGGCCACGAACGACGGGCCCCTTTGAACCGCCCCGGAGTTTCCGGAGGCCCTGGGGCGGTTCAATCTGATCGTTGGTACGTCGGCGGGAGCGATCGTCGGCGCGATGCTGGCCGCGGGAGAGGACCTGGAAGGGCTCGCCGCGCTGCCCGAGGCCGACAGCGAGCCCGCGGTCACCACGGACCACGAGAAGTTGAACGAGGTGTTCGCCGTCCTCGGTGACCCCACGCTGGATCAGGAGACGGCTCTGGTCCGGGTCGGCCGGCTCGCACTGGCCGCCGAGACCGGCGCCGAGGGCGCGTACGTGGCGCGGATGGAGCGCCTGATCGGGACTCGCGAGTGGCCCGAGGGCAGGTTGCTGATCCCGGCGGTCGACGTCGAAACCGGCGAGCCGCAGGTGTGGGACGGCTCCAGCGGCGTATCCCTGGCGACAGCGGTCGCCTCGAGCTCCGCCTTCCCCGCCAACGCCCCGCCGATCACGATCAACGGTCGCCGCTCATGGACGGCGCGCTGCGGTCAGGCATCAACGCCGACCTCGCGGCGGACGTGGGGACGACGATCGTCCTCGAGCCGCTGGCCCACCTGTTCCCAACGAGCACGACGCCACGGCCAACGGTGGTCCGGCTCGTCCCGGACTCCGCGGCCCAGGACGCCCTCGGTGATCTGAGCAACCGTGCCGAATGGTCCTCGGCCTATCGGGCCGGGGCGCGGCAGGCGGACGCGGCCGCGGAGCTCATCGCGGCTGTCTGGGCACGTTGAAACCGCTCCGGAGCCGTACGCGGTGACGATCCGGGTCACAGGGTCGACTGGATCCCCGCGAGGAGCTGGCGGGCCATCACGATCCGCTGGACCTGGTTGGTGCCCTCATAGATCTGGGTGATCTTGGCATCACGCATCATCCGCTCCACCGGATAGTCACGGGTGAACCCATACCCACCCAGCAACTGCACCGCATCCGTGGTCACCTGCATCGCCACATCCGAGGCGAACGCCTTCGCGGCCGCACCGAAGAACGTCAGGTCCTTGTCACCACGCTCGGAGCGCCCCGCCGCGGCATAGGTCAGCTGACGGGCGGCCTCGATCTTCATGCCCATGTCGGCGACCATGAACTCCACGCCCTGGAACTCCGCGATCGCCTTCCCGAACTGCTTGCGCTCCTTGATGTAACCCAACGCATAGTCGAGCGCCCCCTGGGCGACACCGACCGCCTGGGCGGCGATGGTGATCCGGGTGTGGTCCAGGGTCTGCATCGCATAGGTGAAGCCCTTGCCCTCCTCCCCGATCAACCGGTCGGCCGGGATACGTACGTTGTCGAAGTAAACCTCCCGCGTGGGCGAGCCCTTGATGCCCAGCTTCTTCTCCGGCGCGCCGAACGAGACCCCCTCATCCGACTTCTCCACCACGAACGCCGAGATCCCCTTGGACCGCTTCTCGGGGTCGGTCATCGCCAACACCGTGTAGTACTCCGAGACACCCGCGTTGGTGATCCACCGCTTCACCCCGTTGAGCACCCAGAAGTCACCATCACGCACCGCCCGGGTCTTCTGGTTCGCGGCGTCCGAACCCGCATCGGGCTCAGAAAGACAGTAGGAGAAGTTGCCCTGCCCCGCGGCCAGCGCACCCAGATACTTCTTCTTCAGCTCCTCCGAGCC
>NZ_JZDQ02000075.1 GCF_000960475.2 Nocardioides luteus | reverse complement strand
ATCACCCGCCAGACCCTCGCCCACCCGGGCAGGCTGGCTCGACTTCCTGCCCCGACTGTTCGGCGGGCTCAACCCGGTCCGACGGCGACGTTCGGCACCACGCGTGATCAAACGCAAGTACGTCAAATGGCACGTCAAACGCGCCCATCACACCAACTGGCCGCGTCCGGAGCCAGCGACCTACACCGCAACTCGTCCCAACTGAACGGTATTAGAACGAGCCAGACCGAAGAATACAGTCAGGAAGACAGACCCGCCGCCGTTCGACGAGCAGAAGGCCCATGACCCGTCACTATCCTCTCCGCACCCTCCCCGGAAGCGTGGCCGCGTCCTCTATGGAGCCTCGCTGCCTGGTAATCAGCCACGCGCGTCCCGGACGCACGATGCCGCGCGGCGGGAGCGCACCACTACTAACCGAGTCAACGTTCAAACGAACCGACCGTTCAGAGTTTGACCTCGCCGGCCTGGTAGCGAGTCATCCAGCGAAAAAACTCTTCGAAGTCTTTGTGGCGTGCATAAATCTCGCCATTATCCTCCCATATCACTTCACCAGGACGCCCGGAGCCGTCGAGCAACAGCAATATGCAATCAGTACTACTCTCGGAGATGCCAATTGGAAGACAATCAATTGCGTTGACGCCCAACGCATCTTCGATTAAATCTTGCTCAACGAAAATCAGATCACGCGCGTCCTGAACGAAGCGTTCCGACAGTAGTTCGCGAGCACTGACGATTCGGAGGTCGTAGAGGAACCACGGCCAGCCGTTCGCCTCCTTAAGGAACTCCAAGAAAGGCGCGTCCAACCGAATTCCGAACCTCGACGAAACGGCCTCAAGATCCCTTTTCGGAGCTCCCGGCGAAGGGGGGACTGATTGGATTAGGCCTTCATCGTCATTCAACGCAGCATGTTGCTGCACCTGCTCCAAGTTCCGAACCAAGTTCTCCCAGATACTCATTCTCCCGGCAACCCCCCGTAAAAGGCGATGTAGTCCTTATAATACCAGAAACTAGTGGGCTCGTAGCCAATTGGATATCGTCCCGCTTGCGACCCGAGGCTCAAGTTCACCCTTGCAGTCAACGCCTGCCAGTGAGGCGGCTCTGCCTTGCCTGTCCATGTGGTGTCCGGAACATGGCCGGGATGTGTTCCGTTTGGATAGCAACTTGGGCACCTAGCTTTCTCGCGATTAACCGCCCGCTTTTTTGCATCAGCAATACCTGCTGTAGCGACCCGACCCGTCGGAGAAAGCAATCCATCTCGCAACGCTTCATTGGATCCAGCGACGTACTGTCGAATCTGGGCTTCTTCCCCTGGGTTCCACGGCGAACCATTTCGCGGCTCCATGAAGATCACCGGCCTGGAGTCACCGTCGTCATCTCTGTCGGTCTTCCTTTTGGCAGAACGGGCGTTGGCACGAGAGGCCGCTGCATGCTCTATGGCCGCGTCGATCGCTGCCCTCTCGGCGGCCTCTGCACGAGCAGCAGCCTGGGCGGCCGACCTGGCGCGAGCCGCGGCCGCGGCATCCTTCTGCGCGACATGGTTCGGCACGCTTATCGTGGCGGGCCTGCTCGGACGAACAGGAGGCTTGCTGGACTTCCCGATACCCCAAACGTTCCTCCAGTACGCACCCCAGCTGATCGGTGGCCCGCTGGTGACCAGCGGCGCGCCGCCACCACCGCCACCAGCCACATCAACCCGCAGACCAGACGGATCGCTCAGCGTGAGCGGGTTCTGATAGCCGTACGCATAAGCGTTCAGCTGGCGCGGTTCAGACGGCTCCAGCAACGGGTCAGGAGAGATGAACGATCCCGTCACCGAGTCGTAATAGCGGGCACCG
>NZ_JZDQ02000074.1 GCF_000960475.2 Nocardioides luteus | reverse complement strand
CGCCGCCTCGGCGGGGGATCGTCACCAGCGAGAGTGGACGGCCTCGCGGAAGTGCGTGTCATAGATCCGGCGTACGCCGGCGAGCAGCTCGTCGGAGAGCGGCGGGAGCGAGCCGGCGGCGGAGTTCGCGTGGGCCTGGGAGGTGTTGCGGGCGCCGGGGATGACGGTGGTGACGCCGGGCTGCTGAGCGACCCAGGCGAGCGCGACCTGCGCGGGGGTGGCGCCTTCTGGGCCGTGCTCGGACACCAGCGCGGCGAACTCCTGGGCCGCCTTCACGCCGGTCGCGAAGTCGACGCCGGAGAAGGTCTCGCCGACGTCGAAGGCCTCGCCGTGGCGGTTGTAGGTGCGGTGGTCGTCGGCGGCGAAGGTGGTCGACTCCGAGTAGCGGCCCGACAGCAGGCCCGAGGCGAGCGGCACCCGCGCGATGATCCCGACACCCGCCTCCGCGGCCGCCGGCAGCACCCGGTCCAGGGGCTTGAGCCGGAACGCATTCAGGATGATCTGGATCGAGGCCACGTGGGGCCGCGCGATCGCAGCCAAGGCCTGGTCGCAGGTCTCCACGCTGACGCCGTACGCCGCGATCACTCCCTCCGAGACCAGGGTGTCCAGCGCGTCGTAGGTCGCCGAGGACTCGATCGTCTCCGTCGGCGGGCAGTGCAGCTGCACCAGGTCGATCGTGTCGACCCCGAGGTTCGATCGAGACCGGTCCAGCCACGACCGGAAGGCGGGCAGCGTGTAGTTCGACGGCACCTGCTCCACCCGGCGGCCCATCTTGGTCGCGACGAAGATCCCGTCGTGCGACCGCAGGAACCGGCCGATGACCTGCTCGCTGCGGCCGTCGCCGTAGACGTCGGCGGTGTCGAGGAAGGTGACCCCGTCGCCCACCGCGGCCTCGAGCACCGCCAGGGCGTCAGACTCGCTGACCTCGCCCCAGTCGGCGCCGAGCTGCCAGGTGCCGAGACCGATGACCGACGCCGAGCGCCCGATCCTTCCGAAGGTGTGGCTCTCCATGCCCGCAAAGGTAGCGCCCGCCGTCGATTTGGCCGCGCCCCGCGGCGTACGCATAATTGTTGTTCGAAACCAGAGACCGCCGGTTGTCAGGTGTGCATGCACCCGATCGAAGGTTCCGCAGGATGCGGACGGCCAGCGTAGGTGAAGAGCACGACGAGAAACACACGTCACGCCCTGAGCCTGCGCTCGGGGCGTTTGTCATTCACGGGCCCTCGCCGGTGGGATCGATTCCCGGAAGAAGGAGACCCATGGCGCGGGCTGACAAGCAGACTGCCGTTGCCGAGATCGCTGACGAGTTCAGCGCCTCGAGCGGTGTCGTGCTGACCGAGTACCGTGGTCTCACCGTAGGTGAGCTGAAGACTCTTCGTCGCTCGCTCGGTGAGAGCGCTAACTACGCCGTGGTCAAGAACACGCTGGCCAAGATCGCTGCCTCCCAGAGCGGCATCGAAGGCTTCGATGACCTGCTGACCGGCCCGACCGCGATCGCCTTCATCAAGGGTGACGTCGTCGAGGCGGCCAAGGGTCTGCGTGACTTTGCCAAGGCCAACCCCAACCTTGTCATCAAGGGCGGGTACCTCGACGGCAAGGCCATCGACGCTGCTGAGGTGGGCAAGCTTGCCGACCTCGAGTCGCGCGAGGTCCTGCTCGCCAAGCTTGCGGGCGCGTTCACCGCGACGATGTCCCAGGCTCTGTACGCCTTCAACGCTCTGCCCTCGAAGACCGCGCAGCTCGCTGCCGCTCTCGAGGCCAAGGCCGCGGAGGACCCCTCGATCCTCGCAGGTGGTGCCGCTGAGCCGGCTGCCGCCGAGGAGGCTCCGGCCGAGGCGTGAGCCCCGGTCGTAACTAACCACCACCTGTAACCCGGCCCTGCCGCGTACTCACAGAAAAACGCACAGGGCCACCACGAAAGGAAATGCCATCATGGCGAAGCTCTCCACCGACGAGCTGCTCGACGCTTTCAAGGAGCTCACCCTCATCGAGCTCTCCGAGTTCGTCAAGGCCTTCGAGGACACCTTCGGTGTCACCGCTGCCGCTCCGGTCGCCGTTGCCGCCGCTGCCGGCGCCCCGGGCGCCCCGGCCGGCGAGGCCGCTGCCGAGAAGGACGAGTTCGACGTCATCCTCGAGTCCGCTGGCGACAAGAAGATCAACGTCATCAAGGAGGTGCGCGGCCTCACCTCCCTCGGTCTGAAGGAGGCCAAGGAGCTGGTCGAGGGTGCGCCCAAGGCCGTCCTCGAGGGCGCCAACAAGGAGACCGCTGACAAGGCGAAGGAGGCCCTCGAGGCCGCCGGCGCCACGGTCACCGTCAAGTGATCTGAGGGCTTCGGCCCTGCGAGCCCGGGTTCGGCGGTTTCCGCCGGGCCCGGGCTTGCTACATCGCGGAAACAGTTCCGCAACAGATCGGTCAGTCTGCAGCGCAGCACTGCGATCGCCCCACCGCGGGAGGCTACTCGGGAGTAGCCTCCCGCGGTTTGTTTCGTTATCTTGAACACACGCCGAGCGCGGCGGTCGCGATCCGACCGTCGACGTGTTCGCAGGGGGAGTCCGTCTCGGGTGGTGATCATCGTCGCCGCACGCAGACCGCTATGGTTTACAAAAGTGTGACGCGTGTCGCAGGAAGTGCGTAACCCCCGTCACACTCTGCCGTTAGTCGGGCAGTAGGGGACTTGAGGGAGACCCCCGCGAACAGGAAGGGAGCCGGCCCGGATGGGTGTAGACGTAAAGATCGAAGGGCTGACCAAGAGCTTTGGTAAGCAGCTCATCTGGAAAGATGTCACGCTGACGCTGCCTGCGGGCGAGATCAGCGTGATGCTGGGTCCGTCCGGTACGGGTAAGTCCGTGCTCCTGAAGACGCTGATCGGCCTGATCAAGCCCGACACGGGCTCGGTGATCATCGAGGGCGTCGACATCGCCACCTGCTCGGAGAAGGACCTCTACGAGGTCCGCAAGCTCTTCGGC
>NZ_JZDQ02000073.1 GCF_000960475.2 Nocardioides luteus | reverse complement strand
CGCACTGTCAGCATCAGCGCTGACAGCAAACTTGGCGTAATCTCCTCACCGTTGGTCTGCGCACGTCGACGGCCCCTGAGGGCAGAACTCGAGATTTCGTGTTTGAACACGGCTTTTGCGGGTAAGAGATTCATGACCGGACCAGTGACGACAACCCTCGGGAGACAGCGATGGGCGAGCCAACCCTCCAGACGGACATCGAAAGGCTCTATACCGCGGGCAAGGAACTCATGCCTGACGCAGCGGACCGCTTGTCCAAGCTAGCCGGAGACGTTTCAGGGCAGCTCGAGACACTCAACAAGCAAGCGGCGCTGGCCGGCGACCCCGCCATCCTCTGCACGATGCTCGGCGTAGGCAACGACGTCTATGACATCCTCCGCCAAGGCGTGATCTCGCTCAACAACGCAGCGGCGGCGATGATCAAGACGGCTGACGACTACCGGCGGACCGACCAAGCGGCACGTGATGACTTCAACCGCCTGAAGAAGAACCTTCAGACCGAGCCACAGCCCCGCGCCGCCGAGGTTCCACCCTGGCTGGCGAAGCTCGAGGGTGACGGCGCCGGCACGGGAGACGAAAGCACTCCTTCTACTCCAGACCCCGATGCGCCGAGCGTTGATGCCGAGCAGCGTGAGGAGAACGAGGAGAACAGCGAGTTCGAGCACGAGCGTCAGAAGCGGCGGGGTTGAGAGCCATGGCATTCTCGCGGGACACCTTCGAGCAGACCTTGCGCGACATCGAGACGCACCTCGGCTACCTTCGCGGCAACGAGAACGCGTGGAACTATCTCCGCGAATTCCAGAAGGAATCTGTTGGGGTCGAACAGCCGCTCCTCACCGTGATGCGACTCGACGACGGCTACTCCTTCCCGTGTCCTGATGGTCGGTTCAAGGTTGAGCCGTCGCGGACCTGGTGGCTCGACATTCGAGTGTCCCCCGGCAGCAAGTTCGACGTGGACGGCTATCGCAAGCTCATCCAGCAGGGAGCCGATATGGCTTGGCAGGATGGCGTCGCGTGGGCATCCGGGGCCGCTGGGTACGCCTTGAGCGTATGCAACCAGTTCCTGAAACCCGACGTACCTACGATGGTCAGCACCATTCTCGAGATGCAGCGCAACGCGGTGATCCCGCTGACCCAGGCGACGGTCGATGATTGGGCAAAGCTCGGCACCTTGCCGACCCAGTGGCACGGTGAGGCCGGCAATGCCTTCTATGAGTTCTACAGCAACTACAACGAGTCGATAGGCATCTGCGGCACGTTCATGGGCATGGTCACCTTCGGGTTCTCCGCCGCTGCGAAGGTCATCAGTGGCACGCAGTTCGGTGCCCAGTTCTTCCTGGACTCCGTTCTCGAGGGCCTCAAGGCTCAACTCGATCAGTGGGCGCGCTGGGACCGTGAACCACCCGAACCCGCACATGTCCCCACCTGGGTCGCGGACATTCAACAGATCGGCAGCTCTGCACTGGACCTGCTCGCCGACACCGTCCCGGTTGTCGGTGACGCGGTCAAGAAGGTGACCGACTTTCAGGGCCATGTCGACAAGGCCCGGGCGCTGATCAAGGACATCGAAGATGTGTCGGGCAAGGACCTTCTTCCGGAGAAGCACACATACATCGAGGTCAAGACGGCCGAGCAGATCTACACCGGGCTCTCCGAAACCCTCTACAACGACTACTACAACGCGTACAACGACGCGCTTGACAGCCTGCAGGCTGGGGGAACGGGAAGCGGCGTGCCGGATCCCAACAACCTCGCAGGCAGCGCCTACAGCGGCGACGGCGTCGAGAACCAGATGAACAACTTGCGGAACCAGATCCAGCTCCCGCAGGTCCCGAACAGAAGCCTTCGCGGAGAGGATTCGTACAATTAGGTTCAACGAGCCGCCGGCGCTCACTCTCCTTGACCGATCCGGACGTTCCGCCTTCCGTGCTTGCGTTGGAGTGCTCCTGGGCGGGTTTCTTCTCGCGGCCTGCGGGACGCCATCCGACCCCAGCCCAGAACCAACGACGGGGCAGCAACTGGCGCCGAGTTGGCATGAGACGCTCAACGAGCCGAACGCGTTCACCCTCAACGACTTGTCGACCCGTGGTCAGTTCGATCTCGGACCCACCCGCTGGGTCACCGACGATTCGGTGATCTCTCTCGGTGCTACCGAGCTCGTCTGGTACGACCTCGAGACCGGGAAGAAGGAGCAGGCGCTCGAGGTCTCCGGCGGCGCGGTCTGCGCCGCATCGTTCGACCTCACCGGCGACGGAATCGGAGCCATACTCTCGGGGGACCGGTGCACGAAGGTGACCACCGTCGACACGAAGACCGGCAAGGAGGTCTGGTCCGTTGACTCCGGGCTCGACAACCCGTCGAACGGTCATCCACATCCCGCGGGCACGAATGGCATCTCGGTGACCGACGAAGCGGTCACCATCACCAGCCAGTGCAGCGGGGCGGCGATTCTCGACATGGGATCAGCGAAGGTCGAGCACAAGCTCCCTGCCACCGACTGCGCTGCTACGGCTTCGTACGGCAATGCGCTGGTCTCGGGGACCAGCAGCCAGGACGCCTATCAAATGTTCGACGCTGCGACGGGTGAGCACCTCGCTTCGTTCAGCGGAGCGCCATCGCCCGCCGCGCCGTGGAGAGTGATCAGTGCGGACCCGCTGGTCGTGGCCGGCACCGGGGGCGATGTGTTCGGCCTGTGGGCCTTGAGCGGCGGAAAGGTGACCCAGGTCGGGGAGACGGTGAACTCGCTGCCACCCGAGACGATCCGGTTCGCGCAAGTCGTCGGCCAGCGTCTTTACGTCGTGCTCAATGAGAGCACGCTCCTCAAGGTGTATGACCTCGCAGACGGCCGAGAGATCGCGACCAGCAAGCTCGCGGATGGCGAATCCGTCGCCGGCGTGAACGGCGGCGGCACGGTCATCACCGTGGGGCCGGGCTCCGCGGATGCCTCGACCGATGCGGTCGTGCATGCCTGGAACCCCGACGAACCCGAACGTGTCACCACGCTCGCCACACTCCCCGACGGGGAAACCGAGCCTGGCCTGAGCACGCTCGACGGTACCTTGACACTCCACGACGGGTGGCTGCTGATCGGCTACAAGGACCTGCGCGCCTACGAGCTGCCCGAACTCTGATCTCCGCGATGCCGACGCCGCGGTGTGCGCGGGCACCGGCGTCCAGCCGGGCTGGTCGAGGCCGCTGGAGACGATCTCGGGACCGTGGTCGGTCCGGCGGTAGTCCATCGCGAAGTACTCCGTGGTGTGCCGGGGCGGGATGTCGCCCTCGTCGTCGGCGCCGTCGGTCAGGAATGGGTAGGTGTTTTCCGGACGTGCGTCGAGCGGTAGTGGTCGGCGATGGGCGACTGA
>NZ_JZDQ02000072.1 GCF_000960475.2 Nocardioides luteus | reverse complement strand
AACCGCCGGTCGAACCATCGGTCGAACCGCCGGTCGAACCATCGGTCGAACCGCCGGTCGAACCATCGGTCGAACCGCCGGTCGAACCACCGTCCTCTGTAGG
Source organism: Nocardioides luteus (assembly GCF_000960475.2). Lineage (GTDB taxonomy): Bacteria > Actinomycetota > Actinomycetes > Propionibacteriales > Nocardioidaceae > Nocardioides > Nocardioides luteus_A. The sequence goes on along the minus strand of NZ_JZDQ02000072.1, from coordinate 3,666 downwards.
CGAGGTGGTTGTGCGCCCCACCAACGAGGTGACCGGACCGAGCAGCGAATCCGTCGAACCGAGAGCGCCCGTGACCGGCTCGACCAGACGCGTCACCGCGCTCAGCGGGCTGGACGACGAGGATCCATCGGTCGAGCCGTCAGCCGAACCGTCGGTCTCGTCGGTGCCGTCCGGGTTCGTCGAGCCGCCGGTCAGACCACCGGTGAGCCCGTCGAGGCCGCCGGTCAGGTCGCCGGTCAGGTCCTTGGTCAGGCCACCGGTCGGGTCATCCGTCGAACCGCCGGCAGAACCGCCAGCCGACCCGCCGACCGGGGTCACCGTGCCATCCGAGGACACCTCATAGGTGGTCCCGTCGAGCACGATGGTGAATGAGCCGTCGGCACCCGGGGTGACCTGGGGTGCGTTCGGCAGATCCGAACCGGACGGGCTCGTGACCGAGCCGTCGGGCTGAACCTTGTAGGTGACACCGGCGTAGACGATCGTGTACGAGCCGTCCGCCCCTCGGGTGACCTGTGGCAGGTCAGCCCCACCGGTGCCGTTGACCGGGGTCACGGTGCCGTCCGAGGACACCTTGTAGGTGGCGCCGTCGAGCTCGATGGTGAATGAACCATCGGCCCCCGGGGTGACCTGCGGCGCGTTGGGCAGATCCGCGCCAGACGGGCTCGTGACCGATCCGTCGGGCTGGACCTTGTAGGTGACGCCGTTGTAGACGATGGTGAACGAGCCGTCGGCACCCGGAGTGACCTGCGGTGCACTCGGCAGATCCGAACCCGAGGGGCTCGTGACCGATCCGTCGGGCTGGACCTTGTAGGTGACGCCGTCGTAGACGATCGTGTACGAGCCGTCGGCACCTCGTGTGACCTTCGGCAGGTCCGCACCATCGGTCGAACCGTCGACCGGGGTGACGGTGCCGTCCGAGGAGACCCGGTAGGTCACGCCGTCGAGCAGGATGGTGAACGACCCGTCGGCGCCCGGAGTGACCTTCGGCAGGTCCGTACCGCCGACCGAGCCATCAGCCGAGCCACCAGCCGAGCCACCAGCCGAGCCGTCGACCGGGGTGACGGTGCCGTCGGAGGAGACCCGGTACGTCACGCCGTTGAAGACGATCGTGTACGAGCCGTCCGCGCCCGGGGTGACCTTCGGCAGGTCCGCACCATCGGTCGAACCGTCGACCGGGGTGACGGTGCCGTCCGAGGAGACCCGGTAGGTCACGCCGTTGAACACGATGGTGAACGAACCATCGGTGCTCGGGGTGACCTGCGGTGCGTCCGGCTGATCCGAGCCGGGAGTGCTGCCGGTCCCGTCCTGGGGGTCGGGCGACTCGTCAGTGCCGCCCTCTCCCTCGGTCGGATCGTCAGCCGGCACGGTCGAGCCGGGGAGGCCGGGCGTGGTGCCCGACCCACCCGTGAGGCCACCGAGGGACCCGAGGGTCTGGGTCACCGGCTCGAGGATCACGTCGAGCGGGCTCGCCGACTGGCCGGAGCCGTCGGTGGGCGTGGTCGACCCGTCGTCGCCGGGCTGACCGCTCCCCGGCTGGTCGTCCGCCGGGTCGTCGCTGGTGCCGGAGCCGGCGGTGCCGGTCACGTAGTAGGTGACCCGCCCGCTGAGCGGCTCGCCATCGACGGTCTCGGCCTCGACCGTGACCGTGCTGGACTGGTCACCCGCCCTCGGGGTGTACGTGCCGGTGCAGGTCGTCGACTGCCCCGGCGCGAGGGTGCTGCGAGCGCACGTCAGGGAACCGGAAGCTCCCCGAGCGCGCAGGTCGGTGACCACGGTCTTGCCGGTGTTGGTCACGTTGATCGTCACCGGGACGGGCTTGCCGGCCTCGACCTTCGCCTTGCCGGACGAGCCGGCTGCCTGGCCAGCGACCCGTGGCGTACCCAGGGTCAGGTTGCACTCGCACTCGTCGGCGGCGCTCGAACCGGTGCCAGGAGTGGGCTCGTCAGCGCCCGTTCCCGGCTGGTTCGTGCCCGCACCCGAGTCGACCGTTCCGGTCAGGTGGTACGTCACCCGAGCGTTCATCGGCTCGCCGTCCGCGGTCACGGCGTCGACCGTGATCGTGCTCGACTGGTCGCCCGCCCGCGGCGTGTAGGTGCCGGTGCAGGTCGTCGACCGACCCGGCGCCAACGTGCCCTGGGCACAGGTCAGCGCACCGCCCGCGCTCCGAGCGCGCAGACCGGTGATGAGCCCGTTGCCCGTGTTGGTGATCTTGATGGTCACCGGTACCGGCGTGCCGGCGGTGACCTTGGCGTGACCGGGTGCGCCGGCGGCCTGGCCGCCGACCCGCGGGGTGCCGAGGGTGAGGTTGCATTCGCAGCCCTCCTCGGCAGCCACGGGCGCTGCGGTGGTCGACGGAGACGCAGCAGCGGCAGCCTTGCCGTTGCGTACGATCACACGCGGCTTCTTGGTGTCGATCGAGCTCGCCTTCGGGGCAGCCTCAGCCTTCGTCAAGGGCTTCGACTGCACCTCCAGCTTCTCGTCGACGGGAGCCTTCTCGGTCGTGGTGTGGGCGGTCTCGTTCGCCTCGGAGTCGGCCTTCGCGGTGGCGGCAGGAGACGGTTCCGAGGCCGTCTGAGCATCCATCGACGATTCCGAGGGCGACGAGCTGTGGCCGCCCAGCAGGCCACCGACGCCGGTGGTCTCCTGGGTGTCGGTCTGAGGCGGACTCGCGGTGTCGTCGGCGTGAGCTGCGCCCGCGCCTGCGGCAAGGAGTCCACCCACGAACAGTCCGGTCCCGATGGACCGTCTCATCCACTTGTTCATGGCTTGATACCTCTCTGGTCAGAGTCGGCGATCAGTGGGCCGCCGGGACGCGGGCCGAGGAGTTGGCCGACGAGTTCGCGGTGAACGCGTTCGCCGAGTAGCAGAACCTGAACCAGGCGCTGCTGCCCGTGCCGGCCTGGTTGCGACCGGTCACCTTGATGGTCATGGCGTTCTCGCCCTGCTTCGGCGTGAACGTCGCGGTGCAGGTCGTCGTCTGACCGGGCTCGAGCCGCTGCGAGGCGCAGGCGACGTTGCCCATCGTCGAGGTGCCGTTGAGCGAGGTCGTCGCGGCATTGCCCTTGTTCGTGACCTCGAAGGTCAGAGTCGACGGCTCGTTGGTGCTGATCGGCGACTGCGATGCCGCCTGGACCGACTGGCCGTTGAAGAGCATCTTGCCGGTGAAGGCGACCTTGGGAGCCTTCTGCTGCGCGTTGTAGTAGACGCTGCACAGCTTGGTCATCTGCTGGCCGTCGGCGCTGGCGGCGATGATGTTCATCGACATCTTGACGTTGCCGCTCTGGGCCGGGACCCGGACCTTGCAGACCGAGGTCGCACCAGGCTGGATCGCGGCGTTCGAGCACGCCATGTCGGTCAGACCCTGGTCACCGGGGACCTGAGCCTTCACGTCGGTGATCGGCGCGGTGCCGTTGTTGGTGACCGGGACCTGGATCGTCATGGTCGAGCCCGGCTCGACCGATGCACCGGGGGCCCTACCGGCGGCCTGGCCGTTGATACCCGGCGCGCCGACCTTGAACGAGAGGTTGTCCTGCTGAGTCGGCTGGTTGGGCTGCGACGGCTGAGTGCTGCCGGGCTGCTGACCGGACGGCTGCTGACCGGACGGCTGCTGACCGGACGGCTGCTGACCGGACGGCTGCTGACCGGACGGCTGCTGACCGGTCGGCT
>NZ_JZDQ02000071.1 GCF_000960475.2 Nocardioides luteus | reverse complement strand
GGGTGCCCGCTATTACGACTCGGTGACGGGGTCGTTCATCTCTCCTGATCCGTTGCTGGAGCCGTCTGAACCGCGCCAATTGAACGCTTACGCGTACGGCTACCAGAATCCAGCCACGTCGAGCGATCCGTCCGGTCTGCGGGTGGATGTGAATGGCGGCGGTGGTGGCGGCGGGACGGTGGTCACCAACGTGACACCGATCAACTGGGGCGCATACTTCAGGAACGTTTGGGGCATTGGAAAGTCCAGCAAGCCTCCTGTTCGCACGAGCAGGCCTGCCACGACCAGCATCCCGAACCATGTCGCGCAGAAGGACGCCGCGGCCGCGGATCGCGCCCAAGCGTTCGCCCAGGCTGCTGCTCGTGCCGAAGCTGCTGAACAACGAAAGATCAACGCCGCTAGAGAAGCGGCTGCCGCCTCGCGAGCAAAGTCTCGGTTCTTTAAGAAGAAGCGTGACCGTCATGAGGATGAAATCAGAACACTTTGGCATGGCGGGAAGGTAGATCCAGGAGTTGCATTCGCTGAAGGGATTATGCCGAACGGTCCGAATTCTCGACGTGGCGACGGAACACTTAGAGACTACGTCTGGTGGAATCGGGGACCGTTCGTCTCAACGTCAAAGAGCAAGAGGCAGGCGGAGAATTTCTCGGCAAAGAAAGACAAGATGGCGCCTTGGGGTTTGCAGCAACATGGCTGGGTTTATGAAATCAAGGATCCTGGAAATGGGTACGACGTGAATGAGATATTTGGAAAGGAGTCGCCGTTTCCGTACGAAAAGGAGATCGCTTTCAAGAATGGGGTTTCACCGATATTCATCAGCGGGGCTTACGAGTATAATGGGGGAACATGGACAGGAAACTACATTCCCAATCCTCGGTTTGGAGGATAATTGATGCTCCGTGAGTACCGAGGAACGGTCAAGGTCCTATTCGATGGGGCGGAGCAAGACTGGACAATCTCTGTCGTAGAAGACAGTGATCGCGAGGTGGAGGATCTGACTCTGATTGGGCCTGGTGGAGTCGAATGGAATGGGTCCGGAGGGAATGCTTGGGACTCTCTGCGCGACTTGCGCCGTCATTTCGAGGTCGCAGGAGGGCGCATTTGTTGTAACGGGTCCAGGACCAATGCTTGGGTGTCAAGCATGGCGATTTCGATGGCGGATGGGGCCGTCGTCTACTTGACTAGAAAAGGGTGGCCAGTTCGAAGTAAGGATTTGGTAGAAATTTTCGCTTATGCCCCACCCAACACGATCGGGTCCTTAGAAGAGCAGGAGCTGTTTCATGAGGAGTGGTTGCGGACGCCACGGAGATGGTGGAGGCGCCTGCTTGGACTCTGACATGACAGGTGGCCCCGACGAGGTGCTTTATGAGACAACGCTGTTCACGGCTCAGGGTGGGGTGCCGCATCACAGCCACGCGCCAGTGTCGAGGGGCTGCGGCGCAAGCACGTCGACCGGCCGGGGGCCAGCGTTCTTAGAGCGAGTCTGGGCCCCGGCCGAGGACACCAGCAGGCGATGATCCGACGTGAGCCCAAACGCGTCTCGGAACGCGTTCATCGACGGGAAGATCATCGACGCCATTACCTCCCAAGACTCGCCGCGAAGGCGCGGGTGCGGCGATTGACCTGACTTGCACAGGTCGGGCTTGATTTCGGGGTCGTCGTCAACGCCCGGCCGCCGGTCCTCGCCGACGCTCAGGACCTCATCGGCGGCGTCGCCCATTAAACCTATGCAACTCAGGTCAGATGTGACAAGGGCTGTTGGCGCGGTCCGGGCGGCGCCGGCGTGGGGCCTGCGCTGCTCTAGAGTGACGGCGTGGCTCTTCGTCTTGTCGTCCTCGTGTCCAGCTCGGGCACCAACCTCCAGGCCCTTCTCGACGCTTGTGCCGACCCGGAGTTCGGGGCCGAGGTGGTCGCGGTCGGGGCCGACCGTGACGGGATCCAGGGGCTGACCCGGGCGACCGACGCCGGGGTCCCGACCTTCGTGCACCGGGTCAAGGACTTCGGGTCGCGCGAGGAGTGGGATGCGGCGCTCGCCGAGTCGGTGGCGGCGTACGAGCCTGATCTCGTGGTCTCCGCGGGGTTCATGAAGCTCGTCGGAGCTGCCTTCCTCGACCGGTTCGGGGGGAAGACGCTCAACACCCATCCGGCGCTGCTGCCGAGCTTCCCGGGGATGCACGGGGCGCGGGATGCGCTCGAGTACGGCGTGAAGGTGACCGGGGCGACGCTGTTCATCGTCGACGCCGGGGTCGACACCGGGATGATCATGGCCCAGGTGACCGTGCCGGTGGAGGACGACGACACCGAGGAGACGCTCCACGAGCGGATCAAGGTCGTCGAGCGCTCGATGCTCGTCGAGTCGGTCGGAAGGATCGCCCGCGAGGGCTACACCGTGGACGGCCGGCGGGTTCGGTTCGGGCGCGCCTGAACGGTTAGAGTGACGAGCACACGACTGGCGCAGGTGGGGGACCACCGGGGAGTGTAAAGAGACGGCATCGACCGCCTGGGTGCCCCTCATCGAATTCATCGACCGATGAGGAGTGTGGCTGTGCCTGTGCAGGACAAGATCGCCATCAAGCGGGCCTTGGTGTCCGTCTACGACAAGACCGGTCTCGAGGACCTGGTCCGAGGGCTCCACGACGCCGGCGTCGAGCTCGTCTCCACCGGCGGTTCCGCCGCGCTGATCCAGAAGCTCGGCCTGCCGGTGACCAAGGTCGAGGACCTGACCGGCTTCCCCGAGTGCCTCGACGGCCGGGTGAAGACGCTGCACCCGCGCGTGCACGCCGGCATCCTCGCCGACCGCCGCCTGGAGTCCCACGTCGAGCAGCTCAAGGAGCTCGAGGTCGAGCCGTTCGACCTGGTCGTCTCCAACCTCTACCCGTTCGTGCAGACCGTCGCCTCCGGCGCCGGGCCGGACGAGGTCGTCGAGCAGATCGACATCGGCGGCCCCTCGATGGTCCGCGCCGCTGCCAAGAACCACCCCTCCGTCGCCATCGTGACCAGCCCGGAGCAGTACGCCGACACCCTCGCCGCGCTCGCGGCCGGTGGCTTCACCTACGACCAGCGCAAGGCGCTCGCCGCGGCCGCCTTCGTGCACACCGCGACGTACGACGTCCACGTCGCCTCCTGGATGGGCAACGTGCTCACCGACACCTCCGACGGCTCGGGCTTCCCGGCGTGGGTGGGCGCGACCTGGGACCGCCAGGCGGTGCTGCGCTACGGCGAGAACCCGCACCAGCCGGCCGCGCTCTACCGCGCGGGCTACGGTCCGGGCGGGCTGGCCGCCGCCGAGCAGCTGCACGGCAAGGAGATGTCCTACAACAACTACGTCGACACCGACGCCGCTCGCCGCGCGGCGTACGACCAGGGTGACCAGCCGACCGTCGCGATCATCAAGCACGCCAACCCGTGCGGTGTCGCGGTCGGCGCCGATGTCGCCGAGGCCCACCGCCGCGCCCACGAGTGCGACCCGGTCTCCGCGTTCGGCGGCGTGATCGCCACCAACGTACCGGTCTCGAAGCAGATGGCCGAGCAGGTCGCCGAGGTATTCACCGAGGTGATCGTCGCTCCCGGTTACGAGGACGGGGCCGTCGAGATCCTGCAGGGCAAGAAGAACATCCGCATCCTCGTCGCCGAGCCGCTCGCGACCACCGGCGTCGAGACCCGGCCGATCAGCGGCGGCCTGCTGATGCAGCACACCGACACCTTCCAGGCCGAGGGCGACGATCCGGCCAACTGGACCCTGGCCACCGGCGAGGCCGCCGACGAGGCGACCCTGGCCGACCTGGCGTTCGCCTGGAAGGCCGTACGCGCCGCCAAGTCCAACGCGATCCTGCTGGCCCGCGACGGCGCAGCGGTGGGCATCGGCATGGGTCAGGTCAACCGCGTCGACTCCTGCCGCCTGGCGGTGGAGCGCGCCAACACCCTCGCCGAGGGCGCCGAGCGTGCCCGCGGCTCGGTCGCCGCCTCCGACGCCTTCTTCCCCTTCGAGGACGGCCCGCAGATCCTGATCGACGCCGGCGTCAAGGCGATCGTCCAGCCCGGCGGCTCGATCCGCGACGAGCTCACCATCAAGGCGTGCGAGGCGGCGGGCGTGACGATGTACTTCACCGGCACGCGCCACTTCGCACACTGACCCAGCCCCGCCGAGTCGGCTCGTCATGACG
>NZ_JZDQ02000070.1 GCF_000960475.2 Nocardioides luteus | reverse complement strand
GGCGGCCGAAGGCCGTCCTCTACTCCGGACGTTGCTGAGAACACCCTCCCGTAACGGGTCGGCGGCAAACACCCACCACAACGAACAGACGCCGCCTCAGTGCGTCGAAACGACCTCCTCACCCCGAACCCCGGGATCACGCCGCGAAAACCGCATCCGATACCGCCCCGGCGTCACCCCGACCTCCGAGGTGAACCCGGCACGGAAGGTCACCGGCGAGTAGTAGCCCGCCTCGTGGCTGATCCGGTCGATGGGCAGGTCGGTGGTCTCGAGAAGCGTCTTGGCGACCGCGATCCGCTCGGCGGCGACCCAGCGCATCGGGGTGGTGGCGAGGTCACGCTCGAAACGCCGGGCGAGGGTGCGGGGCGAGACCGCAGCGGCGGCCGCCAGGCGCTCGAGGGTGACGTCCTCGTGCAGGTTGGCGCGGAGCCAGGTGCGCAGCTCGTCGAGCCAGTGGGCCTGCTCGGTGAGCGGGTCGGCCGCGACGTACTGGGCCTGGTCGCCGTCCCGGTGTGAGGCGATGACCAGGTTGCGGGCAATGGTGTTGGCGGCGTGCTGACCGTGGTCGGTGCGGATCAGGTGGAGGCAGAGGTCCAGCCCGGCGGCCGAGCCCGCGCTCGTCAGCACGCCGTCGTCGACGTAGATCGCCCGGGGGTCGAGGTCTACCCCTGGATAGGTACGCCGGAACAGCTCCGCCCACCGCCAGTGGGTCGTGGCTCGGCGACCGTCGAGCAGTCCGGCTTCGGCCAGGGCGAAGGCACCGGTGCACAGCGAGACCATCCGGGCGCCCGCGTCGGCGGCCCGGCGGAGCTCCCTGACCAGCGTCGGACTGATCGGATCGCCCGGCCGGATCGCCGGCACCAGCACCGTGCCGGCCTCGGCCAGCGCGGTCATCGGACGCTGTGGCGTCAGCCGCGGCCCACCGTGGACACGTACGCCACGCAGGTCACCGCACAGCACCACGTCGTAGAGCGGGCTGGCGTCGTGGTCCCAGTCGTAGCCGAGCGCCTCGAGCGGCATCCCGATCTCGAAGAGGGTCATCCCGTCGACGACAGGGATGGCGATGGTCGGCTTCGCAGACATGGCAAGAATCTATCACTCGTAGTCAATCCTGCCACTCCTCCACGAGGCTCCGCGGCAGCACGCTGGAGTCATGACCGCCAACAAGAAGAACCCCAGCAAGGTCCGCAACACCGTCCGCTCCGTCCTGGCCGGCTTCGACGCCGGCGCCCGGATCCGTCACGGCGTGCAGGTCCCCCAGGACCACCCGTCCCGACGCCGGACGTGATCGTTACAAGCCGAGACGCCTACCGGCCGGTAACCCCCGGCCGTTAGGGTGACCGGCATGAGTCACAAGAGCCCCAAGGACTTCTTCGCGCCGTTGGCGGTGGGCGCTCCCGCACCGCTGCGGGAGATCCCGGCACGGCCGAGTCGCGCGATCCACTTCTTCGACCCGTCGAACCCGAAGATGGCGGCCAAGGTGCCGGCCATGGTCGGCACCGTCGACGTGCTCCTCGGCAACCTGGAGGACGCCGTCAAGGCCGACAACAAGGTCGCCGCGCGCGAGGGTCTGGTGAAGATCGCCTCCGAGACCGACTTCGGTCCCACGCAGCTGTGGACCCGGATCAACAGCCTCGACTCCCCGTGGGTGCTCGACGACCTCATCACCCTGGTCACCGAGATCGGCGACAAGCTCGACGTCGTGATGGTGCCGAAGGTGCAGGGCCCCGAGGACATCCACTACGTGGACCGGCTGCTGGCGCAGCTCGAGGCCAAGGGCGGCGTACAGCGCCCGATCCTCATCCACGCCATCCTCGAGACCGCGCGCGGCGTGGCCAACGTCGAGGAGATCGCGCTCGCCTCCCCGCGCATGCAGGGCATCAGCCTGGGCCCGGCCGACCTCGCGGCCGACCGCAAGATGAAGACCACCCGGGTCGGCGGTGGCCACCCCGGCTACCTGGTCCGCCAGGACCCGGTCGACGGTGACATCCACGGCAACCGCACGGTCTTCCAGCAGGACCTGTGGCACTACACGATCGCGAAGATGGTCGACGCCTGCGCCGAGGCGGGGATCTACCCCTACTACGGCCCCTTCGGCGACATCACCGACGTGGTCGCGGCCGAGGACCAGTTCCGCAACGCCTTCCTGCTCGGCTGCGTCGGCACCTGGAGCCTGCACCCGAAGCAGATCGAGATCGCCAACCGCGTCTTCTCCCCCAGCGTCGAGGACATCAAGCACGCCCGCCGCGTCGTCAAGGCGATGGGCGACGGCACCGGTGCGGTGATGCTCGACGGCAAGATGGAGGACGACGCCAGCCTCAAGCAGTGCCTGGTCCTCGTCGACCTCGCCGAGGAGCTGGCCGCCATCGACCCGAAGCTCAAGGAGCTCTACGACGCGATCGAGATCGAGGACTGATCATGACTGAAGCAACGTTCCGCCCTCTGCGCTCGGTCCTCTACATGCCGAGCTCCAACACGCGCGCCCTCGAGAAGGCCAAGACGATCGCCGCCGACGCGCTGATCCTCGACCTCGAGGACGCCGTCGCCCCCGACGCGAAGGCGGAGGCGCGTGAGAACGCGGCCGCGGCCGTGAGCTCGGGCGAGTACGGCAACAAGTACCTCACCATCCGCATCAACGGCGCCGACACCGAGTGGCACGCCGACGACCGGGCCGCCGCCGCGAAGGCCGGCCCCGACGCCATCGTGGTCCCCAAGGTCAACAGCCCGCAGCAGGTGCTCGACCTGGTGGCGGCCTTCGAGCAGGCCGGCGTCCCGGAGCAGACCAAGCTCTGGGCGATGATCGAGAGCCCGTACGCCATCCTCCACGCCGAGGAGATCGCCTCGGCCTCCGAGCGGCTGACGGTGCTCGTCCTGGGCACGAACGACCTGGTCAAGGAGCTGTACGTCGACCACGTCCCCGCCCGCGCCAACCTGGTCACCTCGCTCCAGCTGGCGGTGCTCGCCGCGCGCGCGAGCGGCAAGGTCATCCTCGACGGCGTCTACAACAACGTGAAGGACGCCGAGGGCTACGCGGCCGAGGTCGAGCAGGGCCGGATCTTCGGGTTCGACGGCAAGACCCTGGTCCACCCCAGCCAGGTCGAGGGCGCCAATGCGGGCTTCGCACCCAGCGAGCAGGCGGTGGCCGACGCCAAGGGTCTCATCGAGGCGTTCGAAGCAGCCGGCAGCGGCGTCGCGACCTACAACGGCAAGATGGTGGAGGCCCTCCACGTCGAGTCCGCCAAGCGAGTCCTCAGCATCGCCGAGGCCATCGCCGCGCTGTAGGCCACCGGCCAGGAATATCTCTCAATGTATAGAAAAAGTTACTGATCACCCATTTGGGCTGATCAGTAACTTTTTTCCGAGAAGAAGGTGACAAACCGGCGGGATTCTGGTTCCGTTACGTGCTGCGCGACACAACCGACACTCGCTACGCGCTCAGGAGACAGCGTCAGATGACTGAAGCGAATCGTCGGCCCGCGACGGGGGACCTCTCGAACGTCCCGCCCACGCCGGCTCGACACCCCGCCACACCGATGCTCCCCACGAACGACACCGCGCCCGAACCCCTCGAGATCGCCCGCCGCGCTCTCGAGGGGTTGACCCCGGCGGACGAGTCGTGGTTCACGAATCCCAAGACGAACCCCGCCGGCGAGCGAGTGCGACCGCGTCCCACGCCCACCGCTCAGCAGCCGCACACGCAGCCGCACACGCAGCCGCACACGCAGCCGCAGCCCCACCCGAAGCCCGGCACCGCGCTCGTCCCGGTCCACCCCGCTCCCAGCCGCCCGCAGCCGCCGCGTCCCGGCTACCAGCGCCCGATGCCGCCGCACACCCGGCTGCCGCAGTACGCCTACCAGCCGAGCCCCTACACGGCGCAGCAGTACCACCCGGCCGGTCCGGTGATGTTCGCCAACCCGGCGATGCCGCCGTACGCCGCCGCGCAGGTGCCGACCCGGAACTCCGTCGTCGAGGAGCACCGGATCCCGAAGAGCCGCGCCCGCAACAAGAAGGCCGTCCTGCTGCCGCTCGCGGCGATGGCGATCGCCTCGGCCGGCATCGGAGCCTTCGCCCAGGCTCACGTCGACCCGGACATCGAGGCCCAGCAGGTCAAGGCCCACGCCGGCGGCTACGACGTCGTACCCGTGGTCGACACCGCCACCCAGACGGTCATCGACGCGCCCGGCGTGATCGCACCGGAGAAGACTTCTCCCTTCGCCCCCGGAGCCACAGGCACCGCCGCTGGCGGCAAGCACTCCAACGGCGCCTACGACGCGCCCTCGAGCGCCCAGAGCTACGGCGGCGCCCACGCCTCCAGCGGAACGATCTCCGCCCCGCAGAGCGGCGACACCCTGTCGGACAGGGACCCCGAGCCCGCGCCCCAGCCGGCACCCGAGCCTGCCCCCGAGCCCGCTCCCGAGCCCCAGCCGGAACCCGAGCCCGAGCCGAGCCCCGCGCCGGCCCCGCCGTCGCTCGGCGACGACGTGGTGGCGCCGGTGCTCGACACGGTGACGGGCGTCATCGACGGTCTCACCGGCATCAAGCTCGACCTGACGCCGTAATCGCGCCTGCTCCGAAACGGGCCGTGACCTCCTCCGAGGTCACGGCC
>NZ_JZDQ02000069.1 GCF_000960475.2 Nocardioides luteus | reverse complement strand
TCCAGGACGGGTTCAAGACGGAGAAGGCCTCGGGCAAGTTCCAGGACGGTTACTCGGAGATGACCACCGGTCTGAAGGACGCCATTGCTGGTGTCGAGGACATGGCTCAGGCTCTGCGGGACATGGCGACCGCGATCCAGGACCTGGACAGCCAGCTCGCGGGCGGCTGATTCACAACGCTCGCCAGATGGTGGGCTGGCATCTGCCGGCCCACCATCTCCCATTCTCGATCATGCGCCGCGGTGACGACGCCCGGCGGCGCGCTCCAGTAATAACGTGAAAGGCGCGTTTCATGGCGGACATCTTGATCAAGATCGCCGAACTCGAGACGGTCAAGAGATCGTTGGATTCGATCGTCGATGAGTTCGAGAACGCCACCGACAGCTCGGAGGACCTCGAGGCCGACATCGGCGATCCGTTCGACAGGAGTGAACTGCGCGACAAGGCGTGTGACTTCGAAGAGCGCTGGGACGACAAGCGCAACGACCTCAAAGACAGCTTGAAGAAGGTCAGTGAGCACATCAAGGGTGTCATCGACGGGATTGAGGACTGGGACAGTGAGACTGCGCTCCAGTTCCAGCCCAAGAAGTAGAACCTCTTAATCTTCATTGCTCCTGACGGAAAGGAAAACTCATGTTCGGTGGAATGCCGGATTCCCCGAAGGGGCGCGAGATCAAGACGGTCGAGGGTTCACCTTCAGGGATCATTGCGCGTGGGACCAAGATCGAAGAGCTTGGCAAGAAGATGGACGCCGCCGCAGACACGCTGCGGACGATCAAGGAGAACACCTTCGCCGGTGGTGAGCAACAGGGCAAGGCCATCGAGAAGCTCCAAGAGACCATTGGTGACTCATACAAGGTCCTCGAGGAGGCCGCCGACCTCTACAAGCCCGTAGGTCCTGTGATCGTCAAGTATGGCGAGATGCTGGAGACCTACAAGCCGATCATCGACCGGTCGGCTTCGGCCTGCAGCGACCTCTGGGACACGTACGACGCCCTGCCCGGTGACAAGGACGACAGCATGACCGAGGATGACGGTGGCTTCCTCGGTATCGGTGACACGGACAAGGAAGAGGCGGCCGAGAACAAGGCCAAGAAGGAAGCCTACGACAACTGGGAAGACGAGGCCGAGCGTTTCGACACCTGGTATGACGTGTGGGAGGACGGCTTCGACGAGGCTGTCAACGGGATCTCAGACGGGTTGTCGGGTGCTATTGAAGATAGTACGTGGGACAACATCGGAGACTTCATCAACGCAGCTTACGAGGTGTTGACCTGGGCAGCCATGATCATCGCCGTTGTTGCGATCTTCTGCACCGGGCTGGGTGCTCTCGCTGCTATTCTCGCCCTGCTTGCGTTCGGTCTGTCCTGCATCAAGTTCGCCTACGGCCAACAGAGTCTGGGCCAGTTGGGCCTGGACGCGTTGGGCATCATTCCGGTCACAAAATTGAGCAATGTGACCAAGCTTGGGCACCTGATCAACATTGGCGCTCGAAAGGGCAGCAACGTTGGAAAGGCCGGATCCAAGGTTTGGGGCTCGATGGCCAAGGGGCCCATCGGGGATCTGACTAAGGCGGCTCGGGCTAAAGACGCCCTGGGGATCAGAAGCGGATCTGAAATGCTTGAGCAGTTGATCGGAAAAAACGCCAAGAACTTCCGCACAGACAACTTGAAGATGTACATCGGAAACTATCAGGGCCTGAAGGCAGGCCTGGGTGAATTCCGCAAAATGACCAACTTCGAGTTCCGATTGCAGCAAATTGGAACAACTCTCGGCACCGTCGGAAATGCCGGCAAGCTCACCCAGGGAACTGACCATTTCGACCCCATCCCAATCGACATTCCTGAGGTCAAGATTCCCGGTATACCTGCATGGGTTAGCTTCTAGGCCGTTTGACTGCGACAGAAATCCAGAGGTGCCGGAATGGCGAAGTGGACACTAGAACTGGTTGAAGACCTTGATGTGCCGGGTTGGATCCCCGTCCCCGAAAAATTGACGCCACCTGAGTGTGAACAGTGGATTGCCAGTACTTCGGAGTCGCTTGGGTACCTCGTTGGTACACCGCGATGGGACGGAGAGGCGTCGACGTCGGCGGACATTCGTGCACTCTTGCAAATGTCTCTCGTTGAACGAGAGCGGTCCGACGCATACGCGTTGTTTCAGGTATGGCCGGTCATGTCGGCCGCAGCAGTGACATGCCACTTGTACGTCGTGGAAACCGAGTCTCTACCGGATGTTGCGAAGTGGGGCGGAATCCTCCACGCAGCCAACGCCGCCCATATCGGTCCAGGCGTGCAGCTGTCCGCCCGCAATGAGTTGCTTTTCGACGGCGGAGTTGTCTTGCTGGAATCGGTGAATTACTTGTTCACTGATGGTGAGGTCTCGCTGTTGTTGGGTGTGGATGACTGCATTCCGCAACTAGCGACATCGGTCGTCCGCGGTCTGTCCATCTTCAAAGACCTCCTTCGAATGGTTCGTGAAGACGGAAAGGTGTTCGAGTCGGTCCTTCTGCCAGACGCGCCGATCGACGAGTCTTGGCCGATCGAGGAAATCGGGGCGGCGCAGTGAGTCTACGTGATGAGCTTGGCGTGCGTAAGTCTGTGGATTTCTCGATCCAGCTTCCGCGTGGCTGGTCGCGCTTCGACATCGATGAAGGGCGCGACATCCTGCTCGCCGGAATGAAGAAGCGATTTATGGAAGGGCATCGGCCCGATCTTTTCGCGGATGCCAAGGTGACGTTTGACAAGGCGTTCGAAGGAATGCGGGCCAATGGCGTCTTTGCGTTCTTCGCTCCGGCGGTTGATGATCCTGGCGCCACAATCATCCCAGCGTCGATCAATGCGTCAATTCGTACAGGGGCGCCTGCGCAGCCCTTGGACAAACTGGTTCACGATGCAATCAAGAGGTTCGGCGCAAAACCGCTGTTTGGCGACCCCAGAACGATACGCTTCGAGCGTGAGCGGGTAGTCGATCTCGGCGGCGAATCGGTAGTGAATCACTCGCTGGTCTATCTCACTCCGATTCCAGGCACGCGGCGACGCGAGGCATTGCAACTCGTTGCGGGATTCGCGCGGACTCTGGATATCGAAGCGGATTCGCCTCCGATAGTCGCGACGCGGGCCCTACTTGATTCATGCGTCGCGACGCTCAGTTGGCCGCGCTCGACGGTTTGACGTATTCTCAACCCTTGAACGATGGAAGGCTCCAAGTGCTATTGTCAGGAAAAGGTCCATCCGCTCGTGAATGGGCAAAGACGGCGGACATCAGGACACCTGTGAAGTGGGGTGACCTCGAGCGGGAGATCATCTCGCTGAAGCTCGTGCCGGAAGAAGGTGTGGGTAGGCCGAACCTGCTGCTAGGTATGGTCATGATCCTGACGAGTCTAGTGCTTTCGATGTTTTTTCTTTCGCCTGTACTTGGAGCAGCTTTTGTTGCTTGGGCGACCATGGTCGATTCCCGTGGGACGCAGGAAAGCCTCGTGACTCTTGCGATCTTCATGTTCGTTGTATCCATCGTTGTGACCGTAACGTCGATTCGTACGTGGTGGAGCACTCGGTCTCGTTCGACGGTGTCAATTATGGGCGGGATAGTAGTGATCGTTTCTGTCGTCGCGACCTTTGCTGTTGGTTTGTCGTACGACGGGGAGCTCCCTGGGTCCTGGCTTGAAGTGTTGGCCCTTGCTGCAGGATTCCTAGGGATCGCCGCTGTCGTGCTGAACCTGGCGTCAGACCGGGACCGGAGCAGTGGGGGTCCAAAGTCGGGCAGGGAGCAACGGCGCTACGATGCGGCGCGTGAAGAAGTTGTGGACGTTCTTGTCGAGCGTGGGCTTGTCGTTTTGACGCCGGATCAGCGGCGGAGGATGCAGCGGATGCGTGTCGGAACGTGGCACAAGTTTGACGCCCAAGGTCGCGTATAGATGACCTAGATGCCAATCATCGGACGGAGTCAGTATGGGGTCGGAACGAGGCAGAAGCGCTGAACTCAGCGCACCTGCCGATATGGTATTTCGTGCAGCGCTTGGTATCGCACAGAATGATGAGACGTGCGAGGTCAAGGCTGTCCATAACGAAGGTCACGCGCTGATCCTGTGGCGGAGAACAAAAGCACTCTCGTGGCCCAAGCTCATTATGATTCGCGCCGTCGAGAATGGCTCTGAATCATCGGTCAACGTCGCGGTCCAGAGTCTTCCGGAGGGTGCTGGCGGCCTGATCGATGGTCGTCGGAACTCAAAGCTCGTCGACGAGTACATTCGTGGCATTGAGGATGTGTTGAGTGGTACTACCAGTGCGCCCGCGAGGGCGGTGGTATCGCACTATGTTCGCGATGATGGCACGGAAGTGCCGTGGGATGACCCGGATGAGTTCCCGGACTTCTGAGTCTTCTCTGAATCCCGGTCGGGGCTTACAGAATCGGGAGCTCGTCGCTGTCGAGTCGCCGTGGCGCGCCGCATCTTCCTGTCGTGAGGACGATGTGCACCGAGCGTATGTAGTCTGCTCTCGGTTCCGGCCGCTCGTGCCATCGGTTGTTGATGCATCGGTGAGCGTCAGGTACGGCTGCGATCGCGACCGTGGCTGCGGCGAGCGGGTAGAACAAAAACTGCATATGAAGATGGCAACGAATCCGTTAATACGCTTCACAAGCCTGTGAGGCGTGGCCTACGGTGACCAGCGGCTGCCCAACGGGCACCGTGTAATGAAATC
>NZ_JZDQ02000068.1 GCF_000960475.2 Nocardioides luteus | reverse complement strand
GCAACGAGACTCTTTGTGCGGGACCGGAATGTTCCGGGGAAGGATGGTGGCCCTTCGGGCCCACTTATCATCCAGAGGAACGACGCCGTTCGCTCACCGCGAAAAGCCTTATGACCTGCAGAAATAGATGGATCTAGGCGCCTTGAAGGAGTAGAATCAGACCCATTACAGCACACCTCTGAAAGGAGGGACGTGATGAGTCTCGGCCACGAGATCAACCCCTGGGGCACCAACCCCGGCGACGTGATCGACGCCGCGCTGAGCGCCATCGAAACCTCCCTCGAAGACTTGTTGTCGACCGACCCTGTCTACTGGCGCACCGAGCAGAAGAAAGACCTCCTCGAGCGACTGGAGCGACTCCAGGCGCAGCAGGCTGCGGTGAAGCTGCGGGTGCTCGCGTCTGCTGCTGATATCGCTGAGGAGACCGGTGCCAAGGACGCCTCGGGGTGGCTGCGGACCGAACTCCTCGTCGACAAGGCCGTGGCCCGCTCCCAGATCAAGCTCGCTGCCGGCATCGCCAAGTACGACCTGGTGGCTGCCGGTCTGGCGGAGGGTGTGGTGTCGCAGGACAAGGCCCGGGTGATCACCCAAGCCCTCGACGCCATCGGGGCCGACCCGGCCGCCAGTGCCGAGGACCTGATCCTCGCCGAGAAGCTGCTGGTCGACTACGCCGGTCGGCTGACGGCGAACCAGCTCAAGATCGTCGGGAACCGGATCCTGGCCGAGATCGACCCCGACCGGTTCGAGGCCGCAGAGGCCAAAGCCCTGCAGCGCGAAGAGGAGCACGCCCAGCGGCGTACGTTCTTCTCCTCCCGTGACAACGGCGACGGGACCATCGACCTCCACGCCCGGGTCTCCCGTGCGGTCGGGGTCCGGTTGCGCACGATCGTGGACTCCCTGGCCCAACCCAGGAAGCTCTCGGCCGAGAACCGGGGCGTCAAGGCCCCCTATGACCGGCTACTGGGCCAAGCCTTCGCCCGAGTGGTCGAGACCTACGACGTAGAGAACCTGCCCCGGCACGGTGGCCACGGCACCACGGTGTTCATCACCATGACCGTCGACCAGCTTCGTGCCGACCTCGGCACCGCAGCCCTCGGGTTCGACGGAGACCAGATCACCGCCGCCGAGGCCCGCCGGATCGCCTGCAACGCCGACCTCGTACCCGCTGTACTCGGCACCGACTCCGAGATCCTCGACCTCGGCCGCACCGCCCGGTTGGCACACCCGATCCAACACCGCGCCCTCCGGCTACGAGATCAAGGCTGCCAAGCCGAAGACTGCGACGCCCCAGCAGCCTGGACCGAAGCCCACCACCTCCAACCCTGGTCCGAAGGCGGACAAACCAACCTCGCCAACATGGTCCTGCTCTGCTCAAGCGACCACCGCCGAATCCACGACCCCAACTACGGACACGAACGGCTCCCGGATGGACGGATCCGGTTCTCTCGGCGTACCTGAACACCTGAGCCGGGACGGCTTCGTCGACTCCACTGCGTCATACCGCGAGCTGGCCTGCCCCGACACATCGCGTGGCCCCAGCTTGGCGGCCTGCCCGTCCGCTCACGCGGCTCCGTCTCGGACCGTTGGCTAGCCAGCAACCCGACCGCGAAACCGCTAATGCCTGGTTTCCGCTCCATGCTCCGTGGGCCCGGCTTGTGAAGCATTCACAAGGTGTCATCGTCTAGTAAAGGCCCCGCGAGCGCTCCCAGCCGCCGGGTCCGACCAGCGTGGGATCCCAAGCCCGTACGCAACCAAATTGGATCCGCGCCAAATCCCGCCGCCGACCCGATAGCCAGCCAAAATTCTCGGCGGATCCCGGTGTGAACACCCTCCGTAACGGGTCGGCGTCCACCAGCCTACGAACAACGGCCACAACGAATCGGCAACGACGAGCAGCCCAGCCACACAGAGCCGACGACCTGACCAGCTCGCCCAAGGGTCAGCGGCCGACCAGGCCGGTCTCGTAGGCCAGCACCACGAGCTGGACGCGGTCACGAGAACCGGTCTTGGCCAGCAGCCGGCCGACGTGGGTCTTCACGGTCGCCTCGGCGACCACGAAGGTCTCGGCGATCTCGGTGTTGGACAGGCCGCGGCCGACCAGGGTGAGCACCTCGCGCTCACGCTCGGTCAGCATCGCCAGCCGCTGCTGGGCGGCGGCCGGCGCGGTGGTCGCGGGAGCGGCGGCGGCGAAGTGCTCCAGCAGGCGCCGGGTGGTGCTGGGCGCGACGACCGAGTCGCCGGCGTGCACGGTGCGGATGGCGGTGAGCAGGTCCTCGGGGCGGGCGTCCTTGAGCAGGAACGCCGCGGCTCCCGCCCGGATCGCGGCGAAGGCGTACTCGTCGAGGTCGAAGGTGGTCAGCACGATCACCCGGGGCGCGTCCTGGCGGCCGGCGATCAGGCCGGTCGCCTCGACGCCGTCCATGCGCGGCATGCGTACGTCCATCAGGACCACGTCGGCCTCGGTGCCGTTCTGGAGCGCGGTGACGGCGTCCTGGCCGTCGCCGGCCTCGCCGACCACGCTGAGGTCGGGCTGGGAGTCGATGAGCATCCGGAAGCCGGCGCGGACGAGCTCCTGGTCGTCGACCAGATAGACACGGATCGTCATTGCGCCAGTCCTATCAGAGGGAGCGTTGCGTAGACGCGGAAACCGCCGCCGGGCGCCGGGCCGGTCTCGAGCGTGCCGTTGTGAGCGGTGATCCGTTCGCGCATGCCGATGAGACCGAGCCCTCCGGAGTCGCCGCTCGCGTCCGCGGCGGCGCCCCGCCCGTCGTCGGTGACCTCGATCTCGAGGGTGTCGCCGGCGGCGGTCACGGCGACCGTCGCGGCGGCGCCCGGACCGGCGTGCTTGCGTACGTTGCTGAGCGACTCCTGCACCACCCGGAACGCGGTCAGCGCGACGCCCTCGGGCACGGCGAGGCCGGGTTCGGGAAGGGTCGCGGTCAGCTCCATCCCGCCGGCCCGGGTCTCCTCGACGAGCGTCGCGATGTCGCCCAGCCGCGGCTGCGGGCGGGTCAGCGCGTCGCCGTCGCGCAGCAGGCCGAGCAGCTGGCGCATCTCGGCCAGCGCCTCGCGAGCGGTCTGTGCGACGGTCTCCAGCGCCTTGGGTGCCAGGGCCGGGTCCTGCTCGGCCGCATAGCGCGCGCCGTCGGCCTGCACCACGATCACGCTCAGCCCGTGGGCCACCACGTCGTGCATCTCGCGCGCGATCCGTGCCCGCTCCTGGGTCGCGCCGAGCTCGGCCCGCTGTTCGGCCTCGCGGCGCAGCTGCTCGTTGCGCTGGATCAGGGAGTCGACGTACGCCGCCCTCGTGCGGGCCAGCGCGCCCAGCGCCCAGGCGGCGACGGGGAAGGTGGCGAGCGAGAGGGCGACCGGGACGTATGAGCTCCAGTTGATGCCGTCCTGGACCTCGCCGGTGGAGGCGGTGCCGACGCTGCTCAGCCAGTCGTGGGTGCCGAGGACGGAGCCGAGCAGGCCGACCGCCAGCGCCGCCAGGCCCCAGCGCGGCCGGGCGTAGCGCGCCACCGAGTAGACCGCGATGGGGAACGAGACCTGCGAGACCAGCGGGTAGTCGATGAGGAGGACCTGCAGGCCGCAGGCGCCCGCCACGATCGCGTAGACGATCACCGGGTGCCGGCGGCGCCACAGCAGCGGTACGAGTTGGAGCACCACGAGCACCAGGTCGGCGACGTGGCTGCTGCTGTCGACGTCGCGAGCCGCGCCGCCGTTCAGCATGACCTGGATCGCGTAGAACGGGATGATCAGGAACAGGGTGCCGGCGAGCAGGACGTCGAACCACCATCGCCCACGCGGGCCGAGCCGCCAGGGGCGTACCAACTCCTCCACGCCCCCACGGTAGAGGAGCCGAGGCGGCCCGGGCGTCACCCCGGGGACGGATGTCACGGTCAGCCCCTGGGCGGACTAGAATCCAGAGGCTGGCAATGGATCTGGCATCGGTTGACTGGGTTGAATGACTGGGGTTGGAGGACTCGTGGAGGCAGTGCGCTACGTCGCGATCGGTGACTCGTTCACGGAGGGAGTCGGCGACGAGATGCCCGACGGCCACGTCCGCGGCTGGGCCGACCTGGTCGCCCAGGGGTGGGCGGCCTCGGGGACGCGTGTCGAGTACGCCAACCTCGCCATCCGCGGGCGCCTGATCCGCCCGATCGTCGAGGAGCAGCTTCCCGCCGCGCTGGCGCTGAAGCCGACCCACCTCTCCTTCAACGGCGGCGGCAACGACATGCTCCGCCCGAAGGCCGACGCCAACGCGATCGCCGACTACCTCCAGCCGGTGCTCGAGGCCTGCGACGCCAACGGGATCACGCTGATCCTGCTCTCCGGCGCCAACCCGTCGGCCCGGCTGCCGCTCGGCAAGGTCTTCCAGCGCCGCGGCGACGAGCTCGTCGGCCTGGTCGAGCAGCGGGTCGCCCACCGTGACGACATCGTGCGGGCCTACAACTGGCCCGACACCACCCTGATGGATGGCCGCTTCTGGAGCGAGGACCGGCTGCACATGAACGCCCGCGGCCACCACCGCGTCGCCGCCCGCGTCCTCGACTCGCTCGGCGTCGAGGTCCCCGAGGGCTGGTGGGACCTCGACTTCGAGGCCGCGGCCGGCAAGCAGGGTCTGGCCTACTACCGCGAGTTCGTCGGCCCCTGGATCCACCGCCGCCTCACCGGCCGCTCCTCCGGCGACGGCCGCACCGCCAAGTTCCCCACCTGGACCCCGATCGCCGGCTGACCGCCGAGGCGTCAGCCCCGTCGGCCGAGGCGTCGGCCCCGTCGGCCGAAGCGTCAACCCCGTCGGCCGAAGCGTCAACCCC
>NZ_JZDQ02000067.1 GCF_000960475.2 Nocardioides luteus | reverse complement strand
CTGCTGATCTGGCGGGAAGCGCGAATAGCGCCGAGTTGGAGAAGCGAGAGTGGCTCTGATAAAGTCTGCGAGGCGGAACCGGATCAAGGGTCTGGAGCTGGCAAGGAAACGCGAAAGCGCCGAATTGCTGAAGCGAAAGAGGCTCTGGTAGGGTTCAGCACGAAGAACAAAGCAAGACATAAAGCGAATAAAGCAGTCACCGGACTGGCTGGGACGAGAGTCTGAGATCTACCGGTGTGCGTGTGATTCTTGAGAACTCAACAGTGTGTCATAGTCGACGAATTAGTTTGTTATGCCCCGTCGACCTACATCCCAAGGGGATGTTGGTTGATGGTTTCTTTGACAATTGATTCTGGCAATTATCCAGTCCTTGTGGATTGGAACATGTCAGTGTCTCCTGTCAGGGCATCTCTTTTTCCAGGCATCGTGAGATGTTCTGGTGTTGTTTTTCAACGGAGAGTTTGATCCTGGCTCAGGACGAACGCTGGCGGCGTGCTTAACACATGCAAGTCGAGCGGAAAGGCCCTTCGGGGTACTCGAGCGGCGAACGGGTGAGTAACACGTGAGTAATCTGCCCCAGGCTCTGGGATAGCCACCGGAAACGGTGATTAATACCGGATACGACAACCGATTGCATGATCTGGTTGTGGAAAGTTTTTCGGCCTGGGATGTGCTCGCGGCCTATCAGCTTGTTGGTGAGGTAATGGCTCACCAAGGCTTCGACGGGTAGCCGGCCTGAGAGGGTGACCGGCCACACTGGGACTGAGACACGGCCCAGACTCCTACGGGAGGCAGCAGTGGGGAATATTGGACAATGGGCGGAAGCCTGATCCAGCAACGCCGCGTGAGGGATGACGGCCTTCGGGTTGTAAACCTCTTTCAGCACAGACGAAGCGCAAGTGACGGTATGTGCAGAAGAAGGACCGGCCAACTACGTGCCAGCAGCCGCGGTAATACGTAGGGTCCGAGCGTTGTCCGGAATTATTGGGCGTAAAGGGCTCGTAGGCGGTCTGTCGCGTCGGGAGTGAAAACCAGGTGCTTAACACCTGGCCTGCTTCCGATACGGGCAGACTAGAGGTACTCAGGGGAGAATGGAATTCCTGGTGTAGCGGTGAAATGCGCAGATATCAGGAGGAACACCGGTGGCGAAGGCGGTTCTCTGGGAGTATCCTGACGCTGAGGAGCGAAAGTGTGGGGAGCGAACAGGATTAGATACCCTGGTAGTCCACACCGTAAACGTTGGGCGCTAGGTGTGGGATCCATTCCACGGGTTCCGTGCCGCAGCTAACGCATTAAGCGCCCCGCCTGGGGAGTACGGCCGCAAGGCTAAAACTCAAAGGAATTGACGGGGGCCCGCACAAGCGGCGGAGCATGCGGATTAATTCGATGCAACGCGAAGAACCTTACCTGGGTTTGACATACACCGGAAAGCCGTAGAGATACGGCCCCTTTTAGTCGGTGTACAGGTGGTGCATGGCTGTCGTCAGCTCGTGTCGTGAGATGTTGGGTTAAGTCCCGCAACGAGCGCAACCCTCGTCCTATGTTGCCAGCAATTCGGTTGGGGACTCATAGGAGACTGCCGGGGTCAACTCGGAGGAAGGTGGGGATGACGTCAAGTCATCATGCCCCTTATGTCCAGGGCTTCACGCATGCTACAATGGCCGGTACAAAGGGCTGCGATCCCGCGAGGGTGAGCGAATCCCAAAAAGCCGGTCTCAGTTCGGATTGGGGTCTGCAACTCGACCCCATGAAGTCGGAGTCGCTAGTAATCGCAGATCAGCAACGCTGCGGTGAATACGTTCCCGGGCCTTGTACACACCGCCCGTCACGTCACGAAAGTCGGCAACACCCGAAGCCAGTGGCCCAACCCTTGTGGGGGGAGCTGTCGAAGGTGGGGCTGGCGATTGGGACGAAGTCGTAACAAGGTAGCCGTACCGGAAGGTGCGGCTGGATCACCTCCTTTCTAAGGAGTAAGTGGCCATGAATTCACACGGCACAAGGTTGTGTGGTGATGGTGCTACTCGCTAGTGGAATCGTCGATGAAACACCGGCTGGTTGCCGGGTGTGCTTCTCAGTACTGCCCTCCTCTTCGGAGGTGGGCGTGGAACCTGAAGTCTCCTGGTCCTGGTCTGGTCTTGACACACTGTTGGGCCCTGAGGAATCACACACGTGATTGTCTCTCTGCCCCCTTCGTCTGAAGGAGCCCGGTATGGGTGCTGGATGGGGTTGTGCGGGCTGGCCGGCGCTGAGTAAGCGTTGGAGTTGATAGTTGGATAGTGGACGCGAGCATCTTGTTTAATAAGAATGCACACACCTTGTAGGCACTTGTGAGCCTTGGTTCGTGAGTGTGGGTGTGTGTTGGTCTTCGTAGCGCATGACAGGCTCGACAACGTGATGTTGTTGTGTTTGTTGTTTTTGTTGAGTGTTTGTGAGAGATAAGCTATGAAGGGCACATGGTGGATGCCTTGGCATCAAGAGCCGAAGAAGGACGTTGGAGCCTGCGATAAGCCCTGGGGAGTTGGCAACCGAGCGTTGATCCGGGGGTGTCCGAATGGGGAAACCCAGCACGAGTCATGTCGTGTTACCTGCGCCTGAATCTATAGGGCGTGTGGAGGGAACGCGGGGAAGTGAAACATCTCAGTACCCGTAGGAAGAGAAAACAATAGTGATTCCGAGAGTAGTGGCGAGCGAAATCGGATGAGGCCAAACCAACTGCGTGTGATAGACGGCAGTCGTTGCGTAGTTGGGGTTGTGGGATATGTCTTTCATCGTCTGCCGGCGGTGAGCTCAGTAAGAAACCAAGCATGAAGGTGAACCAGTTGGGAAGCTGGGCCGTAGCGGGTGATAGCCCCGTAATCGTATGTGTTTGGCTGGGTTGATGTACTTCCCAAGTAGGACGGCACTCGTGGAATGTCGTGTGAATCTGGCGGGACCACCCGCTAAGCCTAAATACTTCTTGATGACCGATAGCGGACCAGTACCGTGAGGGAAAGGTGAAAAGTACCCCTGGCGGGGAGTGAAATAGTACCTGAAACCGTGTGCCTACAATCCGTCAGAGCCCGGCCGGCCTTTTGGCAGTGGGGGTGATGGCGTGCCTTTTGAAGAATGAGCCTGCGAGTTAGCGGTGTGTGGCAAGGTTAACCCGTGTGGGGTAGCCGTAGCGAAAGCGAGTCCTAATAGGGCGATTGAGTCGCGCGCTCTAGACCCGAAGCGAAGTGATCTAGCCATGGGCAGGTTGAAGCGCCGGTAAGACGGCGTGGAGGACCGAACCCACTTCAGTTGAAAATGGAGGGGATGACCTGTGGTTAGGGGTGAAAGGCCAATCAAACTTCGTGATAGCTGGTTCTCCCCGAAATGCATTTAGGTGCAGCGTTGTGTGTTTCTTGCCGGAGGTAGAGCACTGGATAGCCGATGGGCCCGACCAGGTTACTGACGTTAGCCAAACTCCGAATGCCGGTAAGTGAGAGCGCAGCAGTGAGACAGTGGGGGATAAGCTCCATTGTCGAGAGGGAAACAGCCCAGACCATCAGCTAAGGCCCCTAAGCGGTAACTAAGTGGAAAAGGATGTGGAGTCGCAGTGACAACCAGGAGGTTGGCTTGGAAGCAGCCACCCTTGAAAGAGTGCGTAATAGCTCACTGGTCAAGTGATTCCGCGCCGACAATGTAGCGGGGCTCAAGTTATCCGCCGAAGCTATGGCACTCCGGTTTTCCGGGGTGGGTAGGGGAGCGTCGTGTATCGGGTGAAGCAGCGGAGTGATCCAGCGGTGGACGGTACGCGAGTGAGAATGCAGGCATGAGTAGCGAATGATGTGTGAGAAACACATCCGCCGATTGATCAAGGGTTCCAGGGTCAAGCTAATCTGCCCTGGGTAAGTCGGGACCTAAGGCGAGGCCGACAGGCGTAGTCGATGGACAACGGGTTGATATTCCCGTACCGGCGAAATGACGCCCATGATGAGGCGCATGATGCTAACCATCTGAAGCATGTGTGACCGATCCCTTCGGGGTGAGGCGCGTGTGTGGAACATGGGACCCGAGTGTGTAGTAGTCAAGTGATGGGGTGACGCAGGAAGGTAGTCGAACCGGCGCGATGGTTGTCGCCGGCCAAGCATGTAGGACTGAGTCTAGGCAAATCCGGGCTCTGTATGTCTGAGATGTGATGGGGAGCCGTTTGGTGAAGTCGATGATCCTATGCTGTCGAGAAAAACCTCTAGCGAGTCATGAGCCGCCCGTACCCCAAACCGACTCAGGTGATCAGGTAGAGAATACCGAGGCGATCGAGCGAACCATGGTTAAGGAACTCGGCAAAATGCCCCCGTAACTTCGGGAGAAGGGGGGCCCGGATCGTGAACCCACTAGCTGGGGGAAGCGTGAAGGGCCGCAGAGACCAGGCCCAAGCGACTGTTTACTAAAAACACAGGTCCGTGCGAAGTTGTAAGACGATGTATACGGACTGACTCCTGCCCGGTGCTGGAAGGTTAAGAGGACGGGTTAGCACTTGTGCGAAGCTCAGAATTTAAGCCCCAGTAAACGGCGGTGGTAACTATAACCATCCTAAGGTAGCGAAATTCCTTGTCGGGTAAGTTCCGACCTGCACGAATGGAGTAACGACTTGGGCGCTGTCTCAACCGTGGACTCGGCGAAATTGCACTACGAGTAAAGATGCTCGTTACGCGCGGCAGGACGGAAAGACCCCGGGACCTTTACTATAGTTTGGTATTGGTGTTTGGTTCGGCTTGTGTAGGATAGGTGGGAGACTGTGAAGCGCACACGCCAGTGTGTGTGGAGTCATCGTTGAAATACCACTCTGGTCGTACTAGATGTCTAACTTCGGACCATGATCTGGTTCAGGGACAGTGCCTGATGGGTAGTTTAACTGGGGCGGTTGCCTCCTAAAATGTAACGGAGGCGCTCAAAGGTTCCCTCAGCCTGGTTGGCAATCAGGTGGCGAGTGTAAGTGCACAAGGGAGCTTGACTGTGAGACAGACATGTCGAGCAGGGACGAAAGTCGGAACTAGTGATCTGGCCACGGCATGTGGAAGCGTGGTCACTCAACGGATAAAAGGTACCCCGGGGATAACAGGCTGATCTTCCCCAAGAGTCCATATCGACGGGATGGTTTGGCACCTCGATGTCGGCTCGTCGCATCCTGGGGCTGGAGTAGGTCCCAAGGGTTGGGCTGTTCGCCCATTAAAGCGGCACGCGAGCTGGGTTTAGAACGTCGTGAGACAGTTCGGTCCCTATCCGCCGCGCGCGTAGGAAACTTGAGAAAGGCTGTCCCTAGTACGAGAGGACCGGGATGGACGAACCTCTGGTGTGCCAGTTGTACCGCCAGGTGCATGGCTGGTTGGCTACGTTCGGAAGTGATAACCGCTGAACGCATCTAAGCGGGAAGCACGTTTCAAGATGAGGTTTCCCACCCTTTATGGGTTAAGGCCCCCTACAGACTATGGGGTTGATAGGCCGGAGGTGTACAGCAGTGATGCCCAGCCGACCGGTACTAATAGGCCGAGGGCTTATCTTTCATAAACCCTCAACAAAAACAACAA
>NZ_JZDQ02000066.1 GCF_000960475.2 Nocardioides luteus | reverse complement strand
GGGTGCCACACACGTTTCACGGGAAACATTCACTCCCCGTCGCGGTGCAGCTCCGTGGAGGCAGGAGACGGATGACTTCGAGGACGTACGACCTCCCGCAGCCGCTCCCACGCGGTCTCGAAGTCGTCGATCCAGGTGACGGTCTGCTTCAGGTCCATCCGCATCCGTGGCACGGTCGGGTGCTCGCGGTGGGTTTTGAACCCCACCCGTCCCAGGAAGTCGGCCGGAGCGGCGCAGCGGCGCCCATGGATCCCGCTCAACGGACCGACGTCGCCGAAGGCCTCGATCGCGCGGACGGAACCCCGTTGGACGAGGTCGCGTGCCATCCCCTGCACCAGCATGCGGCCGATCCCGCCACCGACGTGGCGGGGGTCGATCCAGACCGTGGTCATCAGGACCGCATCGGCGGAGACCGGTCCTGACGGGAACGAGGCCACCCGCGGGACGAAGACCGGCGGCGCGTAGAGCACGAATCCCACCGGCGTACCGTCCACCACGGCCACCCGGCCGCACGAGCCCCATTCGCGGAGCACCTCGGAGATCCAGGCCTCCTTGAGCGCGATCGTCTGCGAGGCGTCGACACGGCGGTGGCCGACGGGGTCGCGCTCCCAGAACAGACAGGCGCGGCACGGCGCCGGAACCTCGGCGAAGAGGTCCAGCGTCAGCGGAAGGATCCTGCGTGCCATGTCTCACCCTTGATCATCGGTTAAGGGTCTGTCACCAGCGTATGCGATCCTTCATGATGGTGACACCATGACTGATCTTCCCCAGCGCGCAACATCATCCCGCCTCGACCCCTACGCCGACCGCTACGCCGCCCGCACGGCAGGCATGACGGTCTCGGAGGTGCGAGCTCTCTTCGCAGTCGCAGCGCGCCCGGAGGTCGTCTCCCTGGCCGGCGGCATGCCCAACATCTCCAGCCTCCCGCTGGACGTGGTCGGCGACTCGATCAAGGATCTCGTCCTGAGCCAGGGCCCGACCGCGCTGCAGTACGGCGGGGGGCAGGGCGACCCCGTCCTGCGCGAGCAGATCTGCGAGGTCATGCGCCTGGAGGGCATCGAGGCCCACCCCGACGACGTCGTCGTCACCGTCGGCTCCCAGCAGGCCGTCGACCTGGTCACCAGGGTCTTCTGCGACCCCGGCGACGTGGTGATCTGTGAGGCCCCGTCGTACGTCGGTGCGCTGGGCGTCTTCAAGGGCTATCAGTGCGACGTCGTGCACGCCGAGGTCGACGCCGAAGGCCTCATCCCGGCCGCGCTCGAGCAGGCGATCGTCTCCACCAAGGCCTCCGGCCGCAGGGTGAAGTTTCTCTACACGATCCCGAACTTCCAGAACCCGACCGGCGTCACCATGACGCCCGCTCGCCGCACCGAGATCCTCGAGATCTGCCGGCGCCACGACGTCCTGGTCCTCGAGGACAACCCCTACGGCCTCCTCGGGTTCGATGACGAGCCGCGACCGGCGATGCGCGCCCAGGACCCCGGCGTCATCTACCTCGGCTCCTTCTCCAAGACGTTCTCCCCCGGCCTGCGGGTCGGCTGGGCGCTGGCCCCC
This sequence comes from Nocardioides luteus, assembly GCF_000960475.2. Lineage (GTDB taxonomy): Bacteria > Actinomycetota > Actinomycetes > Propionibacteriales > Nocardioidaceae > Nocardioides > Nocardioides luteus_A. The sequence continues at coordinate 4,545 of NZ_JZDQ02000066.1, read as the reverse complement.
TCCGCGATCCGCGAGAAGCTGGTCCTCGCCCAGGAGTCGGCGACGCTCTGTCCGCCGCCGTTCAACCAGATGGCCGTCTCCGCCTACCTCTCCAACCACGACTGGCAGGGCCAGATCAAGCAGATGCGGGAGATGTACCGCGAGCGCCGCGACGCCATGCTCGACGCGCTCGAGGACTACATGCCCGCGGCCTGCACCTGGACCAAGCCCGACGGCGGCTTCTTCGTCTGGCTGACGCTCCCCGCCGGCATCGACTGCAAGGCGATGCTGCCCCGCGCGGTCACCGCCCGAGTCGCGTACGTCCCCGGCACCGGCTTCTTCGCCGACGGCTTCGGCGCCTCCTCGATGCGGATCTCCTACTGCTATCCCACCCCGGAGCGGATCCGGGAAGGCGTACGCCGCCTGGCCGGCGTCATCGAGGCCGAGATGGAGCTCCTGGAGACGTTCGGTGCCACCGGACCGATCCCCGGCCTCCCCATCCGCGGCGCCGAGCACCCCTCGACGAACACGCAGTAGCTCACGGGCCGGTGGCCGAGCCTGTCGAGACCACCGAGACCCCGCTCAGGCGTCATCTCGACAAGCTCGATGACCGAGATCAACCCGTGGTCGAGCTTGTCGAGACCACCTGAGGCCGCTCACAGAGCTTCTCAGCCAACTCGACGACCCAAACCCACCGGTGGTCGAGCTTGTCGAGATCACCTGAGGCCGCTCAGAGAACTTCTCGACAGGCCCGGCGACGTATCTGAAATCCCTCTAGCTATTTGTCGACAAAACGCTTTATCGCTTGATGTCTAAATGGATTCGTCAGCCGGCGGCGACATCAGCTCGACGATCCGCCGCAGGTCCTCCAGCGTGGCGAACTCGACGGTGATTTTTCCCTTGGAGCGGCCCAGATCGACCTTGACGCGGGTGTCGAAGCGGTCCGAGAGCTTGTCGGAGATCTCCTTGAGCCCAGGAGCGTTCGGCTTGGCCCGCCGGACACGCGGCGTGGCGAACGCGTCGCCGTCAGGGTCGCCGAGAGCGACGATCTCCTCGAGGCCGCGGACGGAGATGCCCTCCGCCACCACCTTCTGCGCCAGCTTGTCCTGCTGCGCCTCACCGTCGACCGCGAGCAGGGCACGAGCGTGACCGGCCGAGAGCACGCCGGCGGCGACCCGGCGCTGCACCGACGGGGAGAGCTTCAGGAGCCGGATCGTGTTGGAGATCTGCGGCCGCGACCGGCCGATCCGCTGGGCGAGCTCGTCGTGGGTGCACTCGAAGTCGTTGAGCAGCTGCTGGTAGGCGGCCGCCTCTTCGAGCGGGTTCAGCTGCGAGCGGTGCAGGTTCTCCAGGAGCGCGTCCCGGAGCATGTCCGTGTCGTCGGTCTCGCGGACGATGGCCGGGATGACATCGAGGCCCGCCTTCTGGGTGGCGCGCCAGCGACGCTCACCCATGACCAGCTCGTAGGAGTCGGTCGCGACCTTCCGGACGACGATGGGCTGCAGGAGGCCGATCTCACTGATCGAGTGGACCAGTTCGGCCATCGCCTCCTCGTCGAAGACCTGGCGAGGCTGCACATGGTTGGGATGGATCTGCTTGACCGGAAGTTCGGCGAAATATGCGCCGTCGACGGGCGCCAGATCCGAATTCTCGATCTGGCGGCCTTCCGCCGGGTCGGTGGACCCAGGGTCCACGGACGGGCCAGAAGTCGCTCCAGCGGAAAGGTCCGAATGGCGGACCTCCAGCTGGACAGAAGCGCTGTCGGTCGACTCGTTTCCGGCTGCGGGCGGAGCGGTCGGGATCAGCGAGCCCAGACCTCGTCCGAGACCACGCTTCGGCGGCTGCTTGCTCATATTTCTGTGTCCCCCATGTCAGTTTCGTGCTGCTTCGCGGGTGGTCTCGACAGGCTCGACCACCGGTGTTGCGACCGCTTCGCGGGTGGTCTCGACAAGCTCGACCACCGGTGTTGCGACCGCTTCGCGGGTGATCTCGGCGAGCTCGATCATCCGTGCTCGCCTTGCTTGGCGAGCTCCTTGGCGGCCTCGAGATAGCTCAGCGCACCCGGCGAGCCGGGGTCGTACGTCATCACCGTCTGCCCGAACGACGGCGCCTCGGAGACGCGCACAGCGCGGGGGATGAAGGTGCGCATGACCGTGTCACCGAAGTGTTCGCGCACCTCCTCGGCGACCTGCGACGCGAGGCGGGTGCGGGCGTCGTACATCGTGATCAGCATCGAGGAGACCTTCAGCGTCGGGTTCAGTGCGGCACGCACCATCTCGACGGTCTTGAGGAGCTGGCCGAGACCCTCCAGCGCGTAGTACTCAGCCTGGATCGGGATCATCACCTCGGTGCTCGCGACGAGCGCGTTGACCGTGAGCAGACCCAGGGAGGGCGGGCAGTCGATGAGGACGTAGTCCCATCGGTCCTCGGCATTGCCCACACGGGGAGACTTGGCCAGCGCCTCCTTCAGACGCTGCTCACGACCCTCCTCCTCGACCAGCTCGACCTCGGCACCGGCCAGGTCGATGGTCGCCGGCACGAGCTCGAGCCCGTCGAGCTTCGGGACCGGCACGACGACGTCCTCGAGCGCGGCGCCTTCGACCAGGACCTCGTACGTCCCGGGCGTGCCCTGGTAGTGGTCGACGTCGAACGCGGTGCAGGCGTTGCCCTGCGGGTCGAGGTCGATGACCAGGACCTTCTGGCCGAGCTGCGCCAGCGCCGCCGCGATGTTCACCGTCGAGGTGGTCTTGCCGACGCCGCCCTTCTGGTTGGCGGAGACGATCACCCGCGTGCTCGCGGGGCGCGGAAGCGGGGGTCGGTTGCTCGCCGCACCGCGCGCCAGGAGCGTGTGCTCGGCCGCAGCGGCCAGCGGTGTCGCCTCGGTGGCGAAGTCGTTCTCGAAGGATGCGATGTCCCCGGCCGTACGGAGCCTGATCGACACCGGTTCGTCGGTTTCACGTGAAACGGCGTTCTGAGCGCTCTCGTCGTCGTACGGCATAGTTCCTAACCCTCCATAGCCGGTGGTCGAGCTTGTCGAGGCCACCCGGTGGTCGAGCCTGTCGAGACCACCGCGTTGTGCGCGTCAGCGGCGCTTCTTCCGGGACCCACCCTTGGGCCCCTTCTGGCCGCCCTTGGGGACCGGCGGCCAATCTACCCGTGCGGGATCCGACCAAACCACCCGAACCGCGACAGTTGTCGTCTCCAAAACGCCTACACCGAGCTCCGAGACGCTCGGAGGCGCGCATCCCCACTTCTTCAGCACCGGGCCGGCCTCGTCGATCTCCGCCTCGATGCTCGACCCCTTCATCGCGACCAGCGCGCCCGTGGGGACCACCAGCGGCATCGACCAGTCGAGCAGCTTCCCCAGGCCGGCGACCGCTCGCGAGGTCACCACGTCGAACCCGAGCTCACCATGGAAGGCATCCGCCCTCCCCCGCAGCACCGTGACGTTCTCGAGCCCGAGGTCCTCGGCGACCTCCTCGAGAAAGGTCGTACGACGCAGCAGCGGCTCGATCAGCGTGATCTGCAGATCCGGCCGGGCGATCGCAAGGACCAGACCGGGCAGTCCCGCGCCCGACCCGATGTCCGCCACCGTGACCCCCTCAGGGATCACCTCTCCCAGCACGGCGCAGTTGAGGATGTGCCGATCCCACAGCCGCGGAACCTCCCGCGGTCCGATCAGACCGCGTACAACCCCCGCATCGGCCAACCAAGCGGCGTACTTCTCCGCGAGCTCCAGCCGATCGGCCGGAAAGACCTTCTCCGCCCGCGGATCGATCTTCCCGAGACCGTCCACGCCCTCACGCTCCTCGCTCACAGATCAAACTGTTTCACGTGAAACGCACAACCAAGAACTCCCCGCCCATCAACAACCCCGCACCCCTCTGGTTCGTGTGAACAGAGGTCTCGACAAGCTCGACCTCCCCCACCGGTGGTCGAGCCTGTCGAGACCACCGCGCCCCCTCCAAGCCGCAGTCCCGGCACATTCCCCGGTGGTCGAGCTTGTCGAAACCACCACGCCTGGGGAGGTCTCGACAAGCTCGACCTCCAGACCGCAACGCCCGCCCCAGCGGTGGTCGAGCCTGTCGAGACCACCACCTCCCGTAAGAGTCGAGGTCTCGACAAGCTCGACCGCCGGACAACACGGCCCCGAAAACTGTCGGTGGTCCCGCTCATGATGAGGGGATGGCATACACCTACATGCTCCTCTGCGCCGACCGAACTCTCTACGTCGGCAGCACGACCGACCTCGAACGCCGGCTCTCCGAACACCGCGTCGGCCTCGGCTCGGAGTACACCCGTCATCGCCTCCCTGTGCAGCTGGTCTGGTACGAGCAGTACGACAGCGTCGAGCATGCTTTCGAGAGGGAGAAGCAGATACAGAACTGGAGCCGCGCCAAGCGCCTTGCGCTCGTCAGAGGACGCCCCGGCGATCTTCCGGACCTGGCCAACACGTCGCAGACTCCTCACCCCTGACAGCTCCGCTCTACACGGGTCATCTCGACAAGCTCGATGACCGGGGGCGTCTCATCAGAGGTCATCTCGACAAGCTCGATGACCGGCACC
>NZ_JZDQ02000065.1 GCF_000960475.2 Nocardioides luteus | reverse complement strand
CGGGGGCACGCCTCTTTCGAGGTGGTCGGCCTTCACGTTTGCGCCTGCGCCGAGCCTACCACACCAAGCAAAATGAACCCAACCCAATCAGGGACAGGTATCCCACGCCAAACCCGAACCGCTGCTGGAACCCAGACAAGACACCCGAACGGCACCCAACCCAGACACCCTGGCTTCTAAATCTCCCAACCCAAACCCGGTATCGGCCCCACCCGTGCTGGAACCCAGACCCGAGACCAGACGGACACACATCCAGCCTCCCCACACGATCGCGGCCAGCGAGCGACGGCACAGCAACCCCGAAGATCAGAGGAGCCCCATCTTGGACGCCTCGTACACCGCCTCAGCCCGGCGGCTGACGCCCAGCTTCCTCAGGATGTTGCCCACATGGAACTTGGCGGTGGTGTCGGAGATGTAGAGCCGATGGCCGATGGCGCGGTTCGACAGCCCGTGCGCGAGCAGCTCCAGGACCTCGAGCTCACGGGTGGTGAGCTCGGAGTCGTCGCTGGTCACCGGCATGTTCACGCCACGGATCATCGCCGCCGCGGAGCGCGCGTCGAAGGCGCTGCCGCCGCTCGCGACGTCCCGGATCGCCCGGACCAGCCCGGTGGTGTCGACGTCCTTGACGACATAGCCGCGGGCGCCGGCGCGGATCGCCTGCATCACCAGCTGCTCGTCGAGGAACGTGGTCAGCACCAGGATCAGAGCCTCGGGGTGCCGCTGGGTCAGCGCCGCGCAGAGCTCGAGGCCCTCGGCGTCCGAGGACGAGGAGAGCTTCAGGTCGAGCAGCACGATGTCCGGGTGGGCGCTGTTGACTCGGGCGAGCGCCTCGGCCGCCGTCGCCGCCTCCGCGACCACCCGGAGGCCGGGCTCGCGCTCGAGGATCGACCGCAGCCCCTGGCGGACGATCGCGTGATCATCGACCAGCAGTACGTCGATGCCGGCCGTGGTCCGGTCCGGGACCGCCTGGGGTGGGCTGAGCGTGGTCATGGGTTCCTCCTCGAAGCGGCTACTGCGGGTCCTCGATGAGCCCGCAGATGGTTCCCCGGCCGCGGTCCACGACCGGCAGCGGCACCCGGAGCTCCACCCGGACCCCGCCGAGGTGCGAGCGCCGGAACGCGACCGTGCCGCCGAGCTCGCTGATCCGGGTCTCGATGTTGGCCAGGCCCCGGTGGCGGCCGTCGATCGAGGCGCCGCGCTCGAGCCGGAGCTTCCGGGCGAGCAGGCCGGGGTCGCCGCGGCCGTCGTCGGCGACACCGACGTAGAGCTCGTGCTTGCGGTAGCGGAGCCGGAGCACCGCCTGGGACGCCTCGGCGTGGATCGCCACGTTGAAGAGCGCCTCGCCGACCGCGCGGGCGATGTCGTGCTTGGCTTCCGCCGGCATCGGGCACACCTCGCCCTCGACCCGCACGGACACGTCCAGGTGCGGACGATGGTGCTCGGCGACCTCGTGCAGCAGCTCGGGCAGCGAGGAGACGGTGTCGCGATGCGGCTGGTGCAGGGCGTAGATCGCCCGGCGCAGCTGCTCGACGGCGTCCTGGGTGAGCTGCTTGGCGGTGCCGAGGAGCTCGGTGATCCGAGCCCCCGCGGGTCCTAGCGCCTCCGTCTCACCGCGCGCGACCTCGACCGACATCCCGGCCGAGAGCACGAACTGGGTCACGCTGTCGTGGAGCTCGCGGGCGATGCGGTGGCGCTCGTGGTCGACCAGCTCGCGCTGTCGCGCCACCAGCAGCCGCTCCTCGGCCGCCCGCAGCTCGCGGGTCCGCTGCTCGAGGTCCCGCTCCCGCGCGCCGACCTCGTCGTAGAGCCGCTGGGCACGCCGGTGCTGGGCGAGCCCGGCCTGGTACTGCTCGGAGGTGTGCAGCGCCACGGCGGCCTCGTTGGCCAGGATCCGCAGCACGGACAGGTCGCCGGGCTCAGGGTCATCGGCGAGCCCGTGGAGGCCGACCAGGCTGCCGATCATGACGCTCTCCAGCGTCATCGGCACCCGCACCCAGCGTGCCGGGCCGGGCGCCCCGGTGGCATGGCCGGCGCGGATCGCACCGAGCTCGCGGCGTACGACCCCGGGAAGCTCCTCCTCGTCACCGACCACCCGGCCGTCGTGATCCACGACGATGAACCTCGGCCGCGCGCCCGTCAGGTGGCCGTCGGCCAGCGCCAGGATCGTCCACTCCGCGGCGAGGTGCACCGCGGCCGCGCGGGCCACCTCCTCCAGGAGCGCCCGCGGACCCTCCACCGTGCGCACCAGCGCCCGCGAGATCGAGTCCATGGCGCGTACGGCCTGCTGCATCCGCTCGTCGGAGCGCAGGAACGCGCGGTAGTAGGACCGCTTTCCGGAACGTACGCCGGTCAGTGCTGCCAGATCGGGGGCACTCATAGGGCTTCTCGGAAGAGCGCATGGATCTCGGCGCGGCTCGCCGGGCGGGGGTTCGTCGTCAGGCAGGCGTCGTCGAGGGTGGTCACCGACAGCGTGTCGAGATCGGTGTCGGTCACCCCGAGATCCCGCAGGCCACGGGGTACGCCGACGTCGTCGGCCAGGCGGCGCACGTGGTCGGCCAGCATCTCGGCCGCGACGTCTCCGGGGACGCCGTCGACCGGCAGCCCGGCGGCACGGGCGAGGCCGACGAACCGCTCGGGGACCGAGCGTGCGTTGTAGCGGATCACGTGCGGGAGCAGGACACCGTTGACCACGCCGTGCGGGGCGTCGAGCAGCCCGCCGACCTGATGGCTCATCGCGTGGGTCGCGCCGAGGATCGCGTTGGTGAAGGCCAGGCCCGCCTGCAGGCTCGCCTGCGCCATCATCGTGCGGTGCTCCATCGCGCCCGGCTCGGTGATGGTCGAGCGCAGGTGGCGGCAGACGAGGGCGACCGAGGTCATCGCGTGCCCGTCGGCCAGCGGGTTGTGCGCCAGCGACACGTACGACTCGATGCCGTGGGTCAGCGCGTCCAGGCCGGTCGCGGCGTTGAGTGCCTCCGGCATCGTGGTCAGCAGCCGTGGGTCGGTGATGGAGACGTCCGGGACCAGCGCCCGGCCCATGATCGTGAGCTTCACCCGCCGGTCGGTGTCGGTGACGATGCAGAACTGCGAGACGTCCGCACCGGTCCCGGAGGTGCTCGGGATCATCAGCATCGGCGGGATCGGCCGGGCGATCTGGTCGATCCCGGCGTAGTCGAGGATGTCGCCACCGTTGCCGGAGAGGACCGCGACGCCCTTCGCGGCATCCATGCAGGAGCCGCCGCCGATCGCCACGATGACGTCGGCCTCGGCCTCGACGTAGCGCTCGTAGGCGCGGCGTACCTCGTGGTCCTTGGGGTTCGGGGTGACGTCGGTCCACAGCACCGGAGCGAGGCCCTCGGCCCGCAGCAGCCGGAGCAGCTCGTCGACCCAGCCGGCCTCGACGATGCCGGGGTCGGTGACGACGAACGGCCGCCGGGCCCCCAGCCGGGCGGCGGAGTAGCCCGCCTCGGCGAGCGAGTCGGGTCCGAAGACCACCTCGGGTGCCTGGAACTTCACCACCTGGTCGAGCGGGGCAGCGGTCGGGAGGACGGGCTCCGGCCGGGGAGAGACCTCCCAGGTGCGGGCCATCACGGCGGTCGTGGATGCGGTGCCGGTGGTCATCTCAGAGACCGACCTCGCGGTCCAGCCGGGCGATCTGACCGTCGGCGAGCGCCATCAGCGGGGAACCGGGCGGCAGCAGGTCCTGGAGGCGGAGCCACATCTCGTAGTCGTCGGCGCCCCACGCCGACCGGGTCCACGTCGAGACCAGGTCGGGCTGGCCGGACTGCAGCACCGCGGCACGCAGCTGCTGCGCCAGGGTCTCCCGCAGCCGGACGACACCGGGCGCCACCGAGCGCGGCAGGATCGGGCCGCGGTAGCAGCGGAGCGCGCCGGCGACGTCGCCCACCGCCAGCCGCGCCTCCACCCCGAGCCAGTCGCCGGTGACCTCGGTGGTGAGGCGGTAGGGCCGGGAGGCGAGGAACTCCTCGCCGAGCATGTTGCGCAGCCGGTTCAGCTCGGCGCGGAGCGTCGAGGAGCCGCCGTCGTCCTCGTAGAGCAGGACCGCGAGCTCGTCGCCGGAGAGCCCTCGCGGGGTGCTGGCGAGGAGCAGGAAGATCTCGCTGTGGCGGGGCGAGAGCCGCAGCTGCGCGCGGTGGCCACGGCCGTCGTCGATCGAGAGCAGCAGGTCCTGGCGGCCCAGCGTCTCCACGGCGATCCGCGCCCAGCCCGGACGCGTCTCCGGTGGCCGAGGCAGCAGCTGTTCGCGTGCGAGCTCCGACTCCGCGAGTCGGGCCGCGGCGCGCACCATCGCCATCGTCTGGGGCACCACGATGGAGTCGCCTCCGGTGATGTCGAGGACGCCGAGGAGGCGGGAGTCGCCCGGGTCGTGGATCGGGGTGGCGGCGCAGCTCCACGGCTGCACCGCGCGCCGGAAGTGCTCGGCGGCGATGACGCTGGTGGGCCGGTCGAGCCGGAGCGCGAGGCCGGGTGCGTTCGTGCCGGCGAGCCGCTCGTCCCAGTTGCTCCCCTCGACGAAGCCGATCCGCTCGGCCCGCCGGAGCGCGGCCGGAGCGCCGCACACCCAGAGCAGCTGGCCGGCCTCGTCGGAGACGGCCATGATCGCGTCGCAGTCGCGCGCCGCCTGGCCCAGCACGTCGTCGAGCAGCGGGAACACGCGCGCCAGCGGATGGGCGGCACGTACGTCCCGCAGCTGGTCCTCGGGGAGGGTGATCGGCGCGCACGTGTCGTCCGCGGTCACCCCCGCGGCGGCGGACCGATGCCACGAGTCCGCCACGGCTGCGCGCATCGAGGCGCTCTGCTTCGTATCGCTCATCCGGACCTCCTCTGGTGACGAGGGTCACATTTGAAGGTTGCATTCACGTTGCATCGCTCGCGCAACGTGGCTGCAACCTCAGCGTTCCTAGCGTCTGTGACCACGATCACGCCCCAATGCCTGACTTTGCCTGAGGAGAATTCCCGATGACCGTATACGCAGCTCCCGGCCAGCCCGACTCGCTGGTCACCGTCCAAGGTCGCTACGGCCACTACATCGGCGGCCAGTGGGTCGACCCGGTCAAGGGCGCCTACTTCGAGAACATCTCGCCGGTGAACGGCAAGCCGTTCACCGAGATCGCCCGGGGCACGGCCGAGGACATCGAGGCCGCCCTGGACGCCGCTCACGCTGCCGCTCCGTCGTGGGGGAAGACCTCGACGACGGAGCGGGCCAACATCCTGCTCAAGATCGCCGACGTGATGGAGGAGAACCTCACCGCCATCGCCGTCGCCGAGACCTGGGAGAACGGCAAGCCGGTCCGCGAGACCCTGGCCGCCGACATCCCGCTCGCGATCGACCACTTCCGCTACTTCGCCGGTGTGCTCCGTGCCCAGGAGGGCACCATCGGCGAGATCGACGAGAACACCGTGGCGTACCACTTCCACGAGCCGCTGGGCGTCGTCGGCCAGATCATCCCGTGGAACTTCCCGATCCTGATGGCGGTCTGGAAGCTCGCTCCCGCGCTCGCCGCCGGCAACGCGGTCGTGCTCAAGCCCGCCGAGCAGACCCCGTGGTCGATCCTCAAGCTCATCGAGCTCGTCGGCGACCTGCTGCCCGCCGGCGTCCTCAACGTCGTCAACGGCTTCGGTGTCGAGGCCGGCAAGCCGCTCGCCTCCTCGCCGCGCGTCGCCAAGGTCGCCTTCACCGGTGAGACCACGACCGGCCGCCTGATCATGCAGTACGCCAGCCAGAACATCATCCCGGTGACCCTGGAGCTCGGCGGCAAGAGCCCGAACATCTTCTTCGACTCCGTCGCCGCGGAGAAGGACGCCTTCTACGACAAGGCGCTCGAGGGCTTCACGATGTTCGCCCTCAACCAGGGCGAGGTCTGCACCTGCCCGTCGCGTGCCCTCGTCCAGCGCTCGATCTACTCCGACTTCGTCGGCGACGCGATCGCCCGGGTCGAGAAGATCAAGCAGGGCAACCCGCTCGACGACACCACGATGATCGGCGCCCAGGCCAGCAACGACCAGCTCGAGAAGATCCTGTCCTACATCGAGATCGGCAAGGACGAGGGCGCCAAGGTCCTCACCGGTGGCGAGCGGTCGATCCTCGAAGGCGATCTCGCCGAGGGCTACTACGTGCAGCCGACCGTCTTCGAGGGCGACAACTCGATGCGGATCTTCCAGGAGGAGATCTTCGGTCCGGTCGTCTCGCTGACCGGCTTCGACGACGAGGCAGACGCCCTCAAGGTCGCCAACGACACCCTGTACGGCCTCGGTGCCGGCGTTTGGTCGCGCGACGGGTCGCAGGCCTTCCGCGCCGGCAAGGAGATCAAGGCCGGCCGGGTCTGGACGAACTGCTACCACGCCTACCCGGCCCACGCGGCCTTCGGTGGTTACAAGCAGTCCGGCATCGGTCGTGAGACCCACAAGATGATGCTGGACCACTACCAGCAGACCAAGAACCTGCTCGTCAGCTACAGCCCCGACGCCCTCGGGTTCTTCTGATGAGCGCGACCCACGCCTCCTCCCTTCCGGCGCGGGTCGCCGTGACCGACGAGGCGGCGGAGCTGCTCCGCCGTCTCGTCGGTATCCACGGGCCGGTCATGTTCCACCAGTCCGGTGGATGCTGCGACGGCTCCGCCCCGATGTGCTACCCCAACGGCGACTTCATGCTCGGCGACGCCGACGTCCACCTCGGCGACCTGGACATCGGGCTCGACGCCCAGGTGCCCGTCTGGATGTCGCGCTCGCAGTTCGAGTACTGGTCCCACACCCACATCACCATCGACGTCGTCCCCGGACGCGGCGCCGGTTTCTCCCTGGAGGCGCCCGAGGGCGTGCGGTTCCTGATCCGGTCGCGACTGTTCACCGACGACGAGGCCGCCCTGCTCGGGTAACGCCTTCCCCCTGTCCCTCCCCGAAGGAAAGCACGACGCCATGACCGACCTGACGATCCCCAGCACCCCGACCCGCTTCGAGCCGCCGGCCGACCTGGCCGCCTCCGCCAACGTCACCGCCGAGGCGTACGCCCGGGCCGAGTCCGACGCCGACGGCTTCTGGGCCGAGCAGGCCGAGCGGCTGACCTGGGCGGAGCCGTTCACCCAGGTGCTGGACTGGTCCGACGCTCCCCGCGCGCGGTGGTTCGTCGACGGGAAGCTCAACGCGGCGTACAACTGCGTCGACCGTCATGTCGAGGCCGGTCGCGGCGACAAGGTGGCCTTCCACTTCGTCGGCGAGCCCGGGGACACCCGGGACATCACCTACGCCGAGCTCAAGGACGACGTGTCCCGGGCCGCCAACGCGCTGACCTCCCTCGGTGTGGGCAGCGGGGACCTGGTCGCGATCTACCTGCCGATGATCCCCGAGGCCATCGTCGCGATGCTCGCCTGTGCCCGCATCGGGGCCACCCACACCGTGGTCTTCGGTGGCTTCTCGGCCGAGGCCCTCGCCTCGCGCATCGAGGACTGCCGGGCGAAGCTGGTCATCACCTCCGACGGCGGCTACCGGCGCGGGGCGCCGTCGCCGCTGAAGCCGGCCGTCGACGCCGCGCTCTCGCGGCTGGGTGGGCAGAGCCCGGTCGACCACGTCCTCGTGGTGCGCCGCACCGGGGAGTACGTGCCCTTCGACGACGCCACCGACCTGTGGTGGCACGACGTCGTCGGCAGCGCGTCGCCCGAGCACACTCCGGAGGCGTTCGACGCCGAGCACCCGCTGTACGTCATGTACTCCTCGGGCACGACCGGCAAGCCCAAGGGCATCCTGCACACCACCGGCGGCTACCTGACCGGCGCGGCCTACACCCACCACGCCGTCTTCGACCTCAAGCCGGACACCGACGTCTACTGGTGCACCGCCGACATCGGCTGGGTCACCGGGCACAGCTACATCGTCTACGGCCCGCTCGCCAACGGCGTGACCCAGGTGCTCTACGAGGGCACCCCGGACAGCCCGCACCGGGGTCGCTGGTGGGAGATCATCGAGCGCTACGGCGTCACCCTCTTCTACACCGCGCCGACGGCGATCCGGACGTTCATGAAATGGGGACGCGAGATCCCCGACACCTACGACCTCAGCTCGCTGCGCCTCCTCGGGTCGGTCGGCGAGCCGATCAACCCCGAGGCGTACCTCTGGTACCGGAGCGTCATCGGCGGCGACCGCTGTCCCGTCGTCGACACCTGGTGGCAGACCGAGACCGGCCAGATGATGATCAGCCCGCTCCCCGGGGTCACCGCCGGCAAGCCCGGCTCGGCGATGCGGCCGCTGCCCGGTATCGGCGCCGACGTGGTCGACGAGGAGGGTCGCTCGGTGCCGAACGGCTCGCGGGGCTACCTGGTGCTCACCAAGCCGTGGCCCGCCATGCTGCGCACGCTGTGGCAGGACGACGAGCGCTTCGTCGAGACGTACTGGACCCGCTTTGCGGACCTCGGTTACTACTTCGCCGGTGACGGAGCCAAGAAGGACGAGGACGGCGACATCTGGATCCTGGGCCGCGTCGACGACGTGATGAACGTGTCCGGCCACCGGCTCTCCACGAGTGAGATCGAGTCCGCCCTGGTCTCACACCCGCGGGTCGCCGAGGCTGCCGTCGTCGGCGCGGCCGACGAGACCACCGGCCAGGCCGTCGTCGCCTACGTGATCCTGCGCTCCGGGGACGGCAACAACGGCGAGGCGCTCACCCAGGAGCTGCGCAGCCACGTGGCCAAGGAGATCGGGGCCATCGCCAAGCCGCGGCAGATCACGATCGTCCCGGAGCTGCCGAAGACGCGGTCCGGGAAGATCATGCGCCGCCTCCTGCGCGACGTCGCCGAGGGCCGGGACGTCGGCGACACCACCACGCTCAGCGACCCGAGCGTCATGGCGCTGATCGCGAACCGCGACACCGAATCGGCGGGGGCATGAGATGACCGTGCCCGCCACCGGCGTCGATCCCCGGACGATCGGGCAGAGCTGGGTCATCGTCGCCCGGCACCGCCAGCCTGCGGGGACCGCGGCGCCCGGCCCGTGGGGCGAGGCGCACCTCAAGCGGATCGGCACGTCCATGACCATCTGCGGTGCGCCGGCCCACGGGTGGCACGCGTTCTGGCAGCTGCGGTCCGAGGACATCCGGCGGTGGTGCGCCGAGTGCTCCGCAGCGGCACGCCCGACCCGTACGGTGTCGGGAATCCTGAGCACCAAGTGACCCCACGAGGAGGTAGCGATCGATGACGACCGTGACCCACACCTGCAACTGCCCCCAGGCGTTCCACGAGCTCGGGCTGCACACGCGCGAGGGCGTGCTGCCGGGCCCACGCTGGCTGCAGATGCTGGCAGCACTCTTGCGGTGAGCGGCCGGGGTCAGTCCCTGACCTGGGACGGCGCGGTGCCGTAACGCCGGCGGTGGGCCGCCGCGAACCTGCTCGCGGAGGAGAAGCCCCACCGTGCGGCGACGTCACCGATGGCGAGCGCCGGGTCGCCGGTCAGGTCGGCATGGGCTCGCTGCAGCCTGACGTCGAGCAGATACTGCGACGGGGACTGACCCACCCAGCGCTGGAAGCCCTCCTGCAGGCGCCGCACGCTGGTGCCGGCCAGTGCCGCCATGTCGGCGGCGGTCCAGGCCCGGGCCGGGTCGTCGTGCAGAGCCTCGACGACCGCGCGGATCATCCGAGGCTGGGCCGCGGGCCGGACTCCGCCGTCGGGACAGCAGGCCTCGAGAAGGCCGACCGCCACCGCGCCGGCGAGCTGGCTGCGTACGAGCTCGCTGTCGGCGAAGAGGTCCGGGTCGTGCAGGTGGGCGGCCAGGCTGGTGACCAGATGGTGCCAGGCCCGCGCGCGACCGTGCTCCATCGACATCTGCTCCGGCAGGAGCGTGCGTACGTTGACCCGGTCGGTGCCGAGGACGCGTTCGGCCTCCACCTCCAGCCAGGAGCTGTCGAACTTCACGCCGAGCACCGTGCAGGTCGCGTCCCAGTGGCTGATGAGCGAGGGGGTGTCGGGGCGGAAGACCGTGCCCTGACCGGTCACCGAGGTGATCTCACCGAACCGTCCCCGGCTCTCGAGATGGCCCGTGATCGGCATGTTCACCTCGAACGACCCGGGATAGTCGCAGTCGATCGCGACGTCGGCACCCCAGCCGACGTGGCCGATCAGCACCGGCCCGAGATCGAGCGTACGCAGCGTCAGCCGAGGCTCGCGGGTCCCGCCGAGCAGCCTCAGCTCGTGCGGGAAGTACGCCTGGGCGACCACGTTCGAGGCCTGTCCCCAGTCCCGTGGGGAGACGTGCCGGCGACCGGACATGCCGCGGAGTCTACCTGAGACGTCGGTCACAAATTGGCCGCGCATCCGGTGCCGAGAGCGCGCAATCCGTGTCGCCGGTCTGCTGTGACGCACCTAACTTCGGGATCTCAGTGCCGACCCGTTCAGCCTTCGAGGAGCACCCGATGACCACCACCCAGCAGGACCTGTCCTGGCTCGACGACGTGACGATGAGCGACCTCGAGCGGAATCCCTATCCGACCTACGAGCGCCTCCGTCGCGAGGCCCCGCTCGCCTTCGTCCCGGTCCTCGGCTCGTACGTCGCCTCGACCGCCGAGGTGTGCCGAGAGGTCGCGACCAGCCCCGACTTCGAGGCCGTGATCACCCCGGCCGGCGGGCGTACGTTCGGCCACCCCGCGATCATCGGCGTCAACGGCGACATCCACGCCGACCTGCGCGGCATGGTCGAGCCCCAGCTGCAGCCGGCCGAGGTCGACAGCTGGGTCGACGACCTGGTGCGCCCGATCGCCCGCAGGTACGTCGAGCAGTTCGAGGACCGCGGCCGCGCCGAGCTCGTCGCCGAGTTCTGCGAGCCGGTCTCGGTGCGCTCGCTCGGCGACCTGCTCGGTCTGCAGTCGGTCTCCTCCGACAAGCTCCGCGAGTGGTTCCACAAGCTGAGCGTGTCGTTCACCAACGCCGCGGTCGATGAGAACGGGGAGTTCACCAACCCCGAGGGGTTCACCCCGGGTGATGAGGCCAGGGCGGAGATCCAGGAGGTCGTCGACCCGCTGATCGACCGCTGGACCGAGCACCCCGAGAACACGGCGATCTCCCACTGGCTCCACGACGGCATGCCGCCGGGGAAGACCCGCGCCCGCGAGTACATCTACCCCACCATCTACGTCTACCTGCTCGGCGCGATGCAGGAGCCCGGCCACGGGATGGCCTCCACGCTGGTGGGGCTCTTCAGCCGTCCCGAGCAGCTGGAGGAGGTCGTCGACGACCCGTCGCTGCTGCCGCGGGCCATCTCCGAGGGCATGCGCTGGACCTCGCCGATCTGGTCGGCGACCGCGCGGATCAGCACCAAGCCGGTCACCATCGCCGGCGTGGACCTGCCCGCCGGCACCCCGGTGATCCTTTCCTACGGCTCGGCCAACCACGACACCGGCAAGTACGACGCCCCCACCGAGTACGACCTGCACCGGCCGCCGCTGCCGCACCTCGCCTTCGGCGCCGGCAACCACGCCTGCGCGGGCATCTACTACGCCAACCAGGTCATGCGGATCGGCCTCGAGGAGCTCTTCGAGGCGATCCCCAACCTGGAGCGCGACACCGGCGAGGGCGTCGAGTTCTGGGGCTGGGGATTCCGCGGCCCGACCAGCCTGCACTGCACCTGGGAGGTCTGAGCCGTGTCCGCGATCAGCGTCGACGGCCGCCGTGTCGAGTGTGCCGAGGACCAGTCGATGCTGGAGGCGTTCCTCCGGGCCGGCATCTGGATGCCGAACTCCTGCAATCAGGGCACCTGCGGGACCTGCAAGCTGCAGGTCGTCTGCGGCGAGGTGGACCACGGCGACTCCCCGCTGGAGACGCTGACCGCGGAGGAGCGTGCCGCCGGTCTGGCGCTGGCCTGCCAGGCCCGGCCGCTCGCCGAGACCGAGGTCGCGCTGCGGGGCTCGGAGCCGGGACGTACGACGCACGTGCTGCGCGACCTCACCGCCACCGTCGTGGGGGTCGAGGAGATCGCCCGGGACACCCGGCGGATCCTGCTCGGCCTCGAGGAGCCGCTCGCGTTCTCGGCGGGGCAGTACGTCGAGCTGCTCGTCCCCGGAACCACCGAGCGCCGGCCCTACTCGCTGGCCAACACCGCCGAGGAGGACAAGGTCCTCGAGCTGCACGTACGCCGCGTCCCCGGCGGCGTGGCCAGCGAATGGCTCTTCGGGCCGGTCGCCGTCGGCGACCGGGTCGAGGTGCGTGGCCCGCTCGGCGACTTCCACGCCCCCGACGCGGACGAGGACCAGGGCGAGCCGATGGTGCTCATCGGTGGTGGCACCGGGCTGGCGCCGCTGCTCGGCATCGCCCGCACGGCCCTCGCCCGCCACCCCGAGCGGACGGTGGTGCTCTACCACGGCGTACGTGTCGAGGCGGACCTCTACGACACCGACCGCCTCGAGGAGCTGGCGGCCGGCCACCCGGGGTTCAGCTTCGTCACCGTGCTCTCCCGGGAGGCCGTGCGGGGGCACCGGCACGGCTACGCCCCCGACGCCTTCGTCGAGGACATCGCCGGCGCCCGCGGCTGGTCCGGCTGGCTCTGCGGACCGCCGCCGATGGTCGAGGCCGGCGTCAAGGCGTTCAAGCGCCGCCGGATGGCGCCGCGCCTGATCCACCGCGAGAAGTTCACGGCCGCGGACGCACCTGCGCCGTGAAGCTGCTGCCGGCCAGCGCGTCGAGCAGGTCGGCAGCGGAGACGTCCCCGGTGACGGTGATGCTGCCGGTCTCGCGGTCGGCGGTGAGGGTGGCGACGCCGGGGAGGTCGCGGAGCCGGGCCGTGGCTTCACGGACGCATCGAGGGCAGCGCATGCCCTCGACGTACAGCTGGATGGTCTGCATGGCGGTCTCCTTGGTGGTCTCGCAGTGCTGTCGTGGCCCCGGACGGATCCGGG
>NZ_JZDQ02000064.1 GCF_000960475.2 Nocardioides luteus | reverse complement strand
TGACGAGCCGACTCGGCGAGGTTTTCGGTCAGAACGAGCCGACTCGGCGTGCGTTTCGGTTTCTCGGGCTCAGGTGCCGTTCTCGCTGAAGTGCTGGTAGTCCTTCAGCGAGTTCCAGTCGCCACCCCATCCCCAGCCGATGTCGGCGAAGGCCTTGGTCACGACGTCACCGTCGTGGATCATCCCGGGCGTCTCCCGGTCGCGGTTCAGATACCAGCCGGCCAGCTCGGGGATGACGCGGTCGCCCTTGACGTACGGGTTCTGGAAGGGGTTGATGTCGATCGCCAGGCCGTAGGCGTGCTGGGAGTACGACGTCTGCCCCCTGGCGAGGCGGCAGACGAAGGCGCCGGTGCCGTTGCCGTCGCCGGTCGGCGGCGCGTCCCGCTCCGCCACCGTGGTGATCTCCATCTGCTCGATCGGGAACCTCGCCTCGTAGAGCCGCCGGAAGACCCCGACGACGTCCTGGGCGACCCGGGCGTTGATCAGCATCTCGCCGGTGTGGCGGGCGCCGTCGAAACCCCAGAACGTCATCCGTACCCAGTCCAGCTCCTGGCGTGAGACCGGGCATCCCGGTGCCCAGGTCGAGCGCGCGATCACGTCGTCGGGCGCGACCTCGACCTCGGCGGCGAAGCCGTCGCCCGGCAGCATCGGCACCACGTCCGGCAGCGTCCAGGCCCGGTGGCGCAGCTCCGGCGGTGTCGGTGCGGCGATACCGAAACCCTCGGCATCCTTCTTCAGGACCCGCGTGCCGAGCCACGGCGGCGGCACCGACCCGGGCTTCGGGGCGACCGGAGAAGACGACGGTACGTCGCTCGCTGACGGCTCCGCCGACGCTGATGTCGAAGCCGCCGCCGACGGGCTCGGCGTGGGCCCGGCAGTGGAGGCCTGACCACAACCGGCGAGCGCGAGCGCGAGGGCTGCCAGCGCGGCGGCGTACGTCCGGGTTCTCACCCTTCCATTCAACCCTTCGTGGGCCAGGCGTTCATGGCAACCGTGGCGAGCGCGCGCAGGTCGCCGCGGGTGGCACCGTCGATCGCCTGCACCGACATCCCCTGGATCACGGCTCCGACCAGCCGGGCGAGGGCGGCGGCGTCGGTCTCCGCGGGCAGCTCCCCGTCGTCGACGGCGCGCCGCAGCCGCTGCTCGATCCCGGCGAGCGTCTGCGCCCGCATCCGGGCCGGCCTGGTCGCGACCCCGCGCTGCGCGGCACCCACGCCGAGCGCAGCCGTCGAGATCATGCAGCCCGGCGGCAGGCCGCCCTCGCTGAACCGGTCGGCCGCCTCGAGCAGGAAGTCTGCGATGGCCTCACGGACCGGCCCGTCGGGACGCAGCACCGCGCCGTGCTCGCTCGCGTAGCGCTCGAGGACGGTCTGGTAGAGGAGCTCCTTGGAGCCGAACGCCCCGTAGAGGCTAGGCGCCTTCAGCCCGGTCGCGGCCTCGAGCGTCGCGACGCTGGTGCCCTCGTAGCCGTGCTCCCAGAACGCCCGCATCACAGCGTCGAGCACCGCGTCCTCGTCGAAGGAGCGCGGTCGTCCGCGAGAGGCCTTGCGCATTTCCATAGTGATCCCTACATTAACTCCCATGGAGTTATTTAGCGACTACTACAGAAATGAGACCGAGATGACCCGCAACGCACTCGTCACCGGAGCCTCGCGCGGGATCGGCCGCGCCATCGCCGTACGCCTGGCCGCCGACGGCGTCGGCCTGATCGGCATCCACTACGGCTCGAACCGAGCGGCCGCCGAGGAGACCGCGCGGCTCGTCGAGTCCGCCGGGGCGCGGGCGGCCCTGATCGAGGCGGATCTCGGTGCGGACGGCGCGGGGGCGGCCGCCGAGATCGCCGACGCCTGGGCCAAGGAGGCGCTCGCCGAGGAGGACGGCTTCGACATCCTGGTCAACAACGCCGGCATCAACGGCAACCAGGAGCTCCACGAGCTCGACCCGGACACCGCCCGCCGCGTGCTCGAGGTCAACCTGATCGCGCCGATGTTCCTGACCCAGGCGATCGTGGCGCGGATGCGCGAGGGCGGCCGGGTGATCAACGTGTCGACCGGGTACACCCGGGTGGCGGCCCCGACCCACCTGGCGTACGCCGCGGCCAAGGCCGGCATCAACAACCTCACCCGCGCCCTGGCGGCGCCGGTCGCGGCGCGGGGTGGGACGGTCAACGCGGTGCTTCCCGGGGTGATCGAGACCGACATCAACGCCGACTGGATCAATCTCCCCGGGCCGCGGGCGCAGGCCGAGGCGCTGTCGGTCTTCGGCCGGATCGGCACGGCCGAGGACGTCGCCGACGCCGTCGGGTTCCTCGCCTCTCCCCAGGCGCGCTGGGTGACCGGAGAGACGCTCGACGTGACCGGCGGCTCCGCGCTCTGAGCCACTTGACTTCGAGTGCACTCCAACCAGGACACTGGAGCCATGACGACGCAGACGCACAGCATCGGGCTCAGCATCGCCGAGGTGGCCGAGCGCACCGGCCTGACCGCTCACACGCTGCGCTACTACGAGCGTGACGGGCTGATGCTCGGGGTGGGTCGCAACGGCTCGGGCCATCGCGCCTACACCGAGGGCGACCTCGGCTGGATCACCCTGATCACCAGGCTGCGCTCGACCGGGATGCCGATCCGGGAGATCCGGCGCTATGCCGAGATGGTCCGGTCCGGCGAGGGCAACGAGGAGGCGCGCCTCGAGCTGCTGCGCGCCCACCGCGACCGGGTGCGCGCGCAGCTCGAGGAGACGGCCGCCCATCTCGATGCGATCGAGTTCAAGGTCGCCTACTACGCCGCCGCGGTCGGGGAGACCGACCCTGATGCCGAGCTCACCGCCCAGCAGCGTCGAGCCGAGCCCGCTGCTCCTCGCTGAGCTCCAGATCCACCGCGGCCAGGCTCTCGTCGAGCTGGGCGACCGAGGATGCCCCGACCAGCGGGATCACCGGAAGAGCGTCGCCGAGCATCCAGGCCAGCACGACCTGGTTGCGGGTCGCACCGGTCTCGGCGGCGACCTCGTCGAGCACCGCGAGTCGCGCGGTCGTCCCCGGGTGGTCGTAGGCGGGATCGAGAGGCTTCGACGGGTTCGTGTAGGCGCCGCTGAGCAGCGGCGTGTACGCCACCAGCGTGAGCCCCGGCGTCGCCCGCAGGTAGGCCAGCAGTGAGGCGTCGGCCACCCCGATCTCGCCGTCGACCGAGAGCCGGCGGTCGGGGATGTCCGTCCGCGGACGCAGGTAGGTGTGGTGATACTGCAGCACGCTCGGCCGTGCCGCCTCCGGGTTGACCGCCCGCGCCCGCTCCACCTGCCAGGACCAGTGGTTGCTCAGCCCGAACTGGCCGATGACACCGTCCTTCACCAGGGCCGCGAAGCCGGCGGCGTACTCCTCCAGCGGCACGCCGTTCATGTCCGGCACGTGCGCGTAGTAGAGGTCGAGCCGCTCGACGCCGAGCCGTTCGCGGGAGCGGTCGGCCTGCTCGCGCACGTTCTCCGGCGCCAGCCCCTCCCAGCGGCGGTCGCGCTGGTTCTCCCAGCCGTTCTCGACCCGCTCCACGACGTCCGTCGGACGCGCACCGACCTTGGTGGAGATGACGAGCTCGTCGCCGATCCCGCGGTCGCGGCGCCACTGCCCGAGCGTCGTCTCGCTCTCGCCGCCCTGGGTGCCGTTGGCCCAGTAGGCGTAGTTGTTGGAGGTGTCGACGAAGGTGCCGCCGGCCCCGACGAAGCGGTCGAGGATGGCATAGGAGGTCGAGACGTCCGTGTCCGTCCCGAACCGCATCACGCCGAGCGCGAGCTTGCTGACGCGCCGGGCGCCGGCGCCTGATCCGATGGTCGTGTATCTCATGCGATCCACGCTCCGGCTTCGCGTGCGCTCGAAGTCAAACGTCTTTACACACGTCTCCTAGACTGGTGTCCGCACCCCCTGTTCTTCCTGGCCGGGGGCTCTCGTGCATGCCCATCCCTTTGGAGTCACCCGTGATCCTCGCCCCGCTCGCCGATCTCGTCCTGCGCGATGCCGCCCTGAGCGAGGTGATGGCGGAGGCCAAGGGCGGCCGGATGCTGGCGCTCGACGTCACCGGGCCGGAGGCGCTGCGCCCCTTCGTGGTCACCGGTCTCGTACGCCAGGAGCGCACCGTCCTCGCGGTCACCGCCACCTCTCGTGAGGCCGAGGACCTCGTCAACGACCTGACCGACCTGCTGCCGCCCGACTCGGTCGCCTACTACCCGAGCTGGGAGACGCTGCCCCACGAGCGGCTCTCCCCGCGGTCGGACACCGTCGGGCGCCGGCTCGCGGTGCTCCGCCGTCTCCAGCACCCCGACGCCGACGGTGTCCACGGGCCGTTGAAGGTGGTCGTCGCCCCGGTCCGCAGCGTCCTGCAGCCGCAGGTCAAGGGCCTCGGCGACCTGGAGCCCGTGGAGCTGATCAAGGGCCAGGAGACGAGCCTGGACGACGTCGTCACGAAGCTCGCCGACGCCGCCTACTCCCGCGTCGACCTGGTCGAGAAGCGCGGCGAGTTCGCGGTCCGCGGCGGCATCGTGGACGTCTTCCCGCCGACCGAGGAGCACCCGGTCCGCGTCGAGTTCTGGGGCGACGAGGTCGACTCGATCCGCCACTTCGCGGTCGCCGACCAGCGCGCGATCCCCGAGGAGTACGGTGGGGCCATCGAGCGGCTCTGGGCGCCGCCGTGCCGCGAGCTCCTGCTGACCCCGGAGGTCCGCGACCGGGCCCGCAAGCTCGGCGAGGAGCACCCGACCCTGATCGAGCTCACCGACAAGATCGCCGCCGGGATCGCGGTCGAGGGCATGGAGTCGCTGGCCCCCGCGCTCGTCGACGACATGGAGCTGCTGCTCGACCTGATCCCCGAGGACAGCCACGTGCTGCTCCTCGACCCCGAGCGGATCCGCAGCCGGGCCCACGACCTGGTCGCCACCGCCGAGGAGTTCCTCGGCGCCTCCTGGGCCGCCGCGGCCAGCGGGGGAGTCGCCCCGATCGACCTCTCCGCGGCCTCCTACCGCGACCTCGCCGACGTACGCGCCCACGCGATCGCCCAGGGCAAGCCGTGGTGGTCGGTCAGCCCGTTCGGCCTCGACGACGACGCCGACCTCACCGACCCCGACGTGGTCGGCGTCCCTGCCCGCAAGATCGACTGGCAGCCGGCGAAGGCCTACCGCGGCGACACCGCCGCGGCGCTGGCCGACATCGAGCGCTGGCGCGACGACAGCTACCGCGTGGTCGTCGTCCAGCCGGCGCACGGCACGGCGCAGCGTACGGTCGAGGCCTTGGGGGAGCGCGACGTCCCGGCTCGTCTGGCAGAGGCCGACGACGAGACCGCCAAGCCGGTCCACAAGACCGTCACCGTCATCCATGCCCGGCTGACCCACGGCTTCCTCGACGAGGCCAACCAGCTGGTCGTGCTCACCGGCGAGGACATCTCCGGCCAGAAGTCGTCGACGCGCGACATGGTCAAGATGCCCGCGCGCCGCAAGAAGCAGATCGACCCGCTCGAGCTCAAGCCTGGCGACTACGTCGTCCACGAGCAGCACGGCGTCGGCCAGTTCATCGAGATGAAGCAGCGCGAGGTGCAGGGCGCGACCCGCGAATACCTCGTCCTCGAGTACGGGGCCTCCAAGCGTGGCGCGCCGCCCGACCGCCTCTACGTCCCGGCCGACGCCCTCGACCAGGTGACCCGCTACGTCGGTGGTGAGCAGCCCAGCCTCGACCGCCTCGGCGGCGCCGACTGGCAGAAGCGGAAGGCGCGGGCCCGCAAGGCGGTCAGAGAGATCGCCGCCGAGCTGATCAAGCTCTACGCCGCCCGGCAGGCCACCAAGGGCTTCCAGTACGGCCCCGACAACCCGTGGCAGCGCGAGCTCGAGGACGCCTTCCCGTTCCAGGAGACCGCCGACCAGCTCGCCGTCATCGACGAGGTCAAGCAGGACATGATGCGGCCGGTCCCGATGGACCGGCTGGTCTGCGGCGACGTCGGCTACGGCAAGACCGAGATCGCGGTGCGGGCGGCGTTCAAGGCCGTCCAGGACGGCAAGCAGGTCGCCGTGCTCGTGCCGACGACGCTGCTGGTCAGCCAGCACATGTCGACCTTCATGGAGCGGATGTCCGGGTTCCCGGTCAACCTTCGCGGGCTGTCGAGGTTCCAGACCGACAAGGAGGCCGCCGAGGTCATGGCCGGCCTCGCCGACGGCACCGTCGACATCGTGGTCGGCACCCACCGTCTGTTCAACAAGGACATCCGGTTCAAGGACCTCGGCCTGATCATCGTCGACGAGGAGCAGCGCTTCGGCGTCGAGCACAAGGAGGCGATGAAGCGTCTGCGCACCTCCGTCGACTTCCTGTCCATGTCCGCCACCCCGATCCCACGCACCCTGGAGATGTCGATCACCGGCATCCGGGAGATGTCCACGATCACCACGCCGCCCGAGGAGCGACACCCGGTCCTGACGTACGTCGGTGCCTATGAGGACCGCCAGATCGTCGCCGCGGTGCGTCGTGAGCTGCTCCGCGAGGGCCAGGTCTTCTACATCCACAACCGGGTCAACTCGATCGAGAAGGCCGCCGCCCGGATCCGCGAGCTGGTGCCCGAGGCGCGGGTCGCGGTCGCCCACGGCCAGATGAACGAGAAGCAGCTCGAGCAGGTGATGGTCGACTTCTGGGAGAAGGAGTTCGACGTGCTGGTGTGCACCACGCTCGTCGAGTCCGGCCTGGACGTCTCCAACGCCAACACGATGATCATCGAGCGCGCCGACACCCTCGGTCTCAGCCAGCTCCACCAGCTGCGCGGCCGCGTCGGCCGCTCCCGCGAGCGGGCCTACGCCTACTTCCTCTACCCCGGCGAGAAGCCGCTCACCGAGACCGCCCACGAGCGTCTCGCCACCCTGGCGCAGCACTCCGACCTGGGTGGCGGCATGGCGATCGCGATGAAGGACCTCGAGATCCGCGGCGCCGGCAACCTGCTCGGCGGCGAGCAGTCCGGCCACATCGCCGACGTCGGCTTCGACCTCTACGTACGCCTGGTCGGCGAGGCCGTGGCCGAGTTCAAGGCCGGTCCCGACGGGGCCGCCGAGGAGCTCAACGAGGTGAGGATCGAGCTCCCGGTGGATGCGCATCTCCCGCACGACTACATCCCCTCCGAGCGGCTGCGGCTGGAGATCTACAAGCGCCTCGCCGAGGTGCGCTCCGACGAGGACGTCGAGTCGGTCGCTGCCGAGCTCCTCGACCGCTACGGCAAGCCGCCGGCGGAGGTCTCCTCGCTGCTCCAGGTCGCCCGCTTCCGCGCCCGCGCCCGTCAGGCCGGCGTCTCCGAGGTCACCCTGGCCGGCAAGAACGTACGCTTCCACCCGGTCACGCTGCCCGACTCGCGCGTCGTCCGGCTCAACCGGATGTACCCGAAGTCGCTGGTCAAGCCGCAGCTGGAGACCATCATGGTGCCGCGCCCGGTCTCCTCCGGCTTCCCGGCCAAGCCCCTCGACGGCCCCGACCTCCTCGACTGGGCCCGGGTCGTCATCGACGCGATCATCGACCCGCTCACCTAGGGGTTACATATCCACAAAATGGAGGTTATTATCCATTTTGTGAGAAGTCAGGCTCCGGTGCTCGCGCCTCTGTTCCGGTCGGAGGCGCAGGCGCTGCTGCTCTCGGAGCTGCTGCTCCCGGGCGAGGAGCTGAGCATGACCGAGCTGGCCGAGCGGGTCGGGCTGCCCTACCCGACGGTCCACCGTGAGGTCGCGCGGCTGCTCGACGCGGGCCTGCTCGTCGACCGGCGCGTGGGCCGGACGCGGCTCGTGAAGGGCAACGACCAGAGCCCGCTGCTCGCGCCGACGCGGGAGATCCTGCTGACGGTGACGGGACCGGTCGTGCTGCTCCGCGAGGCGCTCGAAGAGGTCGACGGGATCGAGCGGGCCTTCCTCTTCGGGTCGTTCGCGGCCAGGGCGAAGGGTGAGCCGGGGCCGCCGCCGAACGACATCGACCTGATGGTGATCGGGACCCCTGACGCCCTGGCCGTCTACCGGGTCTGCCGCGAGGTCTCCGACAGCGTCGGGCGCATCGTCAACCCGACGATCATGAGTCCCGAGGAGGCCGAGGAGCAGACCGGGTTCCTCGAGGAGGTCCGGGCCAGCCCGGTGATCAAGATCTACGGAGGAGGACCGGATGGCCCTGCCGCTGACCCCGGCACAGCAGAAGGCAGTTGACGCACTCGTACGCTCCGGCGCCCTGCGCGCGGTGCGACCCGACGAGAAGAAGGCCCGCGCCTTCCTCGCCGGCGCGGAGTCGGCCCTCGCCGACGTACCCAACGTCACCCGCACCGAGAACCGCTACAACCTCGCCTACAAGGCGGCCCACGACGTCGGCGAGGCCGTGCTCGCGGGCTACGGCTACAAGACGACGTACGGCGCCGGCGGCCATGTGAAGGTCGGCCGGTTCCTGGCCGCCGTCTTCGACACCCCGCCGCCGCGCGACGCGGCCATCCATTACGACGTGATGCGCCTGGACCGCAACGCCAACAACTACCTCGGCAAGCCGGTGACCATTGCCGCCGCCGATGCGGCGGCAGCGGCGGCCCGGACGCTCTACGACGCCGCGGTGGAGCGCCTCGCCGGCTGAGGCGGGTCAGCCCTGGCCGGCCGCGCGACGGAGCGCCTCCAGGGTGGTGTCGGGGCCGGCGTTGAAGGCGAAGCGTGCCCGGGGCGCGAGCTCGTGGACCAGGTTGACGATCGATTCGAAGAGCTCGGTGTGGGCCGGGATCGCCCGGATCCCGCCGCCGATCATGACGATGTCCCAGGGCTCCTGCTCGAGCGCCGCGCGCACCTGCGCGGTCGCGGCGGAGACATCGGTGCCGATCTCGCAGGGGAGTGCGTCGTAGCCAGCGTCGGCGACCTGTGCGTTGCCTGCGGCGATCCGCTCCTTGAGCGTGGCCAGGTCGATGGGGGCCTCGGAGAGGTCGACTGCCTCGGGCGCCAGCCCGATCAGGAGGACTCGATTCATGGCACCGACGCTACTCACGCCTCCCAGGCGCAAGAATGGGCGGCGTGACCGGCGAGCCAGAGGTGCGCTACGCGCAGACCAGCGACGACATCGCGATCGCCTATCAGGTCGTCGGGAGCGGGCCGGTGACGGTCTGGATGCCCTCGCTCAGCAACATCAGGGCGCAGTGGCGGGTGCCCGCGCTGAGGACGGCCTACGAGCGGCTGAGCCAGGACCTGACGCTCGTGCTCTACGACGGCCGCGGCACCGGCGCCTCCGACCGCCGTCCCGGCGACCTCGGCCTCGACGCGCACGTCCGCGACCTGGAGGCGGTCATCGAGGCGCTCGGCGCCGACCGGGTCAACCTGCTCGGCTACTACCACGCGGTCGCGACCGCGGTGGCGTACGCCGCCACCAATCCGCAGCGCGTCGACCGGATGCTCCTCTTCGGCGGGGCGGCGCGGATGCGCGAGGCGATGAGCCCGGCGCAGACCCAGGCGCTGCTCTCGCTGGTCGAGCAGGACTGGGACCTCTTCGCCGACGCCGCCGCGACCGCCTGGCTGGGCTGGGGCTCGGGCGAGAACGCCGGCCGGGTGGCCGAGGCGTTCCGCACCGCCACGACGCCCGCGCTCGCCCGCGACTGGTTCGCGGAGGCTGCTCGGCTGGACGTCAGCGACCTGCTCGACCGGGTGGTGGCGCCCACGCTGGTGCTGCATCGGCAGGCGACGAGCCAGATCCCGGTCGAGGTCTCGCGGCACCTGGCCGACGGCGTCCGGAACGGCACGCTGGTCGAGCTCGAGGGCAGTACGCCGACGCTCTTCGTCGAGGGCGGCGCCCGTGACCTGGCCATGGTGAGCCGCTGGTTCCTGACCGGCGACGTGCGCCGCGGGTCCGCGGTTGCCCCGGGCCAGGCACTGACCACGCGCGAGCAGGAGGTGCTGCGGCTGATCGCCACGGGACGTACGAATGCGGCGGTGGCCCGCGAGCTCGGCATCACCGAGCACACCGTCGAGCGGCACGCGGCCAACCTCTACCGCAAACTGGGCGTACGCAGCCGGGCCGAGGCCACCGCCTGGGCCATCCGCAACGGCGCCGACTGACGGGAACCCGTCAGTCCTGCTGCGCACTGTCCGGGAAGCGGCGCCACCGCGGCTGGAACGAGAGTGGGGGCATGACGACGATGACCCCGAGCAACGACTCCTGGCGGATGGCGAAGGCGACCGCCCCGATGATGCGGACCCTGGCCGGGCACCGCTTCTTCCCGCTCTGGGCGGTGGTGCACCACCGGGGCCGCAAGACCGGCCGCGAGCTGAGCCTCCCGGTCGCGCTGCTGCACACCGAGGACGAGTTCGTGATCACGCTCCCGTGGGGACCGGGCACCAACTGGGTGTGCAACGTGCTGGCGGCCGGCGAGTGCACGATCACCTGGAAGGGACGCGACCACGCCGCCACCCAGCCACGGATCCTCGGTCGCGACGAGGCGCGCCCCTTCTTCGACGGCTTCTCCTGGTGGATGGTCGAGAAGGTGTTCAAGGCCGACAGCTTCCTGGCCCTGCGCCGGTGACCGTCCACACTCCGGCGCCGTTGCTCCGTGGCGTACGCCTGTGTCTGGCAGGATCGACGCATGACCATGGAGGCGTTCGGCGAGCAGTCCTTCCCTGAGGAGCCCTTCGGCAACGAGTGGGACACCGAGCCGGGGTGGCTCTCCGAGGAGGAGCTGGGCGAGACCCGCGGGCGGGTGCCCATCATCTACGTGGAGGCGGTGCCGGTACGGGTCGATCCCGACGGCCGGGTCACCGAGGTCGGGCTGCTGCTGCGCGGCTCGCCCACGACCGGGACGATCACCAGGTCGCTGGTCTCCGGCCGGGTGCTCCACGGCGAACGGATCCGCGACGCGCTGATGCGCAACCTGGAGAAGGACCTCGGCCCGGTCGCGTTCCCGACTCTGCCGCTGACCACGGTGCCGGTGACGGTCGCCGAATACTTCCCGTGGCCCGGCGAGCGCTTCCACGACCCGCGCCAGCACGCGGTCTCGCTGGTCTACGTCATCCCCGTGACCGGCGAGTGCGAGCCCCGTCAGGACGCCTTGGAGCTCTCCTGGATGACGCCCGCCGAGGCGGTCTCCGACGCCGTCGTCGGTGACATGGAGGGTGGCCGCGGGTCCCTGCTGCGGCAGTGCCTGAACGCGTACGGAGCGCTGGATTGAGCGAGCGGACGTACGCATCGGGGGAGGGGCTCGTCGAGTTCCTCGACCTGATGCGACTGATGCGTGAGCGGTGCGTGTGGAAGTCGTCCCAGACGCACACCTCGTTGGCGCAGTATCTGCGCGAGGAGTCCGACGAGGTCCTCGAGGCGATCGAGGAGGGCGACCCCGACCACCTCAAGGAGGAGCTCGGCGACCTGCTCCTGCAGGTCTACTTCCACGCCGCCATCGCCGAGGAGGCCGGCGAGTTCACCATGGACGACGTCATCGCCGGCCTCACCGCCAAGATGAAGCGCCGCAACCCGCACGTCTTCGGCCCCGAGGCCGAGTCCGGCCGCCGCTACACCCTCGACGAGGTCGAGCGCCTCTGGCAGGCCGCCAAGGCCGCCGAGCGCGCCCACCCCGCCGAGTAGACCCCCGCCGAGGCGTCACTTACGTCGGCCGAGGCGTCACTTACGTCGGCCGACATGGCATCTCGGTGCCATCTCGCCCGACGGGAGCGACGTCTCGCTCGACGGGAGCGACGTCTCGGCTCGCGTACGTGACGCCTCGGCCGACCGGAGCGACCTTTCGCGCGGCCCGGGGAATGAGGATGGCGGCCAGAGCCGCACCCAGGGCGACGAGGGCGAGGAAGCCGAAGCCGTTGACGTACCCCTGCTCGGTCGGATAACCCGAGGGCAGGGTGTGGGCGGTGACGACGGAGGTCATGACCGCGGATCCGATGGTGCCGCCGACGGTGCGGATGTTGGCGTTCATCCCGGTGGCCACGCCGGTGTGCTCGGGTGGCACCGCGGCCACGACCGCGTTGGCGAGGTTGGCGAAGACGAGTCCCGTGCCGAAGCCCGACAGCGCCGTGGCGATGCACATCTGCCACGGCTCGTCGTGGACGAAGGCG
Organism: Nocardioides luteus; assembly: GCF_000960475.2. Classification (GTDB taxonomy): domain Bacteria; phylum Actinomycetota; class Actinomycetes; order Propionibacteriales; family Nocardioidaceae; genus Nocardioides; species Nocardioides luteus_A. The sequence continues at coordinate 3,670 of NZ_JZDQ02000064.1, read as the reverse complement.
ACCAGGGCGAGGGAGACCGCGGTGAGCAGCCCGCCGATGACCAGGATGCGGCGCATCCCGATGAGGTCGGCGAGCCGGGCGCTGACCAGCCCGCAGAGGAACGAGGTGATGGCCGTCGGGAGCATCAGGTAGCCCGCGACGGTGACCGAGGCGCCGAACCCGTAGCCGGCCGACGTCGGGGTCTGGGTCAGCTGCGGGATGAAGCCGAAGGAGGCGTACATCGCGATGCCGATCAGCAGAGCGACCAGATTGGCGGTCCAGACGCCCCGGAGGCCCATCAGCCGCAGGTCGACCAGCGGCTGGCGTACGGTCCACTCGACCCGGATCCAGGTGGCCAGCAGTACGACGGCGGCACCGAGCAGGCCGATGGTGGCGGGAGAGGTCCAGCCCCACGAGGGTGCCCGGCTGACACCGAGAAGGAGCGCGACGAGCCAGCCGGCGAGAAGCACGGCGGGGAGCAGCGGGATCGGCTCACGGGTGACCACCGGCGACTCCGGCACCAGCACAAGCGTGCCGATCGCGGCACCGGCCGCGACGAGCGCGGGCAGCAGGAACAGCGCCCGGAAGCCGAGCGTCTCGGCGACCGGGCCGGCCAGCACGATCCCGGCCGCGAAGCCCATCGAGAGCAGCGACGAGGTCACCGCGATCGCGCCGGCCACCCGCTCCCGGGGCAGCTCGTCGCGAAGGATCGCGAAGGCCAACGGCAGGGTGCCGCCGCCCAACCCCTGCAGGACCCGCGCGCCGATCATCACCTCGATGCTGGGGGCCGCGGCGGCGAGGAGGGCGCCGGCGGTGAGAGCGACCAGGCTCCACACGTACATCCTGCGCTTGCCGAAGGAGTCGCCCATCCGGCCGATGATCGGGGTCGCGACCGAGGCCGAGAGCAGGAACGCGGTCAGGATCCAGGACGCGGTCGCCTGGTCGGTCTCCAGCTCGGTCTGGATCAGCGGCATCGTCGGCACGGAGACCGACTGCAGCAGGGAGTAGGAGCAGACGCCGATGGCGACGATGGCGAAGGTGAGGCGGGGGCTGGTGTGAGTCACAGGCATCGCGGCAAAGTTTAGCTTGGCTAACTGTATTCCAGACACCAATTGGTCCGTGATGGAAGCCACTCGGCGACAACAGAGGCGCTCGCCTGCCGTGACGGCAGGCGAGCGCCTCGAGCGAGCAGGTCAGCGGGTCAGGCCCACTTCACCGCGGCCTCGGTGTCGACCCGGGGGAGCCGGTCGAACCACGGGTTCTCGCCCGGGTGGCCGATGTTGACGATCATCTTCGTGGTCCAGTCGCCCTCGGGGAAGAACTCCTTGTCGACGCCCGCGGTGTCGTAGCCCGCGATCGGGCCGGCGGCCAGGCCGGCCGCGCGGACGGCGAGGATGAAGGCGCCGGCCTGCAGCCCGGCGGACCAGCCGCCGGCGCCGTGCCGCGCGTTCTCGTCCGACTCGAAGTAGTCCTTCATCTCCGGGCGGATCGGGAAGACGTTCGGGATCTCCTCGTGCCAGTTGTTGTCGTAGGCGACGATCGCGGTCGCCGGGGCGGCCTTGGTCTTCTCGAGGTTGCCCTCGGCGATGTGCGGGAGGAGGCGCTCCTTGCCCTCCGGCGTACGCACGAACACGACCCGCAGCGGCTGGGTGTTGGCCATGGTCGGCGTCCAGCGGGTGAGCTCCCAGATGTCGGCGAGCTCGTCATCGGTCACGGGGGTGTCGGCGAAGGTGTTGGACGTGCGCGCGCCGGTGAAGACGATCTGGCGGCCGCGGGGGTCCAGCTTCTCGAGGGTGGTGGTCTCGAGGGCAGTGGTCTCGGTCATGTCGCTCTGAACTCCGTGGTTACTAGGAATATTCCGGTTGCTTCGAAAATAGTAGTTCCTCAGGATTCAGGCAATCCCTGTACGCTTGGACCCATGCCCGCGACGAAGCCCGCACACGATCCCCAGGTGTGCAATGCAGCGCTCGTGCGGGCCTTCGACTTCCTCGGCAAGCGCTGGAACGGCGTGATCCTCGGCAGCCTGACCCAGGGCCCGCTCGGCTTCGCCGAGCTCAAGCGGGCGGTGGCCGGCATCAGCGACTCGATGCTCTCCGAGCGCCTCAGCGAGCTGGCCGGCCTGGGACTGCTCGCCCGCGAGGTCGATCCCGGCCCGCCGGTGGCGGTCCGCTACGTGCTCACCGGATCCGGCGAAGCGCTCGCGCCGACCCTCGGGGCGCTCACCGAATGGGCCGGCACGCACCTCCCGGCCGACGGCTGCTCCGAGGACTGACCACCTACCTACTGTCCGGTTAACGTTCCAATCGCCAGGCCCATCCGGCCGGGTAATAGGCTTCGGACGACACCCCGTCCCTGACCCAGGAGTAGTTCAGTGGCATCGATCGACGCCGTAGGCGCCCGCGAGATCCTCGATTCGCGAGGCAACCCGACTGTGGAAGTTGAGGTCGTCCTCGATGACGGCACCTTCGCCCGGGCCCAGGTGCCCAGTGGCGCCTCGACCGGAGCCTTCGAGGCCGTCGAGCTGCGCGACGGCGGCGAGCGCTACGGCGGCAAGGGCGTGCAGAACGCCGTCACCGCCGTCGTGGAGACCCTGGCCCCGGCGATCGAGGGCTTCGACGCCGACGACCAGCGCGCCATCGACCAGGCGATGATCGAGGCCGACGCGACCCCCAACAAGGCGAAGGCCGGCGCGAACGCGATCCTCGGGGTCTCGCTCGCGGTCGCGAAGGCCGCCGCCGACTCGGCGGGCCTGTCCCTCTTCCGCTACATCGGTGGCCCCAACGCCCACGTGCTCCCGGTGCCGATGCTCAACATCCTCAACGGTGGCTCGCACGCGGACTCCAACGTGGACATCCAGGAGTTCATGATCGCGCCGATCGGCGCCCCGACCTTCGCCGAGGCGCTGCGCACCGGCGCGGAGGTCTACCACGCCCTCAAGTCCGTGCTGAAGGAGAAGGGCCTGGCCACCGGTCTCGGCGACGAGGGTGGCTTCGCGCCCAACCTCGAGTCCAACCGTGCCGCTCTCGACCTGATCGCCGAGGCGATCGGCAAGGCCGGCTACGAGCTCGGCAAGGACGTCGTCCTCGCGCTCGACGTGGCCGCCTCCGAGTTCTACGAGGACGGGGCCTACCTCTTCGAGGGCGCCAAGAAGACCGCGCAGGAGATGACCGCCTACTACGAGGAGCTCGTCGCGGCCTACCCGATCGTCTCCATCGAGGACCCCCTCGACGAGGAGGACTGGGACGGCTGGAAGGCCATCACCGACGCCATCGGCGACAAGACCCAGCTCGTCGGCGACGACCTCTTCGTCACCAACGTCGAGCGCCTCGCCCGCGGCATCGAGGGCGGCCAGGGCAACGCGCTGCTGGTCAAGGTCAACCAGATCGGCACGCTCACCGAGACCCTCGACGCGGTCGACATGGCTCACCGTGCCGGCTTCAAGACGATGATGTCCCACCGCTCCGGCGAGACCGAGGACACCACCATCGCCGACCTCGCCGTCGCCGTCGGCTCCGGCCAGATCAAGACCGGTGCCCCGGCCCGCTCCGAGCGGGTCGCGAAGTACAACCAGCTCCTCCGCATCGAGGACGAGCTCGGCGACGCCGCCCGCTACGCCGGCGCCTCCGCGTTCCCGCGCTACCAGGCCTAGGCATTCCCGTACGCCGCGGCGGCCCGTGTCCTGAGGACACGG
>NZ_JZDQ02000063.1 GCF_000960475.2 Nocardioides luteus | reverse complement strand
CTGTTTCTCTGCCTTGTCTAACCAGACTTTAGCGGAGTGTTCCTCGCTTTCGCAATTCGGCGCATTCCGCGCTTTCCTGCTCAAACTCGAAGCATTATCGCCTCAGTCCTGGAGGACTTTATCGGATCCCGCTTTCACCACCAATTCGGCGAATTCACACCGCATTCGGATAAAAGCAATATCCACACCAACACAGCCATGACGATCCGACGTGAATCAGATCTTGTCCTGCTGCAAGTCCTGAGACCCGCTGCCAGAACACCCTGGATCGAGCGATGCTCGAAGAGTGGAGGTGGCCGCTCCGGGGCCGGAAGCCCGCCCGAAGACTCGCGCTTGCTTCCCGCCGCACCCTGGCGACTCGGAGAACACTACACACACCCTGACGCCGTTTCAAATCGCCAGGGCAACTTTTTTCGTGCGATGTTCTGGCCCCCACTGTAGACCCCCGGGACAAGGCCCGTGGCCCGTTTGCCGGAGCCGGCACCAGGGGCCTCGTACCCGCTGGTCAGGCGGGCGTGAAGAGCTCGACCGGGTTGCCGGCCGGGTCCTCGATCACCGCCTGGGCTCCGCCCCGGCCGTCGATGCGGCTGGTGCGTACCCGAGCCCCTGCGTCGCTCAGACGCCGGAGCTCCTCGTCGATGTCGGACACCTCGAGCTGGATGCGGCTCCAACCACCAGGGCTGGGCGCGGTCCCGTCATCGGCCGACTGTCCGGCGCCGCCAGCACCAGGAGTGTTCAGCATCAGCCTCAGCCCGTGCCCCTCGAGCATGGCGAACCCGCCGGCTCTCGGACCGACGTCCTCGAACCCGAGCTCACGGTAGAAGGCGACGGCGGCGGGAACGTCGTCGACGATGTAGCGGAATCCGGGAATCATCTGCTTCTCCTTTCTGCAACACCACTGTTGCATAGTAGGCTCCACACATGGCTTCTCGTCAAGGGCGAACAGACCCTCGGGTGGTGCGCAGCCGGGAGCGAGTGCTCGAGGCGGCGCTCGCGGAGCTCGCCGAGCGGGGATACGGCGGTTTCAGCATCGACGGCGTCGCCACTCGTGCCGGGGTGGCCCGGAGCACGATCTACCGGCTCGGCCACGATCGGCTCAGCCTGGTCGCGGCAGCCATGGAGACGCTCAACGTGCAGCCACGCCCGGAGGCGGGCGGACAGGACCCTCGCGCCGATGTGGTCGCGATCGTCGAGCATCTCGCCACCGCGATGCAGTCCTCGTTGATGTCCGACTGCCTCCCCGCCGTCCTCGACGGCGCCGAGCGGGACCCCGGGCTGCGGGAGCTGCACCACCGTTACAGCACTGAGCGGCGTACGCGGTTGGTCGATGCCCTCACCCGGCTGCAGGAGTCGGGACATCCTGTCGGCGACCCGGAGCGGGCCGCGGAGGCGCTGGCGGGGGCGGTGTTCTACCGGCGGCTGATGACGCCGGCCCCGCTGCGTACGGACGAGGTCGAAGGGTTGGTGGCGACCGTCCTCGGGGAGCGGTGAGCCGGAGGAGGGATCAGCCGAGACCGATGTGCTGGTGGTCGAGCTCGATCAGCGCGACGGCGCGGTCGCCGAAGGCGTCGACCTCGCGGGTGTAGGGCCCGCCGGTGTATCGGGTGGCGATCTCGTCGATGATCTCCCAGCGGCTCTCGTCCTCGACCCAGCCGACGACGCGGCCGCGCAGGATGACCGGCATGTAGTCGTTCTCCGGCGGGGCCAGGGAGAGCGCGATGCGCGGGTCGGCCTGGAGGTTGCGGTACTTGCGGCCGCGGTTGCCGGTGAGGAAGACGACGTGGTCGCCGTGGGTGCCGGTCCAGACCGGGGAGGTGCGCGGGGCGCCGTCGGGTCCGATGGTGGCGACATGGGCCAGGTTGGTGCCCTCGAGGAAGGGGCGTACGTCGGGGTTGATCATCGGTTCTTCTCCTTGGCTGCGGTGGTCAGCGGATGACGCGGTAGTGGAGGTGGGTGACGCCGGGGGCGGGGACGACGTCGACGATCTCGAGCGAGATGTGCGCGGGGAGCTCGTTGAAGAAGCGGCGGCCGGCGCCGAGGAGGACCGGGACCTGGTGGAGCACGATCTCGTCGACGAGCCCGGCCTCCAGCGCCGCGGTCACGACGCCGCCTCCCATCAGGCCGACGTCCTTCCCGCCCGCCTGTTCCTTGGCGACGGCGATCGCGTCCTCGATGGTGGTGGCGAAGGTCTGGCGGTCGTGCGTCGCCGGGGCGGGGCGATGGGAGAGGACGACCAGCGGAGCCGTGGGGTGCGGGGCTCCGCCCTGGTCCCAGCCGGAGTCGTCGTAGGTGTTGCGGCCGGCGAGGCTGACGCCGTCGCGGGTGGCGAGCGCATCGAAGACGCGGGCGCTCGGCTCGGAGAGCTTGAAGCCGTCGAAGACCTGGCTGGGGGTGTCGCCGTCGAAGTACCAGTCGAAGAGGACACCACCGTCGCCCAGGCCCCGACCCGGGCCCGGGTCCCGTCCGGTGATGAAGCCGTCGACGGAGACCGAGAGTGCTGCCAGGACCTTGCTCATGATCGCTCCCTGAAGGTTGGAGTTTCTTGAAGAGACTCTGCGACCGTAGCACTCAGAGTTCCCTCAGGGAACCCCAAATGGTAGATTCGGGGCATGCAACGTACGAACTTCGCCGAGATGGCGTGCTCGATCGCGCGGACGCTCGATGTGATCGGGGAGCCGTGGTCGCCTCTCGTGCTGCGCGACATCTGGGTCGGGATGAACCGGTTCGACCAGATCCAGGCGGATCTCGGGATCTCGCGGAAGGTGCTCACCGAACGGCTCGGGCACCTGGTCGAGCACGGGGTGCTGGAGAAGCAGGCCTACGACAACCGGCCGCGCTATGAGTACGTGCTGACAGAGAAGGGGCGCGAGCTGGTCGACGTCCTGATGGTGATGGTCGGCTGGGGCGACAAGTGGCTCGCCGGAGAGGCCGGGCCGCCCGTTCTCTACCGGCACCATGCGTGCGGGGAGATCGCGCGGGTCGATCTGCGGTGCTCCCAGTGTGGCGAGCCGATGCACGCCGACGACGTCGAGGTGCTGCCCGGACCGGGAGCTGCGCCGCAGCCGGCGTCAGCGGGGTAGCGGACCGGTGTAGGCCTCCCGCGCCTTCTCCACCGACGACATGTTGGTCTCGGACCAGGTGCCGACGGCGGCGAAGACCGGCTGGAGGCTGCGGCCGAGGTCGGTGATGTCGTACTCCACCCGTGGCGGGACCTCGGCGTGGTAGCGGCGCTCGACGAGGCCGTCGCGCTCGAGCTGGCGGAGCCGCTGGGTCAGCACCTTCGAGGAGATCGTGCCCAGGCGGCGCTCCAGCTCCACGAAGCGCTGGGTGCCGAACTCGTGCAGGGCCCACAGGATCGGGGTGGTCCACCGGCTGAAGATCAGCTCCACCGCCGGGGTGATCGGGCAGGCAGCCACCGGCTCGCCGGTGCTCGGACGCCAGGTCATGTCGCTCCAATACTTACCTTGGGGAACCCACTGTATCGAGGGATCTAACGTCTGTCTCCATCAGATCCCACGGATGAATGGAGACCCTCGATGATCGTCATCACCGGAGCGACGGGGAACGTCGGACGCCCGCTCGTCGAGCTGCTGGCCGACGCCGGGCACGCCGTCACCGCCGTCTCGCGCGCGCAGTCGGCACCGCTGCCGACGCGGCCCGGAGTCGTCACCGCGGCGGCCGACCTCGCCGACGTCGCGACGCTGGCCCCCGCCCTCGCCGGCGCCGACGCCTTGTTCCTTCTCGTCAGTGGTGCCGGCGCCCATGTCGACGGACCGGCACTGATGAAGCATGCGGAGGCGGCAGGCGTACGCCGGGTCGTGCTGCAGTCGTCCCAGGCCGTCGGCACCCGGCCGGGCACGCCGTCGCACGCGCCGCTCGTCGAGCTCGAGGACGCGGTGCGGGGCTCGGCGATGGAGTGGACGATCCTGCGTCCGGGCGGTTTCGCGAGCAACGCGCTCGCCTGGGTGCCGATGGTCCAGGAGACGAACACCGTCCACGCACCCTTCGGCGACGTCGCGCTTCCCGTGGTCGACCCGCTCGACATCGCCGAGGTCGCCGCGGTGGTCCTGACCGAGGACGGTCATGCCGGGAGGACGTACGAGATCACCGGGCCGGTCGCGATCACACCTCGCGAGCAGGTCGCAGAGATCGCGGCGGCGACCGGACGACCACTCGAGTTCGTCGAGCTGACGCCGGAGGATGCGCTGCGCCAGATGGCGACGTTCATGCCGTCGGCCGTCGCCGAGGGGACGCTCGCGATCCTCGGGAACCCGACCGACGCCGAGCAGGCGATCAGCCCGCACGTCGAGGAGCTGCTCGGCAGGCCGGCGCGCGGGTTCGGGGAGTGGGCGGAGCGGTTCGCCGCTGCGTACGGGGCCTGAGATCAGAGGCCGGCGGCGCCGAGCTCCTTCAGCTCGGCGCCGTCGATGCGGTGGACCTCCCACTCGTCCTGCGGGACCGAGCCGAGGGAGCGGTAGAAGGCGATCGACGGCTCGTTCCACTTCAGCACCCACCACTCCAGGCGGCGCCAGTCGTTCTCGACGCAGATCTCGGCGAGGCGTACGAGCAGGGCCTTGCCGGCGCCGGCGCCGCGGTGGGCGGGGTCGACGAAGAGGTCCTCGAGCCAGATGCCGTTGCGGCCGGTCCAGGTGGAGAAGGTGACGTACCAGACCGCGATGCCGATGACCGTGCCGGCGCTCTCGGCGATGAGGCAGTGGGTGGTCGGGCTGCCCGACTCGGGGAAGAGCGCCGTGGTGAAGTCGGCCTCCGTGGCCTCGACCGCGTCGGGCTCCTTCTCGTAGACGGCCAGGGCGTGGACGAGGCGGAGGATCTCGGGTACGTCGGCGGGCACTGCATCGCGGATGGTGACGGTCACGGTGCCGATCCTAGGGCTACTGGCGAGTTGGGGAACACGTGTTCTAGCGAGACACGGTCGCAATGGCGGTGCAACAAACGCTCTTTACCTTGCGGGGTGCCTCCCAACAGATTGGAACCCCACATGACTCAGTCACGTCGGAACTTCCTGCGCAACGTCGGCCTCGCCGGCGGAGCAGGCGTCATGTTGCACAGCATGGGTGCTCTCGGACTCACCTCGGCGCACGCCGCGGAGACGCCCGCCTTCACTCCTCCCCAACCCTCGGACCTCGCCCGGGCCGGCAGCAAGTCGGTCGTCATCCTCGGCGGCGGCATCGCCGGGCTGACCGCGGCGTACGAGCTGCTCAAGGGCGGCTACAAGGTCACCGTGCTCGAGGGCCGCGACCGGCCCGGTGGCCGCAACTTCACCGTGCGCGGCGGCACCCGGGTGACCGATCTGAAGGGGGTCACCCAGGTCGCCGGGTTCTCCCGGGGTCAGTACATGAACGCGGGGCCCGGCCGGCTGCCGCAGAGCCACATCACGCTCGACTACTGCAAGGAGCTCGGCGTCCCGATCGAGGCGTTCACCAACCAGAACGCCAACGCACTGCTCTACTACCCCGGCGACCACGGAATCGGGGCGGTGCAGATGCGCCAGGCGAAGGCCGACACGTACGGCTATGTCTCCGAGCTGCTCGCGAAGGCGACCGACAAGGGCGCCCTCGACGAGGAGCTGACCGCCGACGACAAGGAGGCGCTGATCGCGTTCCTGCGCAGCTTCGGGGACATCGGCACCAAGGAGGAGGGGTACGCCTACACCGGATCCAGCCGCGCGGGCTACACCGTCGAGCCGGGTGCGGGCCAGGAGTCCGGCACCGAGGTGGCGCCGCACGCGATGAGCGCTGTGCTGGCCGCGGGCCTGGGACAGTACTTCTCCTTCGAGTTCGGCTACGACCAGGCGATGATGATGTATCAGCCGGTGGGCGGCATGGACGCGATCCCGTACGCCTTCGCCAAGGCCGTCGGGGCGAAGAACATCCGCTACGGGGCCGAGGTCGTCGAGTGGAAGAACACCTCGACCGGCGTCTCGGTGGCCTACAAGGCTCGCGGCAGGACCGAGCTCATCGAGGCGGACTTCGCGATCAACTGCATGCCACCGCAGATCGCGGCCAAGATCCCGCACAACCTCGGCGACGACATCACCGCGAGCCTGAAGTCCTTCGGGCCCTCCAACGCCGGCAAGATCGGGATCGAGTACGACCGTCGCTGGTGGGAGGAGGACTTCCGGATCTACGGCGGGATCACGAACACCCGGCTCGACCTGCGCAACATGTGGCACCCGTCGTACGGGTTCCACGGGGACAAGGGCACGATGATCGGCTACTACAACACCGGTAGCGCGGCCGACACCTACGGCGCGCTCACCCCGGCCCAGCGGCTCTCGCGTGCGGTGGACATGGGCAAGCAGATCTTCGGGGACGTCTACGGCGAGGGGATCACCGCCTCCTACAGCCAGGACTGGAAGTCGCAGAAGTTCTCCGAGGGAGCGTGGGCCTACTCGACGACGGCGGACACCGATCCGCTCTACACCCGGCTGCTGGACGCCACCGGCAACACCTACTTCGCCGGCGACCACCTCAGCCACGCGGTCGCGTGGCAGCACGGTGCGATCACGGCTGCCCGGGCAGCCGTCGAGAAGCTGCACGCGCGGGTGACGGCATGATGTCGCCGCGTACGAAGGTGGTGGCTGTGGTCGGGTTGACCGCAGCCCTGGTCGCTCCCACCGCGGCGGTGGCCGGGAGCACCTGGTCGCCGTTCCCGCCGCGTGGTGGGGAGACGGTCTCGGTGCTGCCGGCCGGTCAGGACAACCCGTCGATCGCCAACGGTGTCGCGATCGGGCCGGCGGCCGCGATCTACAAGACCAGCGGGCTCGGTCCGTCCCGGCTCAACACCGGCGCGAGCGGCGAGCTGGGCTACATCGACACCGAGGTGTTCCCGGGTGGCCAGCTGCCGCCGGGCGTGACCATCACCGAGGCGCAGGGGATCAACGCGCTGCGGCGGATCGGGGAGAACCTCGAGGCGGCCGGGCTCTCCTACGAGGACGTGATCACGATGCGGGTCTTCCTGCAGAACCCCGCGGGCGAGGCGAAGATGGACTTCGCGGGCTGGAACCGGGCCTATCGGCAGTTCTTCGCGAACACGTCGGTCTCGACCGGGGAGGTCATCCCGGTGCCGCTGGGCACCGCTGCGCCGGCGGCTCCGATGGTCGTCAACCCGGCTCGTCCCTCACGGTTCGCGCTCGAGATCGAGAACCTGCCGGTGGACGGGTGGCTCGTCGAGGTGGAGGTCGACGCCGCTTACCCGGTGAAGAAGAAGTAGGCCTCGGACACAGAGATCGCCCTCCTCGAGCAGTGCTCGGGGAGGGCGATCTCTTTCAGCTCAGACGGTGGTCAGAGCTTGGCAAGCTTGGGGAAGGGGCTGGGAATGCGAACCAGCTGGGGACCGAAGTCGACAGTGACTGCGGCCGTTTCCTTGTTGACGACCCGACCCAGGCCGAATGAGTCATGGGAGACGAGGTCTCCGGACTCGAACTGCTCAATGACCGGCTCGGGATCAGTCTTGAACGGACTCGCGGCGAAGTGTCGCCGCCGGGGGGTTGAGGTAGTCATCCCTTCGAGTATGTGGCCTACCACACGGATAAGGGAATGCACAGCTTGGTCACAATGGCCCATCAGATCGTTTCAGGCGGGCGTGTAGTCGGCCTTGTCGTAGCTGGCGCTGCGGCGGTAGCGGGCCGAGATGCTGGGCCAGTTGGTGGTGATGCGGCCGTTCTTCTCGCGGTACCACGACGTGCATCTGCTCCAGACGCTGTCGGCCAGCTTCTCCTGGATCCGGGCGTCGTACGCCTCCTCGACCTCCGCCCGGACCTCGAGCGGACCGGCCTCGGCGATGTGATCGGCGTAGCGGCCCAGATAGCGGGCCTGGGTCTCCAGGAAGAAGATGATCGAGCCGCCGCCGGTGTTGGTGTTGGGGCCGTACATGATCAACAGGTTGGGGAAGCCGGGGACGGTCATGCCGTGGTAGGCGTGGGCACCGTCCTTCCAGTGGGTGTGCAGGTCGCGGCCCTGCGTGCCGGTGATAGTCATCGGGGCGAGGAAGTCGGTGGCCTTGAACCCGGTGCCCCAGATGATCACGTCGGCCTCGTGGTGCCGGCCGTCCACGGTAGTGACGCCCGTCGGGCTGATCTCGGTGATGTCGGTGGTGATCACGTCGACGTTGGGCTGAGCGAGGGCCGGCAGGTAGTCGTCGGCGAAGAGGACGCGCTTGCAGCCGAACGGGTAGTCGGGCCAGACCTTCTCGAAGAGGCCCGGCTTGGCGGCGGTCTGCGCCTGCATGTGCCGCTTGGACCAGGTGCGCATGACCGCGGAGAGCGGCTTGATGTGGAAGGTCGTCGTCAGCCACTCGGCCTGCGTCCAGATCTTCGCGCGATCGAGGAGCTGCGGGATCGGGTGGGCGGGGTCGGTGCGCTCGAAGTCCTTGCGCGGGACGATGTAGGGCGCCGAGCGCTGGAAGACGAGCACCCTCGCCGCGTCCTTCCGCACCTCGGGCACGAACTGGATCGCGCTCGCCCCGGTGCCGATCACCGCGACCCGCTTGCCGGTGAGGCTGAGATCGTGGTTCCACTCGGCGGAGTGGAACGCCTCTCCGCAGAACGTGTCGGCGCCGGGGATGCTCGGGATCGAGGGACGCGAGAGCTGACCGACCGCGGGGACGAACAGGTCGACCGTCTCGGTCTTTCCCGTGCTGAGCCCGAGCCGCCAGGTCTTCGTCTCGTCGTCCCACCTGGCGGCGGTCACCTCGGTGTGGAAGCGGATGTGGCGGCGTACGTCGTACTTGTCGACGACCTTGTGGATGTAGTCGAGGATCGCGGGCTGGCGGGAGAACTTGTGGGGCCAGTGCGGGTTGGGCTCGAAGGAGAACGAGTAGAGGCTGGAGGGTACGTCGCAGGCGGCGCCCGGGTAGGTGTTCTCCCGCCAGACGCCGCCGACGTCACCGGCCTTCTCGAATACCACGATGTCGTCGTGGCCGCGCTTCTTGAGCTCGATCGTGGCGGCCAGCCCGCCGAAGCCGGTGCCGATGACTGCGATGCGCAAGGGATCCTCCGAGGGCCGGGAGCAAGAGTGTGACGTGGACCATACCGGGAGAATGTGAATCTGCGCGCGGGCCCGTCCGAACGGGGAGAAAGGTAAGAACTGAGACGTCCACTCGTCATCACGCTTAGGGTCGGCTAACCTAATCTCATGATCGTCTGCCAGTGCCGAGTCGTCACGGACCGTGACGTCGACGCCGCGCTGGCCGACGGGGCGCGTACGGTCAGCGCGATCTGCCGCTCGACGGGCGCCGCCCAGGACTGCGGCGCCTGCATCTTCTCGGTGAAGAAGCTGGTCACCCAGCACCTCGAGCACGAGTGCTCTCACCTCGTCGCCGACGGCGCAGCCAGCTGACGCAACCGGTCACAAACTGAGTCTGTCCTCACTCCCGGGGCGACGTGCAAGTATCGGGGACAGATCCCGTCACCGGAGGTGCGTCACATGCAGCCAGTCGATCCACGCGTCGTCGAGCTCCTCAACGAGGCGCTCACGTTCGAGCTCACGGTCACCAACACCTACTTCCTGCACGCCCGGATGCTCGACAACTGGGGTCTGCCCAAGCTCGGGAAGGTCTTCTACGACCTCTCCATCGACGAGATGCGCGACGCCGACGACATCATCAACCGGATCCTGCTGTTCGACGGCCACCCGAACGTGCAGCGGCTCAACGCCATCCAGGTCGGCGAGACCGCCGAGGAGATGCTCTCCCTCGCCCTGGCGAGCGAGCGCGCCGCGGTCGCCCAGTTCAACGCCGGCGCCGAGGAGTGCCACCAGCTCGGCGACCACGGCACCGCTGCCGTCTTCGAGGAGATGGTCCGCGACGAGGAGAAGCACGCCGACTGGTTCGAGTCGCAGCTCGACGCCATCGACCGGGTCGGGCTCCAGGCCTACCTGGCTCAGCACGTCGGCGCGGGCGAGGGACCCGGCTGAGTCAGCCGGGCCCCGTGCCGCTCGACGTCAGGCGGGCACCATGTCGTCGATGCAGAGGATGTTGTCCTCGCTGTCCTTGAACCAGGCCGCGTGCCCGGCGTCGCCCATCCCGGCGACATCGCCGTCCCAGGTGACCCCGGGCATGTCGTAGTGCTCGAAGCTGATGCCCTTGGTGCCCAGGTCGTCGACCTCCTTGCGGACGTCGGCCACGTGGAACTGAGCGATCGTGTGGCCGGCCTTGCCGGCCTGATCGGTCTCGTAGAGGTGGAAGGACGTCCCGCCCGCCGTCGTGTAGAACAGCCCGCCCGGGTTCTCGTCGGTGGGCTCGAGGCCGAGCTTGTCCGCGTAGAAGCGGCGAGCCCGCTCGAGGTCGGCGGCCGGGATGTTCGCCATCACCTTGCTGTCGGTCAGCATCACGGCCCCCTCAGGCGCTCTCGAACCACGGGTGGTGGAGGTCGTAGAAGGTCGCACCCTTCATCGCGTAGTCGAGCTCGCGGCGTACGTCCTCCGGGGGCTCGAGCTGCTCGCCCTTGCGCGCCGCGTCCTCGCTGGTGAACGCGACGGTCTCGACGAAGCTGCCGTCCTCCTCGATCGCTAGGGTGCCACCGAGGATCTCCGGGCGCATCTCGTGCAGCTGGGTGGTGTCGGCCAGCATCGCCTTGAGTCGGCTCGGGTCGTCGACCTTGCCGCGGATGATCTGCACGAACCCGGCGTCGTCGGAGCCGCCGTCGAAGAGCAGCGTGACGTCGTCGCAGTCGTGGAACTCCATCGGCCCGTCCATGATCTCCGCCATCTTCGCGGCCCACTCGCCCTGCTCGGGGCGGTCGGAGTTGGCCATCGCCATCTCCCGGGACTCGAAGCGGACCACCCCGATGAGCTGGTTGTCGTCGGTGAACCCGTAGGTGCCGCCGAGCCACCCGTTCGCGCCCGGAGCCAGGTCGCGCCGCCACTCGTCGAGCAACTGGTGAGCCTCGTCCTGCCGGGTACAGGGGCCCTGGATCATCTGGATGAACATTGCTGCCTCCTCGGTCGTCGGTGTGCCAACGGACCGGTCGAGGCAGATCCTGGGCCCCGGCCGGGCCCACTCGCAACGTACGTCCGACCGGGTGCCCCGCACATACCCCAAACGGGGCGTTTTCAAACGACGCCGTCAGTCGACGTCGACCCAGTTCAGGGTGCGGTCGACGGCCTTGCGCCAGCCCGCGTAGCCGGCCTCGCGCTGCTCCTCGCTCCAGGCCGGCTTCCAGCGCTTGGACTCGTTCCAGTTCTGGCGCAGCTCGTCGGTGTCCTTCCAGAAGCCGACCGCGAGCCCGGCGGCGTAGGCGGCTCCGAGGGCCGTCGTCTCGGCCACCACCGGACGGCTGACCTCGACGCCCAGGACGTCAGCCTGGATCTGCATGCACAGCTCGTTGACGGTGACACCGCCGTCGACCTTGAGGACCTCGAGGCGTACGCCGGAGTCCTTCTCCATCGCGTCGGCGACGTCGCGGCTCTGGTAGCAGATCGACTCGAGGGTCGCCCGGGCGATGTGGCCGCTGGTGTTGAACCGGGACAGGCCGACGATCACGCCGCGGGCGTCGGAGCGCCAGTAGGGGGCGAAGAGACCGGAGAAGGCGGGCACGAAGTAGACCCCGCCGTTGTCCTCGACCTCCCTGGCCAGCGTCTCGGACTGGGCGGCGTTGCTGATCACCCGGAGCTGGTCGCGCAGCCACTGCACCGCGGAGCCGGTGACGGCGATCGAGCCCTCCAGGGCGTACGTCGGGGGCTGGTCGCCGAACTGGTAGCAGACCGTGGTGAGGAGGCCGTTCTCGGAGCGGACGAGCTCCTGGCCGGTGTTGAGGAGGAGGAAGTTGCCGGTGCCGTAGGTGTTCTTGGCCTCGCCCGCGTCCAGGCAGACCTGGCCGACCATGGCCGCCTGCTGGTCGCCGAGGATGCCGGTGATCGGGATCTCGCCCTTGAGAGGTCCGTGCGCGAGCGTGGTGCCGTAGGCGTTGGGCTCGGAGGAGGGGCGGATCTCCGGGAGCATCTGGCGCGGGATGTCGAAGAAGCCGAGCAGCTCGTCGTCCCAGTCGAGGGTCTCGAGGTTCATCAGCATGGTGCGGCTGGCGTTGGTGACGTCGGTGACGTGTACGCCGCCATGGGGCCCGCCGGTCAGGTTCCAGACGACCCAGCTGTCGGTGGTGCCGAAGATGGCGTCGCCGGCCTCTGCCGCCTCGCGGACACCGTCGACGTTCTCCAGGATCCACTGGATCTTGCCGCCGGCGAAGTAGGTCGCGGGCGGGAGACCGGCCTTGCGGCGGATGATGTCGCCTCGTTCGTCCCGGTCGAGCGCCGAGGCGATCCGGTCGGTGCGGGTGTCCTGCCAGACGATGGCGTTGTAGTAGGGGCGCCCGGTCTTCCTGTTCCACACGACCGTGGTCTCGCGCTGGTTGGTGATGCCGAGCGCGGCGATGTCCTTGTCCGTGAGTCCCTTGCGGCCGAGCGCGGTCTGGATGACCGAGCTGGTGCGCTCCCAGATCTCCACCGGGTTGTGCTCCACCCAGCCCGCCTTCGGCATGATCTGCTCGTGCTCGAGCTGGTGGCGGGCCACCTCGTTGCCGCCGTGGTCGAAGATCATGCAACGGGTGCTGGTGGTGCCTTGGTCGACGGCTGCGACGTAGTCGGGCATGTCGTTCCTCTCGGGTTCTTGGTGTCCGGGTGATCGGTGGTCAGGCGGCGGCGGGCAGGTCGCTGGTCTCCTCAGCCTGCTCCTCGGCGGGCAGGAAGCGTGCGATCAACACCTTGTACGCTCCGGCACCGATGAGTCCACCGACGAGCGGGGCGACGATCGGGATCCAGAAGTAGAGGTCGCCGGCGGCGGTCACCCAGGCGCCGTCGTAGCCGGTGACGAAGGAGGCCAGCCGCGGCCCGAAGTCGCGGGCGGGGTTGATGGCGTAGCCGGCGTTGGCACCCCAGGCCATCCCGATCCCGACGATCACGAACGCGATCGCGATGGGCGCGAACCAGGCGATCGGGGCTGAGTTGCGGGCGTCGGTGATCGCCATGATCAGGAACAGCAGGATCGCGGTGCCGATCACCTGGTCGGCGAAGGCGGTCGTGAGGGTGACGCCGAGCGCGGCGTCGCCGTTGCCAGGGAGGGTCGAGAAGATGCCCTGGGTGGCGTGGGTGTGGCCGGGGTCGACGCTGGCGATCGCATCACCGTAGGCCGCCCGCACGATGAGGGCCCCGACGAAGGCGCCGAGGATCTGGGCGACGCTGTAGGGCAGCACCTTGCGCCACTCGAAGTCGCCGAAGACCGCCATCGCGAGGCTGACGGCCGGGTTGAGGTGGGCGCCGCTGATCCGTCCCGCGGTGTAGATGCCCAGCATCACCCCGATCCCCCAGGCCCAGGCGATCGAGTCGTGGTCGCCGAGGCCGCCGTCGCCGGTCACGACCTGCGCGACCACACCGACTCCGAAGAGGATCAGGATCATCGTCCCGGCGAACTCGGCGCTGAGCTCCCCGATGAGCTTTCTGTCTGTCATGCGCTGCTCCTGCCGTGTGGGGTTGGCGGACCTGTGCACCGTAGGGATACGTGACGGGCGTCACAACGACGCGCGTTCGGCATCGTCGAACGCACCTGTGTCTCGCCGGGTGGCACCAGGCGGTCCCCGCAACCTCGAAGTCGGGGTAGGGGATTTGTTCGGGCCCTACGCTTTTACCCGATGTCTCGGACCGTGCAATCCGTCGAGCGGGCGGCTGCGCTGCTGCGTGTGCTCTCCGCTGAGAGTGAGCCGATGCCTCTGGGCCGGCTGGCGGCCGCTGTGGGGCTGGCCAAACCGACGGTGCACGGGTTGCTGCGTACGTTGGTGGGGGCGGGGTTCGTCGACCAGGATCCGGCCACCGGGCGCTACCTGGTCGGGGCGGGGCTGCTCCATCTCGGGTCCGTGACGCTCGATCTCAACGAGCTGCGCTCGGAGACGCTCAACTGGGTGGACACGCTGGCGGCGCGTACGGGCGAGGAGGCGCGGATCGCGGCCTACCGCGACGGGGCGGCGGTGGTGGCGCACCATGTCATCCGCGCAGGGCCGGGGATGCCGGTGATGGACACCGGCCGGTCGCTGCCGCTGCATGCGACCGCCCTGGGGAAGGTCCTCGTCGCGTACGACCCCGGTGCGGCTCGCAGCATCGTCGGGCAGCGGCTGGACCGGCTGACGTTCCGGACGATCACCGACCGCTCGGCGCTGTTGCGGGCACTGGCGGACGCGCGCGACACCGGGTGGGCCGCCGCCGTCTCCGAGGCCCGGCCGGACCTGGCCGGGATCGCGGCGCCGGTGCGGGACCAGGACGGGTACGTGGTCGCGGCGGTCGGCATCGCCGGGCCGGTGGTGCGGCTGTGTGATGCGCGTGGCCTGCCTCGCCGCGATCTCGTCGAGGAGGTCGTCGGGGTCTCCCGGTCGATCTCGCGGGCGCTCGGCCATGGCCGGGCGGCATGAGCCTTCCGCGGTATGTGGCCGCGCTGGACCAGGGCACGACGTCGACCCGGTGCATGCTCTTCGACCGCGAGGGCCGGATGGTCTCGCTGGCGCAGCGGGAGCACCACCAGCACTATCCGCGCGCGGGCTGGGTCGAGCACGACCCGCTGGAGATCTGGGACATCGTCTGCCGGGTGATGCCGGAGGCGCTCGCGGATGCGGGTGCTTCCGTGGACCAGGTCGTCGGGCTCGGGATCACCAACCAGCGCGAGACCACGGTGGTGTGGGACCGGCACACCGGTCGGCCGGTCCACAACGCCATCGTGTGGCAGGACACCCGGTCGTCCGCCGTGCTGCCGGCCATCGCCGCGGACATGCCGGAGGCGGAGATCCAGGCTCGGAGCGGGCTGCCGCTGGTGACGTACTGCTCCGGGCCGAAGGTGCGCTGGCTGCTCGACTCGTCCCCGTCGTTGCGGTCGCGCGCCGAGCGCGGCGATCTGCTGTTCGGGACGATGGACTCGTGGCTGGTCTGGAACCTGACGGGCGGGGTCTCCGGCGGGGTTCATGTCACCGACGTGACCAACGCGAGCCGTACGATGCTGATGAACCTCCACACGCTCGACTGGGACCCGGATCTGCTGGCGGCGATGCGGGTGCCGCGGGCGATGCTGCCTGAGATCCGGCCCACGGTCTCCTCCTTCGGGACCACGGTCGCGCCGGTCGACGGGATCCCGCTGACCGCGGTGATCGGCGACCAGCAGGCGTCGCTCTTCGGACAGGCCGGGTTCGACCGTGGCGACGCGAAGTGCACCTTCGGCACGGGTGGTTTCCTGCTCCTCAACACCGGCACGTCGCCGGTGCGCTCGCAGCACGGGCTGATCACCACGGTGGCGCATGCGATGGAGGGTGAGCCCGCTGCCTATGCGTTGGAGGGGTCGATCGCCGTCGCCGGCTCGCTCGTGCAGTGGTTCCGCGACAGCCTCGGGCTGATCCGCTCGGCCGCGGAGATCGAGACCCAGGCACTGACCGTCGCGGACAACGGTGGCTGCTACGTCGTCCCGGCGTTCACCGGCCTGTACGCACCGCACTGGGAGCCCGATGCCCGCGGCGTGATCGTCGGGCTGACCTCGTACGTCACCAAGGCGCACCTGTGCCGCGCCGTCCTCGAGGCCACCGCCTGGCAGACCCGCGAGGTCATCGACGCGATGAACGCCGACGCCTCGGCGCCGCTGACGCGGCTGGCCGTCGACGGCGGCATGACCGCCGACAACCTGCTCATGCAGACCATCGCCGATTTCCTCGACATCCCCGTCGTACGTCCGATGGTGGCCGAGACGGTCTCCCGCGGCGCCGCCTACGCCGCCGGGCTCGGGGCCGGCTACTGGCCCGACCGGCAGGTTCTGCGGAGACACTGGCGACGGGCCGCCGAGTGGCGG
>NZ_JZDQ02000062.1 GCF_000960475.2 Nocardioides luteus | reverse complement strand
GGGGAGTGAATGAATCTTCTTTCACCCGACCGGGGTGAATGAACTTTCGTTCGCCCGAGGGGAGTGAATGAATCTTCTTTCACCGCGGAGGCAGCCCCTCCCGCGAAGCGACTGCCTCCCGGCCACAGCGGGGCAGCCGGCCCTGATAGCCAGCCAAATCTTTCTCGACATGGTCCGGTGTCAAGGATCGCCGAAGGCGACCGGCGTAGCCGGCGGCCGGAGGCCCGTCCTTGATACCGGGGCAGGTCGAGAAACACTCGAGGACAGGGTCGGCGGCCCAAGACCAGCTCCGCAGAACAGCACCCGGACGAAAACGGCGTCCACGGCAACGACCAGACGCCTCTGACCAACCCCGCAGCTAGATCCGACCAAGAGCAGCACGAAGCGGATCAAGCCCAAGAGACCCGAGGTCCAGCGCGGCACGGTGGAAGGCCTTCATGTCGAAGGCAGCCCCAGCACGGGCGCGGGCGTCCTCGCGGGCCTGGAGCCAGATCCGCTCGCCGACCTTGTACGACGGCGCCTGCCCCGGCCAGCCGAGGTAGCGGGCGACCTCGAAGTCGAGGAAGGCGTCCTCCATCAGGCAGTGCTGGCCGATGAACTCGCGGCCGAGCTCGGGGGTCCACACCTCGCCCGGGTGGAAGCCGAAGGGGTTGTCCTCGGGGATCGTCAGCTCCAGGTGCATCCCGATGTCGATGATCACCCGCGCGGCCCGGAAGGACTGGCCGTCGAGCATGCCGAGCCGGTCGCCGGGGTCGTCGAGGTAGCCGAGATCGTCCATCAGGCGCTCGGCGTAGAGCGCCCAGCCCTCACCGTGGCCGGAGACCCAGCACATCAGCCGCTGCCAGCGGTTGAGCAACTCGGCCCGGTAGGCGGTCTGGGCGACCTGGAGGTGATGTCCCGGCACACCCTCGTGGTAGACCGTGGTCAGCTCGCGCCAGGTGCCGAACGAGGTGACCGACTCCGGCACCGACCACCACATCCGACCGGGTCGGGAGAAGTCCTCGGAGGGGCCGGTGTAGTAGATCCCGCCGTCGGTGGTCGGCGCGATCATGCACTCGATCCGCCGGACCGGCTCGGGGATGTCGAAGTGCACGTCGGCCAGCTCCGCGATCGCGCGGTCGGCGGCGCCCTGCATCCACTCCTTCAGCGCGTCGGTCGAGGTCAGCTGCCGCGCGGGGTCCTTGTCGAGATGGGCCGCCGCCTCCACCACGCTCGATCCCGGCAGGATCCGGTCGGCGGTGGCAGCCATGTCGTCGGCGAGCCGCTTCAGCTCCTCCCAGCCCCAGGCGTACGTCTCCTCCAGGTCGATCTCGGCGCCCAGGAAGCGCCGCGAGGCGAGCCGGTAGTGGTCACGCCCGACCGCCTCCTTCGGCAGCCCGTTGGGCGCCAGGTCCTCGGCCATGAACCGCCCGAACTCGGCGAAGGCCTCGTTGGCCTTCGCCGCCGAGGTCTCGAGCTCGGTGCGCAGCGAGGCGGGGGTTCCTTCGGGCGCGCGCTTGATCAGACCGGTGAAGAAGTCACCGGCGCCCTTCTGCCCGGTCCAGAGGAGGATCTGGTCGGCGACCTTCGCGTACTGAGCCGTCGCCGAGACCCGCCCCGCCGCCGCTTCTTCGCGCAGCGTCGCGGTGTAGCCGGCGACCGCCTGCGGCATCCCGGCCAGCCGGGACCCGATCGCGGCCCAGTCGTCCTCGGTGTCGGTCGGCATCAGGTCGAAGACCTCGCGCAGGTTGTGGATTCCGCTGGTGATGACGGAGACGAACTTCCGGTCCAGCTGTGCCTCGGTGAACTCGATGTCGAGCCCCACCCGCTCCAGGAACGCCTCCTTCGCGACCTGCTCCCGCTCGTCGACCGGCTTGATCGCGGCCACGTCGGCGTAGGCCGTCCGGTTGAGCTCCTCCACCGCCGCCATCCCGTCGGGAGAGAGGTCGGGGAGCTCCGCGTCGTGGCCGGCGACACCGACGTAGGTTGCGATGAGCGGGTCGAGGGCGCAGAGCTCCTCGACATAGCGGTCGGTGCGGGCGTCTACTTCACGGGTCACCCGGCCAACCATAGGACCGGGACGTGCCGGGGCAACTCAATTCCTGGTGACACGCAACGAACTCGGCAGACTTCGCGTAGAGGGGGTGTGAACGTGCCAGAGGAGGTGTCTGTGGATGCCGACCATGAGGCGACAGAGCCGGATTTCGGTGCCTGGGTGGCCTCGCGTGGTCCCGCGCTGCAGCGATTCGCCTACCTGGTGACCGGCAACAACTCCGACGCTCCTGACCTGGTGCAGGACGCCCTCACCCGAGCTCTGCCGCGGTGGGAGTCGCTGGCGGCGTCCGGGACCGCGGAGGCGTACGTGAAGAGGAGCATCGTCAACGGATCGATCAGCGGCTGGCGCAAGCGTCGCCGGCTGGTACTGGTCGAGGACGTCGAGCCGATGGCGACCAGGCATGAGCCCGGCCCGGAGGAGCGTGACGCGGACGAGGCGTGGGCGCTCGTGCAGACGCTGCCGTCCAACCAGCGAGCCGCGGTGGTGCTCCGCTTCTACGAAGACCTGTCGTTCGCACAGATAGCGACGGTGCTCGACTGCGCCGAGGCGACCGCCCGGTCCCATGTGCACCGGGCGCTGGCCAAGCTGAGGGAACGATTGAACGAGGGGGTTGACAATGAGTGACTTCGAGCGCGAGGAGCGGGCCTTCCGGGCCGCCCTGGCCCGTGCCGCCGACGGCTTCGAGCCGCGGGAGCTCGCGATCCCCGGGGACGCTGAGGAGTCCGGACCGGCTGCGGTGTCCGTGAAGACGGAGACGGCCGAGGAGAAGGCCCCCGTACGCCGCCGGTCCACCTGGATCCTGGCGGCGGCAGCCGCGGTGCTGGCCGTCGTCGGCCTGGGTGGGATCGTGGCCAACCTGCAGCCCAGCGGCAACAGCGACGAGAGCACGGCCGCGAGCGACGCATCCAGCGCCGAGGACAGTGCCGGCGACGCGCCCGAGGCGCTCGCCGGGCCGGAGGATTCGGTCCCCGAAGGCACCTACTCCAAGCGCGGTCGCACCGACCTGCCGGCGCCCGCCGACGGGAACCGCTGGGCGGTCCGCTACGACATCGCCTTCCAGGTGCCCCAGGAGTGGGCCGACGCCACGGCGCCGGCGCTGCCCGAGTGCATCGCGGAGCCCGGCGACCAGTGGGACACGGTGCCGCGTACGCCCTACGTCGCGAACATCACCAACCAGCCGGTGCCGACGATCGCCTGCAACGAGACCAAGGACAGGGACTTCCCGCCGGTGTTCGGCAAGGTGCCGTTCTCGCTGTGGCAGCCCTACGTCCTGATCCAGAAGCCCGAGAAGGGTGACACCTACGAGACCGGCTCCTGGGAGCACGAGGGTTGGCTGCTGACCCGGGTCCGGATCGAGGATGCGTACGCCACGATCCTCACCGGTCCCGGCGACGACAAGGTCAACTACGAGATCAAGGGGTCGCTGCGGACGACGCCGAAGGACCCCTACGGCTGCGAGACCGCCTCGCCGCTGGCCACGGGTGACCAGGTGCGGCCGAAGACCAAGCCGGCCACCTCGCCCCTGGAGGGTGACGCCCCGGAGTCGATCGCGATCTGTGAGTACGAGCCGTCCTCGGCCTCGCTGACCGGGTCGCGAGAGATCACCGGCGCCGACGCCTCCGGTCTCGTGGAGGCGATCCGGGACGCCCCGGCCCGCTCCGGCCCCAACACCCCGCAGAACTGTGCGGCGGGGCAGCCGGTCACGGCGTACGTCATCCTGCGGATCTTCCGCGAGGGCGGCGTGCCCGGGGACGTCTACGTGAACTACGAGAACTGCGACGACCACGGTTTCTTCGACGGGATCACGGTGCACGAGCTCACCTCGGCGGCCTGCAAGCCGGTGTTCGCCGAGGAGCCGGTCACGATCTACTCGGCTCAGGGCGACGTCGCCAAGGTCTGCCTCTCCTGACCCTCGGCTGCTGGCCGCCCCCGCTCGGGGAGGGCGGCCAGCAACCGAGTAGTGCGCCATGCGGCGTAGAGGAAGAGCAGCACCAGCAGGCCGTTTCGCCAGGCCAGCACCTCGGTGATCCACGGTGAGCCGATGTCGTCGAAGGCGAGCATGTAGCCGTACATCCGCGGGAAGATCTCGTGGGTCAGCAACGTCACCGCGACCAGCACGACCGACCAGATCCCGAGCTGCCGGCGGGCGCGACCGCGGAGCAGGACCAGCCCGGCGGAGGCGGCGGGAAGCAGCCAGAGCATGTACTGGGGGCTGAGCACCTTGTTGGTCACCAGGAACGCGGCCACGGTCGCGAGCACCAGCCACACGATCGTCTCCTCGGTCCGCTCGCCGCCCGGAAGACGAAGCCAGGCGAGGACCCACCAGACGATGACGAGCGCACCGACGACCACGGACGCGATCGTTGCGGCGAGAAGCATGGCCTCGACCAGCGGCCCGCTGACGTCGTACGCCTTCCACTCGGTGTAGTCGATGACGTAGCCGCTCGCCGGGCCGGCGTGGCCCCACTCGAACATCGCCGGGGTCGCGAAGACCGACTCGATCTGAAGGCCTCGCGCGCTCTGGTAGTCCAACGGCGTCCAGAGCCGGTCCCAGCCACCGAGGACCAGGCTCAGCCCGGCCAGTGCCAGCCCGGTACCGGCCACGGTCAGGATCACACCGCGGCGTGCGGCACGGTTCGCCGCGAGCGCCGGGATGACCAGGATCGGCCAGTACTTGGCGCCCGTCGCGAACGCCGCGAACGCCGCGGCCACCTTCGGTCTCCTCGTCGCGTAGAGCACCGCCAGACCGACCATGATCCCCGGGAACAGATCGAAACGTGCGTACGCCGTCGCCCCGAGCGCCGGGACCGCGACCAGCCACAACGCCTCGGCGCCGGAGACCCCGAGCCTCGGGTGCTCGCCTCGGCGGTTGCGGACGATCAGCACCATGAAGAGCAGGTCCGTCAGCGCGGCCATCGCCAGCACCGCCACGATGTAGGCATCGCCACCCAGCCGGAGCAGGTCGATCGCGGCGTACGGGATCCAGAGCAGGAGCAGCGCCGGCACCGGATACTCGACCAGGGTGCCGTGGACCCCGTCCCGGGCGAGCGCGTCGAGGCTGTCGCGGTAGTAGTTCACATCGCCGACCACACCCCACTCCGCGCCCCACCAGTCGAACACGCCTTCGGCAGCGACCGGAAAGCCGTAGAGGATCACCACCCACCCCCGGGTCAGCAGCCATGCCAGGGTGATCAGGAGATATCGCCGAGAGAAGGTGATCACGCAGCCATCTTGTCAGGCGCTCCGGACGACATCGCGGTCCCAGCCAGCCGCACGGGCGATCACGTGGAGCTGGGAGCCGAGGCGGCGGTAGGGATCGCGTCGTCCCGCCTCGAGCTCGGCGGCGATGCAGTCGGCGAGCGACTCCTGGTCGGGCATCTCGTCCGCCGAGGCGCCATCGGTCAGCACGCGAACGCCGTACCAGCGCTCGACCCGGAGACCAGATTCCTCGCACCAGGCGGTGACGTCGTCCAGGGTGTGCGCCTGTGCGTCGGCGCCCAGCTCGTTGACGTACGTCGTCGCGTCGAAGGCGGCGAGCGCCTGCTTCCACTGCCGGCGGAGGCCGGGGCGGTAGGCGAGCGCCTCGCCGTTGCGGAAGGTGACCGACAGTGTGCCTCCTCCGGCGACCTTGCTCGCGAGCTGCGCGACGGCTGCCCTTGCATCGTCCAGATACATCAGCAGGCCGTGCGCGGTCACCAGGTCGTACGTCCGCTCACCGACCAGTCGGTCGAGATCGTCAAGGGTGCCCTGAAAGGTCTCGACCCTCACGCCGCGGTCGTTCGCCGTGGCGGTGAGCTGGTCCAGCAGCGGCCGCGACGGATCCACCCCGGTGACCTCGATGCCGTTGGCCGCGAGCTCGATGGCCTGGGTGCCTTGTCCGCAGCCCACATCCAGGGCAGTTCGGACGGCAGCGGTGTGATCCAGCAGTTGGTGGCGGATGACCTGCTGGCGTACTGCGTTGCGCAGGTTTCCCAACCGCTCTGACCACACGCCCTCGACGTCGCTGAACGAGCTCACGCCGAAGGATGCTCTCACCAGCGAGCGATGAGCGCTAGCACTGGCTTCACTAGACGATGACACCTCGTGAATCCGTTCACGAGGTGTCATCGTCTAGTAAAAGCGAGCGTCAGCGGGGCAGCCCGCTGGCGCGCCAGGCGTTGGGGCCGGGGTGGAGCGGCGTACGCAGCTGGGGGGTGGCCCAGAGGGAGCGTTGCTTCTTTTTCGGGGCCTCGCCCGCCGACCCCATGGCCGCGAAGACAGCCACGATCGCGGCTACGTCCTCGGGGGTGGCGTTCTGGTCGATGACCTTGAGCAGGGGCTTCTGCTCGGCCTTTGGGTCTTGTGGCGCGGTCACAGCGGGATGTTCCCGTGCTTCTTCGCGGGAAGGGTTTCCCGCTTGGTGCGCAGGAGACGGAGCGCGCGGGTGACCTCGGCGCGGGTCTCGTGGGGTGGGATGACGGCGTCGACGTAGCCTCGCTCGGCGGCGATGTAGGGGTTGGCGAGGGTGGTCTCGTACTCGTCGATCAGCTCGGCGCGCTTGGCCTCGACCTCGTCGGTGCTGGCGCCGGAGGCCTCCAGGTCGGCCAGGGTGCGGCGGTGGATGATGTTGGCCGCGCCCTGGGCGCCCATGACCGCGATCTGGGCGGTGGGCCAGGCGAGGTTGATGTCGGCGCCGAGGTGCTTGGAGCCCATGACGTCGTACGCACCGCCGTAGGCCTTGCGGGTGATGATGGTGACCAGCGGGACGGTGGCCTCGGCGTAGGCGTAGATCAGCTTGGCGCCGCGGCGGATGATGCCGTTGTGCTCCTGGTCGGTGCCGGGCAGGAAGCCGGGGACGTCGACGAAGGTGATGACCGGGACGTTGAAGGCGTCGCAGGTGCGTACGAACCGGGCGGCCTTCTCGGAGGCGTCGATGTCGAGGGTGCCGGCGAACTGCATCGGCTGGTTGGCCACGATGCCGACGGGGCGGCCCTCGATGCGGGCGTAGCCGATGATGATGTTGGGCGCCCACAGCGGCTGGACCTCGAGGAACTCCTCGTCGTCCACGACGTGCGAGATGACCTCGTGCATGTCGTAGGGCTGGTTGCCGCCGTCGGGGATGAAGGTGTCGAGCTCGCGGTCGAGGTCGGTGATCTCCAGGTCGGCGACCTCCTCGTAGGCCGGGGGCTCCTCCATGTTGTTGGAGGGGAGGTAGGAGAGCAGCGCCTTGACGTACTCGATCGCGTCGGCCTCGTCCGAGCCCATGTAGTGGGCCACACCCGACTTGGAGTTGTGGGCGAGCGCGCCGCCCAGCTCCTCCATGGTGATGTCCTCACCGGTGACGGTCTTGATGACGTCGGGGCCGGTGATGAACATGCCGGAGGTCTTGTCGACCATGATCGTGAAGTCGGTGACGGCCGGGGAGTAGACGTGGCCGCCGGCGCAGTTGCCCATGATCAGGCTGATCTGCGGGATCACGCCGGAGGCGTGGACGTTGCGCTTGAAGATCTCGCCGTACAGGCCCAGGGAGACGACACCCTCCTGGATGCGGGCGCCGGCGCCCTCGTTGATGCCGATCAGCGGGGAGCCGGTCTTGATGGCGAGATCCATGATCTTGGTGATCTTTTCGCCGTAGACCTCGCCCAGCGACCCACCGAAGACGGTGAAGTCCTGGGAGAAGACACAGACCTGGCGGCCGTCGATGGTGCCGTAGCCGGTCACCACGCCGTCACCGAAGGGGCGGTTCTTCTCGAGCCCGAACGCGGTGGACCGGTGGCGGGCCAGCTCGTCGACCTCCTGGAAGGACCCCTCGTCGAGCAGCATGTCGATGCGCTCGCGGGCGGTCTGGCGGCCCTTCGCGTGCTGCTTCTCGACGGCCTTGGCGGAACCGGCGTGGACGGCCTCGTCGAGACGACGCTCCAGCTCGGCCAGCTTCCCGGCGGTCGTGTGCAGGTCGATGACCGGCTCGTTGGTGGGTTCGGCGCTCACGGTGCTCCTTTGGACTTCGTGCGGTGCGAGGGCCAATGTAATGCCCGTGCCACCTTCTGCGATGCGACGCCCGTCACTTGACCACTCCCGGCTCGATGCGCTATCCGGCGGATGGCGTGTCGAGATCCTCGATCAGACGCCCTCGACCAACGCCGCGCTGGCGGCGCGTGCGCGCTCGGGTGAGGCGGCGGGTCTGGTGATCACCACCGAGCACCAGACCGCGGGCCGAGGACGCCTGGACCGCGGCTGGGTCACCCCGGCTCGCTCCGCGCTGACCGTCTCTGCACTCCTTCGCCCAGACCCGTCGATCCCGGTGGAGCGGTGGCCGTGGCTGCCGCTGATGACCGGAGTCGCGGTGGCGTCCACGTTGCGGAAGAAGGGGTACGCGGCGGGGCTGAAGTGGCCCAACGACGTGCTCATCGAGGGACGCAAGGTGTGCGGGATCCTGATCGAGCGGATCGAAGTGCCTGACGGCGCCGCCGCCGTGATCGGCTTCGGGCTCAACACCTCGCTCACGCGCGAGGAGCTGCCGATCGAGACCGCGACCTCGTTGGAGCTGGAGAGCGGTGCGCCCGTCGACCGCACCGAGATGCTGGTCGCGCTGCTGGAGGAGCTGGGGGCTGCGTACGAGATCTGGGGTACGGATCCCGCCGAGCTCGCCCGTCGCTACCGGGAGCTGTCGGTGACCGTCGGGGAGCAGGTGCGCGCGGAGCTCCCGGGCGGAGAGGTCTGGGAGGGCGTGGCCACAGAGATCGACGACTTCGGCCGGCTGGTCATCGAGACCGGCGAGGGTACGCGAGTGGTCGGCGCGGGCGACGTGATCCATGCTCGGCTCCGTCCGCGGTCGTGACAGGCAGTCCTGACGAGCCGGATGGCATGATCTGTTCGTGGCGAAATCGAAGCAGCCCGTCAACCTGACCTCGGCGGAGGTCGCCGAGAAGGCCGGCGTGAGCCTGGACCAGGCGAAGCGTCTGTGGCGTGCTCTCGGATTCCCGGAGATCGGGAACGACGAGGCGTTCTTCGACGAGGCCGACGTGCACGCCCTGGCCAAGGCCCACGAGATCTCGGGCAACGGCCTGGTCAGCTTCGACCTGGTCGTCAACCTGACCCGTGGCATCGGGCAGTCGATGGCGCGGCTCTCCGACTACGAGGTCTCCGCGCTGCTGCACCACGTCGAGACCCAGAACGAGGACGAACGTTCGCCCTCCGAGCTGCTGAAGGCGACCGTCTCGGTCTCCGAGCAGTTCGAGAGCGCGTTCGAGGACCTGATGATCTTCGCCTGGCGCCGGCACATGCGCGCCGCGCTCGCGCGGGCCGAGGCGTCGGTCGCCGGACCCGAGGAGCAGCTGGGCACGGTCTGGCAGACGGTCGGGTTCGCCGACATCGTCTCTTTCACGGCGCTGTCGAACACGCTGACCGAGGAGAAGATCGGCGACCTGGTCGAGCTCTTCGAGTCCCGATGCGCCGATGTGGTGGCGACCTGGGGCGGTCGGATCATCAAGTCCCTGGGTGACTCGGTGCTCTTCGTCAACGACGATCCGCTGCAGGCCTACGGCACCGCCGAGGGGATCATCAACGTGATCGGCCGCGACCCGCGGATGCCGGACGTACGTGTCGGGCTCGCCTCCGGCAACGTCGTCTCCCGTCTCGGAGATGTCTTCGGGCCGCCCGTGAACATGGCTGCACGACTGACCGCGGTCGCCCGCAGGAACCGGATCATCGTCGACGAGGCGACCGCCGCGACCATGCCCGAGGACGAGTTCGAGACCCGGCGACTGGCCGCTCGACCGGTGCGTGGCTTCGGGATCGTGGAGCCCGTTGCGGTCCGTCGTGTCTGAATCGTGACCTTCCAGGCTGCTGCTGACCTGGGGTTTCGCGGAAATGTTCCCATTCCGTTGTAGTTAACAGTCGATCAACGCGAGGCGTCGACGGCTTTACCTGATCGCGCCTTCGTGGGCATGGTTGAGTGCGCCGTTCGGGGGCGCACGTTTGTCATGCCCATTTCGTTGCACTCTGGCACGAAAATGTCAGTGGCAATATCGTGCAATCCTTTGCCAAGGGCTCTTTACCTCCCTAATGTCGGTTCCATGATCGAGGTACAGGAGATCAAGCTCGACCCGGAAACCCGGCGAGCATGGCGGAACGATGAGGAGCTGACGCTCTCTCGCAAGGAGTTCGACCTGGTTCATGCCCTGATCAAGAGGGCTGGCGACGTCGTCTCCCGCGACGAGTTGATGAGGGACGTGTGGAACGCGACCTTCTACACCTCGTCGAAGACCATCGACGTGCACCTGGGATGGGTGCGTCGGAAGCTGGGCGACGACCCTCGGAAGCCCCATCTGATCACCACCCTGCGCGGCAAGGGACTGCGCTTCGAGAAGGCCTGACCTTCTCTCAACCTGCCGGGAGCCGGATTTCGCGGATGTCGTGAGGGGGATCCGCGAAATCGGCTCCAGCAGGGCAGTTTCCTTATTCTGTCCGTCGTGACCCTCGCACCGACACTTGCGATCATCGGCGGCGGCCAGCTGGCCCGCATGATGGCTCAGCCAGCAATCGCGCTCGGCCTCCCGCTTCGGCTTCTCGCCGAGGGTGAGGGTGTGTCGGCCGCTCAGGTCATCCCCGACCAGATGGTCGGCGACTACCGCGACCTGGACACGTTGAAGAAGGTCACCGAGGGCTGCGAGGTGGTCACCTTCGACCACGAGCACGTCCCGACCGAGCACCTGCACGCGCTCGAGGCCGCCGGTGTCGCGGTCCGGCCCGGGCCCGACGCGCTGGTGCACGCCCAGGACAAGGGCGTCATGCGCTCGCGGCTGACCGAGCTCGGCATCCCGTGCCCGCGCAACGCGATCGTGTCGTCCGTCGCCGAGGTCGAGGCCTTCGGCTTCCCCTGCGTCCTCAAGACCACCCGCGGCGGCTACGACGGCAAGGGCGTCTGGGTCGTACGCGACGTCGCCGATGTCGCCGAGCCGCTGCGCGTCGCCGAGGAGGCCGGGGTCCAGGTCCTCGCCGAGGAGCTCGTCGACTTCCGCCGTGAACTCTCCGCGATCGTCGCCCGTTCGCCGAGCGGCCAGGCCGCGGCGTACCCGGTCGTGCACACCTACCAGGAGAACGGCATCTGCAAGGAGGTCATCGCTCCGGCGCCCGACCTCTCGCCCGAGCTCGCCGTCGAGGGCGAGCAGATCGCGCTGCGGATCGCGGGCGAGCTCGGCGTCACCGGGGTGCTCGCGGTCGAGATGTTCGAGACCGTCGACGGCCGGCTGCTCGTCAACGAGCTGGCCATGCGCCCCCACAACACCGGCCACTGGACCCAGGACGGCGCCGTCACCTCGCAGTTCGAGAACCACCTGCGCGCGGTCATGGACCTCCCGCTCGGCTCTCCCGCGCCCCGTGCGAAGTGGTCCGTGATGGTCAACATCCTCGGCTCCTCCCAGCCGGACGTCGGCCGGCTCTACGACGGCTTCCCGCACGCCATGGCCCGCGACCCCCACCTCCGCGTCCACCTCTACGGCAAGGAGATGCGCCCCGGGCGCAAGGTCGGCCACGTCAACGTCTACGGCGACGACCTCGACGACTGCCTCGAGCGCGCCCGCCACGCCGCCGACTGGTTCCAGGGCGACCTCGGCAACGACTCCGACTGACAGCCGAGGCGTCACCCCCGTCGGCCGAGGCGTCACGTACGTCGGCCGAGGCGTCACGTAGGTCGGCCGACGTGGCACGCGGCTGCCAACTCGGCCGACGTAGCTGACGCCTCGGCCGACCTGGCTGACGCCTCGGCCGACCTGGCTGACGCCTCGGCCGACCTGGCTGACGCCTCGGCCGACCTGGCTGACGCCTCGGCTGGGGTCAGACGCCGAGGCGCTGGCGCTCGGTGGCGACGACGTCGCGGGCGATCTCGGCGTCGGAGGCCTCGGCGGCCAGGGCGGTGACGGCATCGTCGGCATGTGAGGTCTCGTACGCCTCGGGGCTGCTGGCCGCGGTGGCGCTGACCCGGGCGAAGTCGTCGAAGAGCTCGGCCTTGGCGGCGAGGATGTCGTGGACCCGCTGGTCGACGCCGACCTCGGAGAGCAGGCGGTGGACCTGGACCGACTGGAGCTGGCCCATCCGGCGGGCGCGGGCGATGGCCTGCCATTCGATGGTGGGCTTGAGCTGGGGTTCGCAGATGACCACGACCGACGCCGACTGGATGTTGAGGCCGACGCCGCCGGCGACGATCTGGGTGACGAGCACGGCGCCGTGGCCCGCCGCGGAGAACTCGTCGACCATCTGCTGGCGCTCCTCAGCAGGTACCGACCCCGTCAACGGCCCGAAGACCTCGCCCGGCAGCAGCGTGACCAGGTCGTCGAGGACCTTCCTGAAGTGGGAGAACACGATCACGCGGCGGCCGTTCTCCTCGGCCTCGCCGACGATCTCGATCAGCCGCTCGACCTTGGCCGACGACGTGCCCTGGAGCATGGCGGCCTGCCGCATGGCCATGAAGTTGCCGTCGCGGACGCACTCGGCGTACGCCCTCTCGTCGGCCACCGAGAGGGGCAGCCAGTCCTCGACCTCGACGAGGTCGGGCAGCTCGGTGAGCACGTCCTCCTGGTTGCGGCGCAGGTAGACCGGCGCGACCTGCTTGCGGAAGCGGTGGGGGTTGAACTCGTCGGCGGAGAGCAGCAGGTCGGGACGGAGGTAGGAGACCAGGTTGCGGAACTCGTCGATGCGGTTCTCCATCGGGGTGCCGGTGAGCAGGATGGCGCGCTCGGAGGCGTCCAGGACACGGCGTACGCGTTCGGTGCGCTGGGTGCGGGGCGACTTGATCATGTGGGCCTCGTCGACCACGACGCAGGCGACCTTGACCTGGTCGAGGAAGGGCTGGATCGCGTTGAGCGTCTCGTAGGTGGTCACCGCGACGCCGCCCTGCTCGACCCAGATCTTGGCGGCCTTCTGGCGGCGGTTGCCGTGGAGCCGGTGGGGGATCAGGGTCGTCTTGGAGTCGGTCTCGCGCACCCAGTTGGTGACCACGGCGGCCGGGCAGACGACCAGCGTGTGGGACGCGCCCTTCGCATGCAGGTGAGCGAGCACCGCCAGCGACTGGAGCGTCTTGCCGAGCCCCATCTCGTCGCCGATGATCACCTTCATCTGCACCAGCGCGAAGCGGACGCCGAAGTGCTGGTAGCCGCGCAGCGAGGCGGTCAGGTTGTTGGTGCGCAGGTCCTGGGCGCGTACGGCCTCGATGATCTCGGCCGACAGGTCGCCGTGGATCTTGTCCTCGTCCTCGGTGAGGAAGCCGAGCTCGGAGAGCATCGCGTAGTAGTCGGCCGGCCGCCTCTCGAAGTCCTCCCACGGATCGGCGGGCCGGTTGCCCGGACGGATCCGGCGCGCCATCTCGGCCCGGTGGGCGATCGCCCGCAGCGCGCCGTGGAAGTCGTCGAGGCTGGCCGCGTTGGCCAGGATCAGGTGGAACCTCGCGCCGCTGTCCAGAGACCGGATCAGCGGCCGGAGCGACTGCACGAGGGCGAGCTCGGCTCCCGCGTCCTTCGTACGCCGCCCAGCCTCCCACTCCGCCAGCCGAGCGAGCAGCCTGGTGGCTGCCGGGGTGCGGCGCTCGTGGTCGATGGCGAGGGGCATCTCGTCGTAGGTGCGCTGCCACAGCGCCTGCGCAGCCTCCTGCATCCGCATCGCGGTGGCCGGACCGACCCCGGGAAGCTCTCGCAGGTCAGAGCTGGGATGGATGACCTCGTGGACGGTGCGGATCCCGGCCTCGAGGAGGGGCTCGATGCGTACCAGATCGGCGAGCTCGTCGACCGGCAGCGACCTGACCGCGGTGTCGGTGTCGGCGCTCCGGACCGCGTTGGCGGCGTCGGTCGCGGCGCGGCGCGCGGGCTCCTCGGAGCGCCTGGCCTCGTTGAGCGCCTCGCCCTCGTTGCGCAGCACCATGATGCCCTTGCGCGGGGACAGCACGGCCTCCGAACCCAGGTCGGAGAGCGCCTCGAGGAGGCCGACGCTCGGCAGCAGCGCGTCGCGGACCCGTATGCGGCGCCCGCCCGGAAGCTTGGACAGCTCCCCGATGCGCGCCTCGGTCTGGAGGTCGACCGCCCAACGGTGCAGATCGAGGATCCTCCTGCCCGCGAGCTCCGCGTCCTCGCGGCGGTGTCCCCGCACGAACAGTCGCCGGGCGCCGGCCGCCCGCTTCGCCCGCGTCAGGTCGTCTGCGCCGGCGGTCAACGTCGAGACGAGCTCCTGCGTGGTCTCCTCGACCGGATCGAGCGCGTGGCGCCGCGCGATCGCGGCCAGCCGAGGCCCGTCGCTCCGGTCGAGACCGATGCTGCGCCAGGCCACCTGGGCCGCGCGCTTCAGCTCGGCCGCGTTCGCCCGGTAGTGGTCGACGGCCTCGGCCGCCTCCCGCTCGATCTCGGCTCGCGCCGCCGTCGCCGACGCCGCCTGCCGACACCAGGACGAGACCTGCCGCACCCGTGAGGGCAGCACCTTGCGCTCCGCCTTGGTCAGCCCGGTGAACCGCTCGACCGTGGTCGGGTTCGGTGGCGCGCTGAGGACGAGGTCGCTGCTCTTAGCTGGATCCATCTGCCTTTGTCCGGGTCGCGGGGGAGAGTGGCCAGCACCCTAGCGGGCAGGACCGACATGCAGATGACGGACAGAGGTCGGACCGGTGACACGAGGCAGGTCGGCCGGCGCATAGCCTGTCCCCATGAGCGCTCGCGTAGGCATCGTGATGGGATCCGACTCCGACTGGCCGACGATGAAGGCCGCGGCGGAGCTTCTCGACGAGTTCGGGATCGAGTGGGAGGCCGACGTGAAGTCGGCCCACCGGATGCCGCAGGAGATGCTCGACTACGGTCGTGAGGCCGCGGGCCGGGGTCTCTCGGTCATCATCGCCGGCGCGGGCGGCGCGGCAGCGCTGCCCGGCATGCTCGCCTCCGTCACCCCGCTGCCGGTGATCGGCGTCCCGGTGCCGCTGAAGTACCTCGACGGTATGGACTCGCTGATGTCGATCGTCCAGATGCCCGGCGGCATCCCCGTCGCCACGGTGGCCATCGGCAACGCCAAGAACGCCGGCATTCTCGCCGCCCGCATCCTCGGCGTCGCCGACCCCGAGCTCCAGCAGAAGCTGGTGGCGTACGAGAAGTCCCTCGCCGAGCTCGCCCGCGAGAAGGGCGAGGTCGTACGCCGCGCCACCTCCTGAGCCTCAGGGCAGGAGCGAGAGGCCCTTGACGAGCTTGTCGATGATTCGGCGCGGGCCGAAGAGGCTGACCGCGCAGTAGGAGAGGTCGGCGCCGCGGCTGCTGCCGACGGCGAACAGGTAGTCGTCGTAGACCCGGGTGTGCTGCGCCTGGGTAGGCATGTCGATGACCGCCACCCCGGGCTGGGCGACCGCCTGACGACGCAGGTCGGTCAGCCGCTGCGCCGGGGCGCCCAGCACCGTGCAGCCGATCCACGGCAGGCCCGGGTGCGTCGAGTCGTCGGCGTCGACCGCGTCCTCGCCGAGGAGCCCGGCCGTACGCTGCGTGGTCGCCCCCGCGACGCAGACGGCCGCGTTCACGGCGCGTCCAGCGGGAAGGTTCTGGTCGACGACGACCACCCATTTGAAGGGCACCTCGCGCGTGCTCGCGGACTGGTCGATCTCGTCCGGGGCGAACCCGATCGTCGCCGTGTCGACACCTGTGCTCATCGCTCTGACTCCTGTCATTCGCCAACTGATTCGACGACAAGTCTTGAGAATGTCAGGAGAGATCGCAATCGGGCCGTGCATTGTCAGACAGAACGCATATTCTGGCGTGCATGGACGAAGTCGACCGTCAGATTCTGGCCGCCTGGACGATGGATGCACGGCGGAGCCTTCGAGACATCGCCGCCGAGGTCGGGGTCTCGGCGACCACCGTGCACGACCGTGCCCGGGCGATGCAGCGCCGTGGCCTCATCCGCGGGGCGTACCTCGACCTCGACCTCCGTCAGATCGACCGAGGTGTGCAGGCGCTCGTCGCCGTACGCATCCGACCGCCCTCGCGCGCCAACATCGAGTCCTTCCGCGACTGGGTCGGCGCGCTTCCCGAGGCCGTCGGGGTCTTCGTCACCTCCGGCCGGATGGACTTCATCGTCCATGTCGCGGTCCCCGACAACGACGCGCTCTACGCGTTCGTGATCGACCGGCTCACCTCGCGGGCCGAGATCGCCGACGTCGAGACCTCGGTGATCTACGAGCACCTGCGGACGATGACGTTCGAGCCGTAGCCCTACCGTCGAGCGCCCGCCCGGCCGCGCTCGAACCAGATCTTGCTGGGGCAGGTGTCCATGACCATCGGTACGCCGGCCGCTGCCGTGCGCTCGAAGGCGGCCTTGTCGATCACGCCCATCTGGAACCAGACGCCCCCGGCGCCGATCGCGACGGCCTCGTCGGCGAACTGGCCGGCGGCCTCGGAGCGGCGGAAGACGTCGACGACGTCGATCTTCCCGGCGGCCGCGGTGGCATCGGCCAGGGTCGCGTAGACCTTCTCGCCGAGCACCTCCTTGCCCTCGGCCGCGGCACCCGGGTGGATCGGGATGATCCGCTTGCCGTGCTCCTGGAGCTCCTGGGCGATCGCATAGGCCGTACGCCACGGATCGCCCGAGAGGCCGACGATCGCCCACGTCTCGGAATCGTCGAGGAGCTTGTCGATGGTGTCCTGGTCGAGCCACGCGGCGGTCATGTGGAGCACAACAACAACCCTGCGTCGGGGATTCCGTGACCCGCCAACGTACTGGCGAGTAGCAAACAGGCATAGACTCCGAGACATGAGTGCCGAGTACCCGTTGTTCGCCCTCTCCGAGGAGCACCAGGAGATCCGCAGGGCCATCCGTGAGATCTGTGATGCGAAGATCGCGCCGGCTGCGGCTGCGGTCGATGAGGAGGCTCGTTATCCGCAGGAGGCGCATGATGCGCTGGTGGAGACCGAGTTCTTCGCGCCGCATGTCCCGGAGGCGTACGGGGGTGTGGGTGCCGATGCGCTCGCGACGG
>NZ_JZDQ02000061.1 GCF_000960475.2 Nocardioides luteus | reverse complement strand
ACACCGTCCTCGAAGTCACCGGCCCCGACCTGGCCGCGTTCTGCGACGCCCGCCTCCCCGAGCAGCACGACGCCTACCGCGCCAAGCTCCGCACCAACCTCAACGAGGTCGCGCAGAAGCTTGCGTGAGTCAGGGCAGGTCGAGGAAGGCGTACTGGGCGACCTTGTGCGGGAGCTCGACGACCGGGCCGCGCTTGAAACCGTAGTCGTCGAGCCTGGCGAGGGAGGCCTCGTTGGTGGCGTCGGGCTCGACGACGATGCGGCGGGCGCCGACCTTGACGATGACCTCCTCGATGAAGAAGTCGAGGACCGTCTCGGTCCGGCCCTGGCGGGCCGGGGTGTCGGCCAGGAAGAGGTGGACGCCGATGTCGCCGGGGCGGCGCTCGTAGAAGGCGCCGAGCTCGTCGATCTCGGGGTCCCAGGTCTGGAACAGGGCGACCGGCTCACCGTCGATCTCGACGATGTACGCCGCCAGGTGCGGTTGCTCCTGCAGCCAGGTGTAGATCTCCTCGATCTCCTCGCGCGGCTTCTCGACCATGCCCCAGAAGCGGGCCCGGTCGTCGTGCAGCCAGCCGTCCAGCAGGTCGATGTCGGCCGACGGCTTCAGGTCGCGGATGGTCAGGGTCATGTCTTCTCCTCGGTGAGCAGGGACCAGTCGGTGACGACGCGTACGGCGCCTCCCTGGGCCCAGGCGTCGTGCTGGTCGGTGTGGTGGGGGCTGTCGGGGGAACCGCTGACACCGAGGGGTACGACCCATCGGCTGTTGTCGCGGTCGGCCAGGTCCCAGGCGTAGCGGGCCACCGATCCCCGGGTGGTCACGGTGGTGCCCGGGATCCAGGCGTTGCTGCGGACCGTGTCCGTGTCACCCGGAAGCGGGGTGGCGGGCGTGGTCCTGGTGTGCGGGAGGTCGAACTGCTCGAGCGTGTGCAGCGGCCAGAACCGGTGGCTCTCCGGCCACGGCGTCGGCTCGCGGCCGGTCACGGCCTTCGCCGCCTCGGCCACCAGCTCGCGCAGGTCCAGGCCGAACGGCTTCTCGGCGGCCAGGATGACGTGCAGTGCACCGGCCACCCGGGCCGGCAGGCTATACCAGGGCTCGTAGAGCGGCCCGTGCTCGGACGGCTCCCGCAGCGGCGCGAGCGCCGGTGCCGCGCAGATCCGGTCGACGACCTCGGCGCGCAGCGCGGCGTACCAGGCAGCGCCCGGCGATCCGTCCATCGCGCCGTCCCACTCGGCGAGTGCCGGCGGCCGTAGATCGGCGGGGACCAGCGCCAGCAGCGGTCCGCCGGCCGTCTGGGTGGTGTCGGCGAGCACCGCCACCGCCCGCTCCGCGTCGAGCGGACCGTTGACGTCGAGAAGCTCGCCGATCCGGTGCGCCCGGAACGGTGGCGCGAACCCGGCCGCGAGCGCGTCGAACCCCGGCATGCACCGGTCGTTGGCGGTCACCAGGGCGCCGCCGGACGATGCCGTACGTCGCGGCAGCGGGTCGACCCAGCCGGTCCACTCCCCCGCCTCGTCACGTGTGGGCACCCGGCCGCCGACCGTGTGGACCACGTCGCCCGCCACGTCGGCGATGACCCAGTTGTTGACCGGCTCGACCCAGTGCGCCACCGCGGCTTCGACGTCGGCGACCGAGCGCGACCGCAGCAGCGGCAGGAGCGCCCCGAAGCCGAGGTCGTCGAGCTCGTGGCCCGGCGTACGCAGCGCCTGGCCCCAGCCCTCCTCCGGATCGTCGAGGACCACCGGCCCGCGATCGGTCTCGAGGACCTCGACCGTGACCGGCTCCTGCCCGCGGACCAGCACCGTCTCGACGCTCCGCCGCACCACGTCACCGCCCGGGCGCAGGTCGACCCGGTAGAGATCCTGGTAGTCGCCCATCGCGTTGGTGATCCCCCACGCGACGGACCCGGCGTGCGCGAAGTGCTGCACGCCGGGGACGCCGGGGAAGGTCATCCCGACCACGTCGAAGGAGTCGTCGGGATCGGTGCAGGTCAGGCGTACCTGGAGGTAGACGTTGGGCGCCTCGAAGACCCGGTGCGGGTCACCGGCCACCAGCGGCAGCCCGGAGCGGGTGCGGCCGCCGCCGACGGCGTACGCGTTGGAGCCGCCGGAGAGTCCCCCGGTCAACCCTTCGGTGCGGAACAGCTCCGCCTCGGGCCCGAGCACCCGCGCCGCCCGGGCGCCGAAGAGCTTCGAGGGGAACGACCCGAAGAGGATCTGCTGCACCCAGAAGACCGCCAGCGGCGTCCACGGCTGCCAGGTCCCCGGCGCCGGGCCCAGCCCGTCCGGCCCGTCGAGCTCAGCGCACGAGGTCTCCGCGAGACCGGCGCGGACGCCGTCGACGTACGCCGTCAGGAACTCCTGCGTCTCCTCGTCGAGGCCCGCATAGGCAGAACGCGCCACCGCCGCGATCCGAGCGCGGCGGGCGACGGTGTCCCACTCCAGCCCGGCCGGGCCGAGCAGCTCGGCGGTGCGGCCCTCGCCGCGCAGCCGCTCGATCTCGAGCTGCCAGGCGCGGTCCCGCGCGGTGGCCCGGCCCTGCAGCCGGGCCACCTCGGCCGGCGAGGCACCCCGGACGTGCGGGATGCCCCACTCATCACGGAACAGCATCATGCGACCGGGTTGGCGACGGGGTTGGCCAACGTGCCCGCGAAGATGAGCGACTCGGCCTGGTCGGTGATGTCGACCATCTGCAGGGTGTTGCGCAGCTGCAGCCGGTTGAGGCACGAGTGCCGGAACCGCGGACGCAGGAAGTCGTAGCGGTCGACCGCCTCGGCCAGCTCGGGGTGGTCGGCGGCATGGTCGACGATGCACGCCCGGGCCTCGGCCCAGAACTCGGTCTCCGGCAGCACGCCCTCATCATCGAGGATCGCGGCGACGTAGCGCAGCACCCCGTCGAAGATGTCGGTGTGCACGGCCAGCGCCTTGACGTCGTCCGGGAAGGAACCGCGGATCCGGGAGACCTCCTCGGGCAGCGGCAGGTCGCCCATCACCGCCACCTCCTCGCCGATGTCCTTCATGAACATCCGCACCGGCACGTGGTCGCGCAGCACCATCACCAGGTTCTCGCCGTGCGGCATGAACGCCAGGTCGTACGCCAGCAGGCAGTGCACCAGCGGCCGCAGGTAGGCGTCGAGGTAGCTGCGCACCCACGCCCGGGCGGGCAGGCCGGAGGCACGGACGAGCTCGGCCGCGTACGAGGCACCGCCGGCGTCGCGGTGGAGCAGCGCCGCCATCGTCGCGCACCGCTCCCCCTCGGCCAGCCGCGGCACCGGCGACTCGCGCCAGAGAGCGGCGATCATCTTCCGGTACGGCGACGGGTTCGGCAGCGCGTGGAAGATGTCGCCGGTCCAGCCGATCGAGGCCAGCTCGCGCAGCACCCCGAAGCCGCGCTCCTTCAGCTCCGCGTCGCTCTCGACCAGGTCGGCGACCCAGTCGTTGATGAGCGGGGTCGCGGCCATGTAGGCCGGCGAGAGGCCACGCATGAAGCCCATGTTCTGGATCGACAGCGCGGTCTTGACGTAGTGCCGCTCCGGACGCGAGGTGTTGAAGTACGTCCGGATCGACTGCTGCGGACGGTGAACGTCCTCCCCCGACCCGACCAGCACGATCCGGCGCGCGGCGACGTCCGCGGCGAAGGTGACCGCCAGCTTGTGGCGCCACTGCCACGGGTGGACGGGCAGGTAGCGGAACCCGGCAGGATCGAGCCCGAGCCCGCGCAGCTTCGCCGCGAACCGGGCCAGCGTGGCCTCGCCGAGCTCGGCCGCGTAGAGACGGTCCTCGTCCTCGCCGCGCCCCAGGGCCAGGTGGGACTGGTCCCGGGAGACGGCGACCCACAGCAGGCTCAGGTCGTTGCTCGTCTCCGGCGCCCAGCGGGCGTGGTCGTCGATGTCGAAGCCGATCCGGCCGTTGTTGGCGACGAAGGCCGGGTGGCCCTCGCTCATCGCGCCCTCGACGCTCTGGTGGTCGGCGTCGACCAGATCGGCCGCGGTCAGCGTCTGGTGCTCGAGCTTCCAGCAGGCCGAGGCGATGGTCGCCGCCAGCTCCTCGAGGTAGGTCGGCAGCAGCGTGTCCGGGATGCCCAGATCGGGGGCGAACTCGGCGACGAACGCCTGCGCGTCGACCTCCTGCTCCTCGCCGCCGATGCGGCGCACGATCGAGTCCGCGTCCACCACCCAGTGGTCGAGCAGAAAACGGCGGGCGGCGAAGGTGTACGTCGAGGACGGCCCCGGCAGCTCCCAGCCCGTGTCGGTGGCCACCGGAGCGAGCATCCGCTCGTGGCTGAACTCCGCGATCGCCTTGGCGACCAGGTGCCGGTGCGCGACCCGCAGGTTCTCCGGGCGCAGATGGGCGGCGGCGTACATCTCACGCGTGCAGACCGAGAGCATCGCGGTCTTCTCGCCGATGCTGATCTCGCGCAGCTCGACGAAGCCGGCCTCGGTGTTCTTGCGGCGGATCGGCTCGTTGCGTACGTCCGGCTCGACCACCACACGACGCACACCCGGGTCCGCGAAGCAGTGCCGCATGACCGCCCGGAAGACCCGGGTCGTGTAGCCGGAGACGGGCTCGCCGGAGGTGGGCGCCACCAGCACGTGCATGCCCAGGTCGCCGGGTGCCAGGTCGGGCACGTGCGTGATCCCGGCGAGCTCGCTGCGCGCGGGGTCGTAGGTCTCGACAAGGAACGCCGGCGCGCCGTCGACCCGGCCGAGCCAGGCGTCGTGGTGCGGGTGGCCGGCGATCCGCTCGTACTCCGCGGCGACGTCCTCCAGCGTGGCGTCCAGCATCATCCAGTACGCCGAGCGCGGGTGGGTCACCCAGGAGTGGACGGTCGCGAGGTGGGCCTCGATCTCGAGCGGTTCGATCGTGATCCTCATCGGCTCTCCTCCATGGGCTGAAGCTTGCTGGGCTGGATCTTGAACCGGTCGGGCACCCCGAACTCCTGGAAGGCGACCCGCTTCTCGACCGGATACGGCTCCCGGCCGAGGATGGCGGCGAGGATCACCGAGCTCCGGTAGGCGCCCATGCCGAGGTCGGGGGCGACGAAGCCGTGGGTGTGCTCCTCACCGTTCTGCACCCAGATCTCGCGGTCGGCGGTGTCGACCGAGAAGGTCGGGCTCGCGGCGTAACGGCCCTGCTCGTCGAGACGAAGACGGTCGCGGACGGGTTCCAGGAAGTCCGGGATCCCGGCGCGGTAGCCGGTCGCCAGGACCAGCGCCTCGGTCGCCATCTCGTAGTCCTCCTCCTGCTCCACGTGGTGCAGCGCGAGGTGGTAGCCGTCCTCGGTGCGGGTCACGCCACGCACCTCGGTGTTGCTGAGCAGCGTGGTCTCGGCGGGAGCGTCGATCGACCGGGTGTAGAGCGCCTCGTGGATCGCGTCGATGGTGTCGCCCGAGATGCCCTTGTAGAGGCTCTGCTGCGACTTCAGCAGCCGGTCGCGCTTCTCCGCCGGGAGCGACTGGAAGTAGGCGGAGTACTCCGGCGAGGTCAGCTCGAGGGTGAGCTTGGTGTACTCCATGGAGAAGAACCGAGGACTGCGCGTCAGCCAGGCCAGCTGGTAGTCGTGGTCGGGCTGAGCTGCCAGCAGGTCGAGGTAGACCTCGGCGGCCGACTGGCCGCTGCCGACCACGGTGATGCTGCTGCGGGAGACGAGCTCGTCGCGACGAGCCAGGTACTCCGAGCTGTGCAGCGCCGGCCCGTCGGCCGCCACGGCCTCGGCCGCGCACTCGGGGACCCGCGGGCTCGTGCCGGTCCCGAGCACCAGCCGCCTGGTCCGATGCCTCTGCGTTCGATCGCCTTGGCCGGAGGTGGTGGTGACGACGTACGTCTCGCCGTCGTGCTCCACGGAGGTGACCTGCTGGCCGAAGCGGACGGAGCCGAGCAGGGAGGCGACCCACTGGCAGTACTGGTTGTACTCACGCCGGTGGGGCAGGAAGTTCTCCCGGATGTAGAACGGGTAGATCCGGCCGGTCTGCTTGAGGAAGTTGAGGAAGCTGAATCGCGAGGTCGGGTCGGCCATCGTCACCAGGTCGGCGAGGAACGGCACCTGCAGGGTCGCCTCGTCGAGCATCATCCCCGGGTGCCAGTCGAACCGGTCGCGGCCCTCGAGGAACAGGCAGTCGACCTCGTCGATCGGGTCGGCGAGGGCGGCCAGGCCGAGGTTGAACGGGCCGAGCCCGATGCCGATCAGGTCATGACAGTGCGTTGACATGCTGGGAGTAGGCGTGGTCATCGGACGACCTCCGGGACGGCCCGGCCCAAGGAGGCGCCCAGCGTGCGGACCTGCTCGATGATGTCGAGCACGTCCGAGACGGTGGCCTTGGGATTGAGCAGGGTGAGCTTGAGGAACTGACGGCCGTCGACCTTCGTGGCGGCGACGACACCCCGGCCGCCACTCCACATCTCGGCGCGGATGCGGCGGTTGAGGTCGCCCACGGCTTCCTCGTCCAGGTGCGGGTCGACGTAGCGGAAGACGACCGTGGAGAGCTGAGACGGCGTGATCACCTCGATGTCGGGCTGCACGCTGAGGAGGTCGTAGACCTCGCGGGCGACGTCGATCACCGTCTCCAGGTAGGCGCCGATCTGGTCGGCACCCATCGTGCGCAGGGTCAGCCACAGCTTGAGCGCGTCGAAGCGCCGCGTGGTCTGCAGGGACTTATCGACCTGGTTCGGACTCGTAGACTCCCGCGGGTTGAGGTAGTCGGCGTACCACGAGGCGTGCTGCATCGTCGCCAGGTCGCGGACCAGGAGCGCGCTGGAGGAGACCGGCTGGAACCAGGTCTTGTGGAAGTCGATCGTGATCGAGTTCGACCGCTCGATGCCGTCGAGCAGGTGACGGTACTTCGGCGAGGCGAGGAGCCCACCGCCGTACGCCGCGTCGACATGGAACCAGACGTTGAAGTCCTGGCAGGCGTCGGCGATGGCGTGGAGCGGGTCGATGACGCCGAAGTCGGTGGTGCCCGCGGTGGCCACGACCGCGGCCGGAACGAGACCGTCGACGACGCACTCGTCGAGCGCCTCGCGCAGCGCGGCCACGTCCATCCGGTGCTCGGCATCGGTCGGGATCGCGATGGCGGCCGCGTCGCCCATGCCGAGCAGCCGGGCCGACTTGGCGATCGAGAAGTGGCTGTCAGCAGAGGTCAGGAAGCGCAGCCGGTCCAGAGGTACGCCGCGGCGCTCCGCCTCACCGCGGGCCAGGAGCAGCGCCTGCAGGTTGGACTGGCTGCCGCCGGAGGTGAAGACGCCGTCGCGGGTCGCCTCCGGGTAACCGGCGCGGGCCGCGGTCCAGTCGATGAGGCGACGCTCCATGAACGTGCCGCCCACGGACTGGTCGAAGGTGTCCATCGAGGTGTTGACCGCCGCGATCAGCAGCTCCCCGACGAGCGAGGGGATCACGACCGGGCAGTTCAGGTGAGCGGCGTAGGACGGGTCGTGGAACCACACCGCGTCCTGCAGCCACAGCCGGCTGACCTCGGCGAGCGCCGCGGAGCCGTCGACGAGCGGGCTGTCCAGGTCGATCTCGGCGACCGGCGCGGCGGCCGTGGCCGGCGAGATCCCGGTCGTGGGGCCTTCGAGCGTGGCGAGCTGATCGACGAGCAGTCTGATTGCTTCGGTGATGCCGCTGGTGTACTCACGAGCATTGTCGGGGTGGAACAGATGCTCCAAGTGCGATGCGCTCACTGGTCTCCTTCGACACGGGGGGATTAGGTTAGGCGAACCTAAGTGAGGCTACCCTAAACTCATTCCCGCCAGACAGGTGGGCCAGAGAGAGGACGATCACACCCGTGCCGCACTCCCCCACCCAGCCCACCCACGCCTCGCAGCCCGCCCGCGTGCTCATCGGGTTCGCCTTCGCCTCCCTCGGCAACGGACTCACCCTGCCGTTCCTCTACGTCTACATGGCCCAGGTCCAGGACCTCGGGTCGTCGACAGCGGGCTGGATGTTCGCCTGGATGGGCCTGGTCGGCCTGCTCGCCGCCCCCGGGATCGGCGCGCTCCTGGACCGCTTCGGACCTCGGGCCGTCCTGGTCGCCGCGCTGGCCGTGGAGTCGATCTCGATCGGGTCTCTCGGCTTCGTGGACGGCACCGTGCCGACGATGACGGTGCTCGCCGGTGTGGTCGTGGGCGCCTCTCCGCTCTGGCCCGGCACGACCACGCTGCTGGCCGGGATGGTGCCCGCCGCGGACCGCGAGCGGGCCTACGGCTTCGCGTTCCTGGGGCTGAACGTGGGCATCGGG
The DNA here is from genome assembly GCF_000960475.2 of Nocardioides luteus. Classification (GTDB taxonomy): domain Bacteria; phylum Actinomycetota; class Actinomycetes; order Propionibacteriales; family Nocardioidaceae; genus Nocardioides; species Nocardioides luteus_A. The sequence continues at coordinate 9,515 of NZ_JZDQ02000061.1, read as the reverse complement.
CTGGGTGGTCTGGTCAGCGCGTTCCTCGTCGACGTGTCCCGTCCCGAGACGTTCCAGGTGCTCTACCTGTGCGACGCCGTCGCCTATCTGGCCTACGCCGCGGTGCTGCTGCTCCTGGTCCGCTCCCCCGCCCGCCCCGCGGACGACGAGGCCGACGACGCGAGCGCCGGCTCCTGGGGCGAGGTGCTGCGGGACCGCCGGGCGGTGGCCCTGGTCGGCTGCGGCGTGCTCGCGGTGACCTTCGGCTACGGACAGCTCGAGGCCGGCGCGACCGCCTACGCGGTGGACGTGGCCGAGGTACCGGCGACCGCCCTCGGCTGGGCCTTCGCCGCCAACGCCGCCGTGATCGTGTGCGGACAGGTCGTCCTGCTGCGGCTCACGTCCGGGTGGCGGCGTACGACCGCGCTGGCGTGCGCCGTGCTGACCTGGTCCCTCGCCTGGAGCGTGCTGGCGGCCGCGGACCTGATGCCCGTCGCCGGCGCGGTGGCCGCCGTCGTGATCGGCCTGGCGATCTTCGGCCTCGGCGAGACATTGTGGGCGCCGATCGTGACCGGGCTGGCGAACACCATCGCCCCCGACCACCTGCGCGGCCGTTACAACGCCTCGCTCGGGCTCACCCTGACCCTCGGCCAGATCCTCGGACCGGCCCTGGCCGGCTCCCTCATCGGCAGCGGCCTCGGCCACCTGTGGGCGTTCGTCGTCATCGGCGGCACCCTCACCGCCGGCCTGGTGCTGACCCGTCTCCGCTTCCTGCTCACCGCGGCGGAGGACGGTGCCCCGGAGGCCGAAGCCTCCGAGGCGCCGCTCGCCGAACGGATCTGACCGATCAACTGGTGAACGGCACCGCCTTCGCGGGATCGGTGTGCCAGTTCGTGCCGATCGGTTGGTCGACCTCCGCGGTGCTCGGCAGCTTCAGGGAGACCGGGTCCATGTCGCCCTCGTGCGCGGAGACGATGATCTCGTCGAACTGCACGCCGCCGTCCTGCGGGCCGCTGTTCGGGTTGACCCCGGCGTACGCCTTGGTGGAGCCGGTCATCGTGATCGGCTCGCCCTCGGCCTGCTCGCTCGGCATCACGTCGCCGGAGACGGCCGAGCCGAAGCCGGCCTCGATCGTCCTGCCCTCGAGGGTGCAGGTCACGCCGGGCTTCGCGGTCGCCGTGACCAGGTAGTAGCCGCCCGCCTGGGACTCCTCGGTGACCGTGAAGGAGAGGTCGCCGGTGGCGCAGACCTTCCCGGCCCCCTCCGACTCGGTCGGCTCGGTCGGCTCGGCCGTGGGCGTCGTCGTCGGGGTTGCGGACTGGCTCTCCGCGGACGGGCTGGGGCTGCTCGGCGCGCCCGCGCCGTCGGCGGTCTCGGAGGAGCATCCCGTGGCCGCGAGGGCGAGGAGCGAGGTGGCGAGGACGAGCGGCGCGGCACTGCGCCGGATACGGAGAGGCACCTGCTGAATCTATACAGACCGAGCCGATTCCTTTACGTATCCCAGCCGCCCGCGCGTCGCGACCACGAGGAGCGCCGCAACGACGCCCGACCCGACCAGCAGCGCGAGCTGGAACTGGTCGGCGTCGACGTCGGGGAAGACCTCGGCGAAGGCCACCGACGCGAAGTTGTTGACGCTGACGTGCAGGAGCATCGCCAGCGGCAGGCTCTGCCCCGTGCGGTTGAAGACCCAGGTCATCACGATGCCGAAGGTGAAGCAGAAGCCCGCGAAGACGAGCGGCGCGAACCAGCTCACCTCCGGCCAGCCGCCCCAATCGGTCAGGAAGAGCGGCATGTGCCACAGCGCCCAGATCGGACCGAGCACGAACGCGGAGCCGAGCGGTCCGACGCGGCGCTGCAGCCGGGGCAGGGCGAAGTCGCGCCAGCCCGGCTCCTCGGCGAGACCGGTGGTGATCATCTGCATGATCAGCCCCGGGACGTACGCCACCGCCACGATCAGCCACGCCTGCGACGGTGTCGCCATCTGGTGACCGGTGGCCTGGAGCGAGACGATGATCGCGGCCGGCACGCCGATCAGGATGCCGGCGTACCAGCGCCAGCTCGCCCGCCAGCGCCACATCCCGCGGACCCAGGCCCGCAGCCCGGCCCGTCCGCCGACGATCCCGGTGACCAGCGCGGCGCTGCCGATCGGGCCGAGGTACGCACCCGGCAGCATCCCGAGCAGCTGGCCACCGATCACTCCGCCGGGGAAGGTGAGGTCCCAGAGGCCGAGGCCGCTGTCGGACAGGACGTAGGGGGTCCAGGCCAGCCAGCTCGCGGCGAGGGCGAGCACGAAGAAGGTGGAGAGCTGGTGGCGGCGTACGAATGCTCGCAGGCCTTGGTCCGGCTGGATCACCGGCTGGGTCATGGTCATGGTGGTTCCTCTCGGCTGGGGTCGATTGCTGACCCGAACCTAGGAACGGGGCCGGTCGGGCCGCGCCGGGCAAAAGGGCGAACCTTCGGACTTGCATCGAAAGATGCTGGTGACCGGGACCGGTTGCGTCAAGGATGAGGGCGTGAACGAGGAGATGACCCGGATGGTGCCGCGACTGCTCCCACCCGTGGTGGTCTGGCTGCTCACCACGGTGCTGCTCGTGGTGGCGCCGGGGCTCGACGCCGCCGACTCCTCGGTCGCCGGGACCCCGGCTCTCGGCAGCGGCGCCTGGTGGGTCGCGTTCGTGGTGCTCACCGCTCAGGCCGTGGTGCTCGCCGAACGGCGCGCCCGGCCGTTGCCGGTGCTGCTGATCGTGGCCGCTGCCTCGGTCGTGCTGGGGCTCGGCGGCGCGGGCGACGTCACCAGCCTTTCTGCGGCGGCCGTGCTCGTCGCGGTGTGGTCGGCGGTGACCGCGGCGCCGCTCCCCCGCCGGGCGCGGGCTCTCGCCGGGGCCCTGACCGGCGCCGGGCTGCTGGTCGCGGCCGGCACCGCCCTGAGCCAGACGAACATCGGGCTCCCTGCCGGCACCGCGGTCCTCGCCGGTCTCGTCCAGGGCGCGGGCGTGATCGTCCTGCCGGCACTCCTCGCCGCCACGGTGAGGGCGCGACGCGACGCCCGGGAGGCCCGCAGCGACCTGGCTCGCGCCGTCGACCGCGAGCAGTCCGCCCACATCGCCGCGGCGATCGCGGAGGAACGTACGGCGATGGCCCGCGAGCTCCACGACATCGCCGCCCACCACCTGACCGGGATCGCGGTGATGACCGGCGCGGTCGAGCGGCAGATCGACATCGACCCGGCGGGTGCCAAGGAGTCCGTACGCCAGGTCCGAACCCAGAGCACCGCGATGCTGCGCGAGCTGCGCGGCCTGGTCACCCTCCTGCGCAGTCCCGGGCAGGCCGCGGAGGCGAGCGGGCAGGAGCGGCTGTCCCACCTGCCCTCGCTCGTCGAGGATGCCCGTCGCGCCGGGCTCGAGGTGTCGTTCGCGACCCTGGGTCCCGAGGCGGCGCTCGAGCAGGTCGGCCCGCTCGCGCAGCTCTCCGCCTACCGCACCGTGCAGGAGTGCCTCGCCAACGCCGCCCGGCACGCGCCAGGAGCCCGGTGCGAGCTGGTCGTCGACTCCCGGGGGCCGGACGAGGTGGTGGTGACGGTGCGCAACGGGCCGCCACGCACCACGCCGCCTGACAGACCACCGAAGCGGCACGGGCTCGGCCTCGTCGGTATGCAGGAGCGCGCCGACCTGACCGGCTCGATCCTCGAGGCCGGCCCGACTGCCGAGGGCGGCTGGCAGGCCCTGCTGAGGATCCCCGGATGATCCGGGTCGCGGTCGCCGACGACCAGCCGCTGGTGCGCGCCGGGCTGCGTACGCTGCTTCAGACCGAGCCCGACATCGAGGTCGTCGCGGTGGCCGAGGACGGTGCGGAGGCCGTGGAACAGGCGCGAGCACTGCGGCCCGACGTGGTCTGCATGGACATCCGGATGCCCGGCCGCGACGGGATCAGCGCCACCCGCGAGCTCTGCGGCCCCGACGTCGCCGACCCGATCCCGGTGCTCGTGCTGACCACCTTCGACATCGACGACTACGTCTTCGGCGCCCTCGAGGCCGGTGCCTCCGGCTTCCTGCTCAAGGACGCCGACCCCGACGCCATCGTCGCCGCGGTCCGCTCCGTCGCCGCCGGCCACGGCACCCTCGACACCTCGCTCACCCGACGCGTCCTGCGTGAGGTCGTCACCCGGCGGCGTACGCAGCCCGTGACCGCCGCGCGCGGCAGCGAGCTGCTCACCACCCGTGAGCTCGACATCCTCCTCCGTCTCGCCGAGGGCATGTCCAACGAAGAGATCGCCCAGGCTCTCGTCCTGGAGGTCTCCGCGGTGAAGTCCCACCTGGCCCGGATGATGCCCAAGCTCGGTGTGAAGTCCCGCCTCCAGGCCGCCGTGTGGGCCTACCAGTCGGGGCTCATCGAGCGCTGAGCCGGTCAGATCAGGCCGGTCTCCTGCGCGACATGGATGGCGCGGGAGCGGCTGTCGACGTCGAGCTTGGTGAAGATGTGGGCGAGGTGGCTCTTCACGGTGGCCTCGGTGACGAAGAGCGTGCGCGCGATCTCCCGGTTGGTGGAGCCGCGCGCCAGGTGGCGCAGCACCTCGATCTCGCGCTCGGTGAGCCGCGGCAGCGGGCTGCGCATGCCCTTGAGCACCCGTGCGGCCAGGTCCGGGGCGAGCACCATGTCGCCGCCGGCGGCACGCCGGATGCCTTCGACGATGACCTCGGGGTCGACGTCCTTGAGGAGGTAGCCGGCGGCGCCGGCCTCGATCGCGCCGAGCACCTCGGCGTCGCGGTCGAAGGTGGTCAGGATGAGCACGGCCGGAGCCGGCTCGAGGGCGCGCAACGCGGCCGTGGTGCGGATGCCGTCGATCCCGCTGCCGAGGCGCAGGTCGCACAGCACGACGTCAGGGCGCAGCGCACCGGCGAGCGTGATCGCCTCCTCCCCGGTAGCGGCCTCCCCGATCACCCGCAGCGCGTCGCCGGCGTCGATGACGGCGCGCAGCCCGCTGCGTACGACCGGGTGGTCGTCGACGAGGAGCACCGTCGTCATCGTGATCCCTCCTCGACGTGGATCGGGAGGTGCGCGGAGATCGCGGTGCCCTCGCCCGGCGTGCTCTCCACGTCGAGGCCACCGCCGAGCTCGCGGAGCCGGGTCCGCATGAACCGCAGGCCGTAGCTGGAGGATCCCGCACCGGCGTCCCGCTCCCAGGCGGCGACGTCGAAGCCGGCGCCGTCGTCGCTGATGTCCATGCGTACGGCGTCCTGGTCGTCGGTCAGCGTGACCACGACCCGGGTGGCGTCGGCGTGCAGACGTACGTTGGACAGCGCCGACTGGGCGGTGCGGAGCAGCGCGACCTCGACCTCGGTACGCAGCAGCGGGAGCGTGTCGTCGACATGGAGCTCGACGACCAGTCCGGCCTCCTCGTGGGCGCGGTCGAGCATCCGCCGCAGCGCCGAGGCCAGCGCGGCGTCCTCCAGCTCGGCCGGTGCCAGCGCCGCGACGATCCGGCGTACGTCGGCGAGGCTGTCCCCGGCGAGCGCCTCGACCTGCGCGAACGTGCGCGAGGACTCCGCGTCCGTGGTGCGGCCGGCTCCGGCGTGGGTCAGCAGCCGGATCGAGGAGAGCGCCTGGGCGACGGTGTCGTGGATGTCGCGGGAGATCCGGGTGCGCTCGGCGATCGCGCCGGAGTGCCACTGCGCGAGCGCGAGCTCGTCCTGCAGCTCCGCCATCTCCCGCTGCGCGGCCTGCAGGGAGGTCACCAGCCGTTCGCGCTCGGCGCCGTCACGGAGCAGCTGCAGATAGCCGCGCGAGATGCCGAACGCGAAGACGCCGCCGATGAACGGCCCGACGACGTCCGCATAGCTGGTCGAGCCGTGATGCAGGATCGGGGCGACCACCACGACCACGAGGATGACGGCCGAGAAGGCCAGCCCCCACCGCAGCGGCAGCAGGTGCCCGGCGAGCAGCCACAGCAGGAACGCGAGCCAGACGAACTCGGCCGAGATCGCGACGGCCGCGACCCAGATCGCGGCGAAGCCGACCAGCCACCACGCCGGGAGCATTCGCGAGCGCGCCCTGGACGGCAGGACCGTGCCGGCCGTGTGCCACAGCAGGATCGCGAGTCCCGCGAGGATCGCCACGGGCAGCGCCACTCCGTCACCGGCCGCTCGGCTGACGCCGATCGCGGTCAGGATGACGGCGATGGCGTGCTGCCCGATCTCCATCGCCCGCACCGTCAGCCCGGTCGGCGTCGACTCCGAGGAGCCTGACCGCCGCAGCGGCACGTGTACGACACTCACGGTTGCGATTATCCCCCGAGGTTCTGCCGTCGGCCCGGCCACCAGATCCGGTCGCCGACCAGGCTGAAGATCGCCGGCACGATCACCGTACGCACCACCAGCGTGTCCACGACGACGCCCACCCCGACGATCAGGCCCAGCTGCCCGAGCGTGACGAGCGGGAGCACCCCGAGCGCGGCGAAGACGGCGGCGAGCACGATGCCCGCGCTGGTGATGACGTTGCCGGTGTGGGCGACCGCCTCGACCATGCCGGCCCTGGTGCCGAGCCGGGCGGCGTCCGCGCGTGCCCGGTGGACGAGGAAGATCGTGTAGTCGATCCCGAGCGCGACCAGGAACAGGAAGGCCAGGATCGGCACCTGCAGGTCGAGCGCCTGCTGGTCGAAGAGGACCCGGCTCAGCCAGGCGCCCGCGCCGATCGCGGCGACGGCGCTGGTGAGGTTCACCAGGAGCAGCAGCACGGGTGCGACCAGCGAGCGCAGCAGCGCGAGGAGCACCAGGAAGCTCACCACGAGCACCAGCGGTGCGACCAGCAGCAGGTCACGCTCGCTGCCCTCGACCGCGTCCAGCTCGGTGGCGACCGCGCCGCCGACGACTGCGTCCGCGCCCGGGATCGGGTGGACGGCCTCGCGCAGCTCGGTGATCTGGTCGAGGCTGCGCTCGGTGCCCGGCGAGAAGGCGCTGGTCACCGCGATCCTGGTGAGCGATCCGTCCTCGGTCGTGCCGGCCGGGTGGGCGCGTACGACTCCCTCGACCTCCCCCACGACCGTGACCACCTCGTCGGCCGCCACGGTGTCGGCGACGACGTAGATGGGCTGGGCCTCGCCCGCCGGGAAGTGCGCCGAGAGCGTCTCCAGGCCGGCCGCCGACGCCGACTGCACCCGGAACTTCTCGATCTGGTCGAGCCCGACCGAGGTTCCGAACAGCCCCGTGGCCATCACCGCGAGCAGCGCGAGGCCGGCGAGCAGACTCGTCAGCGGGCGCTTCGCGACGCGGGAGGCGACCGTACGCCACATGCGGCCTTGACCGCGGGCACCACCGGGACGAGGGATGAACGGCCAGAACAGCCGCCGACCGCACACCGCGAGGAACGGCGGCAGCACGAAGAGCACCGCGACGACCGCGATCAGGAGACCGATCGCCGCCGGGATCCCGAGCCCACGCGTCATCGGGATCGTGGCGAAGACCAGCGCCAGCAGGGCGAGCACGACCGTCACGTTCGAGGCGACCACCGCGGGGACGGTCCTGCGCCAGGCGCGGCTCAGCGCCGCCCGGTCGTCGTCGGTCGCCTGCAGCTCCTCGCGGTAGCGGGAGATCAGCAGCAGCGCGTAGTTCGTACCGGCACCGAAGACCAGCACGCTGATGATCCCGGCGTCGAACTCGAGGCCCCACAGGGCACCCGCCGCGGCGGTGACCCGGGCGGCGAGGCCATCGGCGAGCGCGACCACGATCAGCGGGACCAGCCACAGCACCGGCGAGCGGTAGGTGATGATCAGCAGGAGCGCGACGATCCCGATCGTCACCAGCAGCAGCGTGACGTCCGCGCCGTCGAAGGCGGAGGCCATGTCGGCACCGAACGCCGGCCCACCGGTCACCTCGAGCCTGATCCCGTCGGGGGCCTGCGCGGCGATCGCGGTACGCAGCGCCTCGATCGCCGCGGCGGTCTCGGCGTTGTCGGCACCGACCGTGATCGGGGCCGACAGGACCGCCGCCCTCCCGTCCGCACTGACCACGGGCTCACCCGCCCCGGCCGCCTCCCCCACCGGGCGGAGACCCTCGAGGTCGCTCGCTGACAGCTCGCCGCCGCCCTCACGCGTCGCGACGACGATCGCGGACCGACGGTCCGCGCCGGGGAACTCCTCGAGCAGCTCGCTCACCTGCGTCGACTCCGACCCCACCGGCGCCTGCCCCGACCGCTCCGGGGCGTCCACACCGCCGAGGAACCCGAAGAGCACGCCCATCACGACCACCGCGAGCACGAGCGCCGCCCACGCTCCCCGCCGTGAGGTCAACCTGTCAGCGAAGTGCGGACGGGCGACCGACCGCGTACGAACCAGAGAATCTGCCATACCGAGAACTCCACCAGTCGCGGCGCCGCCGATCATCGCGAGCAAGACTGAGGCAAGGATCAACCAAAAGGCTGATGCCGAACCCCACGCCCCACGGGGACGAGGGAGGATCTCAAGTCCCTCTCACAAACGTGCGACACACTCACCGGGTTCTGCAACCCGTTCGAGGAGTCATGTGACCGTGAGAGAGACCGGGAGCGCCCGGCGCCCCATCAGCAGGAGCCGGATGCTCGTGTCGAGGCTCGTCTGCTGCGTTGCTGCAGGGTTCCTCGTGGTCTTCGTCGCCACCCCGGTCATCCCGGGACCTCCGGGCCTCGTCCTTGCTTCGCTGCGACCGTGGTCCTTGGCGGTCGCGCTCGTCCTCCTCGCGATGGCAGGTGCGGCCCGGACACGCACCGCGTTCGTCGCCGGCGGTTGTGTCACGTTGCTGTGGGTCAGTGCCTACCTACCCGCGTTGGTTCCCGAGGGCGACGACGTCGACCCGTCCTGCGACACGTTCAGCGTGCTCAGCCAGAACGTCGCCACCAGCGCCGCCGCTGCCGGGGCGACGGCAGCGGCGGCGCGTCAGGAAGGCGCCGACATCGTCGCGATGCAGGAGCTCGACGGTTCCTCACGGGCCGCAGCCGCAGAAGCCCTGCGCGAGGAGTACGGCGACTACATGGGTGTGGGGACGGTGGGGTTCTGGAGCCGTCACCCTGTGCGGGCCGTCCAAGCGCTCGATCTCGGGCTCGGATGGGACCGAGCGATCTCCGCAGAGGTCGATACCCCTGCCGGAACCATCGGTCTCTACGTCGTGCACGTCGCCTCGGTCAGGTTGGGAAACCAGGCCCAGCGTGACCGGATGCTCGCCGAGCTCGCACGCACGGTCTCGCAGAGCCCACACGAACGGATCCTGATCGTCGGCGACTTCAATGCCGGGTCCGACGACAGGTCTCTGGCCGCGCTGAAGGCTGAGTTCAGCGAGCCGAACCAGGCTTCGGGAGGATTCGGCTTCACCTGGCCGGCCACGTTTCCCGCGATCCGGCTCGACCACGTCTTCCAACGCGGTCTCGACGTCGCCTCCTCGACCGTCCTCGCACGCAACGAGAGCGACCACCTGCCGAACCTGGTCACCCTGCGGAGCTCCTGCTCGGGCTAGCGGGACGCTCCGCCCAAGACATACGTCTCGGACGGAGCGTCCAGCCCGCGTCGCCCCCCC
>NZ_JZDQ02000060.1 GCF_000960475.2 Nocardioides luteus | reverse complement strand
TTCGACGGCGTGCTGCCGGTCTCGATCGGGACGAGGTTCAAGCGGCTCGTCGAGGCCTACGCCCAGCCCCGCAAACAGCACCTCCTCGACAAGGGTGCCCCGCTGCCGCCATGGGCGCGGCTCATGGGGCAAGGGTTCGGCCGGCTCCTGGAGACCATCGACCCCGCCAGCCTGCCCAGGAACGGTGGGGATGCGACCACCATCAACGTGGTCATCTCCCTCGAGGAGCTCCGCAAGGACCTCGGCATCGCCACCCTCGGCTACGACCAGACCAACGGCACCACCATCAGTGCCGCGGAGGCGCGGCGGATGGCGTGCAACGCCACCATCATCCCCTGGGTGCTGGGCGGTGACAGCGAGGTCCTCGACGCCGGCCGCGCCAGCAGGCTCTTCCAGCCCATCCAACGCAAAGCACTCCGCCTCCAACAGAAGTGCTGCCAAGCCGAGGGCTGTGACGTGCCCCCGGAGTGGTGCGACGCCCACCACCTCGACCCCTGGGCAGCCCGAGGCAAGACCAACCTGAAGAACGGCGCGCTGCTGTGTCTGCATCATCACCGGCTGGCCCACAACCCGGCCTACATTCATGAACGACTACCGGATGGCACCATCCGATTCACCCGTCGCCCCTGACTAGCTGGGGGAGGAATCTCCACCAGGACCGGACATCAGGCTGGCTCATCACCACATCACCACATCAATGCCGACCGGTCTGGTCTCAGCGTCCATCCGTACCCCGTCCGCAGCCGGCATCGCCGCGCCCGCACGGGTACAGCCCAGTGACGATGCCTCACGGACCTTACGGCGGCGCTCTGACGGCCGCGGTGACTGGCGACCGGCCGTCTCGCCGCTGCGCTCACGGTTCCCCCTGCAGTGAATCTTTCCCACGCTCGGGAGGGTGGGGAAGGTCCGTGGCCGTTGGGAGTTCTTCGGACCAGTGGGGAGCTCCTGACGCTGCCACCTGTGGCCCTACCCCGGTCGCGTCAGCCCGCTCCCGGCTCGCGATCCGGTGGCACCTTGTGAACGGTTCACAAGGTGACGCCCACTGATGTAGGCACCCGCGAGGCGCGGTCTGCCCGGGGTGCGGCGTGGCCTACGGATACAGCGACGCCCGGAACGCTGCGGCATGCAGTGCAGCGGACTCCGGCCACTCTCGCGCCGAGAGATCGGGGCGGGCGGCGGGCGGGCCGGCGGCGACCGACTTCAGCGCGCGCTCGAGGTCGTCGATGGTGAGGGTGCCGTCGAAGAGGTGGAGCCAGCCTTCGCCGACCTCCTCGGCGAGGCGGCGGTTGACCTCGTTGTCGGGGGCGAGGACGGGGGTGTCGAGGGAGAGGGCCAGGAGCAGGGCACCGGAGTTGTGCATCGCCTTGTAGGGCAGCACCACCAGAGCGGCGGCGGCGATCTCGGCGGCCAGGGTCGTGTCGTCGGCGTAGCTCAGGTCGGCGCTGATCCGCGGATCGGCGGCCACCGCGACGCGGACCTGGTCGGCGAGGGTGGGGTCGGAGGGGGAGCCGACGAGGCGTACGTCCAGGTCCGCCTCGGGGTGTTCGGTGACCGCCGCCAGGAGCTGCTCGACGCCCTTGTAGGGCTTGATCAGGCCGAAGTAGAGGGCTCGTCGCGGGTTCCGGGTGGCCTCGGCCGTGGGCTCGATCCGGTCGAACCAGTCGCGGTAGTGGGCGTGGACGATCGTCGAGGTCGGCACGTCGAGCGGGGGAGCGGTCTGGTCGGTGAGCCGGATGACGTGCCTCGTGCGGCGTTCGAGGGCGTCGAGCAGCCGGTGGTCCCAGCGGGTCAGGCCGTCGGGGCGAGCGAGGTTGTGCCAGGTGCGTACGACCGGGGTCCGGGTCAGCCGCAGCCGGGCGAGGAACGCGGTGGTGAGCAGTCGGCGGGCCAGGCGGCGCAGTGGCGTGCCGGCCGAGGTCATCAGCAGCTCGGGCCAGTGCACGTGGAAGACGTCGTAACGGCCCGCGATGGCCCGCGCGAAGCTGAAGAGCACGACCTCGGTGTCGTCTCGCCGGTCCAGGGTCTCGACGAGCTGGACGATGTAGGGGTTGGTCGTCGCACGCAGCTCCCGGACCGACTCCAGGACCCGGACCGGCCGGTCCCGGCGCCCGTCGCGCAGCCCCTGCAGGACGGCGGACAGGGGGCGTACCGGGTGGAGGAGCTGTCGGCGGCCACCGCGCATCAGGATCTCGTACGCAGCCCCGACCGCCCCGCGACGCCAGGCCCGCTCGCGCTCCTGGCTGAGCCAGGTCCGCGCGAAGAGGGCGCGGTTGCGGATGTTGAAGTAGTAGTAGGCCGGCGACTTGGCGCGGGACCCCTCGGCGCGCTGGGTGCCGCCGCCGGCGTGGACCGCCGTGGCCCCGTCGACGACCGCGACCCGGCCGCCGAACGCCCGGACGCGGGCGCACAGGTCGACGTCCTCCCAGTAGAGGAAGTAGCGCTCGTCGAAGCCGGCCAGCCGCTCCCACAGCTCACGCGTGACCGCGAAACAGGCCCCGGTGACCCAGGGCAACGTGTCGGCCTCCGGACCCTGCTCGGCACGCCGCCGCCACGGACGCATCCTGCCGGCGTCCAGGTCGAGATCGACGCCGGCGGAGGCGACCGACCCGTCCGGGCCGAGCACGGTCGGTCCGGCGAGCAGGAGCGGTTCGGCCTCGACGGCCGCCATGAGGCGTACGGCCGACTCGGCGTCGATCGTGGCATCGGGGTTGAGGAAGAGCAGCACCTCGGCCCCTTCGGCGAGCGCGGCCGCGGCGCCGAGGTTGCAGCCGGCGCCGAAGCCGGTGTTGGTGCCCGGGAAGACCCCGGTCCAGCCCTCGCGCTCGCAGAGCGCCCTGACCGCGGCCCGGTTGGCGTCGGTCGAGTGGTTGTCGACCACGACGATCCGCGCGGGCCGCAGCTCCGCCGCGACCTGGGTCGTGTGCCGCTCGAGCAGGGCAGGACCGCCGTAGCCGACCACGACCACGGCGAGCCGCCCGAGGTCGCTCACGACGCGCCGTCCAGCGCGCGCAGCTCACGCCACCACTTGCGCAGCGCGATGGCCAGGGCGGCGGCGTTGCAGGCGAAGACCAGCGCATAGGTCCACCAGAAGAGCATTCCGAACCCGAGCAGCACGAACATCCAGCACTGCGCGCCGTAGTCCATCGGCAGCAGCGCCCACTTGCGCAGCGGGTTCTCGCGGACCGCCGTCGACGGCGACCCGGAGGAGGCGGGGCGCAGGGTCGGCATCAGTATCAGCCCGAAGTACGTCACCACCGCAACCACCTCGAAGCCCAGCGGCACCAGCAGCCAGCCGTCGGCGTCCGGACCGAAGCGGTAGCAGGAGACGAGCACGGCCAGATGCAGACCGGCGGTCTTGAAGCAGTCGATGGTGTGGTCGAGCCACTCGCCCGAACGCGACCCGCCGCCACGCAGCCGGGCGAGCTGCCCGTCGGAGGAGTCGAGCACGTAGCCCGCGGCCAGCAGCACCGCGACCAGGAGTCCGGTCCACCAGCGCGGCTCGACCAGCGCGAGCACCGCCAGCCCGGCCGCCGAGAGCGTCGCGCTCAGCGTTGTCACCTGGTTCGGCGTCGCGCCGAGCGTGTGCGCGGCCGCGGCGACGACCCGGCCGGCCGGCCGGTTGACGAGCCGCGAGTAGGCCGCGGTGTTGAGCGACGGCTTCTGCGCCTGACCGAGCGCCTCCAGATGCGTACGGAACCCGCCAGGGGCGCGTTCGGCGCCGGTCGCGGCCATGCTCGATCCTGCTTTGCTGATGCGTGGGGGAGGGACATCGGGACCCTAGATCACGCCCGGCCGTCACCGGTCGTGGAGACCGTCCGCTCCCCAGATCTGGGTAGGACTTTGCCAGGACCTTCGGCCCGGGGTGTTCGGGTGGCCTACCTTTGCTCATCATGCGTTTGTTGGTCGCCCACCCGTCGCCGGACGTCTACGGCTCCGATCTTCAGCTGGTCGAGACGGTGCGTGGGCTGCACCAGGCGGGGCAGCGGGTCACCGTCGTCGTACCCGCGCACGGACCCCTGATCCCGCTGCTCGAGGACGCCGGCGCGAGCGTCGAGGTGATGCCCTTCCCGGTGCTGCGCAAGGCCTACCTCAGCCTTACCGGACTGGTCCGGCTGGCCGCCGCGCTGACCGTCTTCTGGGTGCGCGCGGCGCGGCTGTGGCGTCGGGTCCGGCCGAGCCGGCTGCTGGTCAACACCGTGACGATCCCGTGGTGGATCCTCGTCGCCCGCGCCGCCCGCGTCCCCGTGGTCTGCCACGTGCACGAGGCCGAGGACGACCAGCCGAGGCCCGTACGCCTCGCCCTGACCGCTCCTCTCCTGCTGGCCACCCGGGTGGTGGCCAACTCGCGGGCGTCGCGCGATGTGCTGGTGCGCACGGTGAGCGCGCTGGGGCGGCGTACGACGGTCGTCTACAACGGGGTGCCGGGACCGGAATCCGTCGCCGCTGCGCGCAGCCGGACACCGAACGGGCCGCTGCGGCTGGTGCTGGTCGGGCGGCTCTCGCCGCGCAAGGGGACCGACGTGACCCTCGAGGCGCTCGCCGAGGTGCGCCGGCGCGGGATCGACGCGCGGCTGCGGGTGTGCGGGTCGGTCTTCGCGGGCTATGAGTGGTTCGAGCAGGAGCTCCGCTCCCGTGCGTCCGACAGCGACCTGGCCGGCAGCGTCGAGTTCCTCGGCTATGTCGCGGAGCCCGCCCGTGAGCTCGAGCAGGCCGACGTGGTGCTGGTGCCGTCCCGGGTCGAGCCGTTCGGGAACGTCGCCGTCGAGGCGCTGCTCGCCGAGCGGCCGCTGGTCGCGAGCCGGGTGCAGGGGCTGGCCGAGATCGTCACCGACGGCGAGACCGGTCTGCTCGTGACCCCCGGCGACGCCGGCGACCTCGCCGACGCGATCCAGCGGCTCGCCGCCGACCCGGCCCTGGCCGCCGAACTGGCTTCCGCCGGACGCAAGGACGCCGAGGAGCGCTTCGGCGCCGAGCGCTACCGCGACGAGATCGCCGCCGAGGTGCTCGGTTGAGTCTGGGGAGGAGTGCGGCCCGCGGCGGGATGGTGGTGCTCGGCGGGCAGGGCGTACGCATCGTGGTGCAGGTCGCCTCGGTCGCCGTGCTCTCCCGGCTGCTCAGCCCCCGCGACTACGGCCTGGTCGCGATGGTCCTGGCGGTCATCGCGGTCGCCGAGATCTTCCGTGACCTCGGGCTCTCGACCGCCGCGGTCCAGGCCAAGGTGCTGACCCGCGAGCAGCAGACGAACCTGTGGTGGCTCAACACCGCCCTCGGCGCCGGCCTGGCGCTCGTCGCCGTCGCGGCCGCCCCGCTGGTCGCCGCCCTCTACGACGAGCCGGCCCTGACGACCCTGACCGTCGCGATGTCGGGGATGTTCGTCCTCAACGGCATGGGCGCCCAGTACCGCGCCGACCTCACCCGCCGGATGCTCTTCACCCGGCTCGCCGCCGCCACGACCCTGGCGCCGCTGGTCGCCCTCGGGATCGCGGCGTACGCCGCGGCCCACGGCGCCGGCTACTGGGCCCTCGTCGTCCAGCAGCTGGTCCAGGGCGTGGTCGCCCTGGTGGCCATCGGACTCTTCGCCGGCTGGCTCCCCGGCCGCCCGCGACGCGGCGTGGAGATGGGCGAGTTCCTCCGTTTCGGCTGGTCGCTGGCCGGGACCCAGCTGATCAACTACGCCGCCAGCAACATCGACTCGTTGCTCATCGGCACCCGCCTCGGTGCCCACCAGCTCGGCTCCTACAACCGCGCCTGGCAGCTGCTGATGAACCCGCTGGTCCAGCTGCGCGGCCCCACCACGACCGTGGCGCTGCCGGTGCTGAGCCGGATCCGGGACAACCCGGCGCTGACCCAGCGGTTCGTGCAGCGCGGCCAGGTCGCGCTCGGCTACAGCCTCGGCGCCGGGCTCGGCCTGCTGGCCGGCGCGGCCGCACCGGTCTGCGCCCTCTTCCTCGGCCCCGGCTGGGACGTCGCCGGCGTCTTCGCCCTGCTCGCCTGCGCGGGTCTGTTCCAGACGCTGGCCTACGTCGGCTACTGGGTCTACCTCGCCCACGGCCTGACCACCGAGCTGCGCCACTACACCCTGGTCGCCTCGGCCCTGAAGGTCGTCTGCGTGCTCGTCGGGGTGCGCTACGGGATCACCGGCGTCGCGTTCGGCTACGCGACCGCCCACCTGCTGGAGTGGCCGCTGTCGCTGTGGTGGATCTCCCGCCGCACCCAGCTCCGCGTCGGCCCGCTCTATCTCGGTGCGGCCCGCATCCTGCTGGTTGCCGGTGCCGTCGCGGCCGCCGCGTACGCCACCGCCCAGGCCCTCCACGGGCAGCACCCCGGGGTCACGGTGCCGGTCTGTGTGGTGGCCGGGGCCGCGGCGTACGCGCTGCTTCTGCTCGTCCCGCCGATCCGTCACGACGTGATGTCGCTGGTGGTGACAGTGCGGGGCGCGATCGGGCCCCGCCTGCCAGGTCGGGTCGTCAGCCGCGGGTGAGCGTCACCGGGCGGCCGGTGTCGTCCCAGACGTTGCCGGAGTGGGTGATCTTCGTCGAGGACGGGTGGATGATCGCGCAGCCGTCGACGCGCTGGTCGCTGAGGAACCGGTTGTCGCGGATCACCGTGCCGCGGATCGGGCCCCGGCTCTTCTCGGCGATGTTGACGGTGCAGCCGCCTCCGCCGAGCAGGTTGTCGCGGATCGTGACGTCGCTGACGTCGCCGATGCTCTGGGTGATCTGCACACCCGCGTTGTAGGCGCCGTCGAACCGATTGTCAGCGATCGTGATGTTGCTGCCGCCGATGATCTGGATCGAGTCGTCGTGGGAGGCCCCGCCGTCCTGGTAGGGGTCGTTCTCGAAGTGGTAGTTGTCGTGCAGCCAGTTGTCGCGCACGGTCACGTTGCTGCCGGTGATGTGCACCTGGTCGGTGACGTGGTGGATCTCGGAGCTCTCCAGGGTGAAGTCGTGGCCGACCACCCCGTTGACGCCCGGCGCGGCGTTCTCGGCCGTCACCTCGACGTTGCTGACCAGCATCCCCGCGCCGTTGCCGTTGTTGTTGGAGATCCCGGCGGTCTCCGAGCCGGTCGGCACGATCACCAAGGTGTTGCGGATCGTCACGTTCGGCGCCTCGACGCTGATCCGTCCATGGACCTCGAGACCGTCGACCACCTCTCCTGGCGTCCTGATGACCAGGTCGCCA
This sequence comes from Nocardioides luteus, assembly GCF_000960475.2. Classification (GTDB taxonomy): domain Bacteria; phylum Actinomycetota; class Actinomycetes; order Propionibacteriales; family Nocardioidaceae; genus Nocardioides; species Nocardioides luteus_A. The sequence goes on along the minus strand of NZ_JZDQ02000060.1, from coordinate 11,898 downwards.
CGGTGGACGCGCAGCTTCTTCTTCGGAGGTACGCCGGTGTCGCGCGGCCCCGGCGAGTCCCCACGCGGAGGAGGCGAGCTCAGCGGCTCGCCCTCGCGCGGCTCCTGGCCGGAGGGCCGGTCGCCGGACCGGTTCGACCGGTCCGAGGGTCGCGTCGACGGGCTCGCCGAGGGTTTGGTCGAGCTGGTCGAGGAGGCGGACGGGGACACCGACGACGACGGGGCGGGGGTCAACGTCACCGGCCCGCCGAAGTCGTCGGGAGGCAGATTGGAGTAGTTCCGCTCCGTACGCGGCGCGGGATCCTCGGGCTTGCCTCTGGTCAGCACATAGGTCGAGGACAGCGCGACCACGGTGAGGACCGCGGCGATGCCGAGGAGGAGGATCCGGGACGGGCCGGGCGGGACAGCCAAAGACATGTGCCTTCCTGTGGACTGTGCAGCCTACTGACGCTGCGGGAGTCTGCACCACGCAGTTTGCGCGGGTTGGGCACATGGGTCCAACACATACCCGATTCAGGGGATGGGAAGGGCGATTCGCGGGCGGATGGCTGCGGTCCTCCGCGACACTGCCGTGTCGCGGCCGAGGGAGCCGCCTTGTGCAGGGATGGATGATGACGCGGATTCACGAGTGGCGTCTGCTCGCGGCCGGGGCGGCCGCAGCTGTTCTCGGGGTGAGCAGCCTGGTCATGTCGGGAGGGGCGACGGCGGACACGGCTCCGGTCGACCCGGAGCTGCCGGAGACGGTCTCGGCGGACGTACTCCCGACGGTGCAGATCGACGGGGTCGCCTGGAAGCAGGTGATCGTCGGCGACACCGTCTACGTCGGCGGCAACTTCACCTCGGCCCGCCCGGCGGGCGCCGCGGCCGGGACGAACGAGACGCCGCGCGCCAACCTGCTGGCCTACCGGCTCTCCACCGGTGAGCTGATCGGCAGCTTCGCGCCGACGCTCAACGGCCAGGTCAAGGACATGGCGCTCTCGCCCGACAAGTCCCTGCTCTATCTCGCCGGCAGCTTCACCCAGATCAACGGGGTCAACCGCTACCGCGGGGCCGCGATCAATCTGGCCACGGGCGCGCTGACCAGCTTCCGGCCGATCTTCAACTCGACCACCAACGCGGTCGCGGCGACAGCGGACGCGGTCTTCTACGGCGGCATCTTCACCTCCGCCGACAACACCGCGCGTACGAAGGTGGCCGCGGTCAAGCCGGCCGACACCGGCACCCAGCTGCTGCCGATGAACCCGACCGTCTCCAACGGCAACGTGCAGGACATCGTGGTCTCGCCCGACGGCGCCGACATCGTGATCGGCGGCAACTTCACCCGGGTCAACGGCCTGTCCAGCCCGGGCTACGGCCTGGCCCGGATCAAGGTAGCGACCGGCGCCTCGATGTCGCTCCCGGTCAACACCGAGGTCCGCAACGCCGGCTCCAACTCGGCGATCCTCGCCCTGGAGAGCGACGGCACCAGCTTCTACGGCAGCGGCTATCACTACGGCACCGGTGGCAACCTGGAGGGCTCCTTCAAGTCCGACTGGGCCACCGGCAAGCTGACCTGGCTCGAGGACTGCCACGGCGACACCTACTCGATCTGGCCCACCGCCAACACGGTCTACCAGGCCAGCCACAAGCACTACTGCGGCAACTCCGGCGGCTTCCCGGAGACCAGCCCGCGCAGCTTCCAGCACTCGACCGCGGTCACCCAGGCCGTACGCGGCACCAACACCCGCGACATCTACGGCTACCCCGACCACCCCGGCACCCCGCGGCCGGAGTTCCTGGAGTGGTACCCGAAGTGGACCCCGGGCACCTTCACCGGCTCCAACCAGGCACCCTGGACGGTGGCGGCCAACGCCGACTACGTCGTCTACGGCGGCGAGTTCCTCAAGGTCAACGGTGTCGCCCAGCAGGGCCTGGTCCGCTTCGCGGTCAAGACGATCGCACCCAACGACGTCGGTCCGGCCCTGTCCGGCGCCGACTTCGGGCTCACCGCGACCTCGCCCGCCGACGGCCAGGTCCGGCTGACCTGGCCCGGCAATGCGGACATGGACAACGCGACCGTGACCTACAAGGTCTACCGCGGCTCGACCGACGCCGCGCCGATCCACACGAAGGGCGTCACGGCGGCGTTCTGGAAGCAGACCACGCAGAGCTTCCTCGACACCGCGGCGCCCCCGGGCACCACCCAGAGCTACCGCGTCGTCGCCGAGGACGCCTTCGGCAACCAGTCGCCGACCGAGTGGGTCACCGTCGACGTCGCCGGCGTGCCGGCGCCGCCCGACGAGGGCGTCGTCGCCGCCGACACCTTCGAGCGGGCCGAGTCGAGCGGCTGGGGCACGGCCGACACCGGCGGCGCCTGGACCCGCACCACCGGCACCGCGGGCAACTTCTCGGTCTCCGGCGGGCGCGGTCTGCACGCGGTCACCGCGGGTGGCACCACCGAGTCCCGGCTCGGCGAGGTCTCGGCGACCGACGTCGACGCGACCGTCAGCGTCGGAGTCTCCCGGCTCCCCGACGCCGGCTACGTCTGGTCGATCCTCGGCGCCCGCGTCTCCGGCACCGACCACTACGCCTCGCGGCTCCGGTTGAACCCGGACGGCACCGTCGGCATCCATCTCGTACGCAGCGGCACCCCGGTCGTCGGCGCCAACGTCGTCCCGGGCCTGAGCGTGGCCGCCGGGGACCGGCTCATGGTCCGTCTCCAGGTCACCGGCACCGCACCCGCGACCGTGCGCACCAAGGTGTGGCCGGCCGGCTCCGCGGAGCCGTCGGGATGGACGTACGAGCTCTCCGACTCGACCGCCGCCAACCAGGTGCCCGGTGGCGTGATGCTGCGCGGCTTCGGCGCCTCGACGATCGGCACCACGCCGGTCGTGGTGAGCTACGACGACCTGAAGGTGCTCGAGCCGTAGGCGGCGTACCCGATCTTGGGGAGTGGGCGGCTGGATCGCCCCGCGGGCGTCGGACATGGGCTTCAATACATCGTCTTCGAATAGAACCCTTGTCCGACCCCGCCCGCGGAAGATCCCCCATGCTCAGTCACATCCCGCGTTCGAGGATGTACGTCGCGGCAGCCGTCGCTGCCGTCGTCCTCGTGAGCGTCGCGGTCGCGCTCGTCCTGCGGCAGTCGTCCGGCCCGGCCGATGCCGGGGCCGACTCGACGGTGGCTGCCGCGCCCTCCCCGACGGCGACCCCGTCCGAGAAGGGCTCCGCCTCGGACTCCGGCTCGGAGGACGCAGAGCCGGGGAAGCCGTCGGGCGACAATCGCGCGGTCGGCCTGAAGGCCGAGGCGACCTCGGCCCCGGGCGTGACGGCGCGGCTGGCCAGGATCGACTCCGTCCAGGCCACCGCGAGCCTGCCCGGTGAGATCGGCGGTCCGGCGCTCGCGATCACCGTCAAGGTGAAGAACCAGACCGGGAAGAAGCTCGACCTGAGCCTCGGTGTGGTCAACGCCTACTACGGTCCCGAGCGCACCCCGGCGGTGAGCGTCGCCTCCGACGGCGAGGTGCCGTTCCCGGCCTCGGTCGCCGCCGGTGAGTCCGCCAAGGGCGTCTACGTCTTCCAGATCCCCGAGGAAGCCCGCCCCGTACGCGTCGAGCTCGATCTGGGCAACGGCGCCGACGTGGTCGTCTTCAAGGGCCGACCCCAGCGATAGACCTCCCCCACGATGAGAGATGTGATGAAGCCGATCCTGGCTGTGCTGGCGCTCGTGACCACGAGCCTGACCCTGGCGACGACCTCCGCCTCCGCGGACACCGCGCCGCTCGACACCGACCTCCCGACGACGGTCTCCGCCGACGTACTTCCGACCGTGCAGATCGACGGCGTCGCCTGGAAGCAGGTGATCGTCGGCGACATCGTCTACGTCGGCGGCAGCTTCACCTCGGCCCGCCCGGCGGGCGCCGCGGCCGGCACCAGCGAGACGCCGCGGTCCAACATGCTGGCCTACCGGCTCTCGACCGGGAAGCTGATCGACACCTTCGCGCCGAAGTTCAACGGCCAGGTCAAGGACCTGGCGCTCTCGCCCGACAAGAAGCTGCTCTACGTCGCCGGCGGCTTCACCCAGGTCGACGGCGCCAACCGCTACCGGGCGGCCGCGATCGACCTCGCGACCGGTAAGGCGACGAGCTTCCGGCCGATCTTCAACTCGACGACCAACGCGGTCGCGGCCACCTCCAGCGCAGTCTTCTACGGCGGCGTGTTCACCTCGGCCGACAAGACCGCGCGCACGAAGGTGGCCGCGGTCAAGCCCGGCGACACCGGCACCAGCCTGCTGCCGATGAACCCGAAGGTCGCCGGCGGCAACGTCAACGACCTCGTGGTCTCCTCCGACGGCACCAAGATCGTCATCGGCGGGGCGTTCACCAGCGTCAACGGCTCCTCGAAGCCGGGCTACGGCCTGGCTCGGCTCGAGGTCTCCTCGGGCAGCTCGCTGGCGCTCCCGGTCAACGACGAGGTCCGCAACGGCGGCAGCGAGGCCGCGATCCTCTCGCTCGAGTCCGACGGCACCAGCTTCTACGGCTCCGGTTACGACTACGGCAGCGGCGGCAACATCGAGGGTTCCTTCAAGGCCGACTGGGCCACCGGCAAGCTGACCTGGCTCGAGGACTGCCACGGCGACACCTACGCCGTCTGGCCGACCGCCAAGACCGTCTACCAGGCCAGCCACAAGCACGGCTGCGACACCTCCGGTGGCTTCCCCGAGACCAAGCCGCGTAGCTTCCAGCACTCCACCGCCACCACCCAGGACGTACGCGGCACCAACATCGCCGACGACCAGTACGGCTACCCCGACCACCCCGGCACCCCGCGCCCGGAGTTCCTGGAGTGGTATCCGAAGTGGACCAACGGCACCTACACCAGCGCCCAGCAGTCGACCTGGACCGTGACCGCCAACGCCAGCTACGTGATCTACGGCGGTGAGTTCCTCAAGGTCAACGGCGTCGCCCAGCAGGGTCTGGTGCGGTTCGCCGTCAAGGACATCGCCCCCAACAAGGTCGGCCCGACGCTCAAGGGCGCGAAGTGGGCGCTGACCGGCTCCTCGCCCTCCGCGGGCAAGGCGACGCTGAAGTGGCCGGGCAACTCCGACAAGGACAACGCGACCGTCACCTACAAGCTCTACCGCGGCTCGCTCGACTCCACGCCGATCAAGACCGTGAAGGTCTCGGCTCCGTTCTGGAAGCACACCGCGATGACCTTCACCGACACCGGCCGCGCCAGCGGCTCGGCGCAGAAGTACAAGATCGAGGCAGTCGACCCGCTCGGCAACATCTCCCGCTCCGACTGGGTGACGGTCACGATCAAGTGATCTGGGTCTGCATGCTCACCTATCGGCGCCCCGAGGGGCTGGCCGAGGCGATCGGCATGCTTCGGACCCAGCTCGACCTCGTTCCTGACGCGCGGCTGCTCGTGGTGGACAACGACGAGCAGCCGAGCGCCTCTGGCGCTGTGGCCGAGGCGGCCGGGGGTGACGTACGCGTGCGGTATGTGCACGAGCCGGCCCCCGGCATCGCCGCGGCACGCAACCGGGCGCTGGACGAGGCCGGTCCGGACGCTGTCGTCGTCTTCATCGACGACGACGAGCAGCCGTCGGAGAAGTGGCTGCCGACGCTGCTCGCGTGCTGGGAGGAGACCGGCGCCGCGGCGGTCGTCGGGCCGGTGGTCTCCCGCTTCGCGGCCGAGCCGGATCCGTGGATCACCGCGGGCGGCTTCTTCCGGCGGCTGCGGCACCCGACCGGCACCGTGGTCACCACCGCGGCGACCAACAACCTCCTCCTCGACACGGCTCGGATCGGCGGGCTCCGTTTCGACCTCGGCTTCGGCCTCTCCGGGGGCTCCGACACCGTCTTCACCCGCACCCTCTCGGCTACCGGCGGTCGGATCGTGTGGTGCGACGAGGCTCCCGTCCACGACCTGGTGCCGGCCGACCGGGCGACCCGGGAATGGGTACGCGCCCGAGCCTCCCGCATCGGCAACTCGGACTCACGGGTGCAGGTCTATCTCGCGCCGGCGGGCCGCCGTCCGATCGCCCGGCTACGCGCCACCGCTCGCGGCCTCGTCCGTGTCCTGGGCGGCTCCGCGCGTCTTGCCCTCGGCCGCCTCGTCGGCTCGCAGACCCACCACGCCCGCGGCACCCGCACCTTCCTCCGCGGCCTCGGCATGCTCCGCGGCGCCTGGGGCTCCTACGTGACCGAGTACGCCCGCTAGCGCTCGCGGCCTCGACCAGCGGCGGTCGGGGAGAGATGGCGCTTGGCAGTCCAGCGTGCGACCGGGAAGTCGAAGATGCCGCGTACGCGGCCGGTGATGAGCCGGTCGAGACCGAGCGCGAGCAGGATCGCGACGAGGGTCAGCAGCGGGACGGCGACCAGCCCGGTCCCCGGCGGCCAGTCGAGCTCGCGTCCGGTGAGAATGGCCGCGGCGGCGGTGATCGGGAAGGCGTGGACGACGTAGATCGGCAGCGTGCGGGTGCCGAGGTGGCGTACGAGATCGAGCGCCGGGATCCGGGCGATCATCACCCCGAGCCCGCAACCCGCGGCCACCGCGAGCAGGCCCAGCATCGGCCGCACGAAGATGATCCGGTCGTCGGCGACGTAGAGGAAGAACCCCAGCACCACCACGTACGCCACCCCCAGCCCGACCACGTGGACCGGCCGCATCCGAGGCACGACCGAGCGCAGCGTGGGTGCCGCGCGGGAGGCCAGCACGAAGAAGAACCAGTAGCGGAACGTCTTGTCCCAGGGGACGTCGCCGGTGGAGACCAGCCCGGCGGCGAAGACCGCGGAGCAGATCAGCGCGGTCCCGACGACGAGCCACGCGGGGAGCCGACGGGTCAGCCATCCCACGAGCGTGAACAGGCACAGCGAGTAGAGGAACCAGAGGTAGACGTTGGGCTCGACCAGCACCCGGGCGACCGTCGCGACCCCACCCGGTGGGGAGTGTGGCAGCAGTGCGCGGAAGGCGCCGAGCAGGAGGCACCACAGCAGGTAGAGGTAGATCAGGTTCAGGCAGCGGGTGCGCAGCACATCGCGCAGCGGGCGGGCGAGCAGCCCGGGAGCGAGGAGGCCGGAGAGGAAGAAGAACAGCGGCATCCGAAAGGTGTCGAGGGTGTAGGCCAGCCGCGACCACGGGCCGGCGAGGCCGACCAGGTCGAGGTTGATCACGGCGTGGAAGAGCACCACCAGGATGATCGCCAGGCCTCGTGCGGAGTCGATCCAGCCTTCACGCACGCTGCGGGCCTCCGGCGAGATAGCGACGCCGGGCGCGCCGGCCTTGATGGCCCCGGCGCCGCTGGGTCGGCCGGGACTGTGGCTTCGGTGTCGGAGGGGTCGGGTCGGCCTCCGTGCGCTGCAGCAGAAAGACCCCGAGCGCGAGCGCCAGCGGCGGCAGCGAGCTGATGATCGGGCCGAAGAAGAGGTTCCAGCCCAGCTGCAGGGCGAGGAAGATGCCGAGAGCGGCGCCGGTGCGGTGGGCCATGCTGCGGCCCAGATAACTGGTGGCGAGCCAGAGCAGCCAACCAGCAAGGACCAGCCCGGCGAGCCCGAACCAGATCCACAGGTCGCCGATGAGCGAGTGGACCTCGATCCGGGTGCCGAACATGTAGTGCTCGACGTAACCGTTGTCGGGGTCGTATCCCAGACGGGACATGCCCTGCTTGGCCGCCTGCATGTCGCTCGGCGTGGCCATGGTGCCGGCGCCGTAGCCGAACGGCTCGTGGATCATCAGGGCTACGGTGGCCCCGATCTCGGGCCGGCCGCCGAGGATGAGTGAGCCGGCGGTCTGGGTCTGCTCGACGGTGCGTTCCTGGGCCGAGGCGCCGAGATAGCCGTCCAGGGCGGCCTCCTCGAGCGACTTGTAGATGCCCAGCCCGAGAGCGCCGACCAGCACCAGGGAGAGCAGTGCGGAGGTGGTCCGCTTCGCCGTCCTCGGCCGGTGCTGCCACACCAGCAGCACTGCGGTCATGAGCAGGAACGCGCTCATCGACCGGGCCCCGGACAGTGCGCCGACCACGCTGAGCGCCCCGATCACGACCAGCTCGGCCAAGAGCTGTTTCCGCGGCCGCCGCTTGATCAGCTGGCACGCCCCCAGGAGCAGCATCGTCGCCGGGATCGAGAACCCGAACCGCCACGGTTCCTCGGCGAACTGCGGCCTCAACGTCACGGTCAAGAACGAGCCGACGGCGTAGAGGCAGACCACGGCCCCCGGCGACAGCACCCGCTGCGCCCACAACAACGCACCTACGCACAGCACCGCCGAGATCACCGGCAGGAGCTCGGTCAGCAACCCGGCCTCGGTCGGCGGATGCGTCGCCGAGCGCCACGTCGACAGCGCCAGCGCGGAGACGAGACAGGCAAGAAGAAGTACGCCACCCAGGATCACGCCGCGATAGCGGCGGGCCTCCCGGATCCAGATCGGTGCCAGGGTCGCGCCGATCAGTCCGCCGACGGTCAGCCCGCTGACCAGGGTGTAGTTGGTCCCGGCCAGGACCGCCGCGGCCGCGGCCAGCAGCGCGGTCAGCACCTCCCAGCCGGTGTGGTCGGCGCGTACGTTCCGCTTCGCAGACTCTGCGCGGACCGCCGTCGCGACGGCCATGCTCAGCCTCCGGCAGCAGGATGGCCGTGCTGCGGCACCCGGGGACGTACGAGACCCAGGCCGGTGAGGAGGCGGGCGAGCCAGCCCTGCTCCGGCTGGCCGTAGTAGGTGTGCGCGGCGGTGTCACGGACCTGGTTGGCGACGATGCCGAGGCAGCGGGCGTCGACGTTCTCGAGGCTGTCGATGGCCTCCAGGACCTGGGGACGGTGGATGGTGCGGCAGTTGGCGACCACCAGAGCGCCGTCGGTGAGCCGCGACAGGATCGCGCCGTCGGCGACCGGGAGCAGCGGCGGCGAGTCGAGGATGACCACGTCGTAGCTCGCCCGCGCCTCCTCCAGCAGGTCGGCCATCCGCGGCGAGCCGATCAGCTGCGCGGGGTTGGGCGGGATCTCGCCCATGGTGAGCACGTGCAGGTTGGCGTCGCCCCAGACTTGGACGACCTCGTCGAGCTCGGCCTTGCCGATCAGCACCGTGGTCAGCCCGGCCGCACCCTCCAGACCGCAGTAGTCGGCGACCGCGGGGCGGCGCATGTCGGCGTCGACGAGCAGCACCCGCTGGCCCTGCTCGGCGATCGCCAGCGCCAGGTTGATCGACGTCGTCGACTTCCCTTCACCGCCGATCGAGGAGGTCACCACGATCGAGCGGACCGGGGAGGAGGCGTCGAGATACTGCAGGTTGGTCTGCAGCCTCCGGTAGGCCTCGGCGGCGACGTTGTGCGGGTCGATGGCGGTGACCGCGCCGCTCGACCGCCGCCGGCCGCGGCGCCGCGGGATGGCCCCGAGCAACCCCACGTCGGTGAGCTGCTCGATCTCGGCCGCGGTCCGGACCCGGGTGTCGAGGAGCGCACGGACCACCGCGATCGCGACGCCGAGCCCGAAGCCGGCGGCGAAGCCGACCAGAGCGGCCAGCCGCGTACGCGGCGCGAACGCCTCCTCGGGCGGGTCGGCACGGGCGACGACGGTCACCTCGACCGCGGACTTCTTGTTGGAGCTGGGGGAGAGGTTGGTGATCGTGGTGGTGAGCTCGTCGGCGACCGAGTTGGCGAGGTCGGAGGCGCCGCTGCTGGTGGTGGCCACCGCGTCGATCTCGATGATCACGGTGTCGATCGGGTTCTCGGCGGTGATCTGCTCGGCCAGCGCCTTGGGGGTGGTGTCCAGGTCGAGGTCGTAGATCACCTGGTCGAGGACGACCGGCATGGTGGCGAGCTTGGCGTAGGACTGGACGATGTCCTGGGTGAAGGTCGAGCCCTGGACCAGCTCCTGGGTGGTCGCGCCACGCGCGATCGAGACGAAGACGGTGCTCTGCGCGCGGTACTGCGGCGGGCTCGCGTGCGCCTGGGCGAACGCCACGCCGGCACCGATGATCGCGAGCACCGCGACGATGTACCACCGCTTGCGCAGGGCAGCGACATAGTCGCGCAGGTCCAACAGGTCACTCCGTCCGATGTCTGTGCCAGGCTGCTCGTCCGCGGCTCATCCGCCGAAGCGGAGCCCGAGGCAATGGGTGGCGCCGTCGAGGCAGGTCCGCGGGGCCATCGCACATCCTCACCCGATTCTGGGGATGACAGGGCCGGGTGTTCGACTCGTTCCCCCAAATGGGGGATTGATCCCCGGTCGGTTTCGGGGGCCGTAGGCCGACTGCGTAATGTCTGTTCGTCACGTTCGGGGGTTGGCCGCGTGGATGCGCGATTCCACGCTCCAGAATCGCTAGGCAACTCGAAGGTAGGCACGATGGACACCGCGACGATCCTGGTCGTCTGCACCGGGAACGTACGACGTTCGCCGGCGATCGAGGCGATGCTCCGTGAAGGCGTCGGACAGATCGGTGGGCTCGCGCGCCACGGCATCACCGTGATCTCGGCCGGCAGCGAGGCGCTCGAGGGTTACGACATGGACCCGATGATCGCCTCCGAGGTGGCTCTGGCCGGCACCCGGCTGTCCCGCCACCAGGCCTACCCCCTCGACGCTGCCGACATCGAGAGCGCCGACCTGATCATCACCGCCGAACGCTCCCACCGCACCGAGGTCGCCCGGCTGGTGCCCTCGGCGGTCAAGCGCACCTTCACCCTCGTCGAGATCGCCGCGCTCGGCGATCTGCTGGGGCGTACGGCCCTGGGCGGGCCCGCGGGCTCGGAGGCGGATGCGGCCACCCGGGTGCGTACGCTGGTCGAGCTCGCTCCGCTGCAGAGGGCCCGCCGGCGGGTCCGGCGGCCGGCCGACGATGACCTCCTCGACCTGCGGAAACGGTCGCCACGGGAGGCCCGGCGGCTGGTGACCGAGGCACGCGGCCACGTCGAGGCGCTGCTGCGGGTGCTCGAGCCGAGCCTGTCGCTGGTCAGCAAGCCTCAGCGCCCCGCTCCGCCCACCCCGGCCATCCCGGACATCCCAGCGCCCGCCGAGCCGGTCGACACCACCCAGCCCCGGCAGGCGGGTTGGCTGCGGTCGGTTTGACGCCAAGTTAGGGTTGCCTACATGAACCGTCCCGCCAGGCCTGAGACCGTCCTCGTCGTCACCGCCACCGAGCGGCTCAGTCCGACGATGATCCGGGTGAGCTTCCGTTCCGAGGACCTGGGCGCCTTCGCGTCGAGCGTGTTCACGGACCGCTACGTGAAGCTCGTCTTCCCGCAGGCGGACGGCGAGGTGGTGCGCACCTACACCGCCCTCAACCCCTCGGTCGAGGACGGCACCCTCGACATCGACTTCGTCGTCCACGGCACCGAGGGCTACGCGGGACCCTGGGCCGCCGCGGCCCAGCCCGGCGACATCCTGGTGGCCCGCGGGCCCGGCGGCGCCTACGCGCCCGACCCGGAGGCCGACTGGCACCTGATCGCCGGTGACGAGACCGCCCTGCCCGCCATCCGCGCGGCCCTGGCCGCGCTGCCGGCCGACGCCCGCGGCTACGCCGTCATCGACATCCCCGCCCCCGGTCACGAGCAGCACCTCGACCACCCGACGGGCGTCGAGGTGACCTGGCTGGTCACCGGCGGCCACACCCACCACGCCGCCGAGGACGCCGAGGGTCACGAGCAGCCGCTCGTCACCGCCATCCGCGGCCTGAAGTGGCTCGACGGCCGTGTCCACGCGTTCGTCCACGGCGAGGCCGCGGTCACGATGCACGGCATCCGCCCCTACCTCCTCAAGGAGCGCGGCGTCCCGAAGACCGATCTCTCCATCTCCGGCTACTGGCGCCGCGGCCGCACCGAGGAGACCTTCCGCGAGTGGAAGCGTCAGCTCGCCGAGGCCGAGTCCGTCTGACCGCCCAGGCCGCCGAGTCGGCTCATCCTGACCAGAATCTCCGCCGAGTCGGCTCGTCA
>NZ_JZDQ02000059.1 GCF_000960475.2 Nocardioides luteus | reverse complement strand
AAGACCAGCCCCAAGATCCAGCACCTAAGCGCGGTGCCGAAAAGGCGTCACTCCACCCCGTGCCGCTTGATGAACGACAGAATCTGCTCAGAGAGCTCCGGCCGACACACGATCACATCAGGCAGGTAGACATCGTCCTGGTTGTAGCGCAGCGGCGAGCCGTCGATGCGAGAGGTGAACAGCCCGGCAGCAGCAGCCACGGCCACGGGAGCGGCCGAGTCCCACTCGTACTGCCCACCGGCGTGGACGTACGCGTCGGAGATGTCGCGCACGACCGACATCATCTTCACGCCGGCCGATCCCATCGGCACCAGCTCGGCGCCGAGCTCCTCGGCCAGCGCTTCGACGAAGGCCGGCGGGCGGCTGCGGGAGACCGCGATCCGCGGACGGGGCGAGGTCGAGGGGGGCACGACAGGGGCCGCGCCGGTGTGGAAGGTGCTCTGCACGGACGCGTCCGCGAGCGCCGGCTGCGCGACCGCGCCGGCGATCAGCTCGCCGCCGTTGGAGGAGGCCCACAGGGCCACGTGCACGGCCCAGTCGTCGCGCGGGGGCTCGGAGAACTCACGGGTGCCGTCGAGCGGGTCGATGATCCAGACCCGGTCCTGGGTGAGCCGCTCCTTGGAGTCCTTGCCCTCCTCGGACAGGACCCCGTCCTCCGGACGGTATTCGGCGACGAGCTCCATCAGCAGCTCATGGGCGGCCAGGTCGCCGGCGTCCTTCAGCTCCTTGCCCTCGAGACCGGAGGTGGCACGCACCTCGAGCAGCCGGCGGCCGGCGGTCTCGGCCAGCCAGGCGGCGAGCAGGTGGTCGGAGGCGAGGATCTCGGGCGTGGGTACACCGGCTACGAAGGTCACCCGCGGCACTCTATCGAGACGTCCGCCGACTCCGATGCTGAGCCCGATATAGGCCCAAGCCGAGTCCGATCGCGGCGAGCAGCGCCACCCCGGTGAGCACGGCACGCAGGATCAGCCCGGTCTTGGCACGCTCGTGCTCGTCGGTGACCTCGTCGGCCATCGTCTCGGTCGACTTCTGGATCACCTCGCGAAGGCTCTGGACGTACGCCACGGCACCGTCGGACCAGGTGCGGACGATCGGCTCGCCCTTCGAGGACGCGTTCAGCTCCTTGACGACCCCTTCGATGCTGCCCTTGGCGGCGACGTCGCGGACCGTACGCTGCACCATCATCGCGCCCGAGCCCTTGTCGAACGTGCCGTCCGAGACCCGGTCGAGGTCGGCCTGCAGCTCGGGCGAGGCACCCGAGTAGAACGCCGAGGACGCCTTCACCCAGGCCGCCTCGGCATCGGTGAGGTCCTTGACCGACTTGGTGTCGATATCGCCCTCGGAGAGCGCCACCACGATGAGCTCACGCTCGATGCTGAACGCGTCCGCGGCTGCCTTCAGGTTGCTGAGGTTGCGGAGCTGGTCGCCGGTCTGGTCGTCCTCCAGCTCCGGTACCTGGGCGGCGAGCATCAGCAGGTTGCCGGCCAGGCCGGTGTAGACCTCGCGAGCCGCATCCTGGGCCGCCCGGTCGCCCTCCTGCATCTCGACCCGGTAGAGCTCGAAGTCCTTGAGCACCTCGGTGATGTCATGGTGGAGCGTGCGCAGCTCGGGGTCACCGTCGACGTCGATCTCGGCCGCGGCCGTCTGCCACTCCTCGACCGCGACGTCGGTGGTGTGCAGGTAGGTGGAGCGTACGTTGACCGGCGCCTGCGCGACCGGTTGCAGGGCGTCGCGTTCGAAGATCACGTCGACGGCGAGCTCGATGGTCTCCGGAAGCGCCTCGCTGAGCGCGGCCGCTCGAGCCGTCTCGCTGGATCTCCCGAAGGCGGCGAACGTCGCCCAGCCACCGACCGCGACCCCGGCCAGGGCCACGGCCAGCAGGACGCTCAGCGTGCGGTTGGCACCCGAGCGCTTCGCCGCCCGCGACCCGCCCGTCGGGATCGGGCCGCTCGCGCCGATCCTCGAGAACCCACCGGTCGACCCGGTGGCACCGGCAGCGGGGAACGACCCGCTCCCGGCGTACGCCGGAAAGGCACCGGAGGTGCTGATCGGTCCGGACGCGTGCGTCGCGCGCGGCGCAGGCACCTGCGCGTCGAAGACCGGCAGCGGGCCCGAGCCGGTGAGCACGGCGACGACGTCCTGCGCGCTCGGCCGCTGTCCGGGCTCCTTGGCCATCATCATCGCGACCAGGTCGTCGATGATGCCCGGCACCTGGACCAGGCCGCTGACCCGCGGGATCGGCGCGGTGGCGTGCTGGTAGACCACCGTCGCCGGAGCGCCGCCGGAGTAGGGCGTGCGACCGGTGAGCATCTCGTAGAAGACGCAGCCCAGCGAGTAGATGTCGCTCGGCGGCCCGACCTCGCCACCCGAACCACGCTCGGGCGAGAGGTAGCCGAGGCTCCCGACGACGTCGTGAGTGGAGGTCAGTCGCCGGCCACCCGACGCGGCGAGCTGGGCGATCCCGAAGTCGACGATCCGGATCCGGCGGTCGGCGTCGTAGACGAGGTTGGACGGCTTGATGTCGCGGTGGACGATGCCCTGCCCGTGGACCGCAGCGAGGGTGCGCGCGGCCTGGACGATGACCTCGCCGGCCTCGCGCGCGATCAGTGGGCCGTGCGAGCGCAGGCGTTCGCCGAGGTCGGGGCCGGCCAGCAGCTCCATGACGAGGAAGGCCATCGGACCGTTGCCGGTGCGCTCGATGCCGGCGTCGTGGACCTGCACGGTGCCGGGATGGCTGGCGGCCGCGGTGGAGAGCGACTCGCGCCGGAACCGCTCGATCATCGTCGGGTCGGCCGACGTCCGCACGATCTTGACCGCTACCCAGCGTTGCAGGGTGAGGTCCATGGCCTGCCATACCTCGCCCATACCGCCACGCCCGATCAGGCGGTGCAGCTCATAACGGCCGGCAATCATGGGGTGGGGGGAGGTTTGCATGGGGGACGTTCCCGTCGAGGATCCAGTTGTTCGTACGTGTTGGGTTGCTCACACCGCGGCCTGGGAGTTTAGGCGACACTCACTAGTAGGCGCCAGAGCCACGCACAACAGCCTTGACCGTACGAACGACGATTCCGAAGTCCCGCAGCAGCGTCCAGTTGTCCACGTAGTCCAGGTCCAGCCGGACCGTGTCCTCCCAGGAGAGGTCCGACCGCCCCGAGACCTGCCACAGCCCGGTCAGACCGGGTGCAACTGCGAGTCGGCGATGCGAGTCCCGATCGTACATCGCCACCTCGCTCGGCAGCCCCGGCCGGGGCCCGACCAGCGACATCTGGCCCAGCACGATGTTGAACAGCTGCGGCAGCTCGTCGAGGGAGTACTTCCGCAGCACCCGTCCCACGCGGGTCACCCGGGGGTCCGCACGCAGCTTGAAGAGGACGTGGCCGGGGCGGTGGTCGAGCGTGCGCAGCAGCGACTCGGCATCGACGACCATGGTGCGGAACTTCCAGATCCGGAACTCCTTGCCGTTGCGGCCCACGCGCACCTGCCGGAAGAAGACCGGGCCCGAGGAGTCGAGCTTGATCACGATCGCCACGACGACGAAGACCGGGAGGAGCACCGCGACGGCGGCCGCCGCGGCCAGCCACTCCCACACGTACTTGACCACCCGGGTCAGCCGCGCCCGGAGCGCCTCGTCGACGTAGAGGAGGGTCATCGAGCCGAGCCGCATCGAGGACGTACGCTGCGGGGTCACGTCCTGCATCCGGGTGCTGACCAGGAGCGGCAGGCCGAAGGACTCGCTCGTCCAGGCCAGCCGCTGGATCTCGCGACCCGCCAGGTCGGGCCCGGGGACGACCAGCACCGCGTCGGGTGCGACCGAGGCGATCGCACCGGAGAGCCCGTCGGCGCGGCAGACCGCCGCCGCCTCCATCAGGCCGCCGCTGAGCCGGTGGGTCCACTCCGGGATCGCTCCGTGGTCATGAGCCGCCTCGACGACGACGACCCGCAGCGGCGTGCGCGGACGGGAGCTGAAGATGTAGCCCACCACCCGGAACGCGAGCGCGGTGGCCAGGCCGAGGATCGTCTGCACGACCAGCTGCCCCTGAGGCAGATCGACCACCGCACCCAGCAGCCAGGTCGCCATGCTCATCGCCATGAACGCCTTGAAGACCCCCGAGACCGTCGCTCGCAGGCGCTCGGCACCGGGCAGGATCTTCGGCGCGGTGATCCTGGTGGCGAGGGCCCAGAGCAGGCCCCACACCAGCGCGTGGACGAGCTCCTGCCGCACGATCAGCGGAGCGAGGATCATCAGCGTGAGCCCGTCGAGCATCGAGGCCTGCAACCGAAGAGAGGGTGCCTTGGCGGACACCCTCCGGCGGTTGATGTCGAGCGGGACCGCTGTCTCCACCGACGCCAGCTCTATCGTCATTCATCTCCCCCATGGCTGCTGGGCGCCCGGACGCTAGTTCATGCCAGAACAATGCGGGAAGAAGGTGGTCGTTGGGGGCCGAAAGGGGTCCGGTTAGACCAAATGAGGGAACCGGAACCCGGTGGTCCAGACCAGTCGGCTCACTCCAGCGACTGCGGGGAGCGCCAGCCGAGACGGTGGGCGAGACCGACGGCGGCGATCTGGGAGGTGACCTGGAGCTTGGCGAGGATGGACTTCACCTGGGTGCGCACGGTCGCCTCGGAGACGACGCCGATGACGGCGATCTCGTGGACGGTGCGGCCGAGCATCAGATGGCCGAGCACCTGCGACTCACGCTTGGTGAGCAGCTCGATGCGGCGGCTCAGCTCGGCGACCTCGTGCTGACGCTCGAACCAGATCCGGATCAGCCGCTCGCGGTCGCTCACCGCGAGCACGCAGGCGCCCTGGTAGAGCCGCCGGACGGTGCCGAGGATCTCGCCGAGCGGGCGCGACTTGGACAGCACCGTGCGGGCGCCGTTGCGCAGGGCCTGGCCCCAGCGCGCCTCCTCGATCGCACCGGTCACCACGACCACGTCGACGCCGGCCTTCGCGAGCGGCTCGATGAGACGTACGCCGTCCCCGTAGCGGCCCAGGTCGAGGTCGAGGAGCACGACCTTCGGCTTGTTGCGGAGGATGACGGAGACCATGGTGGCGGTCGAGACGGGCTCGCTGGGCATCGGGACGCGGCGTACGTCGTATCCCTCCATCGAGACGGCGAGCTCGAGCGACTCGGCGAAGAGGACGTGGTCCTCGACGATGACGACTCGGTACTGGCTACGCGGCGACAACGCCATCGGAGGCGCCTTCCTGCTCGGCCCCGACCTCGGAGCGTTCGATCACTGCACTGGGAAGGGTGACCACGAAGGTCGTACGTTCCGTGGCGGCGAGACGGAGGGACCCGCCCATCCGCTCGGCGACCGTGCGGGCCTCGTTGAGCCCGATCCCCTGACCGGCCGAGTCCGGTCCTCGCACGCCCCACTCGAAGATCCGGTCGCGCACCTCGGGGGCGACCCCGGGGCCGTCGTCGGAGATCTCGACGACCACCATCTGTCCGGACTCACCCGACTCGTGCCGGACGGCGACGCGGACGGCGCCGGCACCGTGCTTGGCGGCGTTGTCGAGGAGGATGTTGACGATCTGCGAGGCCGCGTCCGTGCTTCCGGTGGCGAGCGCGTTGCTGGGCTCGTGGACGACCGTGGTGCCGCCGGCCTCGTGGGCCAGGGCGAGATTGTGGATCACCGCGTCGACGTCGATCACGCCGGCGTCGACCGGCATCGTGTCGGCGCCACCACGGTGGGAGCTGACCAGGCGCTCGAGGCGCCTGAGCTCGCTGCCCATCATGGCCATCATCGCGACACGGCGCTCCGGGTCGAGCGTGTCGGAGTTGCACAGCAGCTCGCTGGCCGAGCGGACACCGGCGAGCGTCGAGGTCACCTCGTGCATCCGGGCCCGCTGGAGACGCTGCGTCTCACGCGCGCTGAGGAGGTCGTGGTAGATCTCGTCGGCCGCCTTCGCCTCCGCCGCGCACACGCGGCGGTAGATGCGCACGCCCCCGTTCAGGAGGCCCGCGGCGGCCGCCAGCGAGGTCGCGACGACGATCGCCGTCAGGACGACCCAGAGGAGCGCTCCGTGGGTATGGAAAGACACCCAAGGCCCCTGGAGGACGGCGATGAGAAAGCTCTGGACGCCGATGAAGACGGCGGTCGTGGTTGCGTACGCGGTGGTTAGCCAACCCGAGTTGATCCGCTTGAAAATGGACGTAGACATACTGCTCCCCAGGTCGGGTCGGCCAGTGAGGTATGAGTCCCGGATCGGACCTCGTGCAGGTCCTGCTCCCCCAGCCCGAGCTTGTCGGGCCGTCCCAATTTGAATGTTGTGACCGAATCCTTCGCTGAAGGAAACGTAATCAGCACGTTATCGTCGCGCGACCCCATTGCGGGCCAATACCGAGAATTGAGGAGTCAAAGAAATCCGAGGTCGTCCTCAACCTACATTGCGGGAAGCGTTGTCCCAGGTCATCCCCAAACTTGGGGCACTGTAGAACAGGTTTCCGATCCCCGCTCGCGAACGCCCAGACTACTCATACCCCCAGGGAGATCTGACGGGGCCCGAGACGACCGAAACGGCGCACCACATATGGCAGGCTCGACCGCGCGACTCAGGGTGGCCGTCTCGGCCGATGAGACGATGACCCTCGACGCGGTGAGGGTCGCGCTCGACGAGCGCGGCATCACCGTGACGGCGACCGCTGCCACCGACGCGGATCCGGCCGACCTGCTCCTCGGCGATCCCGCGACCTGGCTGGTGGTCACCGCCCTCGACGACTGGCCACAGCTCGACCGGGTGTGTGCGCTCGTGCGCGGCGTACGCCTGCCCGGGGTCGCCCTCACCACGGCTCCCCGCGGCGGGCTGTGGGGTGCGCTGATCGAGGCCGGCCTGGTCGAGGTGCTGCCCGCGGACACCGACTCCGACACGATCGAGGGCTCGCTTCGCGATGCCGCCGAGGGACGCCGGGGGCACTCCCCTGCGGAGATCGAGGGGCTGGTCGCGCAGTGGCACCTGATGCGGGACGGGCGCGAGCGGATGCGCCGGCTCATCGCCTCGCTGACCGTGCGCGAGCACGAGGTGCTCGACCTCCTCTACGACGGAGCCAGCGTCGCCGAGATCGCGGCCCGCTTCGGCGTCGCCCAGACGACGGTGCGGACGCAGGTGAAGGCGATCCTGCGGAAGTTCGGGGTCGGCTCCCAGCTGGCCGCGGTCGCGGCGTACGACCGCTTTCTACGGCCGCACCAGTCCTAGGAGTTGAACCGCTGCTGGGTCTTCTCCAGACCCTCGGTGATCAGCGTCTCGATGGCGTCGGCGGCCGTGTCGACCACGAACGGCAGCACCTTGCGCTCGGTGCTGGAGAAGTTGGAGAGCACGAAGTCGTGGACCTCCTGACGCCCGGGCGGGCGGCCGATGCCGACGCGCACCCGGTGGAAGTCGCCGGTGCCCAGGGAGGACCGCATCGACTTGAGGCCGTTGTGGCCGTTGTCGCCGCCGCCCAGCTTGACCCGCATCGTGTCGAAGGCGATGTCGAGCTCGTCGTGGATGGCGATGACGTGGTCGGGCTGGACCTTGTAGAAGGTCGCGAGCGCCTTGACCGGCCCGCCGGACTCGTTCATGTAGGTCCGGGAACGGGCGAGCACGACGCGTGGGCCGGGCACCCCCGGGGTCGTACCCCGGAGGCGCCCTTCCACGACGTCAGCACGGCCGGACTTGTGGGCACGCCACTTGCCGTCCAGCCGGTTGGCCAGCTCGTCGGTGACGAGATAGCCGATGTTGTGACGGTGCCCGGCATAGGTCGGCCCGGGGTTTCCCAGGCCGACGACCAGCCAGACGCCGTCGGTCACCGAGTCAGAAGTCACTCGGCGTCGGCGGCCTCGGCCTCGGGCGCCTCGGCGGCCTCACCCTCGGCGGCCTCGTCGGCGACGGGCTCCTCGATGGTGCGGGCCTCGGTGATGTTGACGACCAGGGTCTCCGGGTCGGTCACGAGGGTGGTGCCCTTGGGCAGCTCGACCTGGCCGGCCAGGATCTGGGTGCCGATCTCGAGGCCCTCGATGCTGACCTCGAGGCTCTCGGGCACGTGGGTGGCCTCGGCCTCGACGGTCAGGGTGTTGGCGTCGGTGACGACCATGGTGCCGGAGGCGGCGTCGCCCACGACGTTGATGACGATGTCGACGGTGACCTTCTCGCCCGCGCGGACGGCGACGAAGTCGACGTGCTCGATGACGCGGCGGACGTCGTCGACCTGGACCTGCTTGGTCAGGGCGAGCTGCGTCTTGCCGTCGATGTCCAGCTCCAGGAGCGCGTTGGCACCGTGGTGCTTGAGCGCCATCATGGTGGCGTGGCCCGGCAGGGTCAGGTGGATCGGGTCGGCGCCGTGGCCGTAGACGACCGCCGGGATCTTGTTCTCACGGCGGATGCGGCGAGCGGCACCCTTGCCGAACTCGGTGCGCTTCTCGGCGACGATCTTCTCGCTGGACATGCGTTGAACTCCTCGATGAGTGGTGCTGACGTCAGTGGCGCCCGGCAGGTCCGACGAAGGCCGTGCGACGAAGGCACGGCGTCTCTCGAAGAGACGTCCACCTTGTCGATCACGGAGCGCGAGGCGCTCCCTCGCCGAGGCAACTGCCACAGACTATCCCCGGATCACGCTCACAGCGAAATGCGCGCGCGTGCTGACCTGCGACGACGTACGTTGGAGGTCGTGTCCCTCACACTCGACGAGGCCCGCACCCGGGCCGGCGTGCTCAGTTCCGTCTCCTACTTCCTCGACCTCGACCTCACCGGTCTCGAGACCTTCCGGAGCCACGCCCGGCTCCGGTTCCGCTCGTCGGCCCCCGAGACGTTCCTGGAGCTGAAGGGCGCGCTCTCGGTGTCGCTGCTCGTCAACGGTGAGGTGGTCGAGGCCGCCTACGACGGTGGCCGGGTGAGCCTGGCCGGGCTGTCGACCGAGGCGGTCAACGAGGTGGAGGTGACCGCGACGCTGCCCTACACGACCGACGGCGACGGGATGCACACCTTCACCGACCCTGCCGACGGGTCGCGCTATGTGGCGGCCTACCTGGGCATGGACAACGCCTCGAAGGTCTTCGCCTGCTTCGACCAGAACGACCTGAAGGCGTCCTTCGCCGTCTCGGTGACCGCGGATCCCGCAGTCACCGTCCTGGCCAACGGCGCCGTCGTCTCGCACGAGGCCGGCCGCTGGGTCTTCGCGACCACTCCCCCGATCCCGCCGGCGCTGCTGGTGGTCGCCGCCGGGCCGTGGCACTCGGTGCGGTGGACCCATGCAGGGCTCGACTTCGGCTGGCATGCCCGGCACTCGCTGGCCGCCGAGCTGGAGCGGGACGCGGCCGAGCTGCGGCGTACGACCGAGGCGTGCTTCGACCACTACGCCGACCTCATCGACGAGCCCTACCCCTTCGACTCCTACGACCAGGTGTTCGTGCCCGGTCTCAACTGGGGCGCGCAGGAGATGCCGGGGTGCGTGACCTACCGCGACGAGCTGCTGCCGCGCGGCGCGATCACCGACACCCAGCGCGCGATCCGCGCGGTGATCATCGCCCACGAGATGTCGCACATGTGGTTCGGCGACTCGATGACGATGACCTGGTGGGAGGACACCTGGCTGCAGGAGTCGTTCGCCGACTACATGGGCTACCGGGTCGCCGAGGCAGGCGCCGGCTTCGCGGACCTGCGGGTCGAGGTGGAGGTCCGGAGCAAGCCGTGGGGCTACCGCTCCGACGCGCGCCGCTCGACCCATCCGGTCGCCCCGCTGGCCGACGACGTACCCGACGTGGACACCGCCGCGACCATCTTCGACGGCATCTCCTACGCCAAGGGCGGCGCCTGCCTGGTGCAGCTCGCCTTCTGGCTCGGTGACGAGGAGTTCATGGCCGGCGTCAACCGCCACCTGACCCGCTTCCGGTTCGGCAATGCGACCCTGGCCGACTTCGTCGAGTCGCTCGCGGCGAGCTCGTCGAAGGACGTACGCGGCTGGGTGGACGCCTGGCTGCGACGACCCGGCTTCGACACGATGTCCGTGCGGCGCGACGGGGACGTGCCGGTCCTGGAGCGCGAGGGCAGCCGGCCGCACGCGTTCACGGTCGCCGCCTACGACTCCTCGCTCCGGCTCGTGGGGCGCAAACGGGTCGAGCTGGGCGCCGAGCCGGTGCCGCTGCCGGAGTTCGCCGGCCTCGTCGTCGTGCCCAACGCCGGCGGCGAGACCTTCGCCGCCCTCCGGCTCGACGCCGGGTCGTGGGCGGCGCTCTCCGGCGGGCTCTCCCGGCTCGAGGACCCGCTCGTACGCGCGGTGCTCTGGTCCTCCGCCGCGCGCCGGGTGCGGTCGCGTGAGCTCTCGGCCGACGACTTCCTCGACCTGGTCGAGGCCCACCTGCCCGAGGAGACCCGGGCGGACATCATCGAGGGCGTGCTCTCGGAGGCCCGGTCCGTGGTGATCCCGCAGCGGGTTCCGGCCTCGCGCGCGGCCGGAGCGGTGGCGCGGGTCGCCGCCGCGGCCGCCGCAGGCCTGAAGGCCTCCGGTGACGACGAGCAGCGGGCACTGGCGTGGGCCGCCGCGTTGGCCGCGACCAGCGCCGACGCCGGACTGCTGCGTGGCTGGCTGGAGACCGACAAGGTCGCGGTCGGCGTCCCGTTGCTGCCGACCACCCGCTGGGAGGCGGTCGTACGCCTCGCCTCGCTCGGTGAGGCCGACGCGCGCTTCATCGCCGCCGAGCGCGACCGCGACGGCACCGTCGAGGGAGACCTCGGCGCGCTCCGGGCCCTCGCCGCCCGTCCCTCGACCACCGCGAAGGACGCCGCCTGGGAGGCGATGCTCGCCCCGGGCGTCGACAACCGTCGCTTCGACGCGCTGGCCTCCGGGATGTGGATCGCCGAGCAGGCCCACCTGCTGCGTCCCTACGTCGCCGCCTATCTCGCCGAGGCACCGGCCCTGGCCACGCGTGGCCAGGCCTTCGCCCTCGAGGTCGGGCGGGCCTTCCCGAGGATCGCACTCGACTCCGAGCAGCTCGACGGGCTGCGTGCGGCCCTGGCCGATGGCGTACCGACGATCCTGCGGCGCTCGTGGGAGGACCACTTCGACGACCGCGAGTAGCGACCACTAGCCTCTAGGCCCCTCGACCCCCACCACTGAGGACGGCCATGAAGAAGTCGCGCATCTGGCTCGGCATCGGGATCGCGTTCGTCGTGCTCGTCGGCGCGGTCACCGGAACCGGCTGGTATCTCGCACACCGGCTCGACGAGCAGGTCCGGACCGTCGACGTCTTCGGCGGGCTCGAGGAGCGCCCGGAGCCGGCGAGCGACGCCGCGGGAGCGATGAACATCCTGCTGCTCGGCACCGACGGACGTACCGGCGGCGAGGCGACGACCGGCAGCGAGGCCACCGCGTCCTGGACGCCCGGTGAGCAGCGGGCCGACACGATGATGCTGCTCCATCTCAGCGCGGACCGCCGCTCGGCCTCGGTCGTCTCCATCCCGCGGGACTCGTGGGTGCGGATCCCCGGCCACGGCAAGGCCAAGGTCAACGCCGCCTTCTCCGAGGGTGGGCCGCGGCTCAGCGTGCAGACGGTCGAGAAGCTCACCGGCGTACGCATCGACCACGTCGCCTGGGTCGACTGGGCCGGCTTCGAGGAGATCGGCGACCTGCTCGGCGGTGTCGAGGTCTACATCCCCGAGACCGTCCACGACTCGGCGCGCCACCGCACCTGGACGAAGGGCACCCACCTGCTCAGCGGCGAGGAGGCCCTGCTCTACGTGCGCCAGCGCTACGGCCTCCCCGGCGGCGACCTGGACCGGGTGAAGCGTCAGCAGTACGTCCTGCGCTCGATCCTCCGCGGACTGCGGCAGAGCGTCGACCCGAAGGACCCCAAGAAGGCCTACGACCTCCTCGACATCATCACCCGCCACCTGACCGTCGACTCCGGCTTCTCCGGCGGCGACCTGCGTGGGCTCGCCCTCGACCTCGCCCGGATGCCCTCGTCGGACCTGACCTTCTTCACCGCTCCTGTCTCCGGGCTGGGGCGGGAGGGGAAGCAGAGCGTGGTCTACCTCGATGCGCGAAAGGGGCGCGGGCTCTGGGCAGCTGTGCGGGAGGACGAGATGGACGTGTGGCTCGGTCGAAATCCTGAGGTCGTGACCGGGCAAACGGTCAGCTGAGCCTTCTGTGCGGGCTCAGACGCCCCACCTGTGCGGACAGTTCCCCACTCGTACGTCGTTTCCCCACCCTCCGGAGGGTGGGGAAACGACGTACGAGTGGGGAAGTCTCAGCGACAGTGGGGAAGCGCGGCCGAGGCGGCGACCTCAGGCGTGACCGTCGAACATCGAGGTCACCGAGCCGTCCTCGAAGACCTCACGGATCGCGCGGGCGAGCATGGGGGCGATGGAGAGCGTGGTGAGCTTGTCGAACTGCTTCTCCTCCGGCACCGGGAGGGTGTTGGTGATGACGACCTCGCTGGCGGTGGAGTTCTTGAGCCGGTCGACGGCCGGGTCGGAGAGGATCGCGTGGGTGGCGCAGATGATCACGCCGGCGGCGCCCTCGGCCATGATCGCGTCGGCGGCCTTCACGATCGTGCCGCCGGTGTCGATCATGTCGTCGGTCAGGATGCAGATGCGGCCCTTGACGTCACCGACGACGCGGTTGGCGACGGTCTCGTTGGGCCGGTTGATGTCGCGGGTCTTGTGGATGAACGCCAGCGGCGCCCCACCGAGGCGGGCTGCCCAGCGCTCGGCGACCTTGATCCGGCCGGCGTCGGGAGAGACGACGGCGAGGGGCTGCGAGCCGTACTTGTCCTTGATGTAGTCGGTCAGCAGCGGCAGCGCCATCAGGTGGTCGACCGGGCCGTCGAAGTAGCCCTGGAGCTGGTCGGCGTGGAGGTCGACGGAGATGATCCGGTCGGCCCCGGCGGTCTTGAACATGTCGGCGACCAGGCGGGCCGAGATCGGCTCGCGACCGCGGTGCTTCTTGTCCTGGCGGGAGTAGCCCCAGAACGGCATCACGACGGTGATCCGCTTGGCCGAGGCGCGCTTGAGCGCGTCGACCATGATCAGGTGCTCCATGAGCCACTGGTTGATCGGCGCCGTGTGCGACTGGATCACGAACGCGTCCGAGCCGCGCACCGACTCCTCGTAGCGGACGTAGATCTCGGAGTTGGCGAAGTCGTAGGCCGAGGTCGGCGTCAGCTTCGTTCCGAGAAGGTCGGCGACCTCCTCGGCGAGGACCGGGTGAGCCCGGCCGCTGAAGAGCATCAACTGCTTCTCGGTGGTGCGCTTGGTCATGTGCTGGCTCCTACCCCCGGGGTCACTGCACTTGGATTCTCCATCAACATCGCCGTCGCGCCCAACCCCGGCGGTTACTCGCCGGTCGCCGAGGGTTCACCGAGGATGGGTACGCCCGCCTCGAGCGCCTCCTCGGCCGCGGCCGCCTGCGGTGTGCCGGCCCTCTTCGCCAGTGCCCATCCCTCGATGTTGCGCTGCTGACCTGCGGAGACGGCCAGCGCACCCGGCGGAACGTCCTCCCGGATCAGGGCCTCGCCACCGGTCGTCGCACCGTCGCCGACGACCACCGGCGCGACAAAGGTCACACCGGAGCCCGACTTCACGTGACGCCCGATGCGGGTCTTGTGCTTGGTGACCCCGTCGTAGTTGGCGAAGATCGTGCCGGCCCCGATGTTGGTGCCCTCACCGATCGTCGCGTCGCCGACGTAGGACAGGTGCGGCACCTTGGCGCCGGGCCCGATGGTCGAGTTCTTGACCTCGACGAAGCCGCCGATCTTGCCCTCCTCGCCCAGGACCGTGCCCGGGCGCAGGTAGGTGAACGGGCCGACGTTGGCGCCGGGTCCCACGACGGCGAGCTCTGCCTGCGTACGCACCACCCGGGCGCCGTGGCCGACCTCGGTGTCCTTCAGCGTGCAGTCGGGGCCGACCACCGCGTCCTCGTCGATCCGGGTGGCACCGATCAGCTGGGTGCCGGGCAGGATGGTGACGTCGGGGGCGAGCTCGACGTCGGCGTCGATCCAGGTCGTGGCCGGGTCCATCACGGTGACCCCGTCCTTCATCCACCGGGTCACGATGCGCTCGTTGAGGATCTTCCCGAGCGCGGCGAGCTGGGCCCGGTCGTTGGCGCCCTCGGCCTCGGTGACGTCGTCGAGGACGAACGCGTCCACCGCGAGCCCGTCGGCGACCGCCAGCGCGATCGCGTCGGTGAGGTAGAACTCCTTCTTGGCGTTGTCGTTGCCGATCCGGGGCAGTACGCCGGCGAGGAAGGCCCCGTCGAAGGCGATGATCCCGGAGTTGATCTCCGTGATCGCCCGCTCCTCGTCGGTGGCGTCCTTCTCCTCGACGATGCCGCTGACCCCGGTCTCACCGCGCAGGATCCGGCCGTAGCCGAACGGCTCCGGCACGATCCCGCTCAGGATCGTCGCGGCCCGGCCGGCGGCCTCGTGGTCGGCCACCAGTGCCCGCAGCGACTCACCGCGCAGCAGCGGCGTGTCGCCGTAGGTCACCAGGACGGTCCCGCTGGAGACCGCCCCGGCCTCGACCGCCACCCGCACCGCGTGGGCGGTGCCGAGCTGCTCGGACTGGACCGCGATCACGGCCTCGGGGAGGATCTCGGCGATGTGCGGCTCGACCAGCTCGCGCTGGTGACCCACGACCGCGACGACACGCGACGCACCGGCCTCCGAGACCGCCGCCAGGACATGGCCGACAAGACTGCGGCCCGCGATCTGGTGGAGCATCTTGGGAGTCTTGGACTTCATCCGGGTGCCGCCGCCGGCGGCCAGCACGATCACGGTGAGCTCGCTCATGTTGCCTCAGTCTAGGGCGCCCGGCGCAGGCCCCGACCCGGGGTCGGCGGAGCGTTCCGGCGGGTGATCGTGGGATCGGCGATCCCTGGTTGCGCCGGGCCGCACCCCGCATGATGGATGCCATGGACCGTGCCTCGCTCGCCGACTTCCTCCGCCGCCGCCGGGAGGCGCTCCGTCCGCAGGACGTCGGCCTGGTCGCCGGACCCCGGCGGCGCACGCCGGGGCTGCGGCGCGAGGAGGTCGCCGCGCTGACCGGGATGTCGACCGACTACTACGTACGTCTCGAGCAGCAGCGCGGCCCGCAGCCCTCCGACCAGATGCTGTCGGCGCTCGCCCGCGCGCTGCGCCTGACCGTCGACGAGCGCGACCACCTCTACCGGCTGGCCGGCCACAACGCCCCGCGGCGTACGTTCGACGACGGCCACGTCGCCCCGGCGCTGCTGCGCGTGCTCGACCGGCTCGAGGACACCCCGGCGATGATCATGTCCGCGCTCGGCGAGACACTGGTCGCGAACCGGCTCGCGGTCTCGATCTTCGGTGACCGCCCGGCACTGACCGGCTGGGACCGGTTCGAGGCCTACCGCTGGTTCACCGACCCCTCGACGCGGGACGTCTACCCGCCCGACCACCACGACCGGCACGGCCAGGGTCTGGTGGCCACCCTGCGGGTGGCCTACGGAGCGATGGGCGAGCGCTCCCGCGCCGGTGACCTCGTACGTCTCCTGGAGACCCGCTCGGAGGAGTTCCGTGAGTTGTGGGAGCGGCACGAGGTCACCCACCACATCGAGGACCACAAGACGCTGCTGCACCCGCAGGTCGGCCGCATCGACGTCGACTGCCAGGTGCTGACCACCCCGGACATGGGCCAGGCGCTGCTGGTGCTGACGCCGGTGCCCGGCAGCGAGGCCGAGGAGAAGATCCGGTTGCTCGGGGTGCTCGGCCACGAGGAGTTCAACCCGAACGAGCTCGGCACGGCCTAGAAGACGGGCGCCTTGCCGAGGTCGAGGACCAGGACGGCCATGTCGTCGGAGGGCGGCGTGGCGGAGAAGTCGGTGACCGCACGCAGCAGCCGGTCGGCGACGGCTTGGGCCCCGGCTCCGCCGCCGGCAGCGAGGACGGCCTCGACCCCGGGCTCCTCGAACATGGCGACCCCGGAGCGCCGCTCCAGGACACCGTCGGTGACCACCACGAGCCGGTCGCCGCGCTCGACCGCGACCTGCTCCTCGATGTAGTCGACCGCGTCGAGCACCCCGAGGAGCGCCTGCGGCCTGCCCACGCGCCGGGCCGGGACCCCGGGGCGAGCCCGGGTGACCAGGAACGGCGGCGGATGGCCCGCGCAGACGAGTCGCAGCCCGAACCGGGAGGCCGAGGTGACCTCGAGAGTGCCGCACACCATCGTGATGAACCGGCCCCGCGTGCCCTCGTCGACGATCGCGGCGTTGAGCCGCTCCAGGGTCGGCGCGATCGGGATGCCGGCCCGCATCAGCGCGCGCACCGTGTGGCGCGACATCCCGGCGACCGCGGCCGCCTCCGGCCCGACACCGCACACGTCGCCCACCATGAAGCCCCAGCGCGCGGCGCCGAGCGCGAAGATGTCGTAGAAGTCGCCGCCGGCGTCGTTGAACTCCCCCGTCGGCTCGTAGCCCACCCCGAGGTCGACGCCGGGGATCTCCGGCAGCACCGCAGGCAGCAGGCTGCGCTGCAACGACTGGCCGATGTCCTGGAGCTCGGTGTGGGCGCGGGCGTTGTCGATGGCCAGCGCCGCCCGGCGGGACACCGACTCTGCGACCATCAGCCGCTCACGGCGCAGGGGCTCGCCTGCGGGCCTGCCGAGGGTGAGCCAGCCGATGATCCGGTTGCGTGCCTCCAACGGGAGGATCGCGACCTCGCCGGGAAAGTCCGGCTCGGCCGGCGCCTCGCGACCGTCGGGAGCCGCGTCCTGCAAGGCCTTCTCCAGCGCGTCGAGCTGGTGCTCGTCGGCATGCCAGGCGAACTGGAGGCGCGGCTGCTCGCGGGCGTCGTTGAGATAGATGCCGCACCACGTCGCGAGGCGGGGCACGATGATCTGCCCGGTCATCGCCGTCGTCGTCTCGAGGTCCAGCGACCCGGCCAGCATCACGCTGGACTCCCCGAGGAACGCGAGCCACGCACGCCGCTCGCTGTCCGCGGCCCGCGTCGAGGCACGGTCGACGCTGGGCGCGGCCCAGTCCGCGACCCGCTGCAGCTGGGCGCCGTCCTCGGTCGTGAAGCCGCTCGGCTCGGCCTTCGCGACCGCCAACGTCCCGATGACCCGCCCGTCGAAGGCCACCGGTGCGGTGGCGAGCGAACGCAGCTCGAGGCCCCGGAGCAGCTCGACCGGGGTCGCCTTCAGGTCACCGATGGACAACGGCCGGAACGATGCCCTGAGGCTCGGCGCACCGGCCTCACCGCGGCGCACGCTCCGTCCCTGGATGGGGTCCGCGGACCCGCTCGTGGCCGCCACCACGAACCGGTCCTCCATCTCGTCCTCGAGCAGGAGGTAGGCAGCATCCGCCACGAAGCGGTCCCGGGTCTGCTCCACCACGAGCTGGAGCATGTCCGCCAGCGGGAGCTGGTTGAGGGCCAGCCCGCTCAGCCCCAGCGGATCCTGGGCCGCGGCGGGTTCCCGGCGGCGTACGTCCTGGTCCTCCGGGCCATCGCTCGCGGGCGCCTCGGCGCCGATGGTCTCCTTCACCAGCGCGAATGCCGCCCAGACCCGCTTGTGGTCCTTGCGGTACTCCACACCCCAGGCCGTCGCCAGCGCCGAGGTGATCAGCAGCCCCCGGCCGTGCTCGCCGGCCCCGGGGTTGGCGTTGGCGCCGACCGGCAGCACCCGGGTCGGGTGCTGGTCGAACACGTCGATGCGGAGCCGGTCCTCCTCGCGTACGACCGACACGGTCATCGGCGTGCCGGCATGGGTCACGGCGTTGGTGACCAGCTCGCTGGTCAGCAGGACGGCGTCGTCGAGGATGTCGTCGAGACCCCATTCGCCGAGCACCTTCCGCGCGAAATGGCGCGCCTCGGAGACCGACGTAGGTGCCGGTTCGAAGGTGCGCGAGAGCGTCTTGACTCCGGTGCTCATGTCCACCGCCGATTCTGCACCCGATTCGCCGTGAAAAGGACTTATCCCCGGATGGGATCTGCAGCTAGGTCAAGGATTGACCAGAATCGGTGGCGAACGGTGATTTCTGAGTCGCAGACAGGCGATGAGTGCGACACTGCAAAAGACGCGCGACTCAGCGCGAGAGGAGGCGGGATGCCCTCATCGTCGGGCACATCGGCTGACACATCGACTGGCACCACGCCTTCGGCGCAGGTGGCGGTCGACCCGATCGCGCTGCGCCGGCT
Source organism: Nocardioides luteus (assembly GCF_000960475.2). Lineage (GTDB taxonomy): Bacteria > Actinomycetota > Actinomycetes > Propionibacteriales > Nocardioidaceae > Nocardioides > Nocardioides luteus_A. Next base: position 1,112 of record NZ_JZDQ02000059.1, on the reverse strand, counting down.
CAAGGACGCGATGACCGCGATGCGCGACGGCGTCTTCACCGGGCGCCTCGACCCGGTCGACGGCCCCCTCGGCGACCTCGCCTCCCTCCACAACGAGATCGCCGACCGGCTCGGTCACCTGAGCGGCGAGCTCGCGCGCGTGCGCCGCGAAGCAGGTCGCGACGGCCACCACGACGAGCGGCTCCGGCCGAGCATCGGTGGTGGCGCCTGGGCCGGTGCCGTCGAGGACGCCAACGACCTGGTCGCCGACCTGGCCCGACCGACCGCCGATGTCGCCCGGGTCGTCGCCGCGGTCTCCACGGGCGACCTCACCCAGACGATGGCCGTACGCCACGGCAGCCGAGCCCTCAAGGGCGACCCGCTGCTGGTCGCCAAGAGCGTGAACGGCCTGGTCGCCCAGCTCGCCACGATCACCGAGGAGATCGCCCGGGTCACCCGCGAGGTCGGCACCGAGGGCAAGCTCGGTGGCCGCGCCCGGGTGCGGAACGCGTCGGGCACCTGGCGCGACCTGATCGACGCGGTCAACACCATGTCCTCGCGCCTGACCGCGCAGGTCCGCGACATCGCCGAGGTCACCACGGCGGTCGCCAACGGCGACCTGTCCCGCACGGTCACCATCGAGGTCTCCGGCGAGATGGCGCAGCTCAAGGACACCGTCGACCGGATGGTCGGCCAGCTGTCCTCGTTCGCCGCCGAGGTCACCCGTGTCGCCCGCGAGGTCGGCACCGAGGGCCGCCTCGGCGGTCAGGCCGACGTACGCGGCGTCTCCGGCACCTGGCGCGACCTGACCGACTCGGTCAACACGATGGCCTCCAACCTGACCTCCCAGGTGCGCGGGATCTCCTCGGTCGCCAAGGCCGTCGCCCGCGGCGACCTGTCGCAGCAGATCACCGTCACCGCGCGCGGTGAGGTCGCCGAGCTCGCCGAGACGCTCAACTCGATGACCGCCACCCTGCAGACCTTCGCCGACGAGGTCACCCGTGTCGCCCGCGAGGTCGGCACCGAGGGCCGCCTCGGCGGTCAGGCCGAGGTGCCTGGCGTGGCCGGCCGGTGGAAGGACCTCACCGACTCGGTGAACTCGATGGCGAGCAACCTGACCAACCAGGTCCGCG
>NZ_JZDQ02000058.1 GCF_000960475.2 Nocardioides luteus | reverse complement strand
TTTTCGGTCAGGACGAGCCGACTCGGCGGTCTTCAGGAGGCGACCTCCGCAGCCTCGGGGTCGAGCCGGTTCGCCGGACGCGGCAGCCCGTAGTGATCGCGGAGGGTGACCCCGGTGTACTCGGTGCGGAAGAGCCCGCGCTCCTGCAGGATCGGCACGACGGACGAGGTGAAGGCCTCGAGACCCGAGGGCAGCACGGCGGGCATGATGTTGAACCCGTCGGCGGCGCCGTTCTCGAAGTAGTGCTGGATGGTGTCGGCGACCTGGACGGCCGTGCCGGTGAAGGTGCGGTGGCCGCGACCACCGCCGAGCCTGCCGATCAGCTCCCGCACGGTGAGCCGGTCGCGCCGGGCCCAGTCGACCACCAGCGTGTAGCGGCTCTTGGCACCCTCGATCTCGTCCTCGGTCGCGATGTCGGCGGGCAGCTGCTCGTCGAGCTGGAGCCGCGCGGGGTCCACCTGCAGGAGCTGGGCGAGCTGCGCCACGGCGTACTCCGGTGCGATCAGCCGGTCCAGCTCCGCCTCCAGCTCGCGCGCCTCGGCCTCGGTGTCACCCAGCACCGGGACGATCCCGGGCAGCACCAGCACATGGTCGGGGTTGCGCCCGGCCGCGACGACGCGCCGCTTGATGTCGGCGTAGAACGCCTGGCTCTCGGCGAGGGTCGGCTGGGCGGTGAAGATCGCCTCGGCCCAGCGGGCCGCGAACTCCTTGCCGTCGTCCGAGGAGCCCGCTTGGACGAGCAGCGGGTGACCCTGGGGCGACCGCGGCAGGTTGAGCGGACCTTCGACCGAGAAGTGCGGCCCGACGTGGGAGATCGGCCGGATCCGGTCCCCGACCGCGTGCACCCCGGTGTCCTTGTCGGCCACGATCGCGTCGTCGGCCCAGCTGTCCCACAGCCGGGTGGCCACGTCCAGGAACTCCGAGGCCCGCTCGTAACGGGTCTTGTGCAGCGGCTGCCCCTCCAGGCCGAAGTTGCGGGCCGCGGCGTCTCCCGCGGTGGTCACGATGTTCCACCCGGCCCGCCCACCCGAGATGTGGTCGACCGACGCCAGCCGCCGGGCGAGGTTGAACGGCTCGTTGTACGACGTCGAGGCCGTCGCGATCAGCCCGATGTGCTGCGTGGAGACCGCCAGGGCGGACAGCAGCACGGTCGGCTCGATCCGGCCCGACGGGCGGCGCTCCGGCGACCCGAACAGGGCCGGCGAGTCGGCCAGGAAGAGCGAGTCGAACTTGGCCTCCTCCGCCACCCGGGCCAGGTGCTGGTGCGCCGCGAGCGAGAGGTTGGCGTGCGGGTCCGACCCGGGCAGCCGCCACGACGCCTCGTGGTGACCGGTGTCGAGCAGGAAGAGGTTGAAGTGGAGCTGTCGAGCGCCCATCAGGCCACCTCCTCCTCGACCGACTCGACGACGCCGAGCTCGGCCAGCAGCTGGGCCCGCAGCGACGCGAACCGCGGGTCGCCAGGACTCCGCTTCGCGCCCAGGTCGATGCGGATGTCCGAGCCGACGACACCGTCGACCAGCACGATCACCCGGTCGGCGAGGGCGATCGCCTCGTCGACGTCGTGGGTGACCAGCAGGATGGCGGGGTTGTGTGCGGCGTACAGCTTCTTCAGCAGCTTGTGCATCTTGATCCTGGTCAGCGCGTCCAGGGCGCCGAACGGCTCGTCGGCCAGCAGCAGTTGGGGATCGCGGACCAGCGACCGCGCCAGCGCCGCGCGCTGCTGCTCGCCGCCCGAGAGCTCGTGCGGCCAGGCCTTGTCGCGGCCCTCGAGCCCGACCTCGGAGAGCGCCTCGAGACCACGAGCCCGCGGATCCGGACCCGAGAGCCCCAGGACCACGTTGTCCAGCACCCGCCGCCACGGCAGCAGGCGAGAGTCCTGGAAGACCACCGAGACCCGCTCGGGTACGTCCACGACACCCGATCCCGCCACCGAGCGGTCAAGGCCGGCCAGGGCCCGCAGCAGCGTCGACTTCCCGGAACCGGAGCGCCCGATCAGCGCCACGAACTCACCGGAGTCGATGGTGAGGTCGAGCCCGTTCAGCACGCCCCCGGCCTCGGAGAAGCTGCGGTGCAGCCCCTCGACGCGTACGGCCGGCTCCTTCAGTGACTCTCCAGCGTGCGTCGCCATGCCAGTGCCTTCCTCTCGATGATGCGGACGATGCCGTCGGCGACCAGGCCCAGCAGGGCGTAGACGACCAGGCCGACGACGATGATCTCGGTCTGGCCGTAGCTGGACGCGAGGGTGATCATGTGGCCGATGCCGCTGGTCGCGTTGACCTGCTCGACGACCACCAGGGACAGCAGCGCGTTGAGCACCGCGAACCGCAGCCCGAGCAGGAACCCCGGCGTCGCGCCCGGCAGCACCACGTGCCGGACGAACGCGCCGCGGCTCAGGCTGACCGTCTCGGCCAGCTCCGCGTAGCGGCTGTCGATGCCGCGCAGCCCGTTGTGGGTGTGGATGTAGATCGGGATGAGTACGCCGAGGGCGATCGTGATCACCTTCATCGGCTCCCCGATCCCCAGCCACAGGATCAGCAGCGGCATCAGCGCCAGGCTCGGGATGGCCCGCTTCACCTGCACCGGACCGTCGATCAGCGCCTCACCGACCCGGCTGAGCCCGGAGATCAGCGCCAGCACCAGTCCGACACCGACGCCGATCAGCAGCCCGAGCGAGGCACGGTAGGCGGAGGTCGCCAGGGCCTCGGGAAGGCGACCGTCGGCGATCAGGCTCTGAGCGGTCTCGACCACGACCCACGGCTCGGACAGGGTCCGAGGGTCCAGCACGCCCGTCGCCGAGGCGACGATCCACAGACCCAGGAGCAGGATCGGTCCGATCCACAGCGTGCCGGGGACCCTCGGGCCGGGCCCGAGGCGGCGGCGTACGACCCTCTCGTCGACGGTCTTCTCGGAGACGACGCCGACGATCGGCGCCTCGAGTGCGGTGGTCGCCATCACTGACCGTCCTTCACTGCCGCGGCGATGACCTTCTCGTAGCGGCGGTCATAGAGCTCGGTGACGTCCAGCTCCGGGTGGTCCTGCTCCTTCGCGAGGATGTCCGCGGTCTCCTGCTGGCGCTTGATGAAGCCGTCCCAGTTCTCCGGGATGATCTGCTGGCCCGAGGTCTCGAATACCTTCTTGCCGTCCTCGAAGGTCAGCCCCTCGTGGTCGACGTAGTAGGCCTTGACCCACTCGTCCGGGTGCTCGTCGATCCACTTCTGGGCCTTGACCCACAGCTCGAGGAAGTCCTTGAACGCGGCCGCCTTGCCGGCGTCCTCGAAGGTCTTCTCGGGCCCGTAGATGAGGGTCGCGTCGTCGCGGATGCCGGTGCGGATCGAGGTCCCGCCGTCACGGCCGTACTTGGCCAGATAGGAGGTCAGCTGCGGCCCACCCAGCGGAGCGACGTCGACCTGGTTGGAGGCCAGCGCGTTCGAGTAGGTGTCGTCGACGCTCTGGATCTCGACGAGCTCGACGTCCTTCTGGGTGAGTCCGGCGGCCTTGAGGGTCTTGAGGATCAGCGCACCCTGGGCCTGGCCGGGCGAGTAGGCGATCTTCTTGCCCTTGAGGTCCTGGAGCGTCTTGACCTTCGACTTCGGCGCGATGCCGAGCTCGTAGATCGGGTTGGCGAGCGGGTCCGGGTTCTCGGTGACCGCGACGATCTTCACCGGGGTGTCGGTCCAGGTCGCGAAGAGCGGCGGGATGTCGGCGACATAGCTGGCGTCCAGGGCGTCGGCACGGAACGCCTCGAGGCTCTTCGGACCACCGGAGATGTTGGCCCACTCGATCTCGTAGCCCTTGACCTCGTCGATGAGGCCGGACGTCTTCAGCGCGACCTCGACGGGCGGGAGCCCGAGGCGCAGCACGGTCCCCTGCGGGACCTGGTCGGGGAGCGCCGCGTCGGCGGCGAGCTTGGAGGCACTGGAGGCATCGGCGCCGCCGCACGCCGTCAGTCCGAGAAGCAGGGACGTGAGCACGGCGGCGATGGCGGTCAGGCGCGGTGGGGTGGGGCGGATCATGGCTCTCCTCTGGTTGGTCCGTCCAAATCAGAGTAAGTCACTAGAGTTTAGCCATAAATGCCTGTTCGGATCCTGAGACCGGCCGAGGCGTCACGTACGCAGGCCGAGGCGTCACGCGCGTCGGCCGAGTGGGCAGCGGACTGCCAACTCGGCCGACGGGGGTGACGCCTCGACGGGGTCAGACGCGGTCGAGCCAGTCGGTGAAGCCCGAGGGGTCGTGGCGGCCGAGCACGCCGTGCTCGAAGAGGCCCCAGCCCTCGGCGCCGTCAGCCCCGACCCCGGGACCATGGGCGACCGCGCGACCGACGTGGTCGATCACGCCGAACGGCACCCGGCCGACGACCTCGGGCGCCTTCATGTCATAGCTGCGCCGCTCGGTGAATCCGGCACCCTTCCAGACCCCGTGCGCCCAGTCGGAGTCGCCGCCGTAGCCGCCGCCGACATGGATCGGTACGCCCAGCAGCGAGGAGACCTCGAGCACCAGCTGCTCGCCGGCCGGCGTCGTGCAGGTGATCGTCGCGCCCTCCGGGAGCCGCGTCCCGTCCCGGTAGCGGATCCGGACGTGCGGCCAGCCGAGCTGCTCGACCCGACCGTCGGCGAAGGTGCGGGTGCAGTCGTTGAGGGTGCGATAGCCGTCGGGCGTCTCCTGGATGATCAGCACGACGGCGAACTCCTCGAACCGCAGCGGCAGATAGAGCCACCACATCCCCTCGAACGCCGGGTCGGCCGGCTTGCCCGCCGGCACCGCCTCGCCCGACGGGCGGATCCCCCACGACCGGTCCCGGGTGCCGACCCAGCGATCGTGGTCGACGGCGATCGTCTCGCCGTCGACCTCGATCACCCCCTCCCAGGTCCCGACCTGCGCGAACCGCTGCGCGTCGAGCACGGTCGCCGCCCCCTGACGCATCACGTGCGGCTGCTCCTGGACGACCTCGAACGAGCCCTCCCAGCGAAGGTCCAGCGCGATCCCGTGGGTCTCCTCCATCACCAGCCGCAGCTTCCGCAGCGGCTCGACGACCTCGATCCGGTACGCCCCCACCTGCTGCCCCAGCCGGTCACCGCCCCGCGGGTCGGCGCCGTCGCCCAGGTGCACGGCGGTCTGCTCGTCGCCGCGGCGCAGCAGGACGTACGCGTCCTTGGTGCCGAGGTTGGGATAGAACCCCATCCCGGTGATGAGGAAGAGGTCGCCGGTGCGGTCGTGGGCGTTGAGGTAGCAGCGGTCGTAGAAGCTGCGGTCGCTGCTACCCGCCCAGGCCACCGGGCGCGGGAGCTGATGGATCGGGTACTCGTCGAGCGGGCCGACACCGACGTACTCCCCGTGAGCCCCCGGAACCCTCATGCGCCGACCTCGTCGAGCATCGCCTCGAACATCGCCCGGTGGTAGAGCGTCGACTCCGGGTCCTCGGGCGCCTCGATCTCGCCGAAGTGGATCTGCCGGGCGGCGATCCGCAGGTAGATGACGCCCCACATGACCGCCGCATGCACCTCGTGCCAGGTCAGGTCACCGAGCTCGACACCGCTCGCCGCGGCGTACGCCTCCCGGACCTCGGACGCGCTGAGGAAGTCCGGCATCCCCGGCAGATCCAGCATCGCGGCCAGGTCCTCGAAGATGCGGTGGGCGAAGATCATCCAGGTCACGTCCATCTCGCGGGGCCCGAGGGTGACCATCTCCCAGTCGAGGACGGCGACCGGTGCGAAGTCTCGGTAGATGATGTTGCCGATCCGGGCGTCGCCCCAGCACAGGACGGGCTCACCGTCGTCGTCGGGGAGATTGGCCTCGAGCCAGGCCAGGCCTCGCTCGACCAGCGGCGAGCGGCCGCCCCACTCCTCGGCGGAGGAGGCGAACGCGTACCAGGCCCGGGTCTTGGCCAGGTTGCGAGCGACCAGCGTCTCGCCGGAATGACCAGCCACGACAGGGTCGAGGAAAGCGAAGCGCGAGGCGGCGTCGGGGATGCCATGGAGACCGGCGAGCACCTCGACCGAGCGCTTCTGCAGCGCCGCCCGGTCCGCGGGCGCGGCGTCGAAGAGCCAGCTGTCACCGAAGTTGTAGGGCATCACGTCCGGCGGGACGAGCCCGTCGACCCGCTCCATCAGGAAGAACGGCGTGCCCAGGACGCAGCCGCTCATCTCGGCGAGGCCGACCTCCGGCACCGGCACGGAGGACAGCGAGCCGGCCAGCCGCATCGCGTCGTACTGCGCCTGCAGGTCGTAGGCCGCGAAGACCGGGATGTCCTCCGGGCGGGGAGCCACCCGCAGGACGTACGCCTTGGTCTGCCTCCATCCGTCGACCGTCGAGGTGACGTCGAGCAGCACGGTCTCGCTCGACATCCCGTTGGCGTCGATGCCGCCGAGGATGGCGACCTCGGGCTCGGCTCCCGGCGGCAGGGCCGTGGCCAGCCACGCCGACAGCCTCGCGCCGATCGCCGCGGGGTCGCGGCCCGACTTCTGGAAGGTCATCTCGGGCGGCGGGGGCGCCTGGGTCACGTGCTCCTCCTTGAGGCGTGTGAGTCAGATCACACGCCTCAAGATTGGTGGAACACGTTCTAGTTTGTCAACCGCCCACGTCGCCCGGTCAGAACCGGATCTTCGCCGGCGTCTCGGTCGGAGCCGCCTTGGTGACGAATGCCTTCCGCTTCTCCGCGAACCCATGGCGGTCGTCGAAGATGTCGCGGGCCATCTCGGCCAGCTCGATGCTCTGGTAGTAGGACATCGGCATCGCGCCGGCACGCCGTGACTCGCGGGCCGCGAGGGCCGAGGCGTACGCCTCGGGCTCGGCGTAGCGCTGCGCCAGGTCGCGCAGCCAGCCGTCGAACTCGGCCGCGTCGCGCGGGCCGAGCTCGCCGACCATGTCGATGCGGGCCGCCTCGGCCGCCGAGATCGGCAGCTTCGCGCCGAGCAGCTCCTCGGCCTTGTCGGTGCCGACCCGGCTCGGCAGGCCCCAGGTGTGCAGCTCGGAGCCGAAGATGCCCATGTCGTAGTAGGGATTGAGCACGACACCCTCGCGAGCGACCGTGACGTCCGCGCAGAGGCCGGCCATCACGCCCCCGGCACCGGCGTTGGCGGTGAACGCAGCGATGGTCAGCTGCTCGGCCTCGGCGATCGCCACACAGAGCTCGTCGATGGCGCGGATGTTGTCCCAGGCCTCGGCCACCGGATCCTGCGCCGCCTCGATCACGCCGAGGTGGATGCCGTTGGAGAAGGCGTGCTCGGTGCCGCGTACGACCAGGACCGTGGTGTCCTCGATGAGCGCCTTGCGGACCGCGTCGGTCATCCGCCGGCACTGCTGGGTGTGCATCGCGCCGCTGTAGGAGCGGAGCGTGAGGTAGCCGACGTCGCCGTCGCGCTCGTAGGTCGTCTCGGCCAGCGCCTCGGGCACCCGCAGGTACGGCGCGTGGCGGGTGTCGAGCACCCAGGCGGCCGGCAGCTTGGGGCCGCGCTTCTTCTCGAGCGTGGCGGCGTAGCCGACCCACAGGGTGCCGTCGCCGGTGGCGATCGCGACCGCGTCGGTGTCGACACCGACCACCGTGCCCGGCTCGGCGTCGCCATGGTTCTCGGGAGTCGTGGCCGCGTCGAAGAGGCAGTACGTCGCACCCCCGACGGTCGCCGGCGCACCCGGCGCCCCGTCGGCCGCCGCGATCCTCCGGGCGATCTCGGTGGCCGGCGCGGACCAGTCGATCTCGAAGGCCGTCCGGCGCAGCAGCGGCAGCTCGCCGGTGTCCTCGACCTCGGCGGGCCACTCCTCGGCAGGCTTCGGCGCCTCGCCCGCCTCGACCATCCGGAGGACCTCCGCGACGCAGTCCATCGCCGCGTCGGCCACCGGGCCGTTGTAGAGCGCGCTCTTCGCGATCGGGACCTCGGGCATCGCGAAGGTCTTCGTCGCCCAGACCGGGCCGGCGTCCATCTCCTCGACGGCCGACAGCGCGGTCACGCCCCAGCGCTCGCGCCCGTCGAGGGTGGCGTGGTCGAGCGAGGACGGCCCTCGGTCGCCGACCGGACCCGGGTGGATCACGACCGTGCGGTAGCGGCCCCAGACCGCCTCCGGCACCCGGTGCTTGAGGAACGGGCACAGGATCAGCTCGGGATCGATCGCCTCGACGGCTTCCACCAGGGAGGAGTCGTCGTGGACCGGCGCCAGCAGGACGCCGACCTCGTGGCCGGCCTCTTTCAGATCGCACCAGACCCTCTGGGTCAGGCCGTTGAACGCGGAGACGAGCAGCAGAGTGCGCATGTGGGGGAAGTGCCCTTCTGTTAGAACAGCCCGAACAGACCTCATATCCCCCGAGGGGTATTTATCCCCCGAGGGGTGTCACTGTATCTGGCGCAGGTGACCCGCGAGTACCTCGGTGTCCAGAAGAGGGACGGAAGACCTGGTGACCCCGGGCCGCTCGCCCCGGTCGCGTCCCGATGGTGTATCGGCCGCGTGCCGATCGCGTGTCGGGCACCGCACCATCGTCTTGTCGCGGCCTGCAAAGATGGCTCTGTCAGGAGGGGACGATGACAACAGTCGACGACAACCCGATCAACGGGTTGATCGATCTCGTCGAGGCGAGCGGCGACGTGATGACGCGCGAGCTGGCGAGGTTCCGGATGCGCTACAAGTTCGCGATCGACGAGGTGTCGACCAAGATCGCGATCCTGCGCGAGGAGTTCGAGCACACCCACGACCACAGCCCGATCGAGCACGTACGCACCCGGCTCAAGTCACCCGAGAGCCTGCTCGCCAAGGCGCGCAAGATCGGCTGCCCGCTCACCCTCGAGGCGCTCGAGCAGCAGATCCGCGACATCGCCGGGATCCGGGTGGTGTGCCCGTTCGTCTCCGACGTCTACTGGATCATGGAGATGCTCGGCAGCCAGTCCGACGTCGACGTGGTCGAGGTCGAGGACTACATCGCCGAGCCCAAGGCCAACGGCTACCGCAGCCTCCACCTGATCATCAAGGTGCCGGTCTACCTCTCCGACCGCGCGGTCGACGTCCCGGTCGAGCTGCAGATCCGCACGATCGCGATGGACTTCTGGGCCAGCGTCGAGCACTCGATCTACTACAAGTACGACGGCACGGTCCCCTCCACGCTGCGCGACGAGCTCGGCGCCGCGGCCCGCACCGCAGCCGACCTCGACGCCACCATGGCCCGGCTCCGCAGCGAGGTCCACGGCCCGGTCCTCCACTGAACCGGAACCGTGGACCCCACCCGCGTCAGCGGGCGGTGACGAACCGCTGATACTGGGCCCGCGCCTCGTCCGGGGTGATCGCCCGGTCGAGGAACATCAGCGAGTCCATCCGGCAGTCGCAGGGGTTCCGCTCGACGGTGTCTTGCGGGAAGGAGCCGCCGACCTTGATGCCCCGCGGCAGGGTGTCGGAAGTGCCGCTGCCGTCGACCTGCCACGGGTCACCCGCGGAGGTGTAGAACCCCTCGACGGCCTTGCCGTTGCGGTAGAGCGCCATCTTCCCGGTGGTGTAGTCGAAGGTCGCCGCCAGGTGGACCCACTGTCCGCGCGGCAGCAGGCTCTGCCAGTCCGCCGAGGCGGCGAAGGTCTGCGAGGCACCCTCGTCGAGCCGCCGTCCGAGCGCGACCAGCCGCAGCGTGCCGTCGACGTTGATGAGCTCGAGCAGGGCACGTACGCCATGGCCGTCGGAGTTGCCGGAGAGCACTCCGGCCAGCCCGATGGCGTTGAACCGGTCGGTCGGGTCGGCGGTCACCGAGTTGAGCGCGGGCCCGTCCATGTCGACCTTGAACCAGCCGGCCACGGTGATCTGCTCGGCTCCCGCGAACGGCGCCAGCGACGCGACGCCGTTCTGGTTCCACGTCCCCGCCTTCCAGTCGTCGTTTCCATTCACCTCCGGCGAGACCTGCTTGGTCTGCAGGGCGTTGTCGCTGGCCGGGTAGGCCGAGTCGGTGACCTGCATCGCGTTGCCGCCGTTGACCTGGTTGAGCAGCGTCCGCGAGAAGCCCTGGTCCTCCTCGCGCGCGCCCGGGGCGAAGGGGTGCTCGAAGTCGTAGTAGCTGACCAGGTCCTCGCGCAGCGACGGCACGACCTCGCTCGGCCAGGGCCGCTGCACGGTGTTCACGACCTTCCAGATCTTTCCGTTGGCCTTGGCCAGCAGGTAGAGGTTGCGCCGCGAGTCGGTGCCGAAGCGCAGGTCGACGCGCGGGTCGTCGACGAAGTCCTGCATCGAGAGCCGCTTGCCCGAGGTGTCGAAGAGCTGCATCTGGTGCAGGGTCGCCTCGGTGCTGCTCCCCCGGCGCATCTGCCGGGCATCGGTCCAGTAGACCTCGCCGTTGACCAGGTCGCCGAAGACGTACTTCCCGCGAAGGTCGTCGAACCGGCCGCGGTAGACGACGCCGCCGCTGATGGCGTGACCGCTGTCGGAGCTGCAGGAGTAGTTGGCCGGCGGGTCGTGGTCGAAGGACGCGACCGGGAGCGTGTAGCCGGACATGTCGTAGTCGTCGGGCACCGTGTAGAGGGCGCACTCGTCGGTGTTGTCGTAGAGCAGCCGGCCCTCGATCTCGCTCCAGCCGAGGTTGTCCCCGGCCCTCACGTCGTAGACGGCCTCGATCGCGTGCTGGCCGATGTGGCCGAGCAGCAGCCGACCCGTCTCGACGTCCCAGGAGAACCGGTGCGGGTCACGCATGCCGTACGCCCAGATCTCGCCGATCGCGCCCTCCCGGTCGACGAACGGGTTGCTGTCCGGGACGCCGTACGCCCCGTTGCGCCCGTCGCGGGCGAGCGGATCGATCCGCAGGATCTTGCCGAAGGGGTTGCCCAGGTTCTGCGGGTCGTCGCTCTTCACCCCGTTGCCGCCGTCGCCGGAGGCGATGTAGAGCAGCCCGTAGTCCTCGTCACCGGGGTCGGCGGTGGGGTTGAAGTCGATCTGCTGGATCGCGTGGATCTGGCCGGCGAAGTCGATCCGCATCACCTCCCGGCTGGTGCCCTCGAAGGTGTCGGCGCTCGGGTCGGTGGCGTGCCACTCGGTGACGACGCTGACGGTGCGTCCGGAGCCCGGGTTCGTCTGGGACGGGAACGTCGGGGTCTTCGCGAAGCCGTCGAAACGCTCGGTGTGGGTGGTGTAGAAGAGCCCGTTCTTCTCGAACTCGGGGTGGAACGTGATGAACCCGGCGCCGCTGCCGAGCCCGGCACCCGACCAGAAGTCGACGAAGTGGTCGCGGAGGTTCAGGTACTCGTGCTGCTGCCCGTGGTCGAGCAGGTACATCGGCCCGTTCAGGTCCGGGACGTACATCCGGCCCGAGCCGTCGGGGACCTCGCCGATGAAGTTGATGCGGTTGTGACGTACGAGGCGCTGGTCGGTGGGCGCGGGGTAGGGCTCCGTCTTCGGAAGCTGGGTGACCTCCTCGAGCACGAGGCCGAGGCTGCTGCGTACGGGCTGTTCGGGGATGGGGTCGGGAACGGGCTCGCTGCCGGGGATGGCGGCGTTCGCAGGAAGCGTGGGGGTGAGTAGCGCGGCGAGCATGGCGCCCACCGCGAGGCCGCCCCATAGACGTGAGGTTTCCATGGGTTGTTCTCTCCTTACCGAAGGTTCAGCGATGACGTACGCCCGCGACGGTCACGTCACGGATGCGCCCGAAGTTGTCGAAGGAACCGAAGCCGACCCGGCCTCCGGCGAAGGTGGTGTCGGTGGCGGTCATCCGGGGCTCGTCGGAGCCGTCGAGGTAGACCGCGATCGCGCCCGTGCGGGCGTTGTAGTCGAGGCGTACGTCGTGCCACGCCGCATCGGTGATCGACGGCTCCGCGCCGACCGTGCCGTTCCACTGGTCGTCGATACGCAGCCGGTCGGCGTCGTTGACCACGAAGATCCCGTTGTGGGGGTAGATGGTGTTGTCGGTCGAGAGATGGGCGTAGTAGAAGCGCGTCGGAGACTGGTAGTTCCACACCAGGATCACGTCGCGGTTGGTGACCTCGACGGCCTCGTCGATGCGCACCTCGGCCCGGTAGGTGAGCGAGCCGAGCTCGGGGCCCTGCGTGACGATGGCGTACTCGAAAGGTCGTCGTGGGCCCGGCTGCGGCGTCCCCGGCTCGGTCAGGATCACCTGACCGTCCTCGAAGGCCCACTTCTCGTCGGTCAGCGGATCCCAGTCGGCCAGGCTCGCCCGGGGCTTGACCACGGTCAGCCCGGGTCCTTCGGGCGTGTGGGCCTGGGCCACGGATCCTCCGGCGAGCGGAGCGGCCAGGATCACCGCGAGGGCGATCATTCGGTTCAGCTTCCTTCTCATCGTGCTTTCCCTTCCTCCAGTCGGGACGCGGCTCCCCCGAGATAGAGCTCCGCCATCCGCGGATCGGCGAGCAGGTCGGCGGCCGGCCCGGCGATGTGCACCTTCCCCAGATCGAGTACGCAGCCCAGGTCCGCCGACTCCAGGGCCCGCCGGGCGTTCTGCTCGACGAGCAGGACCGCCAGACCGGCGTCCCGCATGCGTACGACCTGCTCGAACACGGTCGCGGTGGTCTTCGGGTCCAGGCCCATGCTGGGCTCGTCGAGCAGCACCACCTTCGGGCTCACCATCAGCGAGCGGGCGAACTCGACCTGCTTCTGCTGACCGCCCGAGAGCGCGCCGGCGAGGGTGTGCCACCGCTCGGCGACGACCGGGAAGAGGGTCTTCACGAAGTCGGTCCGCTCGGCCACGGCCGCCTGGTCGCGGACGGTGTAGGCACCGAGTCCGACGTTCTCCGCGACGGTCATCTCCTTGAAGACCGAGTGGCCCTGGAGCACGTGGGCCATGCCGGCCCGGAGCATCTGCTGCGGCCCGTTGCGGGTGACGTCGACGCCGTCGACGGTGATGGTCCCCGAGCGCGGGGTGAGCATGCCGCTGGCGACCTTGAGCACGGTGGACTTGCCGGCCCCGTTGGGACCGACCAGACAGACGATCTGACCTGCGGGGACGGTGACGGTGAGGCCACGCAGCACGAGCGCCGCACGGCCGTAGCCGGCCTCGATGTCGCGCAGCTCGAGAAGAGGTTCAGACACCAAGGTAGGCCTCCAGGACTCGCGGGTCGTTCTGCATGTCCGCCGGCGCACCGGAGGCGATCGGGCGGCCGCGGTCGAAGACCACGACGTGGTGGGAGAGGCTCATCACCAGTTCCATGTTGTGCTCGACGATGATGAAGGTGCGGCCCTCGGCGTTGAGCTCGCGCACGAGCGTGGCGATCCTGCCGATGAGTGCCGGGTTCACTCCCCCGGCGGGCTCGTCGAGCATGATCGTGTCGGGCTCGGCCATCAGCACCCCGGCCAGCTCGAGCAGCTTCTGCTGCCCGTAGGAGATGTCGCGGGCCTCGCTGCGCTCGAGGTGCTCGATGCCGACCCGCGCCAGCAGCTCGCGGGCGCGGGCGATGTCGTCGGGGTTGTGCGCCCCGCGGAGGCGGTGGACCACGCCCGCCGAGCGCACCCCGGCGAGCACGTTGTCGAGGACCGTCATCCGCGGGAAGATCCGGCACAGCTGGAAGCTGCGACCCAGCCCGGCGCGAGCGATCCGGTGGGGTGCGTGGCCGGTCACGTCGCGGCCGCGGTAGGTCACCGTCCCCGAGTCGGGCCGGATCATCCCGGTCACGCAGTTGAAGAAGGTGGTCTTGCCCGACCCGTTCGGGCCGATCAGGGCGTTGATCCTGCCCTCCTGGAAGCTGACCGTCGCCTCGTCCACGGCGCGGACGCCGCCGAAGGACTTGGTCAGCTTCTCGGTCTCCAGACTGTGCTTGATCGGCGTCGAGCTCATGACTTCGCCTCCTCGAGCGCCTTGCGCTCCTCGGCCAGCTGGGCGGCATCGACCTCGCGGATCGAGGTGCTGCTCGGACGGAACCGGTCGAGCTGCGAGGTCAGCCACGGGATGACCCCGTCGGGCATGAAGAGCACGACCAGGGCGAGCAGCAGGCCGAGTGCGACCAGGTGCAGCTGGGTGTCGCCGTACTGGTTCTTGAAGAACTCGACCGCGTAGCCCACGATCACCGCGCCGACGACCGGACCGAGCAGGCTGCGTACGCCGCCGAGCAGCGACATCAGCACCAGATAGGAGCCGGTCAGGATGGAGAACTGGAAGATCGGGTCGAGCGACCCGAACCAGAGGGCGTACATCCCGCCCGCCATCGCGGTGAAGAACGCCGAGACGACGAAGACGACCAGCTTGTAGGTGAACGTCGGCACGCCCAGCGCCTGCGCCTTGTCCTCGTCCTCGCGGATCGCCTTGAGCCCGGTGCCGAGGCGGGAGCGGTCGATCACCCACCACAGCGCGAGCGCGACCAGCGTCAGTCCGACGAACAGGTAGAAGAACCGCTCGTGCTGCTCGGGCCGGAGTACGTCGGTGCCGAACGGCCGCGGCACCCGCAGCCCGTTGGACCCACCGGTGACGCCCGCCCAGCTCTGCGCGACCAGCAGCAGGATGAGCACCAGCGCGATCGAGACGATCACGAACGAGGCGCCGCGGACCCGCAGCGACGCGATCCCGATCGGCACCGCGGCCACGCCGACGAGCACGGCCGCGACCACCATCGAGAGCCACGGGTTCACCCCGGCCTCGGTGACGAGCAGCGCGGTGCCGTAGCCGCCCAGGCCGGAGTAGGCGGCATGGCCCAGCGAGATGTAGCCGGTCAGCCCGCCGACGAAGTTCCACGCCACCGCAAGGGCGGCATAGCTGGCGATCACCACGCCCACCGAGAGGACGAACGGGTCGGGTGCGAGCGCCGGGAACGCGAGCACGAGGGCGAGCACGACGGCCGCCACGACGAGCTTGATCACCAGGACGGAGCGGGCTGAGGACGTACGGCTCTGTCTGTGTCTAGAAGCGCTGAGCAAGGCGACCTCCGAAGAAACCCTGGGGGCGGAACATGAGGGTGGCGAAGAGGGCGAGGTAGAAGACCGTCTGCGCCCAGGTGGTGCCCATCGGGATCTGCAGCAGGGCCTGGGTGACCCCGAGCAGCATCGCCGCGATCGCGGCGCCGGGGATGCTGCCGAGACCGCCGATCACGATGATCGCCATCAGCGGCCCGATCCAGTGCCAGTGCAGCGAGGGGTAGATGGTGGCGTCGAGCGCGAGCGCGGTGCCGCCGACCGCGGCGGTCGCCAGGCCGAGCCCGAAGCCGAAGCCGGCGATCCGGTCGGTGTCGATGCCGAGCAGCTGAGCGGCCTCACGGTGCTGGATGGTGGCCCGCAGCGCCTGACCGAACCGGGTCTTCTTGAGCAGGAGGTAGAGGGCCAGGAGCGAGACCGCGGCCAGTCCGAAGGCGACCAGCTTGACCACCGCGATCCGCGCTCCCCACAGCTCCAGGCTCGCGCTCGAGTAGCCGAGTTGGATCCGCCGCTGGGTGCCGGAGAAGAGATAGCCCAGGCCGCCCTCGATGACCAGCGCGATCGCGAAGGTCAGCAGCACCGACATCATGGTCAGCGTCGCCGGCCGCAGCCGGGAGAGCAGCGCCCGCTGCATCCCGTAGCCGGCCGCGAAGAAGAGCGGCACGGTGATGATCAGCGAGAGCAGCGGGTCGAGCCCGGTCTGCGTGGTGAAGAACCATGCCAGGTATGCCGCCAGGATCAGGAACGCGGAGTGGGCGATCATCACGACCCGCATGACCCCGAAGTAGAGCGTCAGGCCGGCGGCGAGCAGGGCGTAGAGACCTCCGAGCAGCAGCCCCAGGATCAGGCTCTGCAGGAGAAGAGCTGACGACATGGGCTCACCACGCCGGCTTCGGGTAGACGAACTCGGCCTCGGACTGGTCCTCGGGCAGGACGATCTTGATCTCGCCGTCGACCCACTGCTGGATCATGTGGGCGCTCTGCGGGCGACCCTGGGCGTCCCAGCTCAGCGGCCCGACGACGGTGTCGACCTCGTTCTCGCGCAGCCAGTCGATCAGCTCGGCCTGGCAGTCCGGGTCGGGCTCGGCGCACTCGACGGCCTCGACCGCGGCGGCGACCACCTGACCGGTGGTCCAGGCGTTGGCCTCGTCCTCACCGGGCGCCTCGCCGTGCTTCTCCTCGTAGAACTTCACGAACTCCTGGTTCTCGGGGTAGTCCGCCTTCGTGGTGTAGCCGGTCGGCGCGATGATGCCCTGGGTCTTGTCGCCGATCGCCTCCGCGAACTCGGTCTCGGTCGGCGCGGTCGAGAAGGCGGCCAGCTTCGGCTGGTAGCTGAGCTGCTGCAGCGCGACGATCAGGTTGACGCCGTCCTGGTACTGGCTGCCGCCGACGACGATGTCGGCCTTGCTGTCGGCGATCTTGGCCGCGATGCTGCTGAAGTCGGTGGTGTTGGGCGGGTAGACCTCGTCCACGACGGTCTTCACGCCGCCCTCCTCGAGCGCGTCCTTGAGCCCGTAGGCGGTGCCCTGGGCGAACGGGTCGTCCATCGAGGCGTACGCCGCGGTCTTGGGCCGCTGGCTCTCGGGCATCGCCAGGATGTGCTCGGCGAGAAGCTTGTAGTGGTCGTTCGCCACGGCGGGGGCGGCGTAGAAGAGGTTCTCGAAGCCCTCCTCGAAGACCTCGGGTGCCGCGCCGGCGGGCTCGACGAAGAGGTAGCCGTAGTCCTGGGCGACCTGGGCCGCCGGGATCACCAGGCGGGTCGAGAACGGCCCGACGACCAGGTCGACCTGCTCCTGGTTGATCAGCTTCTCGTAGTCGGCGGCGACACGCTCGGCGCTGGACTGGTCGTCCAGCATCTCCAGGCGTACGTCGCGGCCGAGCAGGCCGCCGTTGGCGTTGACGTACTCGGCCCAGGCCTCGTAACCGCGCTGGATTCCCTTACCGGGCTCGCTGAAGTCACCGGTGAGGGGCAGCGAGATGCCGATCACGATCTCGTCGTCGCCGCCCCCTTCCGCGGCGGCGCCACAGGCGGCGAGGGTGGAGGCGAGCGCCAGCGCCGCTGAGGTGGCCAGGGCTGCTCGGGACCGCTTGCTCGCGGTGGGGGTCTTCGTGAAGGGCATCTGCGGTTCTCCTCTACGAAAGCGCTTACGTAAGCGTTTACGATGACGTTACCGACTCTCGCTTACTGTGGCAAGGGTCACAATCCTGATGACAAGGGGCATCGATGGTCCGAACCAACCGCTCCCCCCGCCTGATCGACGTCGCTCATGCGTCCGGCGTCTCGATCGCGACGGCCTCCCGCGCGCTCTCCGGAACCCCGGGCGTCAGCGACTCGGTGGCCGAGAAGGTCCGCCAGGCGGCACGCGAGCTCGGCTACGTCGCCAATCTCCACGCCCGCTCGCTGGCCAGCGGATCCACCGCGACCATCGGGCTCGTCGTACACGAGATCGGCGACCCCTACTTCTCCGAGATCGCCAGCGGCGTGCTCAGCCTCGCCGCCGAGCACGGCCGCACCGTCCAGATCTGCCACACCGGCCGCGATCCCGAGGCCGAGGTGGAGCAGGTACGCAGCCTGGTGGCCAACCGCGTCGGCGCGATCCTGATCGCGGGGTCGGGCTTCGTGGACGCCTCGGTGGAGGCGCCGATGCGGCTCGAGGTGCAGCGCTACGCGGAGGCGGGCGGGCGCGTCGCCGTCGTCGGCCGGCACCACCTCGGGGTCGACAGCGTGCTCCCCGACAACCGTCCCGGCGGCCGCGCGGTCGCCGAGCACATCCTCGGCCTCGGCCACCGGCGCATCGTGGTCGTCTCGGGCTCGCTCGAGCTGACCACGGTCGCCGACCGTCTCGCGGGGGTGCGCGACGCGCTCGCGGCGGGGCTCGACGCCGGTGACGTACCCGTGCTCGAGGGGCCGTTCACCCGCGAGGGCGGGCGCGAGTGCATCCGCCGGATGCTCGCCGAGCACCCGCGTACGACGGCCGTCATCGCCCTCAACGACGACATGGCCATCGGCTGCCTGTCCCAGCTGCGCAGCTCGGGCGTCTCGGTCCCCGGCGAGGTCTCGGTCAGCGGGTTCGACGACGTCGCGGTCGCCCAGGACCTCTCCCCCGGGCTGACCACCGTGCGCCTGCCGATGGCCGAGATGGGCGCCCGGGCGCTGACGCTCGCACTGAAGGAGCCCGGCTCGCGCGCCCGGCGGCAGCGGGTCCCCGCCGAGCTGGTGGTGCGCGACTCGACCGGGCCCGTCGCCGGGTCGGTCTAGGGTTTCTCGGGTGAAGGATCTTCGAGTACCCCCGGGCCCCGGGCTGCCCGACGGCCTCGTCATCCCCGACACCGAGCTGGTCGAACGCTTCTCCCGCTCCCCCGGCCCCGGCGGGCAGTCGGTCAACACCACCGACTCCCGCGTCGAGCTCTCCTGGGACCCGTCGGCATCGGAAGCTCTCGACGAGTCACAGCGCGCTCGTGTCCTCACCCGCTCGGCGGGCCCGATCGTCGTGGTCTCCCACGAACAGCGCTCCCAACACCGCAACCGCATCGCCGCCCGCGAGCGCTTGGCGATCCGGATCCGCGAGCTCCTCGCCCCACCACCCCCTCCGCGACGCCCGACGAAGCCGACCCGCGGCTCCAAGGAGCGCCGCCTCGACGCCAAACGCCAGCGAAGCCAGACCAAACAGCTCCGCGGCCGCATCCAAGACTGACCCCGCCAATCCCTCGCCCCAGCCGAGCCGTCACCCCACCGGCCGAGGCGTCAGGTAGGTCGGCCGAGAAGTCACCCGCGCAGGCCGAGACGTCACCTACGTCGGCCGAGAAGTCACCCGCGCAGGCCGAGACGTCACCTACGTCGGCCGAACCGTCACCCCCGACAATCGAGACGTCACCCGCGCAGGCCGAAGCGCCACGTACGTCGGCCGAGATGTCACCAAGAGACGCCTCGATTCGCCAGAGTGACGTCTCAACCGACCGGAGCGACGCCTCGGCCCACCAGAGCGACCTCTCGATTCGCCGAAGCGACGTCTCGGCCGACCGGAGCGACGCCTCGACCGACGTACGTGCCGTCTCGGCGTCAGGCAGGGTCGGGGTCGGTGGCGAGGCGGGCGTGGGTCTCGGTGTCGTAGCGGACGCCGTCGTAGAGCAGCTTCTGGCGTTCGCGGCCGTCGACGAGGAACCCCGCTGCGGTGGCGACTCGGCAGGATCCGGGGTTGTCGAGGCGGTGACCGGTCTCGAGACGGAAGAGGTCGAGCTCGCCGAAGCAGTACCTCGCCAGCAGCTTCAGGCCGGTGCTACCGACACCTCGCCCGCGGTGCTTCTCGAGGGTCCAGTAGGAGATCCAGCCGATCTGGTGGACGCGCAGCTGAGTGGTGACGCGCATCTGGCCGAGGACGTCGGTGCCGTCGGTGACCGCGAAGGTGTAGGCCAGGTCGGCCGCCGCATCCTCCGCCCACTCGGCGATCGTCCGCTCGGCGTCCTCGACGGTTTCGACACCGTTGAGTCGCTCGGTGGACATCCCGGCACCGTCGTACGCAGCCAGCAGTGTCGCCGCGTCAGCGGGTGCCCACGGGCGCAGCCGGATTCCGTTGTCGCGCACGCCTTCAGACGATAGCGCCGCCCCGCGGCAGACTCCCGCCATGGCGGGAATCTGCCGCGCGTCCGACTCAGATCTCCGACTGGATCCCGGCGAGGAGCTGGCGGGCCATCACGATCCGCTGGACCTGGTTGGTGCCCTCATAGATCTGGGTGATCTTCGCATCACGCATCATCCGCTCCACCGGATAGTCACGGGTGAACCCATAGCCACCGAGCAGCTGCACGGCGTCGGTGGTGACCTGCATCGCCACATCCGAGGCGAACGCCTTCGCGGCCGCACCGAAGAACGTCAGGTCCTTGTCACCCCGCTCCGAACGACCCGCCGCGGCATAGGTCAGCTGGCGGGCGGCCTCGATCTTCATGCCCATGTCGGCGACCATGAACTCCACACCCTGGAACTCCGCGATCGGCTTGCCGAACTGCTTGCGCTCCTTGATGTACCCCAGCGCATAGTCGAGCGCCCCCTGGGCGACACCGACAGCCTGGGCGGCGATGGTGATCCGGGTGTGGTCCAGGGTCTGCATCGCATAGGTGAACCCCTTGCCCTCCTCCCCGATCAACCGGTCGGCCGGGATCCGCACGTTGTCGAAGTACACCTCACGCGTCGGGGAGCCCTTGATACCGAGCTTCTTCTCCGGCGCACCGAACGAAACCCCCTCATCGGACTTCTCCACCACGAACGCCGAGATCCCCTTCGACCGCTTCTCCGGGTCGGTCACCGCCAGCACCGTGTAGTACTCCGAGACGCCCGCATTCGTGATCCAGCGCTTCACGCCATTGAGCACCCAGAAGTCGCCGTCACGGACCGCGCGGGTCTTCTGGTTGGCGGCGTCCGAGCCGGCATCGGGCTCTGAGAGGCAGTAGGAGAAGTTCCCCTGTCCCGCGGCCAGCGCACCCAGATACTTCTTCTTCAGCTCCTCCGACCC
>NZ_JZDQ02000057.1 GCF_000960475.2 Nocardioides luteus | reverse complement strand
CCGTGACCCGCAGTGCCGGAACGGTTTACGCCGAAACTGAGTATCGGCGCTCACGCCAGGCCCGATGAGGCCGTCGAGACTGGCTGATGTGAAGACTCTGTGGGTTGTCCTGGCCGTCGTGGCGCTGGCTCTCGTTGCAGGTGCCGGCGCGTTCTGGGCGTGGGGCTCAAGGGTCGCCGGCGGAAGCGCGGACGCAGGAGCGTGCGGTGGCGATCTTCAACGCGATGGAGACCTATCCCGGCAAGACTGCCTATGACCAGGCGCGCGAGGGGGAGCGGCAGGGGGAGGTGGAGATCCTGGTGGCGACTGACAGTCCCGACGACGGCCGGCGGATCGTGCTGGCGATCACGGCGCACCACGAGTGCCGGACGAACTGGGAGTGTGCCACCCGGATCTGGCCCGACTCCTCGAACACCTACTCCGCCACCCGCTGCTTCGAGTGGACCGAGCCGCGCGAGTGGGACACCGCCGACGAGGTCGAATGCCCGACGACGACGGAGATCGACCGAACTCGCGCGGCGACCGTTGACCTTCCGGAGGATGCCGAGGTCCGGCTCACGGCAGCTTTGCAGGCGGAGAACGCGGCGGCGAGCGTACGTGCCCTCACCGATCTCCCGGGGCTCGAGGTGCGGACGGAGGGGACGCGGGTCTACGTCGCCTCAGGTGGGATCACTGGTTACTGGACCGGGCGGATGGCCACCGATCGCATGCTCGGGTGGAAGGTCGACGGCGAGGTCGGCATCAAACGTCTCTCTGCAGATGCTCAGGAGGAACCGGTGAGCTGTGGCTGGGAGGACGCTCGTGCCCGTGCGGAGGAGTGACCCCGGGCGTTGCCGCGCGGGTGCTAGAACCGGCAGGGACGGTTCCGCGATGCCAGGAGGTCCCATGTCCGATCCGAGCAGCGACGTACGAGCATTCGAAGCACACGCGACCGACGCAGAGCTCGACGACCTGCGGGCGCGGCTGGGCGCGGTGAGGCTGCCGGAGACGGAGACGGTCGATCCCGCGGCGCGCGGACGGGACCGGTGGGCGCAGGGGGTTCCGCTCGCCGACCTCGTCGATCTTGTGGAGCACTGGCGGACGGCGTACGACTGGCGGGCGTTCGAGGAGCGGCTCGACCGGGCCGGCCAGTTCCGCACGACCATCGACGGGCTGGGGATCCACTTCCTGCACCGCAGGTCGCCGCGCGCGGACGCCACGCCGCTGCTCCTGACCCACGGGTGGCCCGACAGCGTCGTCCGGTTCATCGACATCATCGACGAGCTGGCCGACCCGGAGGACGCGGAGGATCCGGCGTTCCATGTCGTGGTCCCGTCGTTGCCGGGGTTCGGTTACAGCGAGCGGCCGGCCACCAGCGGATGGGGGACCGAGAAGACGGCGGCCGCCTGGGTGGAGCTGATGCGGCGGCTCGGCTACGACGAGTTCCTGGCCCATGGCGGGGACTGGGGCGGCAACATCACCACGGTGCTCGCCGGCAGGTTCCCCGACCATGTCCTCGGCATCCACACGACGTTCGCGGAAGGCCCGCCCGGGCTGAGCACGGACGGACTGACGCCCCAGGAGCGGACCTGGGCCGAGGGGACGCGCGACTTCTGGCGCCATCGGGCGGCGTATGCGAAGCAGCAGGCCACCCGGCCGCAGACGATCGGCTACGGTCTCGTCGACTCGCCGGTCGGGCTGCTCGCGTGGCTCCTCGACAAGTTCGCCGAGTGGTCGGACACCGATGACAGCCCCTTCGAGACGATCTCCCGCGAGCGCGTCCTCGACAACGTCACCCTCTACTGGCTGACGCGCACCGGCGCATCCGCTGCCCGCATCTACTACGAGAGCCACAACGCTCTCGACCCCGACCTCCGGGTCGACGTACCGTCGGCGATCACGATCTATCCCGGCGACGTCGAGCGCTGTCCGCGTCAGTGGGCGGAGCAACGCTACCGGCACATCGTCCACTGGGGGACACCCGAGCGGGGCGGGCACTTCCCGTCGATGGAGGTTCCCGATCGCTTCGTCGAGGATCTGCGTGAGGGCCTGACCGCCGTATTGGCCGCCCGGGCAGACTGAGGGCATGCGACGCATCGGTGTGCTGGGCGGGATGAGCTGGGAGTCGACGGCGGAGTACTACCGCCTGCTGAACGAGATCGCCGCGAAGCGGCTCGGTGGGCTGCACTCGGCGGACCTGATCGTACGCTCGGTGGACTTCGCCGAGATCGAGGAGCTGCAGGTCGCCGGCGAGTGGGAGCGGGCCGGGCAGCGGCTGGCCGAGGAGGCGGCGACGCTCAGCGATGCCGGGGCGGAGGTGATCGTGCTGGCCACCAACACGATGCACAAGGTGGCCGGCGCGTTGGAGGAGACGTACCGGGATCGGTTCCTGCACCTGGGTGACACGACCGCAGCGGCGGTCGTGGCGGCCGGGATCGGGCGCGTCGGGCTCCTCGGCACCGGGTTCACGATGTCGCAGCCCTTCTACGCCGACCGGCTCCGCGGACACGGCCTCGAGGTCACCGTGCCCGGCGACGAGGATCAGCGCACGGTCCACCGGATCATCTACGAGGAGCTGTGCCTGGGGACGTTCCTGGACAGCTCCCGCCAGGCGTACCTCGAGGTCATCGACCGGCTCGTCGCCGCCGGCTGCGAGGGCATCGTCCTCGGCTGCACCGAGATCGAGCTGCTGCTGCCGATGGAGACGTACGCAGGTGTGCCGCTGTTCCCGACGACCCGGCTGCACTGCGAGGCCGCGATCGAGGCGGCCCTCAGCCCCGGGATCAGCGCTTAGCTGCCCACTCCTCGGCGAGGATCGCGTAGGAGAGCCCGTCGAGCCAGCCGCGGGTGCGGTGCAGGGAGTCCTTGACGGTGTGCGACTCGCGGCGCATCCCGACGCGCTCCATGAGCCGCCAGGAGGCCTCGTTGTCGGCGAAGCACTCCGCGACGACACGACGCAGACCGAGGGGGCCGAAGCAGACGTCCAGCAGGGCACGGACCGCCTCGGTGGCGTAGCCGTGGCCCTGGTGGGCAGGCGCGATGGTCCAGCCGAGCTCTGCCTGGGTGCCGTTGGCCTGCTCGCGCACCTCGGTCTGCGACCACGGGTCGGTGATCCGGAGCATGAGGTCGCCGACGATGACGCCGTCGTGCTCGATCACCAGGGCGGGGCCGAGGACGTCGGGGCGCTCGAAGATCTTGCGATAGGCCTCGATGTCCGCGAACGCACTCGTCACCCACTCGGACACCTCGGGAAGACTCCGGAAGGCCCAGGTCGGCTCGATGTCGGCCAGCGCCATCCGCCGGATCACGAGTCGGTCGGTGCGTAGCGGCCACTCGGCCTTCACCAGGGGATCAGGGCGGGTGTCGATCATGCGCCCACCTTGGCATCAACCCGCTCGGGGATGCCACCGAGTTCTTCGGGGCCGAGCTCTTCGGGAAGGCCGTCATGGCGTACGACGAGCGAGGTGACCGCGCGGGTCAGGCAGACGTAGAGGCGGCGGAGGCCGGTGCCGCGGTCGGGCTCACCGTCGACGATGCCCACCGGGTCGGCGAGGACGACATGGTCGAACTCGAGCCCCTTGGCCAGCGAGGCGGGGACCAGGTCGAGATGGGCGTCGAACTCGGTCTCCTCGTCGGCGGCCACCCCTATCTCGGCGAAGGCGAGCCCGGCCTCGGTCAGCTCGGCGCGCACCTCCGGCAGCGTGGCGTCGGGCACGATCAGCCCCACCGACCCCGGCCGGGCCAGCGCGTCCGCGAGCGCCTCCACGACGGTCGCGGAGGTGAAGGTGAGGTCGCCGCGGGCCCGGCGCACCGCGACCGGCGGCTCCAGGTCGGGGGCGATGTGGGGGAGCAGACGAGCGGCGTACGCGATCACGTCGGCCGGCACCCGGAACCCACGCGTCAGCTGCTCGACGTGACCGTCGGGCTTGCCGAGATGGGCCAGGGCGTCGGTCCAGGACGAGGAGGCCCACGGCGTGGTCGCCTGGGCGAGGTCGCCGAGGATCGTCAGCGACCCCGTGGTCGAGCGGCGGCCGAGAGCGCGCAGCATCATCGCGGAGAGGTCCTGGGCCTCGTCGGCGACGATGTGGGCCACCGACGGCGTGCGGTCGAGCAGGTCGGCGATCTCGTCGAGGAGCACCAGGTCGGCCAGCGTCCAGCGGGCCGCGCCTGCCGAGCGCGGCGGCTTCGCCCACACGAGCATCTCCTGCTCCGCCTCCGAGAGCACCCCGTCGGCGACCTCCGCCAGCCACGCCGCGTCGGTGAACAGCCGGAACAGCACCTTGGCGGGCTTGAGATCGGGCCACAGCGCCGCGGCGTAGTCCTTGACCGGCTTGGCCCGCGCCACGGCGTCGTGGACACGGTCGTCGGGGGAGTCGCCCGAGCGCTCCATCTGCACCAGCACCCGGTGGGCCAGGGCGCGCGGGAGCAGAGCCCGGCCCGCGGCGTACCGCAGATCGTTGGCGCGCAGCCCCTCCACGGCCTCCCGCGCCTCGTAGGCCGGCACCCGCCAGCGCCGCGAGCCGCGCGGGACGACCAACGCCTCGGTGGGCTCACCGACGTGGGACCAGACCGCCCGTCGGAGCACCTCGGCCATGCGTACGTCACCCTTCAGCGTCGCCACCGGCGCCGGCTCCTCCGCGCGGACGGTGCCGACGATGCTGACCAGCTCCGCGATCGTCGCCTGCTTGGCCTCGATCTCGCCGAGCGCAGGGAGCACGTCGCGGATGTAGCGCAGGAACGACGCGTTGGGACCGACGATCAGCACGCCGCGCCGGGTGAGCTGCTCGCGGTGCGCGTAGAGGAGGTACGCCGCGCGGTGCAGCCCCACCGCCGTCTTCCCGGTGCCCGGCGCACCCTGCACGACGATCGTCTGCGACAGGTCGGCGCGGACCAGGACGTCCTGCTCGGGCTGGATGGTGGCCACGATGTCGCGCATCGGCCCCACCCGAGGCCGCTCGATCTCGGCCTCGAGGATCGCCGAGTGCTCCTGCGCGGGCCCGGCGTCGGTCAACGACTCGTCCTCGAAGGCCGTCAGCTCCCCGTGGGAGAACCCGTAGCGCCGTCGGCGTGCCAGCCCCATCGGCTCGGTCCGCGAGGCCCGGTAGAACGGGACGCTGACCGGGGCGCGCCAGTCGACCACCATCGGGTCACCGGCGCTGTCGGTGATGTGGCGACGCCCGACGTGGAAGGACTCGGCTCCGACAGCCGCGGTCCGGTCGATCCGGCCGAAGAAGAGCGGCACCTCCGGGTCGTCGGCGAGCTGCTCCAGCCGGTGGGCGAGCGTCGCGTCGAGGATCTCGGCGCTGACCCAGTTGCCGGCGTCGGAGGAGTCCAGCGACTCCACCCTCCGGCGCATCCGGGCCAGGTCCTGCCGGGAGGCGTCCAGATGGGCTCGTTCCGCGGCGAGCTCGTCGAGCTCGTGGGCGCTCTCGTCGATGGTCCCGTCTATGGGCATGGCTGGTTCATCGCTTCTCCGTGGCGGCGGCTGATCGGGCGTGGGGTCAAAGCCTCCAACATAGGCGAGGGCGAAGCGGCTGCCCAAACGGTTTATCGAGGGCCGGCGTTGGGCACGGCGATGCACAATAAATGCGTGAGCCTGTTCGATCGTTTCCGACGCAGCGGGAAGCGGATGAGCCGCCCGACCGGCGGCATCTACACCGGATCCACGCGGGTACGCGCCGCCGACTCCACCGATCAGAAGCATCTCGAGCAGTTCGTCGAGACCCGCCGCGGTGTCGAGGGGTTCGTTGAGCCGCGCACCGTCGTCAGCGAGGTGACGCTGCTGCTGGTCGCCCACGACGGCGAGTGGACCCGGCGGCGGGTGCCATCGGCGCAGTGGGCGCACAAGTTCGCCAACAAGCACGGCGTCCCGTCCTACGACGCGGCCGTGGTCGGCGTACCGCAGCGTATGCGCGACTACAACCGGCGCCAGAAGCAGCAGGGCCGGTAGGCAACGAGCCGAACTCGCTCGAAACTGTCGGTGCGCGCATCTAGTCTTTGCCGACGTGGGTGAAGACCTGATGATCTCGGCGCGCGGGCTGCGCAAGTCGTTCGGCGACTTCGAGGCCGTGCGCGGCATCGACGTGTCGGTGCGGCCCGGTGTGGCCTTCGGTTTCCTGGGGCCCAACGGCGCCGGCAAGTCCTCGACGATGCGGATGATCTGCTGCGTCTCGCCGCCGAGCGGGGGAGAGCTGCGGGTCTTCGGCATGGATCCGGCCAAGGACGGGCCGAAGATCAAGGCGCGGCTCGGGGTCTGCCCACAGGAGGACACCCTCGACGTCGAGCTCAACGTCTACGACAACCTCTACGTCTACGGCCGCTACTTCGGCCTGCCGAGGGCCGAGGTGAAGGGCCGGATCGATGAGCTACTCGACTTCGTCCAGCTCACCGACAAGGCCAAGGCGAAGGTCGATGACCTCTCCGGCGGCATGAAGCGCCGGCTGACCATCGCCCGCAGCCTGATCAACCGGCCCGAGATCCTCGTGCTCGACGAGCCGACCACCGGCCTGGACCCACAGGCCCGCCACGTCATCTGGGACCGGCTCTTCCGGCTCAAGCAGGCGGGCGTCACCCTGCTGCTGACCACCCATTACATGGACGAGGCCGAGCAGCTCTGCGACGAGCTCGTGGTGATGGACCAGGGCCGGATCGTGGCCCACGGCACGCCGCTCGGGCTGATCCAGCAGCACTCCACCCGAGAGGTCGCCGAGCTGCGCTTCGGCGTCGGTGAGCACGAGGCGCTGGCCGCCAAGGTCGAGGACCTCGCCGAGCGGATCGAGGTGCTGCCCGACCGGCTGCTCCTCTACAGCGACGACGGCGAGGCGGTCATCGATGCCGTCCACAGCCGTGACCTGTCGCCGGTCGCGACTCTGGTGCGACGCTCCTCGCTCGAGGACGTCTTCCTGCACCTGACCGGCCGGACGCTGGTGGACTGATGACCGACTACGCCGACTCCGGACCGGCCACCGCGCCGACGGCGCCCGCGGGGCTGGTCGCGGGCGCGCTGCGGATGGGCGACTACTGGCTCACCGTCCTGGCACGCACCTGGAAGGGCGGGGTGATCACGACCTTCGTGACGCCCTTCTTCTACGTGCTGGCGCTGGGCGTGCTGCTGGGCGGGTTCGTCGACGCCGACCCGGCCACGCTCGAAGGCGCCTCGACCTACCTGGCGTTCGTGGCTCCCGGCATGGTGGCCGCCCACGCGATGACGATCGCCTTCGCCGACCTGACCTATCCGGTGATGGGCATGCTCAAGTGGCAGCGGATCTACTACTCGATGATCGCCTCGCCGCTGGCTCCCTCCCACATCGTGCTGGCCCAGCTCGGCTGGGTGGTGCTGCGGGCGCTGTTCGCCTGTGGGGTGTTCCTGCTGGTCCTGGCGGCGTTCGGGGTGTTCGAGACCGTGGCGGGTGTGCTGGCGGCGTGGCTGGTGCAGGGGCTGGTGGTGCTGGCCTTCGCCACTCCGGTCCTGCTCTTCTCGCTCTCGATCAAGGGCGAGGAGTCGTTCGCGCTGATCTTCCGGCTCGGGATGATCCCGCTGACGCTGTTCAGCGGCACCTTCTTCCCGATCGGCAACCTCGGTCCTGTGCTCGAGAAGGTCGCGATGGTCTCGCCGCTGTGGCACGGCGTCGACCTGACCCGGATGCTCACGCTCGGTGAGCTCGACTGGGGGATGGTCGCGATCCACGTCGCCTATCTCGGGGTGCTGGCGGCGGTGTGCTGGTGGCTCGCGATCCGCAAGCTCGCCGAGAGGCTGGTGTCCTGAGATGGCGATCCTCAACGCTGCGGTGAGCACCGCCGTCGCGCGCCCGCTGCGTGGTGGCGAGGCCGCCCGGCTGCTGCTGTGGCGCAACATCCTCGTCTACCGGCGAGCGTGGCTGGTGTTCGTCACCGGCTTCCTGGAGCCGGTCTTCTACCTGTTCTCGATCGGCATCGGCGTCGGTGCGATCGTCACCGGGTTCACCTACGCCGGCGAGCCGATCGAATATCGCGACTTCGTCGCGCCCGGGATGATCGCGGCCTCGGCGATGAACGGGTCGTTGCTCGACGCGACCTTCAACTTCTTCTTCAAGCTGAAATATAACAAGCTCTACGACCAGATGCTGGCCACGCCGCTGCGCACGGTCGACATCGCCGTCGGCGAGATCCTCTGGAATCAGCTCCGCAGCGGGATCTACGTGGCCGCGTTCCTGATGATCATGGTCGCGATGGACCTCGTGCACTCCTGGTGGGCGCTCCTGGTCGTGCCCGCGGCGCTGCTCATCGGGTCGGCCTTCGGGGCCGTGGGCATGGCCCTGACGACCTACATGACCTCCTGGCAGGACTTCGAGAAGGTCACCCTCGCGATGATGCCGATGTTCCTGTTCAGCGCCACGTTCTTCCCGGTCACGGCCTATCCGGGGTGGCTGCGCTGGATCGTGGAGGTCACGCCGCTCTACCGAGGTGTGGTGCTGTGCCGGGAGCTGACGCTCGGCGTGCCGTCGTGGGGCTCGCTGGTCTCGGTGGTCTACCTGCTGGCGTTCGGCGCGATCGGCCTCATGGTCGTGCGGCGACGGCTCGACTCGCTGCTGCTCACCTGACGCCGGGCCGACGGCAGCAACTCGCGTCTCACAGGCAGGATCTCCCTCGTGGGCGCGGCGGTCGGCCGTCAAGATGGAGCCATGACCTATGACGCGATCACGCCCGACACCAAGGACTGGACCTGGGTCCTCGACCGGCCCTGCCCGGAGTGCGGCTTCGTCGCCGGTGCGGTCACCGCGGACCAGCTTCCCGAGATCGTCCGCGACAACGCGACCTACTGGGAGATCTACCTCACCGCCGACAACGCGCGCGAGCGTCCCCGGCCGGGGGTGTGGTCGGCGCTGGAGTACGGAGCACACGTACGCGACGTGCACCGCATCTTCGCCGACCGGCTGCAGCAGATGCTGACCGAGGACGAGCCCCGGTTCGCCAACTGGGACCAGGACGCGACCGCTCGTGAGGACGACTACGCCGGTCAGGACCCGGCGGTCGTCGCCGAGGAGCTGATGGACGCCGCCGACGAGGTGGCCGCGGTCTACGAGAAGGTCCCGCCGGACGCGTGGGGGCGTCGCGGGATCCGGTCCAACGGCGACGTGTTCAGCGTCGAGTCGCTGGGCCGCTACCACCTCCACGACGTCGTCCACCACCTGTGGGACGTACGCTCGGCCGCCAAGCGGGCGACCGTCGCCGCCTACGACGCGAGCGTCGCGACGTACGTCCAGGGCACCTCGTTCTCGGAGGAGACCCGTTCGGTCCTGGACCGGTTCCTGGCCGAGCTCGAGCCCGGCGACCACGTGCTCGAGATCGGCACCGGGCCCGGCCACGACGCCAAGGCCCTGGAGGCCGGGGGAGTGCGGGTGCGCCGCACCGATATCAGCGAGGGGTTCGTGGCACACCTGCGGAAGCAGGGGTACGCCGCGGCCTGCCTGGACCCGCTGACCGACGACCTCCGCGACCCGGTCCACCCCGACGTCCCCTACGCCGCGGTCTGGGCCTCGGCGACGCTGCTGCACGTGGCCCGCGACGACTTCGGGACCGTGCTCGGCCGGCTCGCCGAGGTCACCCGGCCCGGCGGTGTGCTGCACGTGTCGATGAAGGAGGGCGACGGCGAGGAGTGGACCAACCGGGGCCACGTCGAGGCGCCCCGGCTCTTCGTCTACTGGCGCGAGCCCGCGCTCCGGTCGGCCCTGGACGAGGCCGGCTGGGAGGTGCTCGAGGTCGGGCACGCCGACAGCCGCCTCGGCGACGTCTGGCTCGACGTCCTCGCCCGCAGGCGGGGCTGAGGCTGAGTAGCATTCGGGGCGATGAGACACACGGAGTTCTGGTCCCGGATGGACGACGCGCTCGGCGCGGGCTACGCGCGAGCGTGGGCACGCCAGTTCGTCATGGGCGACCTCGACGGGCGCACCGCCCAGGAGGCGCTCGACGACGGGGTTCCGCCCAAGGAGGTCTGGGCCGCGGTCTGGAAGGCCCTGGAGCTGCCGGCGCGTGAGCGGTGACGCTGGTCGCACCGGCCTCGGCGGCCGCGGTCCAGAAGCGCACCATCCTCACCCTGGTCGCCACCCAGGCGGTCGGGGCGATGGGGATCACGATCGGCATCGCGACCGCCTCCCTGCTCGCGCGCGACCTGTCCGGCTCGGAGTCGATGGCGGGGCTCTCGCAGACGACCCAGGTGCTCGGCGCCGCCGTCGCCGCGTACGTCCTGGGGCGGGTGATGGACGCACGCGGGCGCCGCTTCGGGCTGCTGGCGGGCTACCTGCTCGGGGCGTCCGGAGGCCTGCTGGCGGTGCTGGCCGGCGTGGTCGGCTCGATGACGCTGCTGCTGGTCGGCGCGGTGCTGCTCGGGGCGACCACCGCGGCCAACAACGGCGCCCGCTACGCGGCCACCGACCTGGCACCCGCCAGGAGCCGTGCGCGGGCGCTGTCGGTGGTCGTCTGGGCGACCACCTTCGGGGCCGTGATCGGACCGAACCTGACGGGCGTCGCCGAGCTCTTCTCGAACGCCGTCGGGATCCCGGTCCTCACCGGGCCGTTCGCGCTCGGCGCCATCGGGATGCTGGCCGCCGCGCTGGTGGTCGGGGTCTTCCTGCGGCCTGACCCGCTGCTGGTCGCCCGGGAGGGTGCTCCGGTCGCGGAGCGGCCGAAGGGCACGAGCTGGCGGCGGGCGCTCGCCGTGATCCGAGAGCGTCCCGCGCTCGCGGCCGCGGTCGTCGGGCAGGCCGCGGCGCACGCCACGATGGTGGAGGTGATGGTGATGACCCCGCTCCACATGGAGCACGGCGGCGCCGGCCTGGAGATCATCGGCCTGGTGATCAGCGGCCACGTCCTGGGCATGTTCGCCTTCGCGCCGGTCGCCGGCTGGCTCGCCGACCGGGTCGGCCGGGCCGACGTGATGGCGCTGGGCGGTGGCGTGCTGCTCGTTGCGCTGGTGCTGTGCGCCGCGGCCCCGCAGGGCAGCTCGGCGCGGATCTTCGCCGGGCTCTTCCTGCTCGGTCTCGGCTGGTCGCTGGCCACGATCGCGGCGGCGACCTCGGTCGCCGACCACACCCCGCTCGAGGTGCGGGCCGACGTCCAGGGCACCGCCGACCTGATCATGGGCGTCTCCGCTGCCGCCGCGGGAGCGGTCTCGGGCGTCGTTGTCGACCTGGCCGGATATCCGGCGCTCGCGCTCGGCACGATCCTGCTGGTCGCGGTGCTGTTCGGGGCTGCGTACGTGGCTCGTCGGGCGGTCTGACGGGCAATCTGACGGGCAGCCCGACGGGCAGCCCGACGGGCGGGGCCGCAGCGCGCGACCCCGCCCGTGACGGTGTCCTCAGCCGAGGAGCTTCTCCATCGTGTCGATCTCGCTCGACTGCGACTCGATGATGGTCGCGGCCAGATCGACGGCCGGCTTGAACCGGCCCTTGTCCTGCTCGGTCTCGGACATCTCGATCGCGCCCTGGTGGTGCTCGATCATCATCTCCAGCCACAGGTCGCTGAACTCGGCGTCGGAGGCGTTCTCGAGGTCATCCATGTCCTCGGCCGACATCATCCCGGGCATGTCGTCGTCCATGCCCTCCATCGAGTCGGACATGCTGCTGTCCTCGTCGCCGTGGCCCTCGTGGCCGCCGTTGACGTGGTCGCGCATGGTCGAGGGCACCTCCTCGCCCCACTCCTGGAGCCAGCCGGACATCGTCTCGATCTCGGGGCCCTGGGCGGCCTGGATGGCGTCGGCCAGCTCCCGGACCTCGGGCTCGAGGTCGCGGTCCATGGTGAGGTCGACCATCGACATCGCCTGGGCGTGGTGCTGGATCATGTCGGTCGCGAAGGTGACGTCGGCCTTGTTGTGCTCGGTCTCCGAGACCTCCTGAGGCTTCGCGGCCTCCTCGCTGCCACCGCACGCGGACAGCGTGAGCAGCACGGCGAGGCCGGCCGCGGCCCAGGTCGTGCGGATGAGGGGACGGTGCGTACGCATCTGTTGTTTCTCCTTGTCATGTGCTGTTCCGGGCATCACTGACCCGCCTGCGGTCGCGGGCGGGCAGGGTCCGGTCAGCACCTGATGACGGAGTGTGCCCACTCCGGTGGTGGGCCGGTCGCGAGACGTGCGAGGAAGGGCGCGGACCGGGCGCTCAGGGGACGGTCGCGGAGCCGGGCGAGCCACCAGACACGCGTACGCCGCCACCACCCGCTCAGCAGCAGCGCTCCCGCTGCGATCAGGAACGCGGCGCACAGCATCATCGTCGTGTGCCCCTCGCCGCCCGGATGCCCGGTGTGGCCGGCGGCTCCGTGGTCGGCACTCTCGAGGGAGTGCCTGTGGTCCACGTGGGCGGCGGGCAGGCTCAGCGTGGCGTGCTCGCCGTCGGAGCGGGTGCCCTGCAGACTCAGCGCATGCATGGCCACCAGGCCGGCAACAGTGACGAGGACCGCGGTCAGCAGGCCGGCGCGCACGTACGCCCGGGTCGTCCGCTTCCGTCGTGCCGCCGTCCACACACCGCACACCTTAGGGAGTCGGTCACGGTTCGCCAAAGCGGGCCCTCGACCCGGATGTCGCTTGCGAAGGCATACCCCCATGGGGTATGAATTGGCGGGTAGTCACCACGAACGATCGAGCAAGGGAGCGACATGTCGTCGCATGACGAGCACGTGCACGCCGGACACGACCACGCCGAGCATCAGCACGCGATGCACGAGGGTCACCAGGGTCACGGCGACCACGCCGAGCACGCAGGGCACTCCGAGCACGCGGGGCACGGCGGTGGCATGAACGCGATGGCGGCCAGTGCCACGCTGCACTGCCTCACCGGGTGCGCGATCGGTGAGATCGCCGGTCTGATGATCGGCACCGCGGTCGGGCTCAGCACAGGATGGACGATCGTCCTGGCGGTCGCCCTGGCGTTCGTCTTCGGCTACACCCTCTCGACCCTGCCGCTGCTCAAGTCGGGGGTGGCGCTCGGTGCGGCCTTCAGTGTCGTGCTCGCGGCCGACACCCTCTCGATCGCGACCATGGAGGTGGTCGACAACCTGGTCATGGCGGTCATCCCCGGCGCCATGGAGGCCGGGCTGGTCAACGTGGTCTTCTGGGTCGGGATGATGATCTCCCTCGCGGTCGCCTTCGTGGCGGCCTTCCCGGTCAACCGCTACCTGCTCGAGCGGGGCAAGGGGCACGCGCTCACGCACCAGTACCACGGCGCGGAGCCGGTCCAGGAAGGCGTACGCCGCCTCATCCCGGCCTTCTCCAGCGGTGCCCTCGCGGCGGTGATCATCGCGTTCGTGCTCGGTGGCCTGTCGGTCGCGATCGCCGATGAGATGGGCGGCAGCTCCGTCCCTGCCGAAAGTATTGAGAGTCCGCAGCGCTGATCTTCCAAAGCTCAGTGCTGCGGGGTTCGCCCCGCACCATCGCGTCTCGAATGGCGCCGCGGTCAGAGTGCTGAGGTGGCGTCATTGTGTAGACCTGAGTCTGGCTGTGGTGCCTATGCCGAGGTGCGATGAAGATGGATGGTGGAACGCGATATAGCGGTAAGGTCGCAGTTCACGCTGGCGGAAGATGAACCCTCCGGAGAGAGTGGCATGCCAAAGATCCCCAAAGGACGGCGCGTAGGCCAAGCAGCGGTGAACGCGTTGCGTGCGCTGCTTGAGGAGCACGATCACATCGTTCAGGAGATATCAGGGCAGAACGACTTCGGTGAGGACCTCTATGTCACTTTCACCGACGACGGTGACGTCACTAGCGACACCATCAAAGTCCAGGTCAAGGGAGGGGAGAGTTGGCGCCGGGGAAACGGCTACGCGGTGCCCGTCGATCGGCATAGCGACACCTGGGCAGAAGGCAACATCCCCGTGTACTGCGTGGTGTACGACCCGAACAGCAGGAACCTGTACTGGGCGAATGCCACCCAACAACTCCGTCGGTTCGGCACACATGATCAATTGCGCTTCATCGGCATCAGTCCCAACGCGGTTCTCGACGACACCACCATGGACTCCTTTGTCGCCTTGGCGCGCCGATACGTCGGGCGCTACCGAGGCCGACAGGCCGTTCTTACCCATCTCGGAGAAATGTCCGGAGTGGAGTTCGACCCAGAAGATCACGTTCTGTACTTCGTCAATGGAGACGACGACGACATCATTTTCTGGAAGCGCCCCGGCGCTGCCGTGGCGACGCTGCTTCTCAGCGCCCAGGAATGGGAGCCGGCTTGGGTCACTCTGGAGTCGCTCATGCTCTCCGAACTCTCGACACCGGCGGGCCGAAGCGTCCGAGAGTTCCCTGATCCCGATCTGTGGACTGCCGAGGACCTTGGCCTGAGCCGTGCCGAGGTCATGTGGGTGGCGGCGTGCTTCATCTCCACCCATGAAGCTGACGAGGGCATGGACGATGACCTCCTCGAAACCATCGAGTGCAAGGAGGACCCGAGTTACACAGGGGAGGAGCCGAAGGAGCACGGCAGGATTGAAGCGGACGTCATCGAATCGTACGTGCTTACCTGCATGCTCGACCGCATCGAAGCCGATCCGGGTCTTATGCAGCGCTCAATCCGCGCGCTCCGAGAGGAAACCAATCTGGAACCGGATATCGTCGCCGAACTCGGCTCGCTTGAGACCGACCCGCGTGTTGTCCGCCAGGTGAACAGGCTCAGCCGCGAGACAGTCGAGAACGTCGACGATATGGAGCCGGCGGCGTACCGGCTGGCTGTCCTCTACCTCATACATCGGATCTACGTCGGTGGCCCCTCTCTCGCGATCGACGAGCAGGTCCGGATCGTCTGGCGTATACCGGAGGCCACGACGCCGTAGTTACAGCCCCTGAGTGCCGGGCTATGGTGCTCATGGTCGGAAGAGGCGTGCCAGACCTTTCGCGCGGCCCCACGCGACGCCGCCTGCTGGGGCCAAGTGACACCTGGCAAGCGATCACTGATACCCACATTCCAGGTCGGTGGCCCATTCGGGTCCGGGAGGCGGGCGGCCCTATGACTGGCCGGCGCGGCCTTCGAGATGTACCTGAGCACGCCGGCCCGGAGTTGCTTGCAGGTATCAGCCGGCCAGTTCCACGGTGATCGGACGGCGATGCTGGGTGGCCCGTACGGCCATGTCTGGGTCGTTCTCGCCTACCTGGAGGAGCTCGCGTTGGAAGAGGTGGCCGGCCGGTCCAGGAAGGCGTCTCGGTATGACGATCCGCTGAGTGCCGCCGCTCCGACACGCCCGAACAAGTGTTCACATCGAACGCTTGTTCGGGCTATCGTGTGTGGTAGGTGGAGCGTGGTTCGTGCTTTGCGAGGGGTCGTGAAACACCGTGCCGGAGGGTCCCGTTCAGAAACTGTCGGTGGTCCCGTCTAGCGTCTGCCTTGATGACGACGAAGACACGTGGACAAGCGGCAGGCAGGGGCAAGAAATCTGCTCCTCAGGAAGGAAAGAACATGGCGGCAGGTGATCGCGAGAAGGCATTGGACGCCGCTCTCGCCAACATCGAGAGGCAGTTCGGCAAGGGCTCGGTCATGCGGCTGGGCGACGAGACGAAGGCGCCGCTCGAGGTGATCCCGACCGGGTCGATCGCGCTCGACGTGGCGCTCGGTCTCGGTGGTCTGCCTCGCGGGCGCGTGGTCGAGGTCTACGGCCCGGAGTCCTCGGGTAAGACGACGGTTGCGCTGCACGCCGTGGCCAACGCCCAGCGGGCCGGCGGCATCGTGGCGTTCATCGACGCCGAGCACGCGCTCGACCCGGAATACGCGAAGAACCTCGGCGTCGACACCGACGCCCTGCTGGTCTCCCAGCCCGACTCGGGTGAGCAGGCTCTGGAGATCGCCGACATGCTGATCCGTTCGGGTGCGCTCGACCTGATCGTCATCGACTCGGTGGCGGCGCTGGTGCCGCGAGCCGAGATCGAGGGCGAGATGGGCGACAGCCACGTCGGCCTGCAGGCGCGACTGATGAGCCAGGCGCTGCGGAAGATGACCGGTGCCCTGAACAACTCCGGCACCACGGCCATCTTCATCAACCAGCTGCGCGAGAAGATCGGCGTGATGTTCGGTTCGCCCGAGACCACGACCGGTGGTCGCGCGCTGAAGTTCTACTCCTCGGTGCGACTCGACGTGCGCCGGATCGAGACGCTCAAGGACGGCACCGACATGGTCGGCAACCGCACCCGCGTCAAGGTCGTGAAGAACAAGGTGGCCCCGCCGTTCAAGCAGGCGGAGTTCGACATCATGTACGGGAAGGGCATCTCTCGCGAGGGCGGCCTGATCGACGTCGGTGTCGAGGCGGGCCTGGTCCGCAAGGCCGGCGCTTGGTACACCTACGAGGGTGACCAGCTCGGTCAGGGCAAGGAGAACTCCCGCAACTTCCTCAAGGACAACCCCGACCTGGCCAACGAGCTGGAGAAGCGGATCCTGGAGAAGCTCGGTGTCGTGCCTTCGGTCGACGCCCCGGCCGACGACGCCGTGGCCGAGCCTGCCGGTGTCGAGGACTTCTAGGTCCCTCTGACCCGTGGCTTCGTCTGAGCGCAACCGTTCGTCCACCCAGGATCCCTGGGTGGACGAACGGCCCGCGCCCGAGTGGCTGGGCGACGTGTCGCTGGGGGTCGAAGCCTGGGCCGGCAAGACTCCGTCGGTCGAGCCGTCGCCCCCGTCGGTCGAGCCGTTGTCGCGACGAAGGAGCGACGACGCGTCGAGACCAACACGGTCGCGTACGCGCAAACCCCGCCCCGCGGACCCCGCCGATCCGAAGAACGACCCGGAGCCCGACCACGAGGCGATCGCGCGCAAGATCCTGCTCGACGCCCTGACCGGCCAGGCGCGCAGCCGCAAGGAGCTCGCCGACAAGCTGGAGAAGAAGGAGGTCCCGCAGGCTCTGGCGACACGGCTGCTGGACCGCTTCGAAGAGGTCGGCCTGATCGACGACGAGGCCTTCGCCAAGGCCTGGATCGCCAGTCGCCAGCCCGGCAAGGGCCTCGCGCGACGCGCGCTGGCCCAGGAGCTGCGCCGCAAGGGCATCGACGACGACGTCGCCCGTGAGGCGCTCGACGAGATCGACCCCGACGACGAGCGCGAGGCAGGCCGGCGGATGGTCCGGCGCAAGCTGCGCTCGATGGAGCGCTTCGACGACCAGACCAAGACCCGGCGTCTGGTCGGGATGCTCGCCCGCAAGGGATATGGCGCCGGTGTGGCCTACAGCATCGTTCGCGAGGAGCTCTCGCTGGCCGATGACGATGGCGCTGGTGATGTCGTGTCAGAATCCGATCTGTGAGTGAGCAGCAAGAGCGCGAGATCCTGACCTACGAGCTGTTCGGCACCGCCGTGCGCGACATCGCCCAGAAGGTGGTGGACAGCGGCTACGAGC
Organism: Nocardioides luteus; assembly: GCF_000960475.2. Lineage (GTDB taxonomy): Bacteria > Actinomycetota > Actinomycetes > Propionibacteriales > Nocardioidaceae > Nocardioides > Nocardioides luteus_A. The sequence goes on along the minus strand of NZ_JZDQ02000057.1, from coordinate 3,214 downwards.
CCGACATCGTGCTCTCGATCGCCCGCGGTGGTCTGGCCCTCGGCATGGGCCTGGGCTATGCCCTCGACGTGAAGAACCTGTCGGCGGTCAACGTCGAGTTCTACACCGGTGTCAACGAGCGCCTCGACGTCCCGATCATGCTCCCGCCGACCCCCGCGGCCGTCGACCTGACCGGGATGAAGGTGCTCATCGCCGACGACGTCGCCGACACCGGCAAGACCCTCGAGATCGTCCACGACTTCTGCGAGGGCCACGTGGCCGAGGCCCGCACCGCGGTCATCTTCGAGAAGCCGTGGACGGTGATCAACGCCGACTACGTCTACAAGAAGACCGACCGCTGGATCGACTTCCCCTGGTCCTCCCAGCCGCCGCTCGTCGACCGCCGCGGCGGCCAGGCCCACTGACCTCTCGGCGTTAGCCTGAGGTCATGTTCACGCCGGTCGCCGTCCACACCGGGACACATCGCCTCGGTGGTGTGACGCGCCCGGGGGAGAGCTGGGCATCGGCGGCGACCAGGATCGCCGGGCGCCCCGCGTACGCGGTGGACCTCTCCGGCGAGGTGAAGGAGTTCTCCTCCGACCCGATGCCGGTGGTGGCGCTGCGGCCGATGACCCGCGGAGACCTGCCGCACCTGATCCGCTGGCTCAACGCGGAGCACGTGCACCGGTGGTACGCCGTCGACGGCGAGCCGACACCCGAGTGGGTGGCGGAGAACTACGGGCCGGACATCGACGGAAAGACCCCGGTGACCTTCTGGGTGATCGAGGTCAACGGGCGCTCGGTCGGCTTCTGCCAGGACTACCGGATCAGCGACGAGCCCGACTACGCCCTGCTGACCCCCGACCCCGATGCGATCGGCTTCGACTACGCGATCGGGGAGCCGGCCTTCGTCGGCCGCGGGATCGGGCCGCGGATGGCCTGGGTCTGGCTCACCTCGGTCCCGCGCCGCTACCCGGGCGCGACGGCCTGCTTCGCCGCGCCCGACCACCGCAACGCCGCCTCCCTGCGGATGCTCGCCAAGGTCGGCTTCGAGCAGGGCACCTGGTTCGACGAGCCGCAACCCGACGGCTCGACGACCACGATGGTCGGCTGCACGCTGGATCTTCGGCGCGTACTCGGGTGAGCCGCTCCGCTCGCGCTTGTTGCGGGCCTATCGTCAGGGCATGAGCCTTCTCGACGAGCTGCGGCTGCCGGCCGGACCGGTGGACCTGCGGAAGTACGACACCAACTCCGCGCCCGGCGTCGGCGCCGACAAGGAGACCGGCAAGCAGGTGCTCGCCGAGCTCGGCCCGACGCTGATCGAGCTGCAGACCAAGCTGTTCGCCTCCAAGGAGAGCGACGACCCCAAGCGCGTGCTGCTCGTCCTGCAGGGCATGGACACCTCCGGCAAGGGCGGCGTGCTCAAGCACACCGTCGGGCTGGTCGACCCCGTGGGCGTCAAGATCACCAGCTTCAAGGCCCCCACGGACGAGGAGCGGGCCCAGGACTTCCTGTGGCGGATCGAGAAGGCGGTGCCGGAGCCCGGCTACCTCGGCGTCTTCGACCGCTCGCAGTACGAGGACGTCCTGATCGGTCGCGTCCGCGAGCTCGCCGCTCCTGAGGAGATCGAGCGACGCTACGGCGCGATCAACGACTTCGAGAAGCGGCTCGTGGACGAGGGCACCGTGATCCTCAAGTGCATGCTGCACATCTCGCCCAAGGAGCAGAAGAAGCGGCTCCTGGCCCGGCTCGAGGACCCGACGAAGCACTGGAAGTACAACCCCGGCGACGTCGACGAGCGGCAGCTGTGGGACAGCTACCAGGAGGCGTACGAGATTGCGCTGGAGCGGACCAACACCGAGTACGCTCCGTGGTACCTCGTGCCGAGCGACAAGAAGTGGTATCGCAACCTGGCCATCGGCGAGCTGCTCCTGGAGACCCTGGACCGCCTCGACCTCGACTGGCCCGCGCCCCGTTTCGACATCGCCGAGGAGAAGAGACGACTGGAAGAGGACACCATCTCGTGAGTCTGGAGACGGTGCGGGTGACGCGGTATGTCACCCCGCTCCGGGAGGGCGGCAGCCTGCCCGGGATCGTGGAGGCCGATGACCTCGGCACCTATGTCTGCAAGTTCCGTGGCGCCGGGCAGGGGCTGCGGGTGCTGGTCGCGGAGGTGATCGTCACCGGGCTGTGCCGGGCGCTCGACATCCCGACCCCGGAACAGGTCGTGCTCGACCTGGACCCCGAGATCGCCCGCTACGAGGCCGACGAGGAGGTCCAGGACCTCCTCAACGTGAGCGCCGGGCTCAACCTCGGCATCGACTTCCTGGCGGGTGCGTTCGGCTACGACGCCGCGTATCAGCCGGACCCGTCGCTGGCCGGCCGGATCCTCTGGCTGGACGCGCTGATCGCCAACGTCGACCGCTCCTGGCGCAACCCCAACATGCTGCTGTGGAACGGCGCGCTCTACGTCATCGACCACGGCGCCTCGCTCTACTTCCACCACGTCTGGCCCGGGGGCGGGGGAGACCCGGCGCGCTACGCGGCGCAGCCCTTCGACACCTCCGAGCACGTCCTGCGGGCCTTCGCCGCCGAGGCGCTCGCCCAGAACGACGATCTCGCCGCGAGGCTCGACGACGCGGTGCTGGAGAAGGTGCTCGCCGACGTACCCGACGAGTGGCTCGAGCCCGTCCCCGGCTACGACACCCCGGAGTCGCTGCGCGAGCGGTATGTCGCGTTCCTGCGTGCCCGCCTCGACGGCGGCCGCCCGTGGCTGCCCGCGGCCGAGCCCGCTCAGGGGGCGTGATGGACGCCTACCAGTACGTCGTGCTCCGCTGCGTACCCCGACCCGAGCGCGAGGAGTTCCTCAACGTCGGCGTCGTCCTCTACTGCCCGGAGCAGAAGTTCCTCGCCGCGCGGTGGACGCTCGACGAGCAGCGGCTGGCCACCTTCGCTCCGGGCCTCGACCTGTCCCTCGTCCGGGCGGCCCTGGAGTCGGTGGACCTGATCTGCGCCGGCGCCGCCCACGCCGGCTTCGGCGCGGGCGTCCGCGCCACGGCGTACGGCATCCGGGCGCTCTCCGACAACGAGTCCGCCCGCTTCGGCCTCCTCAAGGCCCCGAAGTCCACGGTCCTCCAGCCCGGCCCGGTCCACGGCGGTGTCACCACCGACGCCTCTGCCGAGCTCGACCGCATCTTCGCCCACCAGATCGCCTGACGCCGAGACGTCACCCCGG
>NZ_JZDQ02000056.1 GCF_000960475.2 Nocardioides luteus | reverse complement strand
GAGCGCCACCGACGACGCCGAGACCGAACGGGCACGCGTTCACGCCGCGGGGATGCTGGCGTCTCAGCTGCGGATGCAGGACGGGATTGCGACGTACGCCCAGCTCGTGGCGGGTGGCGTCACCCGCACCGACATCGAGCGCCGGTTGCGGCGCAACGAGCTACGCCGGGTGCATCCACGGGTATATGCCGACCACACCGGACCGCTCACCTGGACACAGCGGGCATGGGCAGCCGTGCTCTACGCCGAACCCGCGTTCCTGTGCTGGACCAGTCTCGAGCAGCCGAGAGGCCGTGACCTGAACGACCCGATCCACGTAGCCATCGACAAGTCACGCCGGGTCAGACCGCAGGAAGGTCTGGTGATCCATCGGCTGGCCGCGCTGGCACCGCGCACCTATGGCGGCACCCCACCCAGGCTCAACGTCGAGGACAACGCGTTGTTGATCGCTCACGAGGCACGCAACGAGATCGACGCGATCGCGGCCATGGCACAAGTCGCGAGCAGGACGTACGTCACCGCGCACTCGCTCCGCGCGGCACTTGGCCGCTACCCGTCCTTGCGTCGCAGACGGCTTGTCGCCGGTATCATCGACGACCTCGAAGCCGGCACACATTCGGTCCTCGAGCACGGCTACCTCACCAAGGTGGAACGGCCGCACGGCCTGCCCGCCGGGAAACGGCAGGCTCCGCGGACCGGTCCCGGCGGCAACCAGTTCCGTGACGTCGAGTATCTCGAATACGCACTCGTGGTCGAGCTCGACGGCGCCCTGGGCCATGAGGGGTGGCGGGATCAGGCCCGCGACGCCGACCGGGACCTGGACGACCTCGCCAGCGCCGGGTCGGTCACCGCGCGGTTGCGGTGGCATCAAGTGTTCGACACCCCGTGCCGTACGGCCGCACGGGTGGGCAGGATCCTGGCCCGGCACGGGTGGACGGGGTCGCTGTCGACATGCGGAGACAGATGCACCGCCATGAGCAGCTGACCCCGTGGAGCGCGGTACGTACGTGGTACGTACAGCGCTCCACGGGTTCGACGCTGAGGGATCCTCAGCCGTTGACGCGGGTGGTGAGACCGGTCGGGCCACCGGGGCGGCCGTGGCACTGCTTGAACTTCTTGCCCGAGCCGCAGGGGCACTGCTCGTTGCGGCCGACCTTGGCGAACGGGTCGTCGGCGTTGGTGACCGTGTTGCCCTGCGCCTCGGCCTGACCCTGCTCGTCCGGGCCGGTGAAGGCCAGGTGCTTGGGCGCGGCAGGCTTCTGCAGGCCCTTCGCAGTGATGTGCGGGGCACTGGCCGAAGCCTTCGCCGCCTCGGCCTTCAGGGCCGCGGAGATGTCCTGGAGGCCACCGGCCTGGCCGACGCCGACCGGCGGCTCGGCGAGCGCGCCCTCGTGCATCGGACCGGCGTGACGGGTGCCGTCGGGGTGGTAGTGGAACTCGGGTTCGGTCTGCTCGACCTGGACCTCCAGGTTGAACAGGTAGCCGACCGCGGCCTCCTTGATGCCGTCCATCATCGCGGTGAACATGTCGAAGCCCTCGCGCTGGTATTCCACCAGCGGGTCACGCTGCGAGTAGGCCCGCAGGCCGATGCCCTCGCGCAGGTAGTCCATCTCGTAGAGGTGCTCGCGCCACTTCCGGTCCAGGACCGAGAGCACGACCTGGCGCTCGACCTCGCGCATGCCCTCGGAGCCGATCTCCTCCTCGCGGCGGTCGTAGGCCTCCTGGGCGTCCTTCTTGAGGAACTCGATGAGCTCCTGGCGGTCGAGGTCGTCCTTGCTGCCGCCGGCCTTCGTGATCAGGTACTTCGGCTCGACCGAGACCGGCCAGATCTGCTTGAGGTCGGTCCACAGCTGGTCGAGGTCCCACTCCTCGGCGTAGTCCTGGGTCGCTCCGGTGACCATGCCTTCGACGACGTCGTCGATGAAGCCCCGGATCTGCTCCTCGAGGTCGGCGCCCTCGAGGACCTCGCGGCGCTCGGCGTAGATCACCTTGCGCTGGCGGTCCATGACGTCGTCGTACTTGAGGACGTTCTTGCGGGACTCGAAGTTCTGGCCCTCGACCTGGGTCTGCGCGTTGGCGATCGACTTGGTCACCGACTTGGCCTCGATCGGCACGTCGTCGGGGATCTTCAGCGTGGTCAGGATGCGGTCGACCCACTCGCCCTTGAACAGGCGCATCAGGTCGTCCTCCAGCGACAGGTAGAAGCGGGACTCGCCCGGGTCACCCTGACGGCCGGAACGACCACGCAGCTGGTTGTCGATGCGGCGGGACTCGTGCCGCTCGGTGCCGAGGACGTAGAGACCACCGAGCTTGGTGACCTCCTCGTGCTCGGCCTTGACCTGCTCCTTGATCCGCTCGACGGTCGCCGCCCAGGCGTTCTCGTACGCCTCGGCGGTCTCGCCGGTGGGCTCCAGGCCCTGCTTGCGGAGCTCCTGGTCGGCCAGGAAGTCGACCGAACCACCGAGCATGATGTCGGTGCCTCGGCCGGCCATGTTGGTGGCGACCGTGACGGCGCCCCGGTGACCGGCCAGCGCGACGATCTTCGCCTCGTCGGCGTGGTATTTCGCGTTGAGGACGGTGTGCGGGACGCCGCGCTTCTTGAGGATGTTGCCGAGGTATTCGGACTTCTCCACCGAGACCGTGCCGACCAGCACCGGCTGGCCCTTCTTGTGCCGCTCGACGATGTCGTCGGCGACGGCCTCGTACTTCGCCACCTCGGTGCGGTAGACGAGGTCGGGCTGGTCCTTGCGGATCATCGGCTTGTTGGTCGGGATCGGGACCACGCCGAGCTTGTAGATCTTGTCGAACTCCGACTCCTCGGTCATCGCCGTACCGGTCATGCCGGAGAGCTTCTCGTAGAGGCGGAAGTAGTTCTGCAGGGTGATGCTCGCGAGGGTCTGGTATTCCTCGCGGACCTTCACACCCTCCTTGGCCTCGATCGCCTGGTGCAGACCGTCGTTGTAGCGCCGGCCGGCGAGCATGCGGCCGGTGTGCTCGTCGACGATCAGGACCTCGTCGTTGGCGACGACGTACTCCTTGTCGCGGCGGAAGAGCTCCTTGGCCTTGATCGAGTTGTTCATGAACGAGATCAGCGGGGTGTTGACGGCCTCGTAGAGGTTCTCGATGCCGAGGTGGTCCTCGACCTTGGTGATGCCCCGCTCGAGGACGGCGATGGTGCGCTTCTTCTCGTCGACCTCGTAGTCGACGTCGCGGACCAGGCTCTTGGCGATCGTGGCGAACTCGTCGTACCACTTCACGTCGTCCTCGGTCGGACCGGAGATGATCAGCGGGGTCCGGGCCTCGTCGATGAGGATCGAGTCGACCTCGTCGACGATCGCGAAGAAGTGGCCGCGCTGGACCAGGTCCTCCATGGAGGAGGCCATGTTGTCGCGCAGGTAGTCGAAGCCGAGCTCGTTGTTGGTGCCGTAGGTGATGTCGCAGTTGTAGGCCTCGCGGCGCTGCGCGGGGGTCATCTGCGGCAGGATCACGCCGACGGTGAGGCCGAGGAAGCCGTAGATGCGGCCCATCACCTCGGACTGGTACTTGGCCAGGTAGTCGTTGACGGTGACGACGTGGACGCCCTTGCCGGCCAGCGCGTTGAGGTAGGCCGGGAGCACCGCGGTCTGGGTCTTGCCCTCACCGGTCTTCATCTCGGCGATGTTGCCGAGGTGGAGCGCCGCGCCGCCCTGGATCTGGACGTCGTAGTGACGCTGGCCCAGGACGCGCTTGGTGACCTCACGGACGGTGGCGAACGCCTCGGCCATGATGTCGTCGAGGTCCTCGCCGTTCTCCAGGCGTTGCTTGAACTCGTCGGTCATCCCGCGCAGCTCGTCGTCGCTCATCGCGACGAACTCGTCCTCGATCGCGTTGACGGCCTTCGAGATGGCCTCGAGCTCGCGAAGGATCTTGCCTTCGCCGAGGCGAAGGATCTTGTCGAGAATTGCCACGGTGGCGGGCTCCTACTAGCGGCAGACGGATAGCACGGTCACTCTACCCACCTGCCGGTCGCCTGCTCACACCAACGGCGCAAGGAGTGGCGCCAGGTCGCCCTTGGGATCGACCTGGATGGCGTCCAGGCCCAACCAGCCGGCGAGCCGCTCGAGCTCGGCCGCCAGCTCGACGGCGGTCTCGACCGGGGCGTGCGGTTCGGCGTACGCGCCCTTGACCTGGAGCGTCCCGCTCCTGCGGTCGGCCTTCAGGTCGACCCGGCCTACGATGTGCTCGCCGAGGAGGAACGGGAGCACGTAGTAGCCGTGGATCCGCTTCGGCGCCGGCGTGTAGATCTCGATCCGGTAGAAGAAGTCGAAGAGCGCCTCGGTGCGCTCCCGCTCCCAAACCAGCGGGTCGAACGGGCTCAACAGTGCGCGGGCCTCGATGCGGCGCGGCAGGCGCGACCGGGAGAAGAGGTACGCCTGCTTGCGGATGCCCTCGACCATGACCGGCTCGACCTCGCCGGCCTCGATGAGCCGGTTGAGCGCGCGGGTCGTGTCGTCCACGCGCATCCGGAAGTAGTCGGCGATGTCCTTGGCGGTGCCGACCCCGTGGGACCTGGCGGCGCGGCGTACGAGCTCGAGGTGGGCCTCATCCTTCGACGGCGTCGGCGTGTCGAGGTAGCGGCGCGGGATGACGCGCTCGGGCAGGTCGTAGGCGACCTCGAACTGGTCGTTGCGGCCGGCGATGGCCAGCTCGCCGAACATGTAGAGGATGTCGAGGGTCTTGCGCGAGTCGGACCAGTTCCAGCCCCAGTGGTCCTTGGTCTGCGGGCCGGCGTCGTCGAGCGCCTTGGCCGCCTCGCGCGCGGTGAGCGCCCCCTGCTCGGCCACCAGCGCGAGCACCTTCTCCTTCATCCCGTCCGGAACGCTCCCCCACCACTTGGAGCCCTTCTGGGCGCGGTAGTGGTCCATCCGCCACTGCATGTGCGGCCACAGCTCGACCGGCATGAACGCCTGCACGTGCGCCCAGTACTCGACCATCCGGCGGTCCCTCAGGCCCGTGCTGGCGCGGTGCAGCAGCCCGGTGTCGTACGCCCCCATCCGGCTGTAGAGCGGCATGTAGTGCGCGCGCTGCAGGACGTTGACCGAGTCGACCTGGAGGACTCCGGTGCGCTCGAGGGTGCGCTGGAAGGTACGCATCGTCGGCGTGGTGTGGGGCTTGTCGGCGAAGCCCTGCGCCGCCAGCGCGATCCGGCGGGCCTGGGAGCGGCTGAGTGTCTGTGAGCGGGGCACGCCTCCGACTCTAGAGCCGGTTCCGGACAAGTCCCGTCCGGAACCGGCCCAGCCACCTGGACGTGCCTCCTAGAGTGGACCCACGTGACGACACGATTCGGGATCAAGCTCAGCCAGAACGCCCCGATCGAGGACTACCTGCAGGTGTGGCGTACGGCCGACGAGGCGGGCTTCGACCACGTCTGGGTGATGGACCACATCGCGTCCCTCGGTTCGGATCCGACCGACCCGATCTTCGACGCCTGGGCCATGCAGGCCGCGATGGCGGTGGCGACCTCGCGGGTGCGGATCGGGTGCATGGTCACCGGCAACACCTACCGCCACCCCGGCATGCTCGCGAAGCTCGCCACCACCGTCGACCACCTCTCCGGCGGGCGGCTGGAGTTCGGGATCGGCGCCGGATGGGCGGAGCGCGAGCACACCATGTACGGCCTGGAGTTCGGCACGTTCGGCGAACGCTTCGACCGGCTCGAGGAGGCGCTGCAGATCATCCGCTCACTCTGGACCGCTCCCCTGACGACGTTCGAGGGCACCCACTACCAGCTCGCCGAGGCGGTCGCCGAGCCCAAGCCCGTCCAGCGCCCCCACCCGCCGATCTGGATCGGCGGCAGCGGCCCGAGACGTACGCTGCGGATGGTGGCGCAGTATGCGGACGCCTGGAACGCGACCGGTGAGACCCCGGAGGAGTTCGCCCGTCTCGGCTCGATCCTCGACGCCCACTGCAGTGACGTCGGCCGCGACCCGAGCGAGATCCGGCGCACGGTGCAGTTCCGCCTCGACAGCCCGATCGGCGATCTCGTGCCGACGGTCCTGTCCTACCGCGCGGTCGGTGCGACCGAGTTCGTCTTCGTGCTCCCGCGCAGCAGCGACCACCTGTCCACCCTCGACGAGATCGCCGCCGCGCTGCCCCGGCTGCGCGACGCGACGGCCTGACCGGTCCGTCAGACCCGCGCGCTCACAGCGGGCCGAAGACCTCACCCACGTCCGCCTCCAGCTCGAGCGAGTCGAGCACGCTCAGCAGCTTGCGCTCCTCGAAGCGGAAGTGGGACTCCATGATCGCGGCGATGCCCTCGAGGTGCTTGCCGAGCGCCTCGGGGGTGCTGGCCCGATCGACGGCGGCCTGCAGGCCGCCGAGGAGATGGCCGATCATGGAGTGGTCCTGCTCCAGCTGGCGGATCGTGTCCCTCAGCTCGGGGTGAGCTGCGCCGATCGCCGGGAACAGCTCCCGGTCCTCGCCCTCGTGGTGGCCGGTCAGGGCCGCACAGAACCCGTGACAGAACAGCAGCAGGTCACGGGCCGCCGGCGCAGCCGGGTCGCCCTTGGCGATGGCCTCCTGCGTCACCCGCAGTGCGTTGCGCAGTCTCTCGTGGACGCTGCGCATCTCGTTGCTCCAGGCGATCAGCCTGGTCTTCTCGCCCTCAGTCACGTGAGGGCGAAGGGGACGACAACAACATGTCGTGCTCCTTCGTGTCCGGCGCCTCCATGCCTGACACGGTCTGCCACCGGCACGCGACGCTGGCGTCAGCCTAGTCCACGTTGAGGAGCTTCTGGCGAACCGCGTACATGACCGCCTCCATGCGCGAGTGGGCCTGGAGCTTCTCCAGGATGTTGCGTACGTGGTTCTTGACCGTGTTCTCGGAGATGAACAGCCGCTTGGCGATCTCGCGGTTGTTGAGGCCCTTGGCGACCAGGCCGAGGACCTCGAGCTCGCGGTCGGTGAGCTTGGGGCCCGGGACCGGCGAGCGGTCGGGCCGGGACATCTGCTTGAACTCCTCCATCAGCTTCACCGCCATGGACGGGCTGATCAGGGACTGGCCGTCGGCGACGACCCGGATCGCCTGGGCGACCTGGTCGATCGAGGAGTCCTTGAGGAGGTAGCCCATCGCGCCGGCCTTGACCGCGTCGTAGAGGTCGGCCTCCTCGTCGGAGACGGTCAGCATGATGATGTTGGCCGAGGGCACGGCCTCCTTGATCGCGACGCAGGCCTCCAGGCCGGTCTGCTTGGGCATGCGTACGTCGAGCAGCACGACGTCCGGAGCAGACGCCGCGGCACGCTCGGTGCCCTCGATGCCGTTGGTGGCCTCGCCGATGACCTCGATGCCCGGTTCGCTCGCCAGCAGCGCGACCAGACCCCTTCGGAAGAGCTCCTGGTCGTCGACAACCAAGACGCGGACCGGCTCACGATCGGCACCAGATGTAGATGACACGAATGCATCATGGCACGTAACTCATGATGACAAAGGGAATGGCCGGGACTCCTCCATCTGAGGGATGGAAAAATCCCGGCCGTTGTGCTTGGGCCCGCGGTCAGACGAGGTCCGCGCGGTTGAGCGCGATCACCCCGTAGTCATACCCCCTCCGGCGGTAGACGACCGACGGCCTCGTCGAGTCCTTGTCGATGTAGAGGTAGAAGTCGTGGCCGACCAGCTCCATCTCGTAGAGCGCCTGGTCGAGCGTCATCGGCTCCGCCGTGTGGGTCTTCTCCCGGACCACCAAGGGCCCCTCCCCCGTCACGGTGATCGGACCGACCTGGTGCTCGCGCACGATCTCCTCGTCGGTCTCGGACTCGGTCGTCGTCAGGCCGTCGGGCTCGATGCCCGCCAGTGCCTGCCCGACGGATACCGGCGTGCGACGGCCGCGGTGGACCCGGCGGCGGTCGGCGGCGCGGCGCATCTGAGAAGCCATCTTGTCGACAGCCAGGTCCAGCGCCCCCATCTTGTCCTCGGCACACGCCTCCGCCCGGATGACCGGACCCTTCGAGTACGCAGTGAGCTCGACGTGAACGGCGCCCTTGTGCTGGCGCGGGTTGGGCTCGTTGTCGACCTCCACGTTGATCCTGATGATGCGGTGGTCGTGCTTCTCGAGCTTCGCGAGCTTCTCTGCTACGTGAGCGCGATAGCGGTCTGAGACCTCGGCGTTGCGAGCCGTGACGACAACTTCCATGGGTACCTCCCGGTGTTTCGGGGTTGGCGGAATCCCGGATGGTCAGCGCATGTGACCTCCGGGGTACGGAGTCCGCCCGGCCGACCTGGTCTTCGACCCCACAACCGCCTGCAGAGGCTTAGCGGCTTGATGCCACTCCACCTTCTCCCTGCTGGTTCCCGTATCTGACGGGAGGGCAAGGGCAGGACTTATCTCTAAGCCGCACCGTGATCCCCTTGCCCCAAAATCTGGGATCGAAGGGTTACGTGGACCGTTTCGCCTGCGACTGGCATCGGCTTGCCGCTCGGATGTCCGCAACGCGGACCTCTCTGCGACGCAACCACGGACCCAGGCGGACTCCATGTAGTGACGGTAGTTCGCCGATCTGCCCCACGAAAGCCCTTCAACAGAATTACATGGCGGTTTCCTACATTTGAACGTGAGACCGACGTTGGGTGGCCGCGACGGTCGCGATCGCTTTCACGCCGAGACCCACCGATTCCAGCGCTCGCTGAGCCTCGCGCGCCGTCGCGCCGGTCGTGATCACGTCGTCGCAGACGATGAAGGTCGCTCGCGGGATCGTCCTCGCCAGTGTCCGGATGCCGGACGCCGGGCAGGTGATCGAACCGTCCAGGTTGGCCTGCCGCTGCCGTGAGTCGAGGCCGGCCTGGTCCGCGACGCCCGGCCTGGTGCGGAGCAGCCGGTGGTGACGTACGCCGACCCCGCGCCGCCTCAGCATCGCGGCCGCTCCGCTCGTGATCGCCGCGGTGCTGTCCAGACCGCGCTCGCGCACGGAGGAACGGCGCGAGGGGACCGGGACGAGGATCGTGAGGCCGGCGCCGGTCTGCGCCATGGCCTCGAGGACGGAGAGCGCGAGCAGGCCGGCCAGAGGCCTTCGGAGGCCGAGGAGCTGATGCTCCTTGAGCCCGATGACGAGTTGCTTGAGGGTGCCCTCGTAGGGCCCGGCCGCGAAGGCCGGGACGATGCCGGGTGGAGCCGGGGTCGGCGGGCTCGGCCGAGCCTCCTGCGGCAGCTCGGCGTGGCAGTCGCGGCAGAGCAGCCGGCCCGGTCGCCCGCAGCCGACGCAGCGGCCGCCCACGACCAGGTCGTGCCAGGCGTCGGCGAGATCCCCTCGAAGACTCATGCTCCCGAGTCGACCAGGGTGGCCGCCCGGGAGCAACCGAGGGCTGCTCGCCTGTGGATAAAGCTGTGGAGAGTCAGCCCTGGTAGGTGATGTCCGAGAGATCCGAGGGCAGCTCGAGGTCGAACCTGTCGAGGGGGTCCAAGAGGGTCCACCCGGACATCGCGTAGAGGCGGGCCGAGGCCACCGGGGAGCCGACGACGCCGGTGACCCGGTCGCTGAGGGTGTAGCGCTCACCGCTGGGGGCACCGTCGAGCGAGACCGACTGGAACAGCGCGGTCGAGCTGATCTGCTGGACCGCGACGATCGTGGTGGGCGAGGTCCAGGCGATGTCGGTGACCTGCATCGTGGCGGCATCCGGGTGAGGCAGCAGGACCGCCGAGGTCCCGGCCGTGATCTCGCCCTTCGAGCTGGCCTGGAGGCGGCTGACCACGATGCGGTCCGAGGACTCGCCACCGATCACCGCGACGAACCGGGTGCCGTCGCGCGAGACCAGGAACCGGGTGACGTTCTCCCCCGTCACCCCGGGGATGGCGACGCGGACGCGGCGGTCGCCGTCGACGTACATCACCCGGGCGCCGGTCGAGTCCTTGTCGACCAGCCACAGCCGGCCGGCGAGGTCCCAGGAGGGCCGCAGCAGACGGGTGCCCGTCACCGGAGCCTTGGCGAGCTCGCCGTCGCTGCTCAGCTCGCCGACGACGACGCCGGTGCGGTCGGCGGTCACGGCGGCGGCGGTCGAGGCGTCGGCGTCGACGGCGACATCCGTGACGCCGTGGGACTTCGCCCAGCCGCCGAGCACCGGCACCCACGGGTCGCCGCCCTCGCCGGTGCTGGTCACCAGCGAGCCGCCGCGCAGCGCGTAGAGGTCGACCCGCGCGGAGGTGCCGTTCGGGTCGTAGCCACCGCCGTTGTCGACGCTGAACGTGTCACCGTAGCCCGGCAGCACCACCGGCTCGCCGTCGATCGTGAGCCGGATGCGTTCGACGCTGGCGTCCTGGCGCAGGGTCCAGGCCAGCTGGGCACCCATCAGCTGGAGGTCCTCGGACCCGTGATCTCCCAGGTCACCGACCAGGTCGACCTCGGCCACCCCGTCACGTACCTCCACCGAGCGGGGCTCGTTCGCCGCGGTCGGGAGCGCGCTGCGGATGACGCCCTGTGCGTCCTCCCCCGGGCCGGTCAGCAGGCTGGAGACGAGAGTGGCGGCGTAGGACGCACCTTTCGGGGCGAAGATCGGCTCCGGCACCAGCGTGTGACCGGTCGGCTCGAAGTAGTAGAGGTTGCTGCGGGCGAAGTGGGTCAGGAACCAGTCCGCGTCGACCACCAGGGCGTTCGGAGCCGAGCTGATCCGCCACTCGCCCTTGATCCGGGTCAGCTCGAAGTCGAGGATCGCCTGCGAGGCACTCATCGCACCGCGCCACACGCCGCGCTCGTCGAGCCAGCCGGCGTCCTCCAGCTCGACCGACACCTGTGGCGACGAGACGGCATGGGTGCCGCGCTCGCCGTAGACGAGGGTGCGGCCGGCCGGTGCCCACCGCGTCGCCTCCTCCTTGGTGAGGTAGCGGCGGGCGTAGACCGTGCTCATCGGAGTCGCCTTCATGGCGTCCAGGAACCCGTCGACGATCTCACCGGGGGATGCGCCGGCGCGCGGGGCGCCGGGGTTGTAGGGGATGAGCTCCTGCTGTGCGTCCGGTGCGGCGAGATCGGCGGGCCGGACGGGACCGGAGTCGGGCACGCTCGAGCACGCCGAGGCGAGGAGCGCGACCGCGGTCAGGACGACGGCGAGTGCTGATCTCACGATGCCTCCAGGGTGTCGCGGGCATCGGCCGGGACGAGCGGGAGCGGGCTGTGACGCAGCGCGGCACCGGCATAGCGGGGAAGCGTGAGCCGGAACTGAGCGCCCTGGTCGGGGCGTCCCCAGGCCTGCAGCCACCCGCCGTGGAGGTGGGCGTCCTCGAGGGAGATCGACAGCCCCAGACCGGTGCCGCCGCTGGAGCGGTCGCGGGCGGGGTCGGCCCGCCAGAACCGGTTGAAGACCAGCGCGGTCTCCCCCGGGGCCAGCCCGACACCGTGGTCGCGGACGGTCAGCGCGGCCGCGTGCTCGTCGCTGTCGATCCGGATGGTGACGGTCTGGCCCACCAGCGCATGGTCGGTGGCGTTGGCCACCAGGTTGCGCACGATCCGCTCGACGCGACGATGGTCGACCTGGGCCGTGCACGGATGGTCCGGAGCGACGACCTTCAGCTCGATGTCCCGCTTGTCCGCGAGCGGCGTGTAGGCCTCGACGACGGCGTGGGCCAGCGCGGTCAGGTCGGTGTCGTAGACGTCGAGGACCGCCGCTCCGGCGTCGAAGCGGCTGATCTCGAGCAGGTCGCCCAAGAGGGTCTCGAAGCGGTCCAGCTCGGTCTGCAGGAGTTCGGCGGCCCGGGCCGTCGGGGCGTCGAAGCTGTCGCGGGCCTCGTGGAGGACGTCGCTGGCCATGCGGACGGTGGTGAGCGGCGTACGCAGCTCGTGGGAGACGTCGGAGCTGAACCGTCGCTGGACGCGGGAGAGATGCTCGAGCTGCCGGATCTGGTTCTGCAGACCGCTGGCCATCTGGTTGAACGAGATCGCCAGACCGGTGAGGTCGTCCTCGCCGCGGACGACCATCCGCTCCTCGAGCCGGCCGGCGGCGAGCCGCTCCGCGGTCCGGCGAGCGATCCGGATGGGCGTGACGACATGACGGGTCACGATCCAGCTGCCGACGCCGATCAGCAGGATCAGGATCGCACCGGCCGCCAGCAGCCCGCGGGTGATGACGCCGAGCGTCTCCTGCTCCTGGTCCATCGGGAAGAGGAAGTAGATGTTGTACGTGTCGTCGTGCAGCTCCAGCTGCGCCCCGATCACGATGCCGGGGGTGGAGGACCGCTCGCCGTCGTCGTAGGAGATCCGGGTGTAGGTCCAGACCGGCTCGGCCCGGATCGTCTGGAACCGGTCCTCCAGCGTGGGCGGGACGCTGCGTACGTCCAGACCCGGTGTCCACTCGACACCGTCATCGCTGATCCGGCCGGACGTCGACGTCACCGGGCCGGCCATGACGACGCCGTAGCCGCGCGAGAGGCTGCGCTGGATGATCGGGTCGCCCAGGTCGTTGCGCTGCAGCGGGGTGCCGCCGTTGGCGCCCGAGGTCTCCGCGATGCTCGAACGGGCCGCGGAGAGCTCCTCGGAGGCCTCCGCCTTCGCCGAGGCGACGCGGTCCTGGACCAGCTCGTCGCCGATCTGCTCGAGCAGGATCAGCCCGACCAGGCTGACGGCGGCCGCGGTGAGCAGCACGGTGTAGACCACGACGCGGGTCTGGATCGACCGGCGCCACGTCGTCAGGAGCTTCTTGGGCGTCCGCGATGCTGTGCGGACGACCTGCTGGAGTGTCACACGGGCCCTGCCTTGTAGCCGACGCCACGGACGGTGACGACGATCTCGGGGTTCTCCGGGTCGTGCTCGACCTTGGAACGCAGTCGCTGGACGTGCACGTTGACCAGCCGCGTGTCGGCGGCATGACGGTAGCCCCACACCTGCTCCAGCAGCACCTCGCGGGAGAAGACCTGGTGGGGCTTGCGGGCCAGGCACTCCAGCAGGTCGAACTCCAGCGGCGTGAGCTGGATCTGCTGGCCGTCGCGGGTGACCTGGTGGCCGGCCACGTCGATGGTGAGGTCGCCGATCTCCAGCACCTCGGGGACGGCGTCGCCGTGCCGGCGTACGCGTGCCCGGATCCTGGCGATCAGCTCCTTGGGCTTGAACGGCTTCACCACGTAGTCGTCGGCCCCGGACTCGAGCCCGACCACCACGTCGACGGTGTCGCCCTTCGCGGTGAGCATGACGATCGGCACGCCCGACTCCTTGCGGATCTGCTTGCACACCTCGATGCCGTCCATCCCGGGAAGCATCAGGTCGAGCAGCACCACGTCGGGCTTGTAGTCGTGGAAGGCAGGCAGCGCCAGGTCGCCACGGGCCACCAGGTGCGAGTCGAAGCCCTCCTGTCTCAGCACGATCGCCAGCATCTCGCTCAGCGAGGCATCATCATCGACGACGAGGACCTTTCCCTTGGCGGGCTGGTCGGGAGCGCTGCGATCGGCCATGTGTCCGATTCTGTCACCCTGTGCGTGCGACGCATCACATGAGCCACCCGAAAACGCCGCGTCGGCGCGTCTGTCCCCGTGCTGTGGGACGGACGCGCCGACGCGGACGGCGATCAGTAGCGGTAGTGGTCCGCCTTGTAGGGACCCTCGACCGGGACGCCGAGGTAGTCGGCCTGAGCCTGGTTGAGCTCGGTCAGCTCCACACCGAGGGCGTCGAGGTGGAGGCGGGCGACCTCCTCGTCGAGCGCCTTCGGCAGGACGTAGACGCCGATCGGGTAGTCGTCGGTCTTGGTGAAGAGCTCGATCTGGGCCAGCGTCTGGTTGGTGAAGGAGTTCGACATCACGAAGCTCGGGTGACCGGTGGCGTTGCCCAGGTTGAGCAGACGGCCCTCGGAGAGCACGATGATCTTCTTGCCGTCGGGGAAGATCCACTGGTGGACCTGCGGCTTGATCTCGTCCTTGACGATGCCCGGGATCTTCGCGAGGCCGGCCATGTCGATCTCGTTGTCGAAGTGGCCGATGTTGCCGACGATGGCCTGGTTCTTCATCTTCTCGAAGTGCTCGACCCGGATGATGTCGAAGTTGCCGGTCGTGGTGATGAAGATGTCGGCGGTCTCGACGACCGACTCCAGGCGGCGGACCTCGTAGCCGTCCATCGCGGCCTGCAGCGCGCAGATCGGGTCGATCTCGGTGACGATGACCCGAGCACCCTGGCCGCGCAGCGACTCCGCCGAGCCCTTGCCGACGTCGCCGTAGCCGCACACGACCGCGACCTTGCCGCCGATCATCACGTCGGTGGCGCGGTTGATGCCGTCGATGAGCGAGTGGCGGCAGCCGTACTTGTTGTCGAACTTCGACTTGGTGACCGAGTCGTTGACGTTGATCGCCGGGAAGAGGAGCGAGCCCTCCTTGAACCGGTCGTAGAGGCGCAGGACACCGGTGGTGGTCTCCTCGGTGACGCCCTTGATGCCGTTGGCGATGTTGGTCCAGCGCTGCGGGTCGTTCTTCAGCGACCGGTCGAGGACCCGGAGGACCTCCTTGAACTCCTCGTTGTCGGTGGAGTCCTGGCCCGGCACCGCGCCGGCCTTCTCGAACTCGACACCCTTGTGGACGAGCAGCGTGATGTCGCCGCCGTCGTCGAGGAGCATGTTGGGGCCGATCTTGTTGCCGGCCTCGTCGGTGAAGTCGAAGACCTTCTCGGCCTCGTCCCAGTACTCGGCCAGGGTCTCGCCCTTCCAGGCGAAGACCGGGGTGCCCTGGGGGTCCTCGGGGGTGCCCTTGCCGACGACGACGGCCGCGGCGGCGTGGTCCTGGGTGGAGAAGATGTTGCAGGTGGCCCAGCGCACGTCGGCGCCGAGGGCGGTCAGCGTCTCGATGAGCACGCCGGTCTGGATGGTCATGTGCAGCGAGCCGGCGATGCGGGCGCCCTTGAGCGGCTGGTCCTTGCCGTAGCGCTCGCGCATGGCCATCAGGCCCGGCATCTCGTGCTCGGCGAGGGTGAGCTCCTTGCGGCCGAACTCGGCCAGGCTCAGGTCGGCAACCTTGTAGTCCATGGTTATTCCTTACCGAATTTAATGCGGGCCTGCGTCGCGCATCTGCGCACCAGCGGGATCTCCCACGCAGGGTCTTCCCAGACTACAAGCGGCCCTCGGCGTCCGCGGTAATCCTGGACGGCAAACGCCAGGCCAACATCTAGGGACCAGCACCAGCTGACACCTCACCGCTCCGACCACCACCGGCACCCCGACCAGCGCGACGGCCACCGGGACCCCGATGAGTCCGGAGCCGAGGCCGACGAAGGCGTACGTCACCAGAGCCACCGTCTCCTCCCCCAGACCGAGCACGCTGGTGACGGTCGCCCGGGCAGGCCCCTGGATGCGGCCCTGGAGACGGGTCTCGGCCACGATCATGGCGTTGTTGAGCAGCCCGTAGCCGAGCGCGATGGCGACGAAGCCCACGAACGGGTGCACGAGCGCGCCGAGGGAGATCAGCACGGCGCCTCCCGCGACGACCACCGCGAGCGTACGCGGGGACATCCTCGCCGTGCGGCCGGCGAGCGCCGTGCCGACCGCCTGGGCGAGCGTGGCCAGGGAGACCAGGACCGGGACGGTCGTCGTCGCCACCCCATGAGCATCGGCGACCAGCGGGAAGAACTCGTCGTACGCCGTCATCCCGACCAGCACGGACGCCACCAGCAGCGCACGGCGCACCGCTGGCGTCCGGGACGCCTCGGCCAGCCCGGCCCGGAGCATCACGAGGTAGCGGGCGGGGTCTTCGTCCGGGTCACGGCGACCGTGGCGTGCGGACCGCGTCACCGGCAGCGTCGCGGCCAGGACGCACTGGACCAGCGCCACCCCGACCGACGCAGCGCCGACCAGCTGATGTCCACCGGCGTACAGCAACGGCACCGCAGCCAGCTCCGCGAGCAGGGTGAACACCAGCGCCGAGGAGCGCGCGTAGCCGATCAGCCGGGGATAGCGCCCACGCTCGCCACGCACCACGAGGTCGTCGTAGACCAGCGCCTCGAACGTCCCCGACATCAGTGCGCCGGACACGCCCCACAGCACGAAGCCGAGCGCGAAGCCGGCGTACGACGGCCACCAGGTCCAGGCTGCGAAGGCAGCGGCGTGGATGAGCGCCGAGGCCACCAGCAGATGACGGCGGTCGACCGTGTCGGCCCACGCGCCGGAGGGCACCTCGGCGACGAAGGCCGTCACCGACCAGATCACGAACAGCGACGAGATCTGCCCTGCGGAGAGCCCGTGCTCGGCGAAGAGCAGGGCGTAGACCGCGTAGAGCGGGACCGCGTCACGCGAGGCGTGGTAGGCGAGCACGCGCAGCGTACGGCTGCGCTCGGAGAGGCTGCGCTCCGAGAGTTAGATCGGGTGCATGCTCCGAGGCTAACCCCGGGCCCCCGATCCGGCTCAGTGGTTTTTCTTGAACGGCAGCAGGTGGAGCACGCCGACCACGATCGCCCCGACGATGAGCCCGACGATCGCCGAGAAGAAGGTGTTGACCAGCCATCCGGCGGCCGCACCGACGCCACCGAGGGCGTGGTGGACCTCTTCCTCGAGGTGGTGGACGGTGTCGTAGGGCCACGACCAGCCGGGGTGGCCGGCGGCGAGGCCGTTGACGTCGTGGAGGCCGACCAGGATCAGGTGACCACCGACCCAGAGCATCGCCACGGTGCCGACGATCGAGATCACCGTGAGCACCTTCGGCATGGCCGAGACCATGCCCAGGCCGAACCGCTGGGCGAAGGCGCCGGGGCGCTGCGAGAGCGAGAGGCCGACATCGTCCATCTTCACGATCAGGGCGACCACGCCGTAGACCACGATCGTGATCAGGAAGGCGACCGCCACCAGCGCGCCGAGGCGCAGCCAGAAGCCCTGGTCGATGACCTCGTTGAGCGCGATCACCATGATCTCTGTGGAGAGGATGAGGTCGGTGCGTACGGCGCCCGCGATCATCGTCCGCTCGGCCTCGGGGCCTTCCTCGACGACCGGCGTGTCGTGGGTCTCGGCGTGCGGACGAACCCACTCCAGGACCTTCTCGACACCCTCGAAGGCAAGGAACGCGCCACCGAGCATCAGGATCGGGGTGATCGCCCACGGCGCCCACTGCGCCAGGATCAGCGCGACGGGCAGGATGATCAGCAGCTTGTTGCGCAGCGACCCGAGGGCGATCTTCTTGATGATCGGCACCTCGCGCTCGGCGGCGATGCCGTGGACGTACTGCGGCGTCACGGCGGTGTCGTCGATGACGACACCGGCGGCCTTGGCCGAGGCCTTGCCGGCGGCAGCGCCGACATCGTCGACGGACGCAGCCGCCAGCTTGGCGATGGCGGCTACGTCGTCGAGCAGTGCGAAGAGTCCGGCGCTCATGCCGCCGCCTCCGTGGTGAAGTGCGAAGAATACGGAGGCGACGGCCTGAGGCCCATGGTCGCTCGCTGTCGCTCGCTCATGACCCGAACCCTATCGGGTGGATCGGGCTACTCGACGCCCTGCTCCCGGAAGCGCTCCGAGAGCGGGTACTGCTCGAAGTAGTCCGTCTTGATCCGCAGCCAGTCACCGTTGACGATCATCTCGTCGATCGCCTTGTCGGCCTGGTCCCTGAGCCCGTCGCCCTTGCGGAAGACGAAGGCGATCGGGGCTTTGTCGGACGGGAAGACGATCCGCTCCTCCATCGGGATGGGGGCGTGCTTGATCAGACCGGCGGTGAACGGCGCGTCGTAGAAGAACGAGTCGGCCTTCCCCGCAGCGACCGCCTCGAGCGCGGCCGCCTCGTTCTTCCGCTTCACGATCTCGGCCTTGGGGAACCGCGCCTTGAGGATGCCCTCCTGCGCGGTGCCGTCCACGATGGCGACCTTGGTGCCGTTGACGTCCTTGAGCTTCCTGATCGGGGAGTTCTTCGGGGTCGTGAAGGACAGGTAGGTGACGAAGTAGGGGTGCGAGAAGTCGTAGGCCTTCTCACGTTCCTCGGTCACGCTCACCTGGGACGCGATCATGTCGATCTCGCCCGCATCGAGCGCGGTGAACAGGTCGGCGAAGTCCATCGGTACGAACGACGGCTTGATGCCGAGCGACTCGCTGACGCCGAGGGCCATCTCGTAGTCGAAGCCCTTGGCGCCGGAACCTTCGGTGTAGTAGACCGGCGCGCTGTTCAGCACACCGATCTTGAGCTGGCCGTCATCGGCCGCGCTGCTGCGCCGGGCAGGGGCGGGGCCGGTCGTCTCGACCGTGTTGGAGACCACGATCAGGATCACCAGAAGGGTGACCGCGCCCGCAAGGATGAATTTCAGGGATTTCATACGACGTCCTGGGTGGGGGGGAGGGATGCGCCGAGACGCTGCGACCTGGCCTGAGCCGGGCCAGCGGGCATCGTAGGCTACTGGACTAGGACGCCCCGAATGGGGCGAGCGGCATCAGGCTCAGGCGCCCTTGTCCTTGAAGACCTCGGAGAGCGGGTACTCCTTGAAGTACTCCTTCTTGATCTTCAGCCAGGCCCCATCGAGGATCATCTGCTCGAGAGCCGAGTCGACCTGCTCCTTGCGCTCGTCACCCTTCTGCATGACGAACCCGATCGGGGCGTCGTCGGCCGGGTAGACGATCGCCTCCTTCAGGGGGATCGGCGCCCGGTGGATGATCGGCGCGGTGTAGGGGGCGTCGTAGAAGAAGGCGTCCGCCTCGCCGCTCTGGATCGCCTTGACCGCGGAGTCCTCGTCCTTCGCCTTGATGATGTTGACGTTCTCGTACTGCTCCTCGAGGTAGCGCTCCTGGATGGTGCCCTCGACGATCGCGACGTTCTTGCCGTTGATGTCGTCACGCGTCTTGATGGTCGAGTCCTCCGGGGTGAGGAAGGACAGGTAGGTGACGAAGTAGGGCGCGCTGAAGTCGAAGTCCTGCTTCCGCTCCGCGGTCTCGGTGACCTGGGCGCCGATCATGTCGATCTTGCCTGCCTGGAGGGCCGGGAAGAGGTCGCTGAACTCCATCACCACGAACTCCGGCTTGGCGCCCATGCCTTCGGCGACGCCCAGCGCCATCTCGTAGTCGAAGCCCTTGGTCACGCCGTCGACCTTGTAGTAGGCCGGTTCGGTGCCGTCGACCCCGATCCGCAGCGTGCCACCCGCGGCGGCACTCTTCTCCTCGGTCGCTTTCGGGGCCGGGTCGGCGTAATAGCCGCCGATGACCAGGACCCCCAAGAGGGCCAGGGCGCCGGCGACGACAAACTTGATCTGGTTCATGCGAAAGTCCTGTTTTTTCCGGGATGGTGGGGCATGCCCGTCACGTCGGCGCCGAGAATCGAGACGTGCTGGCCAGAGGTGGCCGGACGAAGTTGCATCCAACACCTGACTGCTCCCCCGCGTCCAGGTTTTCGATGGTCCGCGTCACGTTCCGTAACCGAACTTTCACCGTAGCGCGTGAGCCGCATCACGCGCTACGTTCGGCAAACCGCGCAATCGCCAGATCAGCTGAGACAAACGCTCTCTTCCGCATATCAGACGCCCTTTTCCCGGAAGACCTCGGAGAGCGGGGCCGTCTCGAAGTAGTCGGTCTTGATCTTCATCCACTCGCCGCTGAGGACCATGTCCTCGATGACCCCGTCGATCTGCTCCTTGCGCTCGTCACCCTCGCGGACCACGAAGCCGATGGGAGCGTCCTCGGCCTGGTAGACGATCGGCTCCGTCAGCGCGATCGGTGCGCTCCTGATGATCGGCTCGGCGTAGGGAGCGCCGTAGAAGAAGGCGTCGGCCTCGCCTCGTCCCATCGACCTGACCGCCTCGTCGGCGTTCGGCGCCTCGATGACGTTGACGTCTCGGTACTGCTCTTCGAGGTAGCGCTCCTGCACGGTGCCCTCGACGACGGCGATGTTCTTCCCGTCGACGTCACGGCGGGTCCGGACGGGCGAGCCCTTGGGAGCGAGGAAGGACACGTACGTCACGAAGTACGGAGCGCTGAAGTCGAACTCGCGCTCCTGCTCCGCGGTCTTGGTCACCTGAGCCCCGATCATGTCGATCTTGCCCGCCCGCAGAGCCGGGAACAGCTCGTTGAAGTCCATCTCCACGAACTCGGGCTCGGCACCCATGCCTTCGGCGACGCTGCGCGCCATCTGGTAGTCGAAGCCCTTGGTCACGCCGTCGACCTTGTAGTAGGCCGGCTCGGCGCTGTCGACGCCGATCCGAAGGGTGCCACCGACCGCGGCGCTCGACTCGTCGGTCGCGGAGGGGGCCGACTCGGAGAGCCGTCCGCTGAAGACGGCGGCACCGAGGATCGCCAGGGCACCGGCGACGACGAACTTGGTCTGGTTCATGGGAGGGGGATCCTGTTCCAGGGAGGGGGATGCGGCCTGATGTGACCGATTTGTTGCCAAATCAAACAACGGCCCACTCTCCGGCGTCCAGGGATCTCACATCGTGGCGACGCTCCGCCAACGAACCTGACCGCAAGACATGACGTAGATCACAGGGATCTGTCCGTCATGCGGAATTAAACATCGTTAACCAAACCCAAACGAAGATACTCCGCGGCGTATGTCCCTTGGAGGAGCAGCGACGCGTAGCGGGCGACCTCCGTGCTCGCGTTCGCCTCCACGACCTCCACCCGTACGCCGCGGGTGTCCGCGGCCTCGGTGAGGGACCGTCGCTGCTCGAGCATGATCGGATCGGTCGCGCCGTCGTCGAGGACGACGAGGACGGGACGTACGGATGCCTGCTCCTCGGCGAACGGGTCGTCGAAGACGTTGCGGGGGCGTGCGGCCTCGAGGACCGGGAGCAGATCGTCGGCGTCGCCGGCGATGGCCCCACGGCCGCTGGCGCGGCGCAGTCCTTCGGCGACACGGCGCGCGGCTCGGGCGGCCAGGACGGAGCCACCCCACACGACCGGGAGCGAGTCGGCCAGCGAGATCGCCAGGATCTTGCCCGGGTTGACCGAGATGTCGCGATGCGGCGAGCAGGCCGTGGCGACGTCGTCGAGCGCATCGGCCACCTTGCCTGCATCTGCCTCGGGACCGAGACCCACCGAGTTGAGGTAGGTGAGCATCAAGATCGCCATCGCGAGCGTGTCGCCACCCTCGACCGGGAGCAGGGTGCTGTCGCGGCCCTCGGCGTGCTGGGCGACCAGCGACTTCTCCGGTGCGGCCACGACCAGCTGGGCGCCACGACGGACGGCCTCGGCGGCGGCCGAGGCCTCCCCCGGGTCGGACCCGGTCGGTGCCAGCACGACCACGAGGTCGAGGCTCCCGGCCCAGCCCGGCAGGCCCGGGGCCGGCCAGGCGACGAACGGGACCGGGCAGAACGGCTCGAGGACCGCGCGCAGCAGGCGCGAGTCGGGACCGGCCGCGACCACGGCCCGGGGTCGCCCGGACTCTGCGGCGCGGCGTACGGCCTCCTGCAGGGGTTCTGCGGCCCCGGCAGCGACCCGGCGGACCCGGGCACCGGACTCGGCCAGCGAACGCAGCAGCAGGTCGATCCCGGCCAGCGCCCGCTCGTCGTCCAGCCTCGACTCGTCGAACCAGGTCATCGCTGCCTCACTCGCCCTTGGTCGGTCGGGCCTCGTCGATGAGCAGGACGGGGATGCCGTCGCGTACCGGATAGGCCAGGCCGCACTCCCCCTGGCAGACCAGCTCGCTGTCGGCCTCGACGGGCAGCAGGTCGCCGTGGCACTGCGGGCAGACGATGATCTCGAGCAGCTTCTCGCTCAAACCTAGGGCG
Organism: Nocardioides luteus; assembly: GCF_000960475.2. GTDB lineage: Bacteria > Actinomycetota > Actinomycetes > Propionibacteriales > Nocardioidaceae > Nocardioides > Nocardioides luteus_A. The sequence goes on along the minus strand of NZ_JZDQ02000056.1, from coordinate 2,495 downwards.
CTCATGCGGGACCCCGCCTTTCATTGGGTTCAGTCTTTCGGATGATGGCGAGCGCTTCGTCGCGGACGCGCTCCATGGTGAGTATGTCCTTGCCCTCCGCGTTGAGCCGCAGCAGCGGCTCGGTGTTGGAGGCGCGGACGTTGAAGGACCAGTCGGCGTGGGACAGGGTCAGACCGTCGAGCTTGTCGACGGTGACACCCTCGCGCACTGCGTACGCCTTCTCGATCTCGGCCACGGTGGCTGCCTGGTCGGGCACGGTCGAGTTGATCTCGCCGCTCATCGGGTAGCGGTCGTACGCCGCCAACAGCTCGCTCAGCGACTTGTCGGTCTCGGCGAGAGCGCCGAGCACGTGCAGCGCGGCGAGCATGCCGGAGTCGGCGCGCCAGAAGTCGCGGAAGTAGAAGTGGCCGCTGTGCTCGCCGCCGAAGGCCGCCTCCGACTCGGCCATCACGGCCTTGATGTAGGAGTGGCCGACGCGGGTGCGCACCGGGGTGCCGCCGAGCTCGGTGACGATCTCGGGGACGGCGCGCGAGGTGATCAGGTTGTGGATGATCGTCGCGCCCGGCTCCTTGGCCAGGGCGCGCTCGGCGATCAGGGCGGTGATCGCGCTGGGGCTGACCAGGTCACCCTTCTCGTCGACCAGGAAGCAGCGGTCGGCGTCGCCGTCGAAGGCCAGGCCGGCGTCGGCACCCGTCTCGCGGACCTTGGCCTGAAGGTCGACCAGGGTGGTCGAGTCCAGCGGGTTGGCCTCGTGGTTGGGGAAGGTCCCGTCGAGCTCGAAGTACATCGGGATCAGCTCGACGGCCTCGGTGCCGAGGCGGCCGAAGACCGCCGGGGCGGTGTGGCCGGCCATGCCGTTGCCCGCGTCTGCGACGACGGTGAGCTTGCGACCCTTGACCGGGGCCAGAGCGAGCAGGTGCGCGGCGTACGCCTCCAGCACGTCGGTCTCGCTGATGCTGCCCGCGACATCGACGACCGGGGCCTCACCGGAGATGACCAGGTCACGGATCTCGTCGAGCCCGCTCTCCGCGCCGACCGGGACCGCGTTGGCACGGCACAGCTTGATGCCGTTGTACTGCGCCGGGTTGTGGCTGGCGGTGAACATCGCGCCCGGCAGGCCGAGGTGGCCCGAGGCGAAGTAGAGCTCGTCGGTCGAGGCCAGCCCGATGATGGTGACGTCGGCGCCTGCCTCGGTCGCCCCCTCCGCGAAGGCTCCCGAGAGGGCCGGGGAGCTGGGCCGCATGTCGTGGCCGATCACGATCTCCCCACCGCGGGCGCCCACGACGTGCACGAAGGCCCGCCCGGCGAGTCGGGCGAGGTTCTCGTCGATCTGGTCAGGGACGGTGCCACGGACGTCGTACGCCTTGAAGACGGCGTTGGCGATGTCGGGGTCGACTCTCTCCGGCATGTCCGGAACTCTAGTGCCCTACTCCGAGGTCAGCACGCGGAGGTGGCCGCGACGGGTGCCGCCGGGGCGGGGCTGGCCGTCGTTCGTCCCGGGCTCGTCGGGTTCGCCCTGCCCGGGTGCGACGGCGGGGCCACGCGGCGCGGGTGCCGGCGGCCTCGCGGCCTCCCGGACGGCATCGGCCAGCGCGAGCAGGTCATCACCCTTGGGCTGCGGGTCGACCGGCTCTCGGGCCAGCCTGACGACCTCCCAGCCTCGCGGCGCGGAGAGGCGCTCGGCGTGCTCCTCGCACAGGTCGTAGGCATGCGGCTCGGCATAGGTCGCCAGCGGGCCGAGGACGGCCGTCTGGTCGGCGTACACATAGGTGAGCGTGCAGACGGCTTGGCGCTGGCAGGCGGTACGCGAACAACGACGAGCAGTCACGGGTGAACCGTACTCCCCTGAGGCCAGCCGCGCAGTTAGGCTCGCGTACATGACCAGGCACAGGGATCGGCACGGCCGTGGCAGACGCGGCCCGATGGCCGTCCCGACCGACCCGAAGGTCCCGGTCCTGCGCACCCGCCGGGAGCGTTTCGACGACATCGCGCTGGGGATCGTCACCGAGATCGACGGTCGCTGGCAGTCACGGCTGGGCCTGATCGAGTACGCCGTCGAGGAGTCGCCGGACATCCCCAAGGACTGGACCGTCGAGGACCACATCCCGCTCGGGTCACTCGAGCGCGGCTCGGGCGCCAAGCCGGCACGGCTGGTGATCTACCGGCGGCCGATCGAGCACCGCTGCCACACGCGGTCCGAGGTCGAGGCGATGGTGCTCATGGTCGTGGTCGAGCAGGTCGCTGATCTGCTGGGGATCGATGCTGAGGATGTGGATCCTCGCTATCAGCCCTGAAGTCGTCTCTTGCCGGCGCTCTGGTGCTGGATCTTGGGGCTGGTCTGGGCCGGGAGGCAGTCGCTTCGCGGGAGGGGGCTGCCTCCGCGGTGAACAAAGATTCATTCACTGCCCCTGGGCGAACGAAAGTTCATTCACTCCCCTCGAGCGAACGAAAGTTCATTCACCCCGGTTGGGTGAACGAAGATTCATTCACTCCTC
>NZ_JZDQ02000055.1 GCF_000960475.2 Nocardioides luteus | reverse complement strand
TGTCAACACCCTCCCGTAACGGGTCGGCGGCAAACACCAACCACAAACACACCAACCGATGTGAGCTGAAGAACCTCACGGCTTCAACGGCAACGGCAACCCAGGAGCAACGCCAGCGGTCCGCACCTCAGAACGCAACGGACGGAACGGGACGACCGCGTCGCCGTCGCCGCTCAGCACCACGGCCGCATTGACCTGCACACCCTCGGGGACGAGCTGGATCAGCGCGGCCTCCGCGGGCACCTCGATCTCGGCGCCGAGCCCCGGGCCGACCTTGACGGACTTGGCCTTGAGCGCCTTGCCCTTCGCGTTCATCGGGACCACCTTGACGGTGCCGCTGCTGCCGGTCTTGGCGACCGGGCCGGAGATCACGACGCGCTTCTTGCCGACGCCGGGCCCGGCCGGGACGACGACCGCGGTCGGCTTCGAGATGGTCTCGGTGGCGGTGGTGATCGCGACGTCCCCGCCGGCCACCGAGCGCATCGCGGTGGTGACCGGGCCGGTGGCGACGATCTCGACGCCGTACGCGTCGTCGGCGCTGTTCTTGCCGAGCAGCTTGGTCAGGTCGACCTGTGCCTGCCCGTTGGGCGGCACCTTGATCTCGGGAGCGCCCTCGGGGGTGAGCACGTTCTTCGGGGTGAGCAGGCGCAGCTCCGCGCTCACCTGGGTGTCGCCGGCGTTGACGACGGTCAGCGTGCGGCTCGAGGCGCTGTTGGGGTAGCCGACCAGCAGGTTGGTCTCGGCCGGCGCGGACTGGCCCGGGAAGTAGTCCTCGGACGTCGCCTCGGTCTCGAGCGCGATGGCTCGGTCGCGAACCATCACGCCGGCCTGGCCGCGTACGACCGTGGTCTTCAAGGACAGCTCGCCCTTGCGCGGGATCACGTGCAGCAGGTCGAAGGTGCGGGTGGTGTTGCCGGGGATCGCGACGCCGCGCAGGTCCTCGGGGACCGCCACGGCGCCCTTGTCGTCGTAGAGCGAGATGTCGACCGTGGCCGCACCGCTGTTGGGGTTGGTGAGCTCGAGGACCGAGTCGTGGGTTGCGCCCGCGCCGACGCCGGGGAACCACGCCTCGGCCTGCGGGGCCACGCAGCCGGTCGCGGCGAGCGGCTTGGTCGTCGAACGTCCGGCGACCAGGCCCGGCGCGACCTCCTTGCCGGCCTTGACCACGACCGAGCCGGGCTTGACCGAGGCGCCGGTGACCTTGCCTGACCCGACGGTGGCCTGCGTGCCCTTCCCCGCACCCGGACCGCTCAGGGTGACCTCGCCGGACCCGTCGGCGGCGTTCGTGACGGTGAGCTGGTCGGTGCCCTTCTTGGCCTTGCCGGGGCACACCACGGTGGCCGCGGTCGGCGCACTGCTGTCGGCGGCCAGCTTCGGCTGCTCCCACTGATGGGGCCGGTTGAGCAGGAGCGCCACCGCCATCACGGCGATCAGGCCCAGCGCCACCAGCGCGGTGTTGTCGAGCCGCCGGCTCCGCTGCTTGCGTACGCGGCGCAGCCGGGGTCGCGCCGCGGCAGCGGCCGCGGCGGCCGCCGCCATCCGACCACCCTTGGCACGCTCGGGCTCGGCCTCCGGCTCACCCATCCGCATCTCGTCGGGGGTCGGCCAGGCCTCGAACTCCGGCTCGGGCTCGAGCTCGTAGGACGTCGGGAACTCACCCGTGCGGTAGTCGCCCTCGTAGGGCGGCGGATAGCCCGTCTGGGCGAGCATCTGGCCGGTCTCCGGACCGGGCACGTAGGGCTCCTGGGCATAGAGCTGCTCCGGGGTGTAGCCCTCCGGCGGGTTCTGGGCCGTCTGCCCCGCATACGGGTCGGCGTAGGGGTCCAGCATCCACGGCTCCTGGCCGTAGACGTCGTCGGCCTGCGGATCGTGCGAGCGGTCGTAGGGGTCACGTGAATGACTCATGCCGACTCCCTCCTCTGGATCAGCGTCGGCAGGCACAGGACCAGGACCACGAACAGCCCGATCCCGGCCAGGACCAACAGGATCGTACGGATGATGGACTGCGACTCGGTCACACCCGGATCGCTCGGCTCGGAGTCGAGCAGCCAGGCGCGCGTCGAGCGCTCGACGGTGCTCGCCTGGGTCACCGAACCGGAGGCGTCGATGCCTTCGGCGACCGAGGAGTCGGCCGGGCCCGGCATCACGATGTAGGCGACGCCCTGGGCGGCCAGGTCACCGATCACCGCGTCGTCGGGGTCGGCCGCCAGGCGGCGTACGACACCGGTGAGCTCGTCGGAGCCGCCGGCGAGCTGTGCGATCTCGTCCTCGCCGAGGGTGATCCCGTCGTTGCGGAGGACGGCGTAGCGGATGCCCTCGTCGACCGAGCCGCGCAGCACGAGGACGCCGTCCTCCGGGCCGAGGGTGGTCGAGGTCGGGTCCAGCATGTAGGAGGGCACCCCGGTGTGGCCGAGGGCCCGGGTGTTGTCGGTGAGGTCGCCCGAGCCTGCGTAGACGAACCAGCCGAGGCTGCCGACCACACCGACCGCGGCGACCGCGGCCGCCGCGCCGACCATGATCTTCCGCAGCCCGCTGAGGCCGTCGAGGATGGCCCCCTGGGCCCCCAGCACGGCGGCGACCACGGCGAGGCCCTGGATGGCGACCAGCGGGAAGCCCCAGCCGACCCGGGCGATGCCGGCGTCGAGGTGGATCGGGATCCAGGACAGCAGCATCGTGACGACGGCCGTCGCGACCGCGCCGATCCAGCAGACCATGACCGGGATGCGGGTGCGGCTCGGGATCAGGGCGAGGACCGCCAGCAGCGGCAACGCCAGACCCAGCCACCACGGGGCGCCGAGGTCGCTGCCGTCGAGGCCGGTCAGACGGCCCACGAGCAGGTCGAACCCACCGGCTGCCGGGGCCGGCAGCCGGCCCGGGTCGAGCAGCAGCCCCGCCCAGCCACCGGAGAAGATCGACGGCAGCCACCACGGCAGCAGCAGACCGACCGGGGTCGCGATGGCCGCCGTGGGCGGACCCCACTGGTCACGGTCGCTGAGCACGGCGGGCATCAGCCGGCGGGCGACGATGAAGATGACCGCCGCGAAGACGGCCGCGACGAGGAACGCCATCGGCGCGAAGGCGGTGATGATGGTCAGCAGCAGACCGGTGCGCCACCCGGCGCGCCAGCGGCGGTCGGCGACGGGGTCGCTGAAGCCGAGTGCGGCGTGGGCGAGCCAGGGCAGCAGCGCGCCGACGACGACCGCACCGATCCGGCCGTCGCCGAAGGCTCCGCTGACGTAGGGCACCAGGGCGTACGCCGTCGCACCCCACAGCAGCAACCAGCGCGGGGCTCCGAGGTGGCTGATCAGCCGGCCCGCGACCCGCAGCAGGCGCCACGCACCGCCGAGCGCGATCGGGAAGCTGAGCAGCATGACCGCGCTGACCGCCAGGCTCGGGTTGCCGCCCAGGAACGTCGCGAGCACCGCCAGCGGGAAGACGTGCGGCGGCGCGGGCACGCCGGTGCCCTGCGAGATCGCGTGCCAGGACTCGAACTGCAGCTGCCACCAGTCGCCCACGTTCTGCGGCGTCGGCCCCAGACCGCTGCCGGCGACACCACCGAGCGCCGCGCGGGCCCCGATGACGCCGAGGATGCCGACGACGACCAGGAGCACCGCGACCGGGTTGGTGAACAGACGCACCAGCCACCCGGTCTCGGCCGGGATCTCGTCCTCCTCCAGCTGGGCCCGCTCGGCCTGCCGTTTGGCGGCGAAGGAGGCCGGGTCGGCCTCGGCCTGCGCCATCTGGCGCCGCTCGGCGATGTCGGAGGCCTGGAGGGTGACGGCGGTGGCCACGTCGGAGACGAAGTCGAGACCGTGACGGTAGGGCAGCCACGGCGGAGGCAGCAGCGCCTTGACGACGTCCTTGTCGGCGTGCGCCTGCTTCCGACGCCGTCGCTTGGCGAGCATGATCTGGCCGGTGTGGCCATAGATCCAGCCCAGCGCGGCCAGGTCGTCGAGCGCCGTTCCCGGGTCGCGCACGAGGATGAAGCCGAGCATCCGCCACAGGGTCTGGAAGAAGAACCTGACCATCGTGAGCGGGAGCATCCCCGGCCGGCCGTTGACCAGCAGGGTGTAGAGCGCGGCCCGTCGCTCCTGATAGTGGATCCGGCGTCCGGTCAGCTGCGTCTTGCGTACGCCGCGGTGGGCCGCCTCCACGTGGAAGACGACCGCGTCCGGGACGGCGATGGTCGTGAAGCCGGCGTTGGCGGCCCGCCAGCCGAGGTCCATGTCGGTGCCGAGGACGGGCAGGTGCTTGTCGAAGCCGCCGAGGTATTCGAGGACCTCGCGGCGGATCAGCATGCCAGCGGTGTTGACGGCCAGGACGCGGCGCACCTCGTCGTGCTGGCCCTGGTCGTACTCGCCGCGCTCCAGACCGGTCTCCCGGTTGCCGGTGACCGAGATCGAGACACCGAGCTCGAGCATCCGGCGCAGCGAGGGCCACTCCCGGATCTTGGGGCCGAGGATGTCGGCCTCCGGGTATTCCTCGGCGGCGTTGAGCAGCGTCGCGAGCGCGTGCGGGTCGGGGGTGGAGTCGTCGTGGAGGAACCAGATCCACTCGGGCGGCTGCGCCGCCTGGTGGAGGATCGCCAGCGCCTCGTTGGCCGCGTCCGCGAACGTCGTCGACGCCGGGAGCTTGACCACCTGGGCGAAGGTCTCCTCCAGGATCTCGACCGACCTGTCGGTCGAGCCCGTGTCGATCGTGACGGCAAAGCTCACCGGAGCCTGCTGGTTCCGGATCCCGTCGATGACGGTCGGAAGCCAGCCGGCGCCGTTATGAGAGACGAGGACGAGAGCGACCGACGCTTGCACGATCGGCAACCCTAGTGCCCAACTGGTGATAGTCCGAATGGGCCTGTCGGGCGATCGGCGATATCCCCCTGGGCATGAGCGGCATACCTGGGCCCTGCGACGTGCATCGCGGGGAATCGGCAAAACGACGTGGATTGCGGAGCAATCGGCCCAGAACATGACAGCAGGCCCGGACCTTGACGGTCCGGGCCTTGCTGGCTCGTGCTTGGTTATTGCCTCAGACTGCGCGCTTCTTCAGCTTGCGGCGCTCCCGCTCGGAGAGTCCACCCCAGATTCCGAAGCGCTCGTCGTTGCCCAGAGCAGACTCAAGGCAGTCCTGGCGCACCTCGCAGGTCTGGCAGACCTTCTTGGCCTCCCGAGTCGATCCACCCTTCTCAGGGAAGAACGCCTCCGGATCCGTCTGCGCGCACAGGGCGCGCTCCTGCCAGCCCCCTTCGTCGGTGTCCGGCTCGAGGAGAAACAGCTCTCTCATCGTCTTTCCGACCTTTCGACCCTATTCAGCTTGTTTTCGGGACCGTGACCCCATCTTTGGGCCAGTCACCTCCATGCCATCGGCAGGTAACCGATCCCCCCGTTTTTGCGGGAACTGCCTCTTGTTACGACCGAGGTCGCACTTTTGATGCACTTCCCTGTGCGAAATTTTCCCGAGATTTTCAGGCGCTGTCCCCAGCACTGTCGGTCCCCGGTTCAGTTTCGAATCACACTGATGAAATTACATGCCTGTCGGTGCCACAAGTCAACCCTCAAATCTGCTAGGGCCGCACTAACACAGGCTTTGCGCACCGGCTGGAGCAGGGGTGCTGGCCCTCGTCTGAGAGGCTAGGACCATGCGTGACATCACCGTTCTCTCCGGCGGCCATGGTGGCTCGAAGTTCATCTCCGGGCTCCTCCACGGCATCTCTACCGGCCGCGTCCCAGGCATTAGGGAAGATGCCCGGGTCACCGTGATCGCCAATACCGCCGACGATCTCTGGATGCACGGTGTCAAGGTCTGCCCCGACCTCGACACGGTGATGTACACCCTTGGCAACGGATTCGACCATGAGCGCGGCTGGGGCCGCAAGGCCGAGACGTGGTCGGTCAAGGAGGAGCTCGAGGCCTACGGCGTGCCCGGCACCTGGTTCGGGCTGGGCGACCGCGACATCGCGACCCATCTGGTGCGCACCCAGATGCTCGAGGCCGGCTTCCCGTTGTCGCAGGTCACCGCCGCGTTGTGCGAACGCTGGCTGAAGCCTGTATGGGGCGACCGGGTGCAGCTGCTGCCGATGACCGACGACCGGGTCGAGACCCATGTCGCGGTCAAGGACGAGAATTCACCCAGCGGACTCTCGGTCGTTCACTTCCAGGAATACTGGGTACGCCTGCGAGCCGGTGTGCCCGTCGAGAAGCTGATCTTCGTGGGGCAGGACGAGTCGAAGCCGGGCCCGGGCGTGATGGACGCGCTGCTGAAGTCCGACCTGGTGATCGTGCCGCCCTCCAACCCGGTCGTCTCGATCGGGACCATCCTCGGCGTGCCCGGGATCCGGGAGGGCCTCGTCGCCACCTCGGCCCCCGTGGTCGGGATCTCGCCGATCATCAGCGGTCATCACGTACGCGGCATGGCGGAGCAGATGCTGGCCGCCATCGGCGTCGACGCGACCGCCGCCGGCGTCGGCCTGCACTATGGCACGAGGGGCTCCGGCGGGGTCCTCGACGGCTGGCTGGTCGACACGGCCGACGCCTCCGCCGTCGCCTCGCTCACCGAGTCCGGCCTGAAGGCGGCCGCCGTGCCGCTCTGGATGTCCTCGGAGGACGCGACCGCCGACATCGCCGCCGCCGCGGTCGAGCTGGTCACCGCATGACCGGGATCAGTGTCACCGCCCCCGACGGCGTACCCGAGGTTCGTAAGGGCGACGACCTCGCCGCCCTGCTCCTCGACGCTCTCGCGTCGCCGCTGGCCGACGGCGACATCGTCGTGGTCACCTCCAAGGTCGTCTCCAAGGCCGAGGGGCAGGTGCGCGAGGGCAACCGGGACGACGCGCTCCCCGGCGAGACCACGCGGGTGGTGGCCCGGCGCGGCCCGACGCAGATCGTGCGCAGCCGGCTCGGGCTCACGATGGCCGCGGCCGGGATCGACGCCTCCAACGTCGAGGCCGGCTACATCGTGCTGCTGCCGCTCGACCCCGACGCCTCCGCGCGCGCCCTGCGCGCCACGCTCCGCGACCGCACCGGCGCGAACGTCGGGGTGATCATCACCGACACCGCCGGGCGCGCCTGGCGCGACGGCCAGACCGACATCGCCATCGGAGCCGCCGGGCTCGAGGTGCTGGAGAACTTCGCCGGCCAGGTCGACGCCTACGGCAACGACCTCGTCGTCACCGCCCCCGCCGTCGTCGACGAGATCGCCTCGGCGGCCGAGATCTCCCAGGGCAAGCTGGGCGCACGGCCGTTCGCAGTCTTGCGCGGCCGCGCCGACCTGGTCCGCGAGCCCGGCGACGACGGGCCGGGGGCCAGCGCCCTCATCCGCCCCGAGGGGTCGGACTTCTTCGGCTTCGGCGCCCGGGAAGCCGTCGTACGTGCCCTCAAGGGTGCCGCCGAGGACCAGGCTCCGTTCGGCGCTCCGGCGAGCGTGGAGGAGCTCTCCGCGGCCGTCACAGAGGTCACCGGAACGGCCCCGATCCCGCACGGGGACGGGCTCCAGGTGGTCGGAGCCGACCCCGCGGTGATCGCCGCGCTGGCGTTCGCGCACGGCTGGCGATCCGAGCGCGCAGAGATTAATCACGGGGCAACTTCCCTTCTGCTACCAGTGACCACCTAGAATCTGCGCGTCCCGACAAAAGACCCGAGGTACGCCGAACAGTGGCCAACAAGTCGCTCAGCAAAGACCGCAAAGCGGTCATCAACGACATCCGTAAGAAGCAGGGCCGCGCAGAGCGCGTCCGTGGTGCGGCGATCGTCGGTGTCTGCGTCGTCATCGCCCTCGTGATCGTGGGTGCCGCCGCATGGGGCCCGATCACCGGCTTCTTCAAGGACCGTGAATACAACGAGGTCGCGCTGCAGGACATCGGCAAGAGCCCCAAGGCCGCCGGCTGCCAGAAGGTGACCGAGATGGCTGCCGACGGCAACCAGAACCACATCGCCACCGGCACCCAGCAGACCTACACCACCGCTCCCCCGGCGTTCGGTCCGCACTGGAACGAGGCCAACGTCGCCCCGGCCGACATGTCGCGCAAGTTCTACACCGCCGCCGACCGTCCGGAGCTCGAGGCGCTGGTGCACAACCTCGAGCACGGCTACACGATCGTGTGGTACGACGAGACCGTCTCCAAGGACGAGCAGGACCTGCTCCGCGCCATCGGCAAGAAGTTCTCCGGCACCTCGAACTTCCGCTACAAGTTCATCGCCGCCCCGTGGACCGCTGCCGACGCCAAGGAGACCGCTGTCGCCGGCGACAAGAAGACCGAGTTCCCCTCGGGCACCCACATCGCCCTGACGCACTGGACCGCCGACCCGGCCAACCCGACCGAGGCGTCCACCCAGAAGGGTGTCTTCCAGTACTGCGCAGGCGTCTCCGGCGAGGCGATCAAGGACTTCATGAAGAAGTACCCCTACACCGCCAGCCCCGAGGCCCAGGCCATGTGAGGCCCTGCCGAGTCGGCGCATCTGCCCCCGTGCCTCGCGAAGCGAAGCGAGCGAGAGGGGGCGGATGCGCCGACTCGGCATTTCAGGTCAGATCGCCGCGGTCGGAGTCCTTGAGGGCGGCGACGATCTTCTTGACCTGCTGGGCATGGCTGCGAGTGGTGACCAGGACGGCGTCGTCGGTGTCGACGACGACGATGTCCTCGAGGCCGATGAGGGCGATCGTGCGGCCGGAGTGGGGCACCACCAGGCCGGTGGAGTCGAGGGCGTGGACGAGGCTGTCGTCGCCGAGGATCGTCGGGCCCTCCGGCGAGGCGGCCGTGGCGGCCTGGAGCAGCGTCGCCAGCGAGTCGAAGTCGCCGATGTCGTCCCAGCCGAGGTCCGCGGGCACCGTGGCCACCTTGCCGGCTGCCGCGGCGGGCTCGGCGACCGCATGGTCGACCGCGATCTTCGGCAGCGTCTCCCACAGCTCCTCGAGCCGCGAGGGCTCGGCGGCGATGGCCCGCAGCCGCTCGGTGAAGCCGGGGTCCGACTCCGCGAGCAGGTCGAGGAGGACGGTGGGACGGACCACGAACATCCCCGCGTTCCAGCGGTAGCGGCCGGTCGCGAGATAACCGGCGGCGACCTCGGCCGACGGCTTCTCGACGAACTCGTCGACCAGGTAGGCGCCGGGGTGGCCGTCCAACGGCTTCCCTTCGGCGATGTAGCCGAACGCGGTCGAGGCGAAGGTCGGCGAGATGCCGATCGTCACCAGCCAGCCGTCCGCGGCGATCGCCGCGGCGCTGCGTACGGTCTCGTGGAAGTTGTCGACGTTGCGGATCACGTGGTCGGCGGCGAAGGAGCCCATCACCGCGTCCGGGTCGCGCCGCTCCAGGAAGGCCGCGGCCAGGCCGATCGCGGCCATCGAGTCGCGTCCGCTCGGCTCGGCCAGGATCGCATCGTGCGACACCTCCGGCAGCTGCTCGCACACCGCTCGCTCGTGGACCGCGCCGGTCACGACCATGATGCCGTCCGAGACGGGCTCGAGCCGGTCGTAGGTCTCCTGCAGAAGCGTACGTCCATGGCCGGTGAGGTCACGCAGGAACTTCGGCTCCGAGGAGCGCGAGAGCGGCCACAGCCGCGTGCCTGCGCCGCCGGCGGGGATCACTGCCCAGAACGTCATGCCGCCACCTCCGTAGGGCAAGTCGAAGAATACGGAAGTGGCGGCATGATGGACCCGCTGGTCGCTCGCTGGCGCTCGCTCATGCGGCACACCTTAGAGTTTCGGGGTGACCAGCTTTCCCGAGACCCTCGCCCGAGCCCTGCGGACCAACCCCGGCGGTCCCTTCGTGACGTTCTACGACGAAGCCAGTGGCGAGCGCCAGGAGCTGTCGACCACGACGTACGCCAACTGGGTGGCCAAGGCCTCCGGCCTGCTCGTCGACGAGCACGGTCTCGAGCGCGGCGACAGCATCCGGATCGATCTGCCGGCCCATTGGCTGGCCACGGTGTTCCTCGGTGCCGCCTGGAACACCGGGCTCGTGGTGACCGACTCGGAGAGCCCTGACGCCGTCGTGTGCGGCCCCGAGACCCTGGAGACCTGGGCGGAGGGCGCCGGGAAGCGGCCGACGCTGGCCTGCTCCCTGCTGCCGTTCGGCGTACGTTTCACCGACCCGCTCCCCCAGGGCGTCCACGACGTCGGCATCGAGGTCTGGGGGCAGCCCGACGGGTTCATCCCCGTGGACCCGCCGGCCGCGGACGATGCGGCGACCTCCTGGTCCGGCGCCGAGACCAGCCACGCAGAGCTGTTCGGAGGCGGCGGAAAGACCGCTCGGCTGCTCTCGACCGTCCCGCCGGCCTCCCCGGAAGGCGCCGAGCTTCTGGCCGGTCTGCTCGCCGGAGGCGGCTCGCTGGTGTTGATCGTCAATGCGACCGAGGACCGTTTGGCGGCCGTCGCCTCGAGCGAGCGCGCAACACAATCCTCGGATCACTCGTCGTGATGTCTTGATATTGCCGAAAGTGATCGCCGATATCACGGATAACGCAGCCGCCGCACCGCCCGACAGACGAAATATCACTTGATGTATCAACCGATTCGGCCAAGAAATAAAGCGGTGTCAGCTCCGGATTCGTAATCCGGAACTGACACCGAATAGGCGCGCTGTAGGTTGCGCGGAGTGGCGACCCTGCAGCCCAGGGTGGGACTGGGCTGCCCGGAAGCAGTAGCCGATCGCAGGCGCCGCCCGCAGCTCCTCAAGGCGTCGTGGACGGGCTACAGCATGTTCAGAATGTCGATCACCGCCTGGATGATCGCATCGATGATACCCGGATCAGACATGAACAGCCTCCTTTCTAAGTCCCCGAGAAACCCTAGAAATGCGAGACTCCGTCAGCGGAGAAGCGCGCTGCGTCCCCCTTTGTCGCAGACTCGCTGCAAAACACATTAGGCATATGCCACGTGTGCTGTCCATGAAAACCCGCAGAATCACCGCGATAACAGCGATGGACAGCGGACGACTTTCGTCGAGAAGGATTTTCGGATTTGCCGCTATCCGAACTGGTCGTAACCGCGCACGACGCCCATCTGGGTCTTCCGGTCCCAGCCGCCGCTCTGGTTGTGCTCGTAGCCGAACCACATCCCGTCGGACCTGCGGCGCAGCAGCAGGTCGCCGCCGGTGGAGGCGCCGCGCAGATCCTTGGTCGCGAGCATGAAGTCGAAGGCGCTGGTGTCGATGCCGGGGTCGGAGTAGGTGGTCAGACCGCCGGGGCCGTTGGTGCGGAAGATCAGCAGCTTGTCGGAGACCTTGAAGATCACCTCGGGCGAGCCGTCGTCGGCATAGAACCGGCCCGCGCCGATGACCTGGGTCGAGCCGCTCACCGCGCTGCGCATCCGGTAGGAGGCGCCCAGCGCGTTGGTCCCGTGACCGGGCCAGACCCGGATCTCGCCGGTGGGGTGCTTGCCCACGATGTCGGGCCAGCCGTCTCCGGTGATGTCGCTGACGACGTCGATGACCGCGAGGGACTCGAAGTGGCGCCCGATGATGACGCCGCTGGCGAACGTCTCGGTGCCGTTGCCCCGGTTGACCCGGATCGTGCCGTCGGTGTGGCGGATCAGGATGTCGCCGTCACCGTCGCGGTCCCAGTCACCGGCATTCATCAGCGTGGCCGAGGTGCCGCCGATCAGATTGGTCGCCCGCGGCGTACCGAAGTGGGCTGTGCCGTCGGTGCGGATCACGACGATCCGCTTGTCGCCGGCGCGCCGGGCGACGAGGTCGGGGTAGCCGCGACCGCTGATCTGCGACTGCAGCTCGCGTGCGGCCCAGCCGGCCTGCTTCGACCCGGCCTGCGAGCGGATCGTGCTCAGCTTGGCGTAGAGGTAGCGTCCCGGACACGCGGTGGAACCGGCGTCACGGTGGCCCATGATCGCGTGCGCGAAGGTGTGATCGCCGATCCTGGTCGAGCCCTGGTCGCCCCGGACTCCGTGCAGCGACAGCTTCCAGGCGAAGAGTGTGCCGAACGCGTTGACCAGCTCGCTGGAGGGCGCGACGTTGTCGAAGTTGCCGATCGCGGACGCGCCGAAGCTGTAGCTGTTGTAACCCGAGGTGTGGGCACCCACGACGGGGCGGTCGACACCGCCGTAGCGGCCCTCCCAGATCCGGCCGAACTTGTCGATCAGGAAGTTGTAGCCGATGTCGCGCCAGCCACGGCTCTGCACGTGGTAGAGGTAGATGCTCCGGATGATCCCGGGCACCTGGTCCCGGGTGTAGGAGTTGGTGTTGACGGTGTGGTGCACGAACCCGCCGCGGACCTCGTTGTAGTCGGGTGGGCCGGGCTCGCGCACGCTCTCGTCGGCGCCCCACTGACGGCGGCTGTAGATGCTGGGTTTGGCAGTGTACGCAGCAGCCGACAGTGTCGCCGCCTGTCCCTGCTCGGCGCTCCCGGCGTCCTCGGCACCCCGGGCCCGCTCCGGCGTGTCGTCGGCTCCGGTCTCGATCTCGGGAGACTCGCTGCGCGTCGACTCCGCCTCGCCGGGGGTGATCACCGCCAGCCTCAGGTCGGCCGGCACCTGCGCACCGGTCAGCCGCAGCCTGGTCTGCACCTCGTCGACCTCGCCGACGACGGCCTCCATGGTGCCCGGACGCACCCCATCGGCCTCCGCGGAGCCCGGGTCGGGAGCATGGTCGTCGAGATGGACGTCCATCGCCTGCCACTCGCTCCAGGTTCCGGCCTCCAGCGTGCGTACGTCGGCCCCGACCGCCTCCTCCGGCACATCCGCACCGGGCGCCCAGGTGAGCCCGACCGTCCCGAAGCCGTGCACCGGCTGCGGGAGGCTGGTGACGGTCACCGTGTCGCCGCGCGAGGTGGCCTTCTCGGCCTGTGCGGTGAGCCGGCCGATGACTCCGCGCCCGGACTGACGGCCCTTGGCGAGAGGCGCGGTGAGCGATATCTCCTCCAGGTGGGCGTCCACGGGGTCGGTGGGCACCTGCGCCGCCGACTGCGCGACCACCTCGCTCCCGGAGATCGCGGCGTCCCCGGGCCGGACCACCTTCAGGTCGACGACGGTGCTCGCCGGCACCAGCGCGGCCAGGACGACCCCGAGCACGAGCAGCTGCTGGGTCGAGGCGACATAGCGGGACCGAGCTCGCTGAACGTCACTCGACTCCCGTTGCCCGGCCTGCGAAATCATGCGTGGATCCCCCTGGTTCCGTAACACCAGGGAACATCTTTCACATCAGCCACAGAGGACGGAAGAGCCCGCGAAGAACTACAAACCTGTAATTCAGCCCGCGGCTCAGCCGCGCAAACCCGGATCTCGACCCGCTTCGCGGGTTCGCAGGCTCACCCGCTGCACTCGCTCGATCTCTTCGCGTTGCGACCCGGGCGACTTCGTCGCCCGGGTCGCAGGCTCAGACCTCTGCGCCGAGGGCGCTGTCGGCAGCCTCGAGCTGCTTGAGCTTGGCCGACCCCTTGGCGTCGTCCTCACCGTAGTGGAGATACTCGATGCCTTCGTCGACGTCGCCGTCGAAGACCAGGCGGCCCTTCTCCAGGCAGATGACGCGGTCACACATCCGCTTGACCGAGCCGGCGGCGTGGCTGACGTAGACCACGGTGCGGCCGCTGTCGCGGATCTCCTCCATCTTCTCCATGCACTTCTTCTTGAAGGGCTTGTCACCGACGGCGAGAACCTCGTCGGCGAGGAAGATGTCGGAGTCGATGTGGACGGCGACGGAGAACCCCAGGCGCGAGTACTGCCCCGAGGAGTAGTTGCCGACCGGCGAGTTGAGGTGGTCGCCGAGCTCGGCGAACCTCACCACGTCGTCGTAGATCGCCGCGGTCTCGTCCTCGGAGAGGCCGTAGATCGCCGCGTTGAGGAAGATGTTCTCCCGTCCGGACAGCTGCGGGTGGAAGCCCGCACCCGTCGCGATCAGGCCGGCGATCTGGCCGCGCGTCTTCACGACACCCTGGTCGGGGCGCATGACGCCGCTGATCAGCTTGAGCAGCGTCGACTTGCCCGAGCCGTTGAGGCCCATCAGGCCGACCGACTCGCCCTGCTTGATCGTGAAGCTGATGTCGTCCAGCGCCTTGAAGGTGTTGGAGACGGCCTGGCCCTTGATCTTGGCGACCGTGATGTCCTTGATGCTGCGGTGGTAGCGGAGCGTGAAGTTCTTGGTGACCCCGTCCACCACGATCGAGTCGGCGCTCATGTCAGACGCTCCGGAATCTTGTTCTCGTGCTTGCTGAAGATCAGCTGGGCGATCACCAGGATGACCAGCGAGGCGCCGAACGCCACCAGACCGAAGACCCACAGGTTCTCGGGCAGGTGCTTGGTCGCGGTCGCCTCCGGGTTCGGGGTCACCCCGACCCAGAAAGCCTGCTGGAAGAGCAGCACCGCGTCCGCGATCGGGTTGAGCAGGTAGATCCAGGATTTGTCCCCGAGCGCATCCTGGATCATCGAGAACGGATACATCATCGGGACGCCGAACCGGATGTAGTTGGTCACGATGTTGACCACGCTGCCGAAGTCGCGGAAGAAGACGTTGGCCAGGCTGAAGATCAGCGCCAGGGCGGTGCCCAGCGCCATCACGATGCCAAGCGCCAGCAGCAACGACGGGATCGTCTCCCAGGACGGCTGCCATCCGCTGAACACGCAGACGACCAGGAGGATCAGCGCTGCCGGCACCAGGTGGTAGAGCGAGACCAGCATCGAGGCGACCGGGAACATCTCCTTCGGCATCGCCATCTTCTTCAGCAGGCCCTTGTTGCCGAGCAGGGAACGCGTCCCGGCCCCGAAGGTCTCGGTGAAGAAGTGGACGATGACGAGCCCGGCGAAGAGGTGGACCGGGTAGTTGTCCATCCCGTGGTCGGCGCCCATGATCTTGCCCATGAAGAGCCAGTAGACGAGGAACTGCGTCAGCGGGTTGATGTAGGACCAGAAGACGCCCAGCATCGAGTTGGAGTAGCGACCGCTGATCTCGCGCTGCACGAGCAGCTTGAGGAGGTAGCGGCGCTTGAAGACCGAGAGCAGCCCGAGGTTCTCAGCGGGAGGTGCCAGCGGCGCGTCGACGATCCGTACGGGACGTTCCTCAACTCCGGTTGCCATCGGTCTCCTTCCACGGTTCGAACGTCTTCTCCCAGGCCTCGGGCGAGGTGAAGTCGCTCAGCTTCGAGCGGTACTCCTCGGCCAGCTTGGGCCACTGGCGCTTGAGCCGGCGGTGCACCTTGATGGTGTCCTTCAGCATCTGGTTGAAGAGCTTCTTGTCGCGGCGGTAGAACGCAGCGCCCTGCTGGTCGTTCATCGACACGATGGCGCTGTCGTACTTGGTGATTCGGTACCACTGGTTGTCCATCGCGGCGAGCTCCGCCTCGGGGAACTCCATGGAGAGCTTGCGCGGCTTCATGAGCTGCCGGATCGGCGCCTTGAGCGCGGCCAGCTTGACCTCGCGGTTGGTCGGGACCTCGGTGTCCTCCTTGCCCTTGCGCGGCGGCTTGTGGCGGCGCACCGGCGGGAACTCGTCACGGTCGGCCTTGAGCTGAGCGTCCGGGAAGTCCTTGACCATCTCGCGTACGGCCGGAAGCTGGGTCGCGAGGGTCTCGTGGAGCTTCTCGGGGCCGGCGAGCACGTCGAGCAGCGCCTGGTGGCGCAGCAGGACCGTCGAGTACTGCATCGAGACCAGGTGCTTGATCTGGTGGGAGAACGACTCGGTGACCATCCGGCCACCGTCGTCGTAGATCGAGTGCAGCAGCGCGGCGACGAAGCGGTTGCGCTGGTGGAAGTAGGACTGCCAGTCGAGGGCGTCGTTCTTGTCGGTCCACGGGACGTGCCACACGGCCGCACCCGGGAAGGAGACGGTCGGGAAGCCGGCCGCCTTCGCACGCAGGCCGTACTCGGAGTCGTCCCACTTGATGAAGACCGGCAGCGAGAGCCCGATCTCCTCGATCACCTTGCGCGGGATCAGGCACATGAACCAGCCGTTGAAGTCCACGTCGACGCGCTTGTGCAGCCAGCGGGTCGAGCGCAGGTTGCGCGCACCGAAGTCCCAGTCGCCGTAGACGCCCGGAGCCGACTGCCACCAGAACCGCCACGGCTGGACGATCTCGCCGTAGGAGTGCAGGCGCGACTTGGCGTAGAGCGAGAACATGTGGCCGCCGACGATGGTCGGCCGCTTGGCGAGGTCACCGAAGGTGATCGCGCGGATGATGCCCTCGGGCTCGCAGACGACGTCGTCGTCCATCATCAGCGCGTACGTCGCGGTGCCCTTGCGCAGCGACTCGAGCTGACCACGCGCGTAGCCGCCGGAGCCGCCGAGGTTGCCCTGCTCGATGATGTGCAGCAGGTCGCCGAGGGCCTTCTCCGCCGCCGGGAACTCGACGTCGTCGACGACCTTCTTGGTGCCCTGCTCCATCACGAAGACGGTGTCGAGGTAGGGGCGCAGCTGCTCGTCCTCACCCATCTGCGCGAGCAGCTTGGCGCAGAAGTCGGGCTTGTTCATCGTGGTGACGCAGATGTCGACGGTGCCGTGCTCGGCACGGTCGTCGGGGACCTCCGCGGTCCACTCGGCTGAGGTGATGACGGCGTCTTCGTCGGAGGCGACGACGTCGTACCAGTACCAGCCGCCGTCGACGAACGGCTTCAGCGGCAGGTCGAAGGTGAAGGTGCCCTCGGGGTTGGTGCCGGTGTCGGCGGCGTCGACGCGCTGGGAGCGGCCGTTGGCCATCGACTTGTAGACGATCACGCTGGCGCCACGGCCCTGGAGCGAGACGGTCAGCTTCACGTTGTCGACCACGGTGTGCCGGCGCCAGTAGCTGGCCGGGAACGCGTTGAAGTAGGTGCCGAGCGAGAGCCGCTCGCTCTTCAGGATCCGCAGCGCCGTACGCGACTCGATCTGGTCGGGGTGGATCTGGGTGCCGTCGTTGATCGACTGGCGGATCTGGGCGTTGTTCAGCGCCTGGGCCGTCTTGTCGGAGCCGACCTCGTACTTGTCGGCGTCGAGGATGGCAGCCTGGTTGTCGACGTAGAGCGGGAGTACGTCGGAGTCACGGTCCAGGGGCAGGATCTGCCGCTGGAGCAGTCGGGTCACGCTCATTCGTCAACGCCTCCGGAGGTGAGCGGGGTGCCGTCCTCGAAGTGGGGACGGAGCTTGTTCTCGAACATGGTGAGCGCGGACGCGATCGCCATGTGCATGTCCAGGTACTTGTAGGTGCCGAGGCGGCCGCCGAAGAGCACCATCGGCTCCTTCTTGGCCAGGTCGCGGTAGACCAGGATCTTCTCGCGGTTGTCGGCGGTGTTGATCGGGTAGTACGGCTCGTCGCCCTCCTGGGCGAAGCGGCTGTACTCCCGCACGAGGACGGTCTTGCCGGGCTTGTAGCGGTCGGCACGCTCGGGGTGGAGGTGCTTGAACTCGAGCTCACGGGTGAACGGGACCTCGGGGTCGTTGGCGTTCACCACGCCGGTGCCCTGGTAGTCGTCCACGTCGAGGATCTCGGACTCGAGGTCCACGGTGCGCCAGGAGAGCTTGCCGGCGGAGAAGCCGAAGTATTCGTCGACCGGACCGGTGTAGACGATCGGGACCTTGCCCTTGTAGTCGTCGACGACGGTGAAGAAGTCGGTGTCGAGCATGACCGTGATGTTCGGGTGGTCGGCCATCCGCTCCAGCCACGCGGTGTAGCCGTCGACCGGGAGACCCTCGTACTTGTCGTTGAAGTAGCGGTTGTCGAAGGTGTAGCGGACCGGGAGGCGCGTGATGATGTCGGGCGACAGCTCCTTGGGGTCCTTCTCCCACTGCTTGGCGGTGTAGCCCTTGATGAAGGCCTCGTAGAGCGGGCGGCCGATCAGCGAGATCGCCTTCTCCTCGAGGTTCTGGGCGTCCTCGGTCTTGAACTCGCTGGCCTGCTCGGCGATCAGCGCGCGCGCCTCGTCGGGGGTGTGCGACTTCCCGAAGAACTGGTTGATCAGCGCCAGGTTCATCGGCAGGGAGTAGACCTGCCCCTTGTACTTCCCGAAGACCTTGTGCTTGTAGTCGGTGAAGTCGGTGAACTTCCGCACGTAGTCCCACACCTTCTCGTTGGAGGTGTGGAAGAGGTGGGTGCCGTACTTGTGCACCTCGATGCCGGTCTCCTCGTCGAACTCGGAGTAGGCGTTGCCACCGATGTGGGGACGGCGCTCGATGATGAGCACCTTCTTGTCCAGCTCGGAGGCGGCGCGCTCGGCGATGGTCAGGCCGAACAGGCCGGAGCCGACGATGACGAGGTCAGGAGTGGTTTCAGGGGAGGACACGATCGCTCAGTCTAGGTCTCTGTGGGTAAGGGGTCGGTCAGGAGGAGGTGGGGACGGTGCGCATACCCCGCGCGGCGCGCAGGGCCTTGATCACGTTGACGGCTTCGTGCTTGCCGCCTCGCAACGGGCTGAGGAGGACCACAGCCGCGGTGATGAGCCAGGGCTTGAGACGCACGAGGACGTTCTCGCCGTAGCGGAGGTGGACGACGAAGAGGTTGCGGTACATGTAGAAGCCCTTCCAGCCGGCCAGGTCGTGCTGCTGGCTGAAGTCGAGCTGTCGCACGAGCACCGCGTCGCGTACGGCCCAGATGGTGCGGCCGGAGCGACGGGCGCGGATCGCGAGATCCACGTCGTCGTAGAAGATGAAGTAGGAGGGGTCGGGGAGGCCGATCTCCTCCAGGACGGTGCGGCGGATCATGAAGCCCTCGAAGGCGACGTTCTCCACCGGAACCCGCTCGGGCATGGCGGCGCGGGTCGGGTAGGTGTCCATGACCGCGGCGGTCTTGGGCTTGATCGCGAGCGGGTTGCGCAGGTCGAACTTCAGCGCGGCCAGCTCGATCAGGTCGCCGTTGCGGTCCTCGCGCACCGAGAAGAGGCAGTCCTCGTCCTGGGCGAGCAGCACCGCGAGGCAGTCGTGGGCCGGGACGACGTCGTCGTCGATCAGGTAGAGCCGGTCCCAGCCCTGCTCGACCGCGGCCTTGGTGCCGAGGTGGAAGCCGCCGGCGCCGCCGAGGTTCTCCGGGCTGTCGATGACCTGGAGGTTGGGCGTGACCGCCTCGGCGAGGACCTGCGCGGTGTGGTCCGTGGAGGCATTGTTCACCACGATCACGGCATCGGCGGGCTGGTCGAGCTTGGTGAGCCCGTCGAGCAGCCCGCGCAGCATGTCGGCGCGGTTGTAGGTGACGACGACGATCGCGACCGTCTCACGGGTGGTGCTCAACGAAGGAACCTCTCGTGTCCACTGAAGTCCCCCCGGACAGCCGCCCACCACGCCTGGACCGACAGCCGGATGCGGCTCGGCTGCGGCTTGGTGAGCAGGTAGAACCATAGAGTCTTCGCCACGAAAGCCAAAGCGAAGGGCCACCCTCGGTAGTCGCGCAGGTTGAGCAGGTTGTTGCGCGCCATGCAGTAGTGCTTCAGGTCGCTGGGCGTGTGGTTGTACGTCGCCTTCCCCCACGCCATCGGGGTCCCGAGGTCGCCCACGGCCGGGTGGCGCACCTGAGCGCCGACGACGGTCGCGATCCGGGCCCCGGCCTGCTCGGCTCGGAGGCGGTATTCGTGGTCGTCGCCCCAGATGAAGTACTCCGCCCGGGGGTAGCCGATCCGCTCCACCAGGTCGCGGGTGACCAGGACCCCGTTGAACGGGATCACGATGTCCTTGATCAGGCCGTCGGTGGCGGCCGCCTCGACGTCGGCGAGCCGGTGCACGACCTTGGAGCGGCCCGGGAGCCGGATCGGGAAGACCAGGCGGCCGGGGTCGTCCTCGTCGACGACGAGCGGGCCCCAGAAGTCGAGATCGGTCTGCTTGAGCAGCAGCGCCAGGCAGTCGGCGTCGGGCAGGCCGTCGTCGTCCATCAGCCAGACCAGGTCGGCGCCGCGCTCGATCGCCAGCTCCAGGCCGTCGTGGAAGCCGCCGGCGCCACCGCTGTTGCGCTCCAGGGTGCGGGCGAGCACCGGGACCTGGCGCTGACCCGGCTCCTCGGCGCCGTCGAGCCCGGCGAGCCACTGCGACGTACCGTCGGTGGAGGCGTTGTCGATGACGATCACCTCGTCGAGGCCGTCGACCACGTCGAGCCGCTCCAGCAGTCGCTGCAGCAGCTCGAGACGGTTGAAGGTCACCACGACGGCGGCGACACGATTGCTCCCTGGCACGGATCCAGACTAGCCGCGACCGCGGGGTATCCCGGGAATCAGCGAGTCGCCGTGACGCCTCGTTAACACGCTGTTCAACACGCCGTTCAGCACGCCGAGGCGAGGTCGTCGGTCGCGTTGGCCTGGTAACCCTTGTTGCGCGAGCCCAGGGAGCCGCCGGTGACGGGACCGCTCTTGTCGGAGTCGCCGGAGGCCTTGGGCTTGTTCCCCGCCGCCGGCGCCTTGGTCTCTCCGTCGTCGCCGGTGCTGGGCGAGGCGAAGACCTCCTCCTTCTTCGGAGTCGCCTTCTTCACCGCCTTGCGCACCTCGGCGTGGATGTCGGACATGTTCGGGTCGGCGGTGTCGACCAGCGGCGGCACCAGCGAGAGCGTCGAGATCTTCTGCGACTTCGCCTTCAGCGCCAGCGCCGAGAACCGCTCGATCTCGCCCGGCGGGATCGTGGTGGTGATCGTGGAGCCGGTCGCCTTCGCGACGTCCTGGTAGTGGCGTACGACGTCGGCCGGGCTGGTCTGCTGCAGGATCGCGTTCAGGACGCACTTCTGGCGGGCCATCCGGGAGTAGTCGTCGGAGTCGTGACGGGCCCGGGCGTACCAGAGGGTCTCCCAGCCGTCGAGCTTCTTCACCCCTGGCTGGATGTGTGTGTAGAACTTGTCGGAGGGGAGGCCGACCGGGATCGGCTGGCGTACGTTCAGGGTGACTCCCCCGATGGCGTCCACGATCTCCTGGAAGCCGTTGAGGTCGACGATCGCGTAGTAGCTGATCTGCAGGTCGGTGATGCCCTCGACGGCGTCGACCGTGGCGGCCATGCCGGGGTGGTCCTCGCCCTTGTAGAGCTCCTTGTGGTCCTCCGCCCAGGTGCTCACGCCGTTGAGGTAGCACCCGTCGCAGTCGAAGCCGCGCGGGAACTTCTTGTCCATCGGGGAGCCGTCGGCGAAGGTGAACTTCTGCATGTTGCGCGGCAGGCCGATGAGGACGGTGCGACCGGTGACCGCGTCGATCGAGGCGACCGTGAGCGAGTCGGGGCGCAGGCCCCAGCGGGTCTTCCCGCCGTCGGAGTCGGCACCGGCCAGCAGGACGTTGAAGCGGCCGTTGTGGGCCTCGGCGGCCTCCGCGCCGGCGAAGATCGCCTCGACCATGCCCTTGTGCACGCCGACCAGGTGGGCACCGAAGAGCAGGGTCGCGGCGACGGAGAAGGCCAGCGCGCCGTTGATCGCGACCACGACGCGGCGCTGCTTGAGCTCGAGCTCGAGCGGGCGACCCAGGCGCCAGGCGTCCACGAAGAGGGCGGCCCAGGCGATGGCTCCGGCGATGAGGCCGATGCGGAAGAGACCCAGCAGCCACGGGGTGGTGCCGAGCCGGAAGATCAGGCCGTGCCACAGCAGGGAGATCCCGAAGACCAGTCCGCCGGTGACCGCGAGACCGATGACGGTCCAGATCGCGATCCGGCCGACCCGGCGGTTGCCGGCGACGAGCTGCGCGGATCCCGGCAGGAGCAGCGTGATCAGCAGCAGCGCCATGGCACGGCGGAACCGCACGCGGGAGGCGCGCTCGGCGGCCGTACGCTGAGGCCGGTAGGTCTGGTCAGCCATCTCAGGTCCCTCGGGTGAAGAGTTTGCATCGCCAGTATCACTAGTCACACACGTAACAGAGTGGTTCGACGCGCCGACCAACTCTAGTCGCCCGGCACGGTACGTTTGAGCGCATGCCAAACCCCCGCTCTCCTGGCAACCCGAACGATCCCCGGTCGCAGCAGTACGGCTGGGCGTACGGCAATGGCCAGCCTGCTCAGGGCTCCGGACCGGAGCCCACCAACGTCATGCCGACCGTACGGCGCCCCTCCGCCGGCTCGCCACCTCCGGCGCCGCCGCGTGGCGGCTATGACCGACCGCTGCCGCAGCCGGGTCAGATCGCGCCCACGCCCGGTCAGGGCGGCTACGGCAACCAGGGCTACGGCAACCAGGGCTATGACCAGGGCTACAACCAGGGCTGGAGCCAGCCGAGCGAGTACGGCGGCGGCAACGGCGGCTACGGGGGTCCGGGCGACGGTTACGGCGGTGGTCGCGGGGGCCGCCGGCCGCGGCCCAAGAAGCGCCACCCGTTCCGTACCTTCGTCGCCATCGTGATGATCCCGGTCCTGATCCTGGTCGGCGCGGTGGCGTGGATCGGCATCAGCGCCTGGAACAAGGTCGACAAGGTCCCCTACGTGCCGACCGCCGGCGAGCGTCCCGCGGACCAGCCCGGCACGACCTACCTCATCGTCGCCAGCGACTCCCGCGAGGGCCTGACCGCCGAGGAGAAGAAGAAGCTGCACACCGGCGACGCCGCCGGCAGCCGCACCGACACCATCAAGCTGCTGCACACCGGCGCCGGGAAGACGATCGTGGTCACGATCCCTCGTGACTCGCTGGTGCCGATCCCCGGCCACGGCACGACCAAGATCAACGCGGCCTTCGCCTACGGCGGCCCCGAGCTGCTGACCCAGACGATCGAGCAGAACACCGGCGTACGCATCGACGGCTACGTCGAGATCGGTATGGGTGGCCTCGCCCGGCTGGTCGACGGCGTCGGTGGCGTCAGGATCTGCCCGAAGCAGGACATGAAGGACAAGCTGGCCGGCCTGGACATCAAGAAGGGCTGCCAGGACGTCGACGGCGCGACCGCCCTGGCCTACGCCCGTTCGCGTCACGTGGAGAGCACCGGCGACCTGGCGCGAGGCGTCAACCAGACCGAGGTCATCTCCGGCATCGGGAAGAAGATGACCAACCCCGCGACCGTGCTCAACCCGTTCAAGCTGGCCGAGATGGGCAAGGGCGCCGAGGGCGTCAAGGTCGGCAAGGGTATGAGCGTCATCGGCGGCGCGAAGTTCGCCTGGGCGTTCAAGGCCCTCGCCGGCGGCTCGGCGATGACCTGCGGTGTTCCGATCTCCGACATGAGCGTCCACTGGAACAAGGAGGACGCCCTGACCATGTTCGGTCACATCAAGGACGACACCGTCGACCAGATGCCGACCGACATCTGCACCCCGACCGGTCTGCCGAAGAGCATCACCGGCTGAGTCTGCACCTTCGCAAGCCGTCCCTACCGACTTTCGTCGGTAGGGACGGCTGCTTTTCGTCCACTGTCGCCGGCTGCGTACGTCCCTAGGTTCGACGCATGATCACTTTGGACCACCTGACCAAGAGATACGGCGCGACCACCGCGGTCGACGATCTCTCCCTGCGGATACAGCCCGGCCGGGTCACCGGCTTCCTCGGCCCGAACGGCGCCGGCAAGTCCACCACGATGCGGATGATCCTCGGCCTGGACCGGCCGACGTCGGGGACCGCCACCATCGACGGCCGCCCCTACGCCACGCTGCAGCGGCCGCTGCGCGAGGTCGGTGCGCTGCTGGACGCTCGTGCCGTGCACCCGGGACGGAGGGTGCGTACGCATCTGGTGGCGATGGCGCGGAGCAACTCGATCCCGGTGGCCCGGGTCGACGAGGTGCTCGAACGGGTCGGCCTGGCCGGGGTGGCCCGGCGGCGGGCGGGGAGCCTCTCGCTGGGGATGAGCCAGCGGCTCGGGATCGCGGGGGTGCTGCTCGGCGACCCACGGGTGATGCTCTTCGACGAGCCGGTCAACGGGCTCGACCCCGACGGGGTGCTGTGGATCCGCAGGCTGCTGAGGTCGCTGGCCGCGGAGGGGCGTACGGTCCTCGTCTCCAGCCACCTGATGAGCGAGATGCAGCAGACCGCCGACCACCTGGTCGTCCTCGGCCGCGGGCGGCTGCTCGCGGACGCCTCGATGGCCTCGTTCCTCGCCGGACACTCCTCGCTGGAAGAGGCCTACTTCCGGCTGACCGCGGGAAGCGTCGAGTACGCCGGGGAGGTGGCCTGATGCTTGCCGCGATCTCGTCCGAATGGACCAAGCTCTGGTCGGTCCGCTCGACCTGGTGGTGCCTGATCGGCGCGGCCGCGCTGATGGCGCTCTACTCGGTCCCGCTCGGCTTTGACGCCGCCGAGCCCAACCCGGACATGTCCCACGCCGACCAGCTGCTCCACGTCGAGGACGTCGCCACCGCGGGGCTGCTGTTCACCCAGTTCGCGCTGATCGCGCTGGCCCTGCTGACGGTGACCTCGGAGTACGCCTCCGGCAGCATGCGCACCACGCTGCAGTGCGAGCCCCGGCGTGGCCGGGTGCTGGTCGCCAAGCTCGTCGTGGTCGAGGTGGTCGCGCTGGTCGCCGGCGCGCTCCTCGCCCTCCTGGGCGCGGGGCTCGGCTACCTGACCGCGGGTGACTACGGCGTCTTCGACCTCTCCGCGGTGGCCACGGTGGCCGGGAAGGTCAGCGTCTACCTGGGTGTCGTCGTCGCGCTGGCCATCGGGCTGGCGGTCGGTCTGCGCAGCACGGCGGGGGCGCTGGTCGTGGCCTTCCTGGCGCTCTTCCTGCTGCCGATGGTGCTGATGATGAGCGGGATGGACCTGATGACCGATGTGTCCTACTACCTGCCGGGGACAGCGGGCACGGAGTATCTCGGCATCGGGATCGCGACCCTCTTCGGTCTCGACGACGGGATCCCCTACGACGGCACCGGCGGCCTCGGGCTGCTCGCCGCCTGGTCGGTGGTCACGCTGCTGGCCGGCTACCTGGTGCTCCGCCGGCGCGACGCCTGAGGTCTCGACAAGCTCGACCACCGGAGCGGGGCTCGATCACCGGGTCGCTTGGTCCTCGCTCACGAGCCCTGCCTCGTGGGCGAGGACCGCTGCCTGCACCCGGTTGCGTACGCCGAGCCGACCGAAGGCGCTGCTCAGATAGGCCTTCACGGTCCCCTCCACGAGGTGGAGCCGGCGGCCGATCTCGGCGTTGGAGAGCCCCGCGCCGACCAGCGCCATCACGTCACGCTCACGGTCGGTGAGCGCGGCGACCTTGGCCCGGGCATCGGCGGCCCGGGACATCCGGTCGCCGGCTCCGGCACCGATCTCGGCGATGACCCGCTGGGCGACGCGTGGGGACAGGAAGGCGGCACCGTCGGCGACCGCGTGCACGCCCGCGAGCAGCTCGCGCGGGTCGCCCGACTTGAGCAGGAACCCGCTGGCGCCGTCGCCGAGCGCTCGGGCGATGTAGGCGTCCTCGGAGAAGGTGGTCAGCATGACCCGCGCGGTCTCCGGGGCAGTCCGGGCGATCTCGGCGGCGGCCGCCAGACCGTCCATCCGCGGCATCCTGACGTCGAGCAGCGCCACGTCGGGCCGGTGTCGCTGGGCGGCATCGACCGCCGCGCGCCCGTCTGCGGCCTCCGCGACGACCTCGATCGCCTCGTCGGTCTCCAGGATCGCGCGGACGCCGGCCCGCACCATCGCCTCGTCGTCGGCGAGCAGCACCCGGATCACAGGACGACCTCAGACCGGTGGCGAGCCGGCAGGTCGGCGACCACCTCGAAGCCTCCGCCCGTCGTGGGGCCGTGACGCAGCGTGCCGCCGGCGGCGCGGGCCGCCTCCTCGAGCCCGGCCAGGCCCAGCCCGGTCGTCGTGCCGGCTCGCGGCGGCAGGGTCGCGCGGCCGTTGCTCACCGAGAGACGTACGCCGTCGGGCTCGCGCTCCTCGACCGAGACCGTCACCGCCGATCCCGGAGCGTGCCGGGCGGCGTTCGTGAGCGCCTCCTGCACGATCCGGTGCGCGGCCGCATCTCGCACCGGGGCGGCGCCCTCGTCGAGCGAGCCGATGAGGCGTACGTCCATCCCGGACTCACGCGCGCGCTCGATCAGGCCGCCGATCCCGTCCGCAGCGGGGGCCAGCGGCGCGTCCTCGGCGGCGGGCCGCAGGACGCCCACGATCTCACCGAGCCGTTCGGTGGCACCGGCAGCGGCCGCGCGGATGTCGCCGGCCGCCTTCTGGTGGGGCCCAGAGAGACCCGGCGCCACCTCGAGCGCACCGGCGCGCAGCGCGATCAGGCTGAGCTCGTGCCCCAGCGAGTCGTGCATCTCCTGGGCGATCCGGGCGCGCTCGGTGAGCTGGGCCTGCTCGATCTCGGTCGAGTGGTGCCGAGCGACCTGACGCAGGTAGCGGCCGCTGAGCCACGGCAGCGCCATGAAGATGATCATGTTGCCGGCCATCGCGACCTGCACCCCGCCGCCGTTGACGACGGCGTCCAGCACGCTCAGCGTCACGACGGCGACCGCCACCACGAGGGCCGACGGCCACACCTGGTCAGCCCATCTGCCGACGAGGAAGCTCACCAGGGCCGCGAACGCGACGTAGCTGATCAGGATCCAGCCGTCGTTGGCGACCACCGTGCCACCGACCAGTGCACACACGATGGCGACCGCGAGCGCAGGATGCGCTCGCCGCACGCACATCGCGACGGCGACGCCGACGATGCCCACGAGTGCCGACCAGCCGGACCACTGCGGGTGACCGGCACCGCTCATGTAGAGGTGCTCGGCGGCGACCGCCACGACGAGCAGTCCCGAAAGGATCGACTCCCATAGGCGGGGCCGGCGCAGCAGACTCACGCTCACCACGGTAATTGCCGCCCTGCGCCGGATGTACTGACTTTCGACAGTACGCAGACCCGGCCTTCCGTAGACGAACGCCGTCGATACAGACTGTGACCCATGGCTTACGAGACCTTGACCTTCGACGTGGACGCCGACGGCATCGCGCTCCTGACCCTCAACCGCCCCGACGCGCTCAACTCGTTCACGGTGACGATGGCGCGCGAGCTGGAGGAGGTCTTCACCACCGACGCGATGGCCGACGAGGTGCGCGCGGTGATCGTGACCGGCGCCGGGCGGGCCTTCTGCGCGGGGATGGACCTCTCGGCCGAGGGCAACGTGTTCGGTCTCGACGAGTCGCTGCACCCCACGCCGGAGAAGCTCGCCGAGCACCTCGCCGACCCGGCCAAGCACCCCGAGTACGCCGACGGCGTACGCGACACCGGCGGCAAGGTCACCCTCGCCATCCACGCGCTCCCCAAGCCGGTGATCGCCGCGGTCAACGGCCCGGCGGTCGGGATCGGCGCGACGATGCTGTGCGCGATGGACGCGCGGCTGGCCTCCTCCAAGGCGAAGATCGGCTTCGTCTTCGGCAAGCTCGGCATCGTCCCCGAGGCCTGCTCGTCCTACTTCCTGCCGCGCGTCGTGGGCATCCCCCGGGCGCTGGAGTGGCTCTACACCGCCGAGATCCTCGATCCCGACCAGGCCCTCGACGGTGGGCTGGTCCGCAGCATCCACCTGCCCGACGAGCTGCTGCCCGCCGCCTTCGAGCTGGCCCGCAAATTCACCCAGAACCGGTCGCCGGTCGGCACCGCCCTCGTCCGGCAGCTGATCACCCGCAACGCCTCCGCACGCCACCCGCTCGAGGCCCACCTCACCGACTCGCTGGCGATGTTCTACGCCTCGATCGGCGACGGCAAGGAGGGAGTCGCGGCGTTCCTGGAGAAGCGCAACCCGGAGTTCACCGCGAAGGCGTCCGAGGTCCCGGACGTCTTTTTACGCTCTGACCTGCAGCGATAGCCGATCGCCCCTGTACCTCAGGGGGGATCCTGAGTTACCGTCGAACTGGGCCCACCCGCTGGTCCCTCACCCGGGTGTGGCCGCGGCCGACACGCAGTGCCCAACCCGAGATGGGCGCGTGTCGGCCGCATCTCGGCGTCACTCGCCGAGGACTCGCACGTACTCCTCGACGATCGCGTCGACCGGCTGGTCGACGTCGATGGCGCACCCCGCCTCGTCCGCCTCGAGCGGCTCGAGCGTGTTGAACTGGCTGTCCAGGAGCGAGGCCGGCATGAAGTGGCCCGGTCGGCTCGCCTGACGTCTCGCGATCACCTCGCGGGTGCCCACCAGGTGGAGGAAGGTCGCCTCCGCACAGTGCCGGCGGAGCTGGTCGCGATACTTCCGCTTCAGCGCCGAGCAGCTCATCACCCCACCGCGGTCCGCGTGCCTGGCGAGCCACTCCCCGACGGCTTCCAGCCACGGGTAGCGGTCATCGTCGTCGAGCGCGATCCCGGCGGTCATCTTGTCGATGTTGGCCTGCGGGTGCAGGTCGTCGGCGTCCTCGAACGGAACCCGCAGCCTGCCCGCGATCGCGGCCCCGATGGTCGACTTCCCCGAACCCGAGACACCCATCACGACCAGCACCGGTTTCGCCATCACGCCATCGTACGGGCGTAGAGGGCCTCGAGCTCGGCGAAGTGCCGCTTCGCTCCCGCCTCCTGATAGGAGGAGGTGTCCGCCATGGTGTAGCCGTGCGGGGCGTCGGGGTAGATGAGGTTCGTGTGGGCGACCCCGGCGGCGTCCAGCGCCCGGCCGAGCTCGGCGACGTTCTCCGGCGTCATCGAGCGGTCGTGGTCGGCATGCCCGAAGTAGTACTCCGCCTTCGTCCCGGCGATGCAGGTGTGCGGTGAGTCCTTCTCCGTCGTGGCCAGCCCGCCGCCGTGGAACCCGCCGACCGCGACGAACTCGTCGGGGAACCGCCCCGCGGTCCGTACCGCGATCCGCGCGCCCATGCAGTAGCCGTGGGTCGCGAGGGGGCCCGAGACGTACGACCTGAGGGTCTGGACGTACGCCGGGATGTCGGCCGCGAGCCGAGCCACCGTGAGGCCGCGGACCCGGGCCATCGCACCGTTGGCGAAGAACGCGTCCCTGGCTGCGGGATCACGCAGGTCGGCGGTCGGCGCCAGCTCGGCCACGCTGCCGTCGCGGTAGAACGCGTTGGGCGCGAGCACGACGTAGCCCCAGGAGGCGACCCGCTCGATCATCTCGGCCAGCTGGGGCCGGAGACCGATGGCGTCCATGTAGACGAGAACACCGCCCTTCGGCTCCCCCTCGGGCCGGGCCAGATAGGCCTCGGCGGTGCCGTCCGGTGTCTCGATGTCGATCTGTTCAACCACGGCGATCACGCTACTGCCATGCTCGTAGGCATGACCCAGCACCCAGAAGCGCTGCACCTCGAGTCCTCCCGAGCGGTCCCGGTGGAGCCCGAGAAGGCCCTCGACCTCGTCCTGCCCGCCCCGCTGCCGCGGATCTTCGGTCGTCGGTACGCCGCGATCACCCCGATCGCCGAGGTCCGCGACCAGGCCGGCGACTGGAGCTCCGCCGGCGAGACCCGCACGATCGTCCTCGCCGACGGCGCCACGATGCGTGAGACCCTGACGGCCATCGACGCCCCGACGTCGTTCTCCTACGAGATCACACCGCTCTCCGGCCCGCTCAAGCTCCTGGTCGGTCACGTCGCCGGCCGCTGGTCCTTCGCCCCCGCCGGCACGGGCACCCGGATCACCTGGTCGTGGGACGTCACCCCCACCTCGTCTGCCGCCTCCTTCGCCATGCCTGTGTTCGGGTGGATGTGGAAGGGGTACGCGCGGCAGAGTCTGGAGTCGCTCGAGGAGCTGTTGGTCGGGGCCTGAGGCTTTGCTCTTGCAGGCCGGCGGGTTGGTGCGCTTTGTGGCGGGTGTTTGCCGCCGACCCGTTACGGGAGCGTGTTCTCGCCGG
>NZ_JZDQ02000054.1 GCF_000960475.2 Nocardioides luteus | reverse complement strand
GAGACGTCACGTACGTGACGTCTCGGCCGACCGGAGCGACGTCTCGGCTCGCGCGGGCGACCTCTCAGCTGGGGACGATCTCGTCACCGGTCACCTTGAAGGCGACCTCCTCCAGGGGACTCGTCGCCGGGCCCTGGGCCACCGAGCCGTCCTCGATCGAGAACCGGCTGCCGTGACAGGGACAGTCGATGGTGCCGTTGGCGACCTTCGTGACCGGGCAGCTGCGGTGGGTGCAGATCGCGGAGAAGACCTTGAACGTGCCCTCGGTCGGCTGGGTGGCCACCAGGTTGCGGTCGGCGACGATCACTCCACCGCCGACCGGGACGTCCTTGGTCGCGATCAGCGCACCACCGCCACCCGAGCCCGACCCGGCGTCGCCCGACCCGCCACCTGAGCTGTCGGTGCCGGTGTCGCCGCCACCGCAGGCGGCCAGGAGGGGGACACCGACCGCGGTCACCGCGGTGCCGGTGACGACGTTGCGCCGGGTGATTCGAGATTCACTCATGCCGCCCAGAATAGGCAGGCCGACCACGCATATCCCCCGGCCGAGCGTAAACCTTCGGGAACATCCCCCTCACGGGTCAGGAAGTGCTGACCTTCTTCCGCGCAGCGGTCTTCTTGGCTGCGGTCTTCTTCGCCGTCGCCTTGGCCGGAGCGGCCTTCGCCTTCACCGGCTTGGCCGGCGGCTGCTCGGCGGCCTTGCCGTCGAGCAGCGGGGCGAGGAAGGCACCGGTGTGGCTGCCAGGGGTCGCGGCAACCGCCTCGGGGGTGCCTTCGGCGATCACGGTGCCACCGCGGTTGCCGCCCTCCGGACCCATGTCGATGATCCAGTCGGCGGTCTTGATGACGTCGAGGTTGTGCTCGATCACCAGCACCGTGTTGCCCTTGTCGACCAGTGAGGAGAGCACGCCGATGAGCTTGCGGATGTCCTCGAAGTGGAGACCGGTCGTGGGCTCGTCGAGGACGTAGAGCGTCTTGCCGGTCGAGCGCTTCTGCAGCTCGGCGGAGAGCTTGACGCGCTGCGCCTCGCCGCCGGACAGGGTGGTCGCGGGCTGGCCCAGCCGCACGTAGCCCAGGCCGACCTCGACCAGGGTCTTCATGTGGCGCGCGATCGCGGGCACGGCGGCGAAGAACTCCACCGCCTCCTCGATCGGCATGTCCAGCACCTCGGCGATCGACTTGCCCTTGTAGTGCACCTCGAGCGTCTCGCGGTTGTAGCGAGCCCCATGGCAGACCTCGCACGGCACGTAGACGTCGGGCAGGAAGTTCATCTCGATCTTGATCGTGCCGTCACCCGAGCAGGCCTCGCAGCGTCCGCCCTTGACGTTGAACGAGAACCGGCCCTGGAGGTAGCCCCGCATCTTGGCCTCCGGGGTGGAGGCGAAGAGCTTGCGGATGTGGTCGAAGACACCGGTGTAGGTGGCCGGGTTGGACCGCGGCGTACGCCCGATCGGGGACTGGTCGACGTGGATCACCTTGTCGACGTTGTCCAGGCCGGAGATCTTGGTGTGCCGGCCCGGGACGGTGCGGGCGCGGTAGAACTCCTTGGCGAGCGCGGTGTAGAGGATGTCGTTGACGAGCGTCGACTTCCCCGAGCCGGAGACGCCGGTGACCGCGAGGAAGAGCCCCAGCGGGAAGGTGACGTCGATGTCCTTGAGGTTGTTCTCCCGGGCTCCGTGGACGGTCAGCTCGCGGCCCGCGGTGCGCGGGCGGCGCACGGCCGGGACGGCGATCTCGCGGCGGCCGGCCAGGTATTGACCGGTCACCGACTGCTCGTTGGCGAGCAGCTCCTTCACCGTGCCGGAGTGGATCACCTGGCCGCCGTGCTCACCCGCGCCGGGACCGATGTCGACGACCCAGTCGGCGACCTTGATGGTGTCCTCGTCGTGCTCGACGACGATCAGCGTGTTGCCGAGCCGCTTGAGGCGCTCGAGGGTCTCGATCAGCCGGTGGTTGTCGCGCTGGTGCAGGCCGATGGACGGCTCGTCCAGCACGTAGAGAACGCCGACCAGGCCGGAGCCGATCTGGGTGGCCAGCCGGATCCGCTGGGCCTCACCGCCGGAGAGCGAGCCCGAGGGTCGCTCTAGCGAGAGGTAGTCGAGACCGACGTCGAGGAGGAAGCGCAGCCGCGCCTGGATCTCCTTGAGCACCTGCTCGGCGATCTGCCGCTCACGGCCGGTGAGCTCGACCTTGTCGAGCCACTCGGCGGCCTCGTTGATCGGCAGCGCGCACAGCTCGGCGATGTTGAGGCCGCCCTGGCTCCGCTCCCCCAGCGTCACCGAGGTGGAGACGGGCTTGAGCCGGGTGCCCTTGCAGGTCGGGCACGGCACCTGGCGCATGTAGCCCTCGAAGCGCTCCCGGGTGGTGTCGGACTCGGCCTCCTTGTGGCGTCGCTCGACCCACCTGCGTACGCCCTCGAACTCGGCGTCGTAGGAGCGGCGGCGGCCGTAGCGGTTGACCGAGACCACGTGCACCTTGCGTCCGTGGCCGTCGAGGATCGCCTTCTGGCCGGCGGCCGGGATCGCGTCCCAAGGCGTGTCGAGGTCGAAGCCGAGCTCGCCACCGAGCGCCTCGAGCAGGCGCAGGAAGTATTCGGCGACGTGGGCCTGGGACCACGGCTGCAGCGCACCCTCGGCGAGGGTGGCGCCCGGGTTGGGGACGACCAGCTCGGGGTCGACCTCCATCCGGGTGCCGAGCCCGGTGCAGGCCGGGCAGGCACCGAAGGGCGAGTTGAACGAGAACGACCGCGGCTCGAGCTCGTCGGTGTCGAGCAGGTGGTCGTTGGGGCACGACATCCGCTCGGAGAACTTCATCTGTTCGCCGCTGTCGACGAAGTCGAAGACGACCAGGCCGCCGGCAAGCTCCAGCGCGGTCTCCACCGAGTCGGTCAGCCGGCGCTTGGAGGACTCCTTGACCTGGAGCCGGTCGATGACCACCTCGATGGTGTGCTTCTTCTGCTTCTCCAGCTTGGGCGGCGCGTCGAGCTGGTGGATCTCGCCGTCCACGCGCACCCGGGAGTAGCCCTGCTGCTGCAGCTGGCTGAAGAGCTCGACGTACTCCCCCTTGCGCGCGCGGATCACCGGGCTGAGCACCTGGAAGCGGCGCCCCTCCTCCAGGGTGAGCACGTGGTCGACGATCTGCTGCGGGGTCTGCCGCTCGATCGGCGCACCACAGGTCGGGCAGTGCGGCCGGCCGGCGCGCGCGTAGAGCAGACGCAGGTAGTCGTAGACCTCGGTGATGGTGCCGACCGTCGAGCGCGGGTTCTTCGACGTCGACTTCTGGTCGATCGAGACCGCCGGGGAGAGCCCCTCGATGAAGTCGACGTCGGGCTTGTCCATCTGGCCCAGGAACTGGCGAGCGTACGCCGACAGCGACTCGACATAGCGACGCTGGCCCTCCGCGAAGATGGTGTCGAACGCGAGGCTCGACTTCCCGCTTCCGGACAGGCCGGTGAACACGATCATCGAGTCCCGAGGCAGGTCGAGGGAGACATCCTTCAGGTTGTGCTCCCGGGCTCCCCGGATGATCAGCTGCTGCTCCGCCACGTTCTTTCCTCGTCCAGTGCTATCGCATCGCGCTACCGCGTCGAACAGATGTTCGCATCATACGACGCTGGGAAGACTCCCAGACGGCACCCTCTCACGGAGCACCGACATTTTACTTCTGACCGTGTCCGACGTGCTTGCATAGACGCATGAGCGATGCCCCTACCACTTATACAGGCGCCGTGAAACCGGGCGGCCCGGCCGACGTGCGCGAGCTCGGCGGACTGACCCTCACGAAGGTCGCCGTCGACGCGCAGATGTCCAACAACTGCTACCTGCTGCGCTGCCGATCCACCGGCGAGCAGCTGCTCGTCGACGCCGCCGCCGAGCCAGAGACCCTGCTCCCCCTCGTCGGCGAGAACCTGGCCACCGTCGTCACCACCCATCAGCACTGGGACCACCACCGGGCGCTCGCGGACGTCACCGCCGCGACCGGCGCCGCCGCCCTCGCCGGAGAGCCGGACGCGGACGCGATCACGGAGGCCACCGGCGTACCCATCGCTCGCACCCTCCACCACGGCGACACCGTCGCCGTCGGCGACTGCACCCTCGAGGTGATCGCCCTGCGCGGGCACACCCCCGGGTCGGTCGCGCTCCTCTACCGCGACCCGGAGGGCACGCCTCACCTGTGGACCGGTGACAGCCTCTTCCCGGGCGGCGTCGGAAACACCCAGCAGGACCCCGTACGTTTCGCCCAGCTCATCGACGACGTCGAGCAGCGCATCTTCGCGACCCTCCCCGACGACACCTGGTTCTACCCGGGCCACGGCGACGACTCCACCCTCGGCGCCGAGCGCCCTCATCTCGCCGAGTGGCGCGAGCGGGGCTGGTGAGCGCCGACCGAGTCGCTACGGCTCCGTGGTCGGAGTCGCGGTTTCGGTAGGGGTCGGGTCGGAGGTGGGATCAGCGGACGCGGTCGGGTCGGAGGACGGCTCGGGCTCGGCCGTACCCGTGGGCCCGGAGGTGGGCGTCGGACCCGCACTCTCGGCAGGCGCCTCCGGCTCACGGGGAGCCCTCGTTCCACCCGGCGACGCGGTCTCGGTCGGTCCGGACCCCCGCGGGCCGTACGTCTCGCCCGGATCGGCCTCAGAGCCACCCCAACCGGTCGACGAACCCGTGTCAGGCCTCTCGGACGCGCCCGACGGCGGCAGCGACGGCAACGGATCGACGTCAGGATAGGGATTGCCGACATCCTCGTAGCCGGTGACCGGGTCGCGGTCGGGCCGATCGGCCTCGGCCAGCCCGGCGAGAAGGACGATCACCCCGAGACCGGTCATGACCGCGCCGGTCAGGATGCCTGCCACGGCGACCTGCTTGCTCTGCAACTCGACTCCCTGTAACCGCCCCGCGCCTGGTGTGGCGCACAGCGTAGGGCAGCCGGTCGCCGAGCGTTACCCACCCGGGGGCATCGGCGACCGGTGCGTGAGTCAGTTGGTGGGCGTGTCCGAGGGGTCCGGCGACGTGGTGTCGGACTCGCTGGGCGACTCGCTGGGGTCGCTCGGCGACTCGGAAGGGTCGCTGGGGGTCTCGCTCGGCGACTGGCTGGGCTCGCTGGGCGACTCACCGGGGTCGCTCGGCGACTCGGTCGGCCCGCTCGTCGGCCGCGGCTCCGACGGCACCTGCGTGGGGCGGGCCGGGACCGGGGAGGTCGAGCCTTCGTCGGCCGACTCCTCGACCGAGCGCGGGCTCGCCGGGACCGATTCGGCGACCTCAGGAGCCTCGCTCCCGGGACTCTGGCTGGTCGGCTGGCTCTGCGACGGCTTCGAGGACGACTTCTCCAGCGGTGCCACCGGCGAGACCGGCGAGATCAGGCTGACCCCCGACTCGTCCCTGGCGTAGCTCTGGCCGGGCTCGTCCGCCCCGGCGTTGCCGACGATCAGGCCGCCGATCCCAATGCTTGTCATGGCCAGTCCAGTTGCCATTCCGGCCAAGGCGATCTGCTTGCGATGCAACACGATTCCCCCGTGATACCAACGACTCGACAAGTTCTCTGGTCGTGCACAGTAGACCCACAAAGATCGAAACTGTGCGACCACTATCGGGGTGTCGCGGCCCGCTGGCAAGTCCCCGTCATCTATCGTTCGACCGATATAAGTCCTGGTAGGAGGCGTGTTCGCCCGGCGCGAACGGCCCGCTCGGGCCTCGCGTGCAGCGCTAGGGTGTTGCCATGGGCGAAGTGATCAGGTTTCCCGGACATCCGTTGCCGGGCGAGGACAAGCCGGCGCCGCTGTGGCGTGAGGCCGCCGGCCAGGTGATCCGCGAGGAGCGGTCCCGTCAGGAGCGCACGCTCGCCGACGTGGCCGGCGACGCCGGTGTCTCGACGCAATATCTCTCCGAGATCGAGCGCGGCCGCAAGGAGCCCAGCTCCGAGGTGCTCGAGGCCGTCGGGGGTGCGCTGGGTCTCGGCCTCGTCGACCTGACCGAGCGGGTCACCCGCACGCTTCGCGCGGGCGCCCGCCACACCGGCCCCATGGCTCTCGCCGCCTGAGCCTCAGACCGAGGTGAGCTTGCGGCTCTCCAGGACAGAGTCCGCCAGCCCGTACGCCACCGCCTCCTCGGCCCCGAGGACGAGGTCACGCTCGGTGTCGGCGTGGATCTCCTCGGCGCTGCGTCCGCTGTGGCGCGCCAGCAGCGTGTCCATCTCGGCCCGCAGCCGGCCGATCTCCTTCGCCGCGACCTGCAGGTCGGTGACATCGCCCCGCTGACCGTCCTGGCCCGGCTGCTGCAGCACGACCCGCGCGTGCGGGAGGACCGTACGCCGCCCCGGGTCCCCCGCGGCCAGCAGCACCGCGGCCGAACCCGCCGCCTGGCCCACGCACGTGGTCGCGACCGGCGAGCGCAGGAACTGCATCGTGTCGTAGATGCCGAACATCGCGGTCGGGTCGCCGCCCGGGGAGTTGAGATAGAGCTCGATCTGCGTGTCCGGCGCGTCCGACTCCAGGTGGATGAGCTGCGCGATCACCACGTTGGCCACACCGTCGTCGATCGGCGTACCGAGATAGACGATCCGGTCGGAGAGCAGGCGGCTGTAGACGTCGAGCGCCCGCTCGCCGCGCGGGGTCTTCTCGACGACCGAGGGGATCGTGTAGGAGCTCATCGGGCACCCCCGGCCGCGAGACCGAAGGCGGCCGACCGCTGCTGGACCGGCGTCACCGACTGCACGTCGTTGAGCACCTCGTCGACGAAGCCGTAGTCACGGGCCTCCTCGGCCGTGAACCAGCGGTCGCGCAGCGAGTCCTGGTCGATCTGCTCGACGCTCTGGCCGGTGTGGGCGGCCGTGATCTCGAGCATCTGCTGGGTCATCCGCGCCAGCCGCGCGGCCTGCACCTCGATGTCGGCCGCGGACCCGCCGATCCCGGCCGACCCCTTGTGGAGCAGCACCTCGGTGTGCGGCAGCACGTAGCGCTTCCCCGGCGTCCCCGCGGTGAGCAGGAACTGTCCCATGCTGGCCGCCATCCCCATCCCGAGCGTCGAGACGTCGTTGGGGATCAGGTGCATCACGTCGTAGATCGCCATCCCGGCGGTCACCGAGCCGCCGGGCGAGTTGATGTAGAGGGAGATGTCGCGGTGCGGGTCCTCGGCCGAGAGCAGCAGGAGCTGGGCGCAGATCCGGTTGGCGATCGCGTCGTCGACCTCTTGGCCGAGCACGATGATCCGTTGGTTCTGCAGCCGCGCGGTCAGCTGCTCGTCGAGCGGCCCGGCGCTGATGGGTGTCTGGGTCATGTCCTCGACTCTGACCCGGACGCACGCCGCATTCCAGTGAATCTGCCCTGAGCAGATCTGCCTTCAGCAGAAGGCGAGGTGTTCGAGCGATAGGTTCGGGGCATGCGGTGCGTGATCCTCGACGACTACCAGGACGTGGCGACGGCGATGGCCAACTGGCCCTCTCTCGAAGGGGTCGACGTCGTCGCGCTCACCGCCCACTACGACGGCGACGATCTCATCGCCGCGCTGAAGGGCGCCGAGATCGTGGTCGCGATGCGCGAGCGTACGCCGTTCCCGGCAGCAGTCTTCGATCGGCTTCCGGACCTGAAACTGCTGGTCACGAGCGGAATGCGCAATGCTTCGATCGACCTGGGAGCCGCAGCCGAGCGCAGGATCACCGTGTGCGGCACACCGAGCAGCTCGACGCCTCCCGTCGAGTTGACCTGGGCCCTGATCCACGGCCTGACGCGCCACCTGCTCACCGAGTCGATCGGCCTTCGACGTGGCGAGATCTGGCAGCAGACTGTCGGCGCCGATCTGCACGGCAAGGTGCTCGGGCTCGTCGGTCTCGGCAAGATCGGCACCCAGGTCGCCGCCGTCGCACGAGCCTTCGGCATGGAGGTCACCGCCTGGAGCCCACACCTCACCGAGGAGCGCGCCGCGGAGGCGGGCGTACGTCTGGTCTCGAAGGACGCGCTCTTTGCAGAGTCCGACATCGTCAGCGTCCACCTGGTGCTCTCCGAGTCGACCCGCTGTATCGTCTCGGCCGCCGACCTCGCACTAATGAAGCACACCGCGTACTTCATCAACACCTCGCGCGCGGGACTCGTCGACACGAACGCTCTTGTCGCCGAGCTGGTGGGGCACGGCATCGCCGGCGCCGGACTCGACGTCTTCGACATCGAACCGCTCCCAGCCGACGACATCTTGCGCCGGCTGCCAAACGTCCTGGCCACGCCACACCTCGGCTATGTCACGCAGGACAACTACAGCCGGTTCTTCAATGGCGCGGTCGAAGACATAGCCGCCTGGCTGGCCGGCGACCCGATCCGCCGGCTCTCGCCGTCGCGGGACTGATCAGCCGAAGCGGCGGACGTACGGCGTGGTCGTGCCGACCTTCACCAGGCCGGAGCGCTCCAGGATCGGCCGGGAGAATTCGGTGGAGTCGCTGTGGATGTAGCGCTTGCCCCGGGCGATGGCGGTGCGTGCGCGGGCGGCGGTCAGGGCGCGGTAGATGCCGCGGCCACGCCACTCCTCCAGCGTCGCGCCGCCCCAGATGCCGGCGAACTCCGTGTTCGGGACCGGGTCGATGCGGCCGGCGCTGACGATCTGGCCGTCCGCCTCGGCGACCCACATCTCGCTCTCCCCCGCCGCGATCCGGCGCACCACCTCGTCCACCATTCCCCCGGAGGTCGGTGACCCGAAGACGCCGTCCTGCATGACGCCGGCGGCGCGTACGTCCTCCGCGCTCGTGATCGCGCGCAGGGTGACGCCGTCGGGCAGCGGCACGTCCACGGCGAGCAGGTGGGCCTCACCGATCATGATCGACTCGGGATCCTCCGGCTCGAAGCCGTGCCGGAGCAGCGCCTCGTGCAGCCCCGGAGCGACGTCGTGGCCGCGGGTCTTCCACTCGACCTCCTCGATCGTCGGGTCCGCCTCGAAGTGCGCCATCGCCGCCGCGACCAGCGCCTCGATCCCGGCCTCGTCGGCCCCGCCGAGGTCCCGGTAGGAGATGAAGCCGCGCCCGGCGTCGAAGGTGATCAGCCGCAGCGGGCCGTGTCGGGTCACCGACACCGCCCCGGGAGTCTCGGCATCGGTTCGCAACTGTTCGTCATAGGCCTTCAGCACGGCGAGAAACCTACGCCGAAGTCTTCCTCGAAAGCATGTAGTTATCCGGCGACCGGCTCCGTTCCCCTCGTGAATGGCGCCGACAAGGAGCGCCCGAGATGGAAGGGTGAGGACATGCCTCGCTACCTGATGATCGTCGACTACCAAGCCGGCACCGACGAGACCCCCGGCGGGATGGCCGGATGGAAGCCCGAGGAGGTGCAGGGTCACATGAGCTACTACGAAGCGCTCAACAAGGCCCTGACCGAGTCGGGCGAGCTGGTGCACGTCGAAGCCCTGACGCCGCCCGACCAGGCGTTCGTGGTGACCTCCGACGGCACCGACAGGACCGTGACCGACGGGCCGTTCCAGGAGTTCAAGGAGTGGGTCGCCGGCTACATGATCATCGACGCCGAGACCGAGGAACGCGCCCTGGAGATCGCCGGGCTCTACTCCGCGGCCCCCGGCCCCGGCGGACGAGCGATCGAGCAGCCGATCCAGGTGCGCCGGATGTACCACGGGACCGACGGCTCCTCCGTCGACGACACCATCGCCTTCGGCGAGGCGAGCATCGAGTGACCGAGCCGATCCCCGATGACCTGCTGCGTGACCTCACGCCGCAGGTCGTCGCGGTCGTCACCCGGCGCTGCGGCGACTTCTACGCGGCCGAGGACGCCGTCCAGGAGGCGCTGGTCGAGGCCGTACGCACCTGGCCCGAGCGCGGCGTGCCCGAGCATCCCCGCGGCTGGCTGATCACGACGGCGATGCACCGCCTCGTCGACGCCAAGCGCAGCGAGTCGCGCCGACGTGACCGCGAGCAGGCAGACCACCTCGCCGAGCCCGAAGGCCGGGAGACATCAGCGGTCGACGACTCCCTGGACGTACTCCTGCTCTGCTGCCATCCCAGCCTCACCCCGGCCTCGGCGGTGGCGCTCACCCTGCGGGCGGTCGGCGGGCTCACCACCCGGGAGATCGCGCACGCCTACCTCGTGCCGGAGAAGACGATGGCGCAGCGGATCTCGCGGGCGAAGGCGACGATCAAGGGTCGCTCGCTCGGGATCGACGGCACCGCCGACCTTGCCGCGCGGATCCCGGCGATGCTCAAGGTGCTCTACCTGCTCTTCAACGAGGGGTACGTCGCGAGCGAGGGCGACCACCTGCAGCGGGTCGACCTGTGTGCCGAGGCGATCCGGCTGACCCGGCTCGCCCGCACCGCGCT
The DNA here is from genome assembly GCF_000960475.2 of Nocardioides luteus. Lineage (GTDB taxonomy): Bacteria > Actinomycetota > Actinomycetes > Propionibacteriales > Nocardioidaceae > Nocardioides > Nocardioides luteus_A. The sequence goes on along the minus strand of NZ_JZDQ02000054.1, from coordinate 22,363 downwards.
CGCCCGGGTCACGGGGACCGGCCATGGCGAGGCCGGCGGGCTGCTGGCCCTCATGCTGCTGCTCGACGCGCGTCGACCCGCCCGCGTCGACGCGCACGGCGCCGTGGTCCCGCTCGCCGACCAGGACCGGAGCCGGTGGCGGTCCGAGGCCACCCGCGAGGGCGTCGCGCTCGTCGACGCCGTCATCGGTACCGGCCGCCCCGGCCCCTACCAGATCCAGGCCGCCATCGCCGCGCTCCACAACCGCGCACCCTCCGCGGAGGAGACCGACTGGCTGCAGATCACCGCGCTCTACGGGCTGCTGGAGAAGGTCGCCCCCGGCCCGATCGTGACGCTCAACAAGGCCGTCGCGGTCGGGTACGCCGACGGCCCGGGCCCCGCGCTCGCGCTGCTCGACGACCTCCTGCGCGCTTGCGAGGAGAACGGGACCGGCGGCTTCGCCGACCATCCCCGGGTGCCCGCGGTGCGCGCCCATCTGCTCGAGCTCGCCGGCGACCTGGACGGTGCCGCGGCAGCGTACGAGGTGGCTTCGGTGCGGGCCACGAACCTCGCCGAGCGCCGTTTCCTGACCTCGAAGGCGGCCGCGTTGCGCGATGCCCGCCTCTGAGTTCTACTGAGAACCGTTCTCAGGATACGCTGTGCCTGTGATCGAACTGCGCACGCCGACCCAGATCGAGCAGATGAAGCCCGCCGGCCGATTCGTGGCCGATGTCCTGACCGCACTCCGCGAGCACGCCGCCGTGGGTGTGAACCTGCTCGAGCTCGACGAGCTGGCGCACAAGATGATCAAGGACCGCGGCGCGGAGTCGTGCTACATCGACTACCACCCGAGCTTCGGCGCGATGCCGTTCGGCAAGGTGCTGTGCACCTCGGTCAACGACGGCGTGCTGCACGGCCTGCCCTTCGACTACAAGCTGGCCGACGGCGACCTGCTCAGCGTCGACTTCGCCGCCAGCGTCGACGGCTGGGTCGCCGACTCGGCCCTCTCCCTCGTCGTCGGCACGCCCCGCCAGGAGGACCTCGACCTGATCGAGACCACCACCCAGGCGCTCGCCGCAGGCATCGACGCCGCCCGCGTCGGCAACAAGGTCGGCGACATCTCCCACGCGATCGCCAGCGTCGCGCGCGCCAAGGGCCTCAAGATCAACACCCAGTTCGGCGGCCACGGCGTCGGTCGCACCATGCACGGCGACCCGCACATCGCCAACGACGGTCGCCCCGGCCGCGGCTTCAAGCTGCAGCCCGGCCTCGTCATCGCGATCGAGCCGTGGTTCCTGCACACCACCGACGAGATCTTCACCGACCCCGACGGCTGGACCCTGCGCAGCGCCGACGGCTCCCGCGGCGCCCACATGGAGCACACCGTCGCGATCACCGAGGACGGGCCGTTGATCCTCACCGCACGCGAGCGCGACTGACCTGCGACGGACGCGACGGCGCCCCGCTCCCGATCGGGAGCGGGGCGCCGCGCTTTCTCGCCTACGACAGGTTCACTGCCGTGTCATCGATCAGGAAGCTCGTCGCGAGGGAGGAGTCCTCCGTACCGGTGAAGGTGAGGGTGACCGTCGAGCCCGCCTGGCCGCTGAGGTTGAGCGACTTCTGGACGTAGCCCGAACCCTTGTTCAGGTTCGAGTAGGTCGCCAGGGTGGTGGACCCGGCCTTGACCGTCAGCTTGTCGTACGCCGAGGTCGTGGTCGTCTCATCGGAGTCGACGTAGAGCCAGAACGTCAGCGTGGCCGCACACCCGGACGGGATGGTGACCGACTGCGACAGGTTGTCGGTGTGCGTGGTGCCGTAGCCGTTCAGCCAGGCCTTGTAGGAACCCGAGTGCGCCGGGGCGCCGGTCGAGCTGTCGATCACGCCCGAGGAGGCGGTCCAGCCGGTCGCGCCGGACTCGAAGCCCGGGTTGGTCAGCTTCTGACCCGAGCAGGTGCCGCCACCGGTGCCGGAGACCGTGAAGGTGAACTGCGTCGAGCCGCTCGCACCGGCGGAGTCCGTCGCGGTGACCGTCGGCGTGTAGGTGCCGGCCGTGGTCGGGGTGCCCGAGACGGTGCCCGACGAGGAGATCGAGACGCCGGCCGGCAGGCCCGTGGCCGTGAAGGTGTACGGCGAGGTGCCACCGGAGGCCGAGACCGTGAAGGACGAGATCGCGGTGCCGACGGTGCCCGTCTTGGAGCCCGGCGAGGTCACCGTGACCGAGCCGGTGCCGCCACCGGGGGTGCAGGTCGGGTCACCGGTCTGGGCCGGGACCGAGACGGCGTTCCAGGCGGCCTTGACCGCGTTGAACTCGGTGCAGGTCGAGGTGCCGTAGAGGTTCTTGGCCGCGGTGAGCGTCCAGGTGCGGTACTTCAGGTACGACGACGACGAGGTCTTCAGCAGCATCGCGTTGTACATGATCTTCATCGCCTTCTGGATCCCGACACCGGTGACGGTGGACGAGTTGCAGGTCGGCGAGGTCGGCTGGCCGTTGGTCGGGTTCGACCCCTCGGCGAGCAGGTAGAACCAGTGGTTGCCCGGACCGGCCGCGGCGTGGACCTCGTCGTTCGGCGTCGAGGACGAGTAGCAGTTGTCGTCGCCGGCCAGCGAGGGGTTGTACATGTTGCGGATCGGGCCGTTGCCCACCAGGTCGATCTCCTCGCCGACGAGGTAGTCGGGGGTGTCGTTGGCGGTCTGGTTGTCGTACCACTCGGTCGCCGCACCGAACGTGTCCGCGATGAACTCCTGGGTGTTGCCACCCGAGATCCCGCCGGGCGTGTGGTCGTCGATGCCGTGGCCGAACTCGTGCGCGACGACGTCGATCGAGCCGATCCAGCGCGAGCCGGACTGCGAGTGGCCGATCTGCACCTGGGTGCCGTCGTAGTAGGCGTTCACGTCGTTGAGGCCGACCCGGATCGGGACCCAGCCGCCGGAGCCGTCCATGCCCGAGCGGCCCAGCCACGAGGTGAGCATGCCCTTCTCCTGCTGCGCGCCGTAGAACGCGTCGACGCAGCCGGTCTCCCGGTTGGTCGGGTCGCCGTTGCCCCAGGAGTCGTCGGTGCCCGTGTAGGTCACGTTGCCGGAGGCGTTCTGGCACTTGAGCGTCGTGGCGGAGGGGTCGATCAGCGAGTAGGTGGAGCCGGAGAGCTGCGTCGGGATCGTCACGGTCCCGGAGTAGCCCGAGCTGCCGGTGCCCTCGACGACGTGCTCCTTGGTGGAGAGCACCTTGCCGGTGGCGGCGTCGACGAAGACCGAGAGGCGCGAGGGCGAGCCCTCGCGGGTGCCGGTCACGATCGTCTCGTACGCCAGGTCCGACCCGGCCTCACCCTGGAGAATGACCAGCTCGGTGGACTCGACGACCGGCTTGGTCACCTTGCCCTTCGCGACCTTCTCTGCCCTCGCCTCGGTGATGGCGGGCTTCGTGGTGGACACCTTGACGGGTGCGTCCTGGGCGACCGAGGTGCCCAGCAGGTTGCCCTCGGCGTCGGCGGCGACGACGAAGTCACCGCCGACGACGCGCAGGCCCTGGTGGGTGCGGTCGTAGGAGACGTACTGGAGCCCGGAGGACTGGTACGTCCCGAGCCTGACGGCCTCGTCCTTGGCACCGAGCTTCAGCGCCGCGGGGTCGGCGGCGACGAAGGCCGCGGCCGACCTCTCCGCCTTGGTCCTGGCCTGCTTGCCACTGACGACGGCGCGGCCGTCGTCGGTCTCCTGCGAGGTCACGGTGCCCTTGCCGGGCTTGGGGTCGGTGGCCGCGTGCACGCCTGTGGGCATGCTGATGGCGGCCGCCGCCGCGATGAGGGCCATGGTCAGGCCCTGCGCTACGCGTCTGTTCTTCACGCAGTCTCTCCTTGAGCCGGCCCCGCCGATGCGGAGCAGCCGATGTTGACTCATGGACAGTGGCGATCGGGCGCGGAGCCGGTCAATCAGGTTAATGCTTCATAACCGTGCACTGCATCGAGTCGCATTTACGACGACATATGAATACCCATGGGTACATACCGGATGCGTCAGTTTTCGCACGAGGAGCCGGAGGCGTTCGCCTGCCACGGCCGGGCGGAAAGCGGCCCGAAATAGAAGTCAGCCGCTGGCGTCTCGGGTCACCAGCGGCTGACAAGAAGAACATTAGCCGACGATCCCGAGAACGTGCAAGCACCTGCAATGCAGAAGATTGCAAATGATCAGACCGGGCTACTCGGCCCTGCCCGAGAGAGCTAGGAGCGCGGGTTCTTCGAGCGCTGCGTACGCCGCGCGTCGCGCTGTCGCCGCAGCCGGCGGACCAGCACGCCGTCGTAGGCGAGCGCCTCGGGCTTGTCGATCAGGTCGTTGACGGCACGGTGGTAGTCGGCAGCGCTCATCCCGAGCTGCTCCCGGACCGCCTCGTCGCGGCCGGTGCCGGCCGACCACCAGGAGCGCTCGAAGTCGAGCAGTCGCTTCTCGTTCTCGGACAGGCCCGGCTGCTCATCGGCAGACCCGGGGCTGTGGGGCGCCTCGGTCATGCCTCCATCATCCCAGGCACGACATCCACCGTCGAAACCGCCACGCGCCACCGCTCGGACGCTCTGCCTGCTAACTATGGGGCATAGCCCATCCGGGCCATCTTCATAAATCTGCAGAGCGACTCTTTGATGCACGCCAGATCGTCGGCTAATGTTTTCCATGTCAGCCGCTGGTGACCCGAGACGCCAGCGGCTGACTTCTGTTTTAGCCGGTCTTCTGGCGGGTCTTCTGGCGGGTCCTACGCCTCGGCGGTGTCCTCGCCGTGCGTGCCCGGGCGTGGCGCCCAGGGCAGCTCCTTCGCCGCCCGCACGACGACCAGCCGGTCCCCTCGCGACAGGGTGCCGACGACGGGGTCGAAGTAGCGGAACACCTTCTCGTCACGTACGACTGCGATCACCTGGTCGGCCAGCTGCTGCGGCTGCTTGCCGACCTCGTTGACCAGGAGGTCGCGCTCGGCGACCTCGAGGCCGATGCCGGAATTGAGCAGGTCCTCCATCACCGAGCCCAGGGTCGGCGAGATGGTGGACAGGCCCATCAGCCGCCCGACCGCGTCGGCAGAGGTGATCACCGAGTCGGCTCCGGACTGCTTCATCAGCGGCGCGTTCTCGCGCTCGCGGGCCGCGGCGACGATCCACGCCTCGGGGTTGATCTGGCGCACCGTCAGGATCGTGAGCACGTTGGAGTCGTCACGGTTGGTGGTGATGATGACCTGCTCGGCGTCCTTGACGCCCGCCCGCATCAGCACCTCGCGGCGGGTCGCGTCGCCGGTGACCACCGCGATCCCGTCGGAGTGGGCGTCGGAGCGCGCCACCGGGTCCGGGTCGACGACGACGAACTCCTCGGGGTCGGCACCGTTGCTGAGCAGCGTCTCCACGGCGCTCCGCCCCTTGGTGCCGTAGCCGACGACGACGATGTGCTGGGACATCTTCTTCCTCCAGCGAGCGACTCGGATGAGATCACGGCCCTGCTTGGTCAGGACCTCGAGGGTGGTGCCGATCAGGAGCACCAGGAACGCGATGCGAGCCGGCGTGATGATGAACGCGTTGATCATCCGGGCATGGTCGGCGACCGGCGCGATGTCGCCGTAGCCGGTCGTGCTCAGCGTGACCGTCGTGTAGTAGAGCGCGTCCATCAGGCTGATCTGGCCCGTGGGATCGTTGTTGTCGGCGTAGGCGTCGCGGTCGAGATAGACCAGGAGCACCGTGCCGACCAGGATCGCCAGGGCGGCCAGCAACCGGCGGCCGAGCTGCCACCAGGGCGACCGCACCGTCTCGGGGAGAGCGACCTGCTCGACCCCGGCCCACCTCGGGGCGTACGCGCTTGTCTCGGTCACGTCCCGACCTTATAGCCCAGGCTCCGCCGACCCTCATACGACGCGGCGGGCACCATGCCCGAAGGCGTGATGCCCGCCGCGTACTGGCGGAACCCGAGCCGGATCTCAGCCCTTGACGGACCCGGCCGTGAGCCCACGCACGAAGTAGCGCTGCAGCGAGAAGAACACCAGCAGCGGAACCGTCATGGTGATGAACGCACCCGCGGTGAGCAGGTGCCACTCCTGACCCTTGTCGCCGATCAGGTCGCGCAGCGTGATCGTGACGACCTCGTTGTCGCCGGCGCCCAGGAAGATGAGCGCGACGAGCAGGTCGTTCCAGACCCAGAGGAACTGAAAGATCGCGAACGCGGCCAGTGCGGGCACCGACATCGGCACGATCAGCCTCCAGAAGGTCTGGAAGTGCGATGCCCCGTCGATCTCGGCCGACTCGATGATCTCGTGCGGCAGGCTCGACATGTAGTTGCGCAGGATGTAGACCGCCAGCGGCATCCCGAACCCGGTGTGGGCCAGCCACACCGCGAGGAAGGTGCCGTTGAGGTCGTAGTCGGTGAACAGGTTGAGCAGCGGGACGAACGCCACCTGGAGCGGGACCACCAACAGCCCCACGATCAGCATGAACAGCACGTTGCGTCCCCAGAACCGCATGAAGGTGAACGCGTACGCGGCGAACGCAGCGATCATGATCGGCAGCAGCGTCGCGGGCACGGAGACCACGATCGAGTTGACGAAGGCGTTGGCCATCCCACTCTCGAGGACCTGCCGGTAGCTGTCGAAGGTCCACTGGGAGAACGGGTCGGTGATGACCGTCCACCAGCCCGACGTCTTGACGTCGGCCTCGTCGCGGAACGACGAGACCAGCAGCCCGAGGGTCGGGATGAACCAGAGGACGCACAGCAGGGTGATCGCCACGCGGACCGCGACGCCGCCCAGGGTGAGCTGCCTCATCAGCGTGCCTCCTGCTTCTTGAACTGGCGCATCTGGTAGATCATCACCGGGATCACCGCGATCATCAGGACCACGACGACCGCGGCCGCGCGACCGGCGTCACCGAACTCGAAGAGCTCGACGAAGAAGGTGTTGGCCAGCACCGAGGTGCCGGACCGGCCACCGGTCATCACGTAGACGATGTCGAAGACCTTCAGGACCAGGATGAGGATGGTCACGAAGACCACGATCACCGTCGGCCAGATCTGCGGCACGACCACCTGGAAGAAGATCTGGATCTCGCTGGCCCCGTCGATGCGGGCGGCCTCGACGGTGTCGTCGGGGACGCCCTTGATCGCCGAGGAGAGCAGCACCATCGCGAACCCGGCCTGCAGCCAGACCATGATGACGATCAGGAGCAGGTCGTTGAGGCTGCCGGTCTGGATGCGGAGCCAGGCGACCGGCTCGAAGCCCAGACTCGTCGAGATCGCCGAGAGGAGCCCGATCTGCTTGTCCCCTTGCGCGAACCGGGTCGCGTAGACGAAACCCCAGATCGTGCTCGCCCCGACGAAGCTGATCGCCATCGGCATGAAGATGACCGACTTCGCGATCCGCTCCGGCAGCGCCTTGAGCCGGTCGGCCAGCACCGCCACGAGCAGGCCGACGATGACGCTGCCCGCCGGGACGATGAGGATCCAGAGCAGGTTGTTGAACAGCGTGCCGAGGAACTCCTTGTCCTGGAACAGGTCCACGTAGTTCTGGAAGCCCACCCAGTTGATGCTGTTGGCGTCGGCGAAGCTGAAGATCACCGTCATCAGGGCCGGGTAGATCAGGAAGACCGTGACCACGAGGACGGCCGGGCCGACGAAGACGTACGGCTTGATCCGCCTGTCCCACTTGCCGGGCAGGAGCCCCACCAGGAAGTTGAGCACCCAGTAGAGCGCGGCGGTGCCACCGACCCCGAGGACGATCGCGACGAGGCCGTTGACGATCTTCAGGAACGGGTCATCGCTCATCCTCGCCAGCTCTCCTCGATCGCGTCGGCAGCGTCCTGAGCGCTCTTCTCACCTCCGACGTAGGCGTTCATCTCGCTCCAGAAGGTGCCGGCACCCACGGCGGCGGGCATCAGGTCCGAACCGTCGAAGCGGAAGGTGTCGGCGTCCTGCAGGAGCTTCGCGATCTCCCCGGTCATCGGGTCGGAGTAGTTGGAGTTGTCGAACTCGACGCTCGGCGAGAGCCAGCCGCCGGACTTGGCCCACTCGGCACCGAAGTCGGGCTCGGCGAAGAACTTCATCAGCTTCACCACGTCGGTGTCGTTGGTGAAGGCGGTCGCCATGTCACCGGCGCCGAGCACCGGAGTGCCCTCGTAGCCGTCCTTCATGTCGCCCGGGAGCGCGAAGACGTCGACGTTGGCGGCCAGGTCCTTCTGGACGTCCTTCGGGAAGAACGTGGTGATGAAGTTGGCCTGGCGGTGCATCTCACAGCCCGGCGGGTTGCTGAACAGCGGCAGCGGCGAGTCGCCGAACGGCTCGCTCAGGGTGCCGTCGGCCCCGCCGCGTACGTTCTTCGGCTTGTTGATGATGTCGCCCATGGTCTCGATCGCCTGGACGATCTTCGGGTCGTTGAAGGGGATCTCGTGGGAGGTCCACTTGTCGTAGAACTCAGGGCCCTCCTGGCGCAGGACGATCTCCTCGACCCAGTCGGTGAACACCCAGCCGGTGTCGGCACCGGCCTCGGCGCCGAGGCACCACGGGGTCTGGCCCTTCGCGATGATCTGGTCCTGGAGGGACATCAGCTCGTCCCAGGTGGTGGGGGTCTTGTAGCCGGACTGCTCGAAGTTCTTCGGGGTCCAGACCAGCGACTTCATCGAGACCCGGATCGGGACGCCGTAGGTCTTGTCGTCGATCGTCACCGAGTCCATCAGGCCCGGGATCATCGCGTCGTTCAGCTTGTCGACGTCGATGAGGTCGTCGAGCGGGAGCGTGTCGCCCGACGCGGTCAGGTCACCGACCAGACCGGGCTGCGGGAAGAGCGCGATGTCGGGGGCGTCGCCGCCCTTGACCTTGGTGCGGATCTCGGTCGTGAAGTCGGTGGACGGGGTGTAGGTCACCTTGATCCCCGTCTCGTCGGTGAAGGTCTTCAGGGCCGCGTTGAGCCCCACTGCCTCGCCCTCGGGGATCGCGCCGAGGATCTGGATGCTGCCGTCTCCGTCTTTGGTTTCGCCGGCATCGTTGCTGCCACCGCCGCCGGGAACACCACAGCCGGTCACGGCGAGCAGACCTGCGGCCACTGCTCCGATTTGCCACTTGCGCACGTGCATTGGAATTGCACCCTCCATCGTCGTTTGATCCACGGAGTCGTGCCACGCAGGCCGCGTCGGGTCCACGAGGCAGCGCCTCGTTATGTGATCTCCGTAACACTAGTCGCTACGGTCCATCGATGTCCCGGACAAATTGTCGAACATTCACCCGAGAACGCGCAGGACCATACCTGTCAGACACTCAGGCGCCTTGGAGACCCGCCAGCGCGGAGTGGCTCCGGCGGCCGAGGTAGGCCAGAATCAGCGCCCAAATGAACTATCCGCAACCTCCTCGCGACCCGCTGGCCGTGGCCGGCCGGTTGGCCGCTGCCATCTGCTCGATCCTCTTCTGGCTGATCGGAGCGATCGCCCTCGTCGCCGCCGTCGTCGGCATCTTCCGTACCTTCGGCGGCGACGTCTCCTGGCGCATGGTCGGGATCTGGGCGGTCGCCGGTGTCGGCTGCTTCGCGTTCTCGTGGATCGTCGCCGCGCTGGGCCGGATCGGACTCGACGACGAGCCGATCGGGTCGTGGCGCGTCGCGCCCTTCCAGCTGGCGCGGATCCTCTACCGCAACCGATGACAAGAGGCCGTACGCAGCACCTCGGTGCGCTGCGTACGGCCTGCGTCGTCGGGTCTAGACGAGCGCCTTCTCGCCCTCGGCGACGGTCGGCGTGGTGGCGTGGTCATCGACCATGGTGGTCTCGTCGAACGGGTCCTGACCAGCCAGGACGCGGTCGAGCTGGCGGTGGTCGATGGTCTTGGTCCAGTGGCCGACCAGGACGGTCGCGACCGAGTTGCCGGCGAAGTTCGTCAGCGCCCGGGCCTCGGACATGAACCGGTCGATCCCGACGATCAGACCCACCCCGTCGACCATCTCCGGGCGGTGCGACTGGAGCCCACCGGCCAGGGTCGCCAGGCCGGCGCCGGTCACGCCGGCAGCACCCTTGGACGCGACCATCATGAAGAGCAGCAGACCGATCTGCTCGGCGATGCTCAGCGGGTCACCCATCGCGTCGGCGATGAAGATCGAGGCCATGGTCAGGTAGATCGCCGTGCCGTCCAGGTTGAACGAGTAGCCCGTGGGCACGACCACACCGACGGTCGCCTTCTCGACACCGGCGTGCTCCATCTTCGCGATCAGGCGCGGGAGGGCGGACTCCGAGGAGCTGGTGGAGAGGATGAGCAGGAACTCGCGGCCGAGGTACTTGAGCAGCTTGAACAGGTTGACCCCGGTGGCCAGCTTGAGGAGCGTCCCCAGGATGACGAAGACGAAGATCGCGCAGGTGATGTAGAAGGCGATCATGATCACCGCAAGGCTCTTCAGGGCGTCGACACCGGTCTCCCCCACCACACCGGCGATTGCACCGAAGGCGCCGACCGGAGCGGCCCACATGATCATCGCGAGCACGCGGAAGATGAGCTTCTGGATCCAGGTGATGGCGTTGAGGATCGGCTTGCCCGACTCCCCCATCCGCTGCAGCGCGAAGCCGACCAGCAGGGCGACGAGCAGGGTCTGCAGCACCACGCCGGAGGTCAGCGCGGAGAAGAGCGAGGTCGGGATGATGCTGAGCAGGAAGTCGGTCGTGCTCGCGTGACCGTCCGCGGCGGCGTCCTGCCCGGCCTGGGACGAGTCGGCGCTGAGCTGGAGGCCGGTGCCGGGGTCGATGATGTTGCCGACGATCACACCGATCGCGAGAGCGACCGTGGACATCACGATGAAGTAGAGCAGCGCCAGACCGCCGACCTTGCCGACCTTGGCCGCGTTGGCGACCGAGCCGACACCGATGACCAGGGTGCAGAAGATGATCGGCTGGATCATCATCTTGATCAGGTTCACGAAAGCCGTCCCGATCGGCTTCAGCTCCACCGCGAAGCTCGGGGCGGCCAGGCCGACCAGGATGCCGAGCAGCACCGCGGCGATCACCGCGATGTAGAGATAGTGTGTCCGGTCCTTCTTCGGCCTTGTCTCGCTGACGGTCGTACTCATCGTTCCTCCTGGTCTGCTGTGTCCGGTGCCCTCCGAGGCAACCCGGGCAACTCTCCGCCAGAACGTGACGACCGTCACTGTTGTGTTCGTTGTGTTCGTGGCCGCCATCACAGGCGCGTCGACAGGGTGAGCCAGAATGAGGGCGTGCCACACCTCCGCCTGCACCGCCCCCGCGCTCTTCGCGATCGCACGGTGGCACAGCAGGTGCTCCTCCTGCAGTTCGGCACGGTGCTGCTGCTCGTCGTCACAGGCATCCTGATGGCGTCCTACGACGCCCGCCGCGACTCCTACAGCCGGGCCACCCAGCGTGCGGTGGCCGTCGCCCAGACCGTCGCCGACTCCCCCAGCGTCCGTGCGGCGCTGCGCGGCGACGAGCCGACGGCCACCCTTCAGCCGTGGACCGAGGAGGTCCGGCGCGACACCGACACCGACTTCGTCGTGGTGATGGGTCTGGACCGCACGCGTTTCACCCACACCGACCCGAGCCAGATCGGCGGAAAGTTCGTCGGTGACCTCGGCGGTGCGCCCGAGGGCGAGGTCTTCACCCAGCAGTACACCGGCACGCTCGGCCCGTCGGTCCGCTCCGTGGTGCCGGTCGAGGACGGGGACGAGGTCGTCGCGCTGGTGTCCGTCGGGATCACGGTCAGCGACATCAACCGCGGGCTCAAGCGCGACGTCACGATCGTGCTGATCTGCGGTGCGTTCGTGCTGACCGCCGGCCTGACCGGCGCCTGGCTGCTCAGCCGGCGGCTGCACCGGCTCACCCATGGCCTGGGCGAGCGCGAGCTGGCCCGGATGTACGAGTACTACTCCGCGGTCCTCCACTCGGTCCGCGAGGGCCTGCTGCTGCTCGACGGCGAGGGCCGCGTGCAGCTGGTCAACGACGAGGCGCTCCGGCTGCTGGCGCTACCCGGCGACGTGATCGGCACCCGGATCGAGGACCTCGGCCTGGCGCCCGGGCTGGTCGCCGCCGCCCGTGGCCGCACCGCCGAGTCCGACGACCTCTACCTCGCGGGCGAGCGGATCCTCGTGGTCTCCTCGGCACCGGCGCTGTGGGACGGTCGCGAGGTCGGGGCCGTGGTGACCCTGCGCGACCACACCGAGCTGCGGTCGGTGACCGGAGAGCTCGAGGTCGTGCGCCGCCTCACCGAGTCGCTCCGGTCGCAGAACCACGAGGCGGCCAACCGGCTGCACACGGTGGTGTCGCTCATCGAGATGGGCCGCTCCGCGGAGGCGGTGGAGTTCGCGACCGAGGAGCTGCAGGTCGCCCAGCTCCTCACCGACCAGGTCGTCGGCGCGGTCGAGGACCCCGTCGTGGCCGCGCTCCTGCTCGGCAAGTCGGCCGAGGCGGCCGAGCAGGGCGTCGAGCTCCGTATCGTCGGCGAGCTGCCGCCCGGAACGGGCATCCCGCCTCGCGACCTGGTGACGGTGCTGGGCAATCTCGTCGACAACGCCTTCGACGCCGTCTCCGGCTCGGAGTCGCGACAGGTCGAGGTCCACCTCACCGGTGACTCCGACACGCTTGCGATCCGTGTGGGTGACAGCGGCCCAGGACTGGACGAGGTCGCCTCGGCCCGGGTCCTCGACCGCGGCTGGACGACGAAGGCCGAGCCCGGCACGGGCCGCGGCCTGGGCCTCGCGCTCGTCGGCCAGGTCGCGCGCCGCCATGGCGGCGAGGTCGTCGTCGGCCGCTCGCACCTCGGCGGTGCCGAGTTCACGGTCACTCTCGCCACGGAGGTCGGGGCATGAGTGTGCGGGTCCTGGTCGTGGAGGACGAGGCGCTGGCCGCCGAGGCCCATGCGGCGTACGTCGGGCGGATCTCGGGCTTCGAGCTCGCCGGGATCGCGCGGTCGGCCCGGGAGGCGGTTCGCGCGCTCGACACCGCCCGCGACGCCGGCTCCCCGGTCGACCTGATCCTGCTCGACATGAACCTGCCCGACGGCCACGGGCTCGGGCTGCTCAGCAGGCTGCGCTCCGCCGGGCACCTGTGCGACGTGATCGCGGTGACCGCGGCGCGGGACACGAAGGTGGTGCGGCAGGCCGTCGTCCAGGGCGTGGTGCTCTACCTGCTCAAGCCGTTCACGTTCGCGACGTTCCGCGCCAAGCTCGAGCAGTACGCCGACTACCGGTCCCGGCTCGACGCGGCCCCCGACGAGGTCGTCCAGGACGAGGTCGACCAGCTCCTCGGATCACTCCGACCCAGCGGCAGCGTTCCCCTGCCGAAGGGGATGAGCGCGGAGACCCTGCGGGCCGTCACGGCCGTGCTGCGCGAGGCCGAGGGCGACCTGTCCGCGAGCGAGGTCGCCGCCGCCGTCGGTGCGTCGCGGGTGACCGCGCGCCGCTATCTCGAGCATCTCGCCGACAAGGGCCAGGCCGCGCGCGGGGTCCGTTACGGTCCCAGCGGCGGCCGGCCCGAGGTCGGCTACTCCTGGGTCTAGACCGGTGCCTTCTCGCCCTCCGCCGGAGGCGGCGGGGCGGCGTGGTCGTCGACCATGCGGGTCTCGTCGAACGGGTCCTGACCAGCCAGGACGCGGTCGAGCTGATCCCGGTCGATCGTGTTGGTCCAGTGGCCGACCAGCACCGTGGCGACCGAGTTGCCGGCGAAGTTGGTCAGCGCCCGGGCCTCGGACATGAACCGGTCGATCCCGACGATCAGACCCACCCCGTCGACCATCTCAGGACGGTGCGACTGGAGCCCACCGGCCAGCGTGGCGAGACCGGCGCCGGTGACGCCGGCGGCGCCCTTGGAGGCGATCATCATGAACAGCAGCAGGCTGATCTGCTCGCCGATGCTCAGCGGGTCACCCATCGCGTCCGCGATGAAGATCGAGGCCATGGTCAGGTAGATCGCGGTCCCGTCGAGGTTGAACGAGTAGCCGGTCGGGACGACCACACCGACCGTCGCCTGGTCCACGCCGGCGTGCTCCATCTTGGCGATCAGTCGCGGCAGCGCCGATTCGCTCGAGGACGTGGACAGGATCAGCAGGAACTCGCGTGCCAGATAGCGCAGCAGCTTGAACAGGTTGACGCCCGTGGCCAGCTTCAGGATCACCCCGAGCACGACGAAGACGAACAGGGCGCAGGTGATGTAGAAGGCGATCATGATCACCGCGAGGCTCTTCAGCGCGTCCACGCCCGTCTCCCCCACGACAGCGGCGATGGCACCGAAGGCACCGACCGGAGCGGCCCACATGATCATCGCCAGCACCCGGAAGACCAGCTTCTGCAGCCAGACGATGGCGTTGAGGATCGGCTTGCCCGACTCCCCCATCCGCTGCAGCGCGAAGCCGACGAGGAGCGCCACCAGCAGCGTCTGCAGCACCACGCCGGAGGTCAGCGCGGAGAAGAGCGAGGTCGGGATGATGCTGAGCAGGAAGTCCGTCGTGCTCGCGTGCCCCTCGGCGGCGGCGTCCTGACCCGCCGAGGAGGCGGCCGAGTCGAGGTGGAGTCCCGTGCCGGGGTCGATGATGTTGCCGACGATCACGCCGATCGCCAGTGCGACGGTCGACATCACGATGAAGTAGACCAGCGCCAGGCCACCGACCTTGCCGACCTTGGCCGCGTTGGCGACCGAGCCGACGCCGATGACCAGGGTGCAGAAGATGATCGGCTGGATCATCATCTTGATCAGGTTCACGAAAGCCGTCCCGATAGGCTTCAGCTCGACCGCGAAGCTCGGGGCGACCAGCCCGACGAGGATGCCGAGCAGCACCGCGGCGATCACCGCGAGGTAGAGGTAGTGGGTCCGGTCCTTCTTCGGTGGTGGTGCGGGGCTGGCGGCTGTCTCGGCCATCTTCGGGCTCCTCGAGAAGTGGAGGGAGTGATGTAGGTCACTATCCCGCCTCCCTCGAGTCCCGGCCAGCGTCCCACGCCCGCGACCGTCGATCGGCGCGCTACGCCGTCGTTAAATGGTTCGCGCGCGCCGTCCGACGCCGGGCAGAGTCGATGTCCATGACGAGCAGCGATCTGTGGACCCGGGAGACGGCCGAGCGCTACGACGACCCGGACGACTGGGTGAACTCGCCCGAGGTGACGGGGCCGGTGGCCCGCTTCCTCGCCGAGGTCGCCGGCGGTGGCCCGGCGCTCGAGCTCGCCATCGGGACGGGCCGGATCGGCGTACCGCTGTGGGAGCTGGGGGTGCCGGTCACCGGCATCGAGCTCTCCCGGCCGATGGTCGACGTGCTGCGGCGCAAGGTCAGCGCGGAGGAGATCCCGGTCGTGGTCGGCGACATGGCCTCCGCCGAGGCGCCGGGGGTGGGGACGTACTCGTTGGTCTATCTGGTCTACAACACGATCGGGAACCTGCGTACGCAGGAGGAGCAGGTCGCCTGCTTCGCCAATGCCGCTCGCCACCTGGCGCCGGGCGGACGCTTCCTGGTGGAGGTGGGCGTGCCCGGGCTGCGGCGGCTCCCGCCGGGCAGCCCGGCGATCCCGTTCGACGTCTCCCCCGCGCACCTCGGGTTCGACACCTACGACCTGGTCACCCAGCAGGCGATCTCACACCACTACACCCGGGAGCCCGACGGCCGGTTCCGCTACGCGCCGCACAACTTCCGGTTCGTGTGGCCCTCCGAGCTCGACCTGATGGCGCGGCTGGCCGGGATGACGCCGGAGGCGCGGTACGCCGGCTGGGACCGTTCCGAGTTCACCAGCGAGTCGACCAGTCACGTGTCGCTCTGGCGCAAGCCGGAGTAGCGCTGGAACTCCCAGGCGAGCCGGATCGCCTCACGGACGGCTTCGGGGGCCGCGCGGTCGAGGTAGGCCTCGATCTTGTGGTGCGCCTCCAGCCGAGGCGGGATGCCGAAGGCGTCCGGCCAGCGATCGATCAGCGCGTCACGCTGATCGATCGGAACGCGGACCAGGAGCGTCGTCGGATCGGTCAGCCGGGCGACGAGACGGGTGTGGTGCACGTACCAGCCTCGCGGCTTGCGACGGCAGCCCTCCAGGGTCGCGACGTAGGCGTCGACCTCAGCGGGCGTCATGCTCCGGAGCGTACGCCGCCTGCCAGCGCTGCGCGGCGACCTTCGCCGCATCGCTGATCAGCGCGGTGAGCTCCGGCCGGTCGGCAACGGCGAAGGAGGTGTAGGCGCCGCGGCCACCATCGACCGGGCGACCGTAGGCCTTGGCCGCGAGCCGGCCGTCGGGCAGCAGGCGCACGTTGAGCGTGGTGAGCCGGAAGGTCACCTCCCGCCTGCTGTCGGTCCACTGCAGCTCATCGGGGATGGCCACGTTGATCGCCAGGGCGCTGACCTCGACCTCGTCCGTCACGGAGCCGAGTCTAGGTGTCCGGCCGGAGCCCGCCGTCGGAGGCGATCAGGTGAGGCGCAGGGCCATCTTCGACTCGGTGCGCGGGTCACCCTCGGGGAAGGGCTGGGTCTCGCCGGTGAGCTCGAAGCCGAGGCGCTGGTAGAGGCGGCGCCCGGACTCGTTGCCGTCGACGACCCACAGGGTCAGCACCGAGGCGCCATCGCGACGCGCCCAGCCGGCGACGGCCTGGATGAGACCCTCGGCGAGACCGTGACCACGTGCCTCGGGGGCGAGCCACATGTTGATCAGGTGGTGCTCGCCCTCGAGGATGATCCCGGCGGCGAGCCCGGAGGGCTTCTCACCGAGCCAGGCGATGTAGGCCGCGCCGGACGCCGCCCACAGGCGCCACCGCTCGTCGGGCCAGGTCACCACCTCGTCGTAGGAGGCCCAGAACGCACGGGGCGTGTCCTGGAGAGCCGCGAGACGCACCTGCTTCAGCGCCGGCCACTCGTCCTCGACGACGACACGGACCTCCGCCGTCGGGACCACCTTCTGAGGGGCCCCGACGCCGGGGATCGAGCTGGGTCGCTTCGGAACAGGCACGAGCTCAGGCGAGGTCGAGACCGGGGTACAGCGGGAACTTCGCGAGCAGCTCCGCCGCGGCGGCCTTGGTGTTGTCGGCGACGCCGTCCTCGATGGCGTAGGAGGCCTTGGACGGACCGCCGGCCTTCGTGGTGCCGGGGGTCGTCTTCGAGAGCACGTCGACGATCAGCTCGGCGACCCGGTCGAACTCGTCGGCACCGAAGCCGCGGGTGGTCAGCGCCGGGGTGCCGAGGCGGATGCCCGAGGTGTACCAGGCGCCGTTGGGGTCGGCCGGGATCGAGTTGCGGTTGGTGACCACGCCGGAGTCGAGCAGCGCCGACTCGGCCTGGCGGCCGGTGAGGCCGAAGCTGGTCACGTCGAGGAGGACCAGGTGGTTGTCGGTGCCGCCGGTGACGAGCCTGGCGCCGCGCTTGAGGAAGCCCTCGGCGAGCGACTTGGCGTTGTCGGCGACCTCCTGGGCGTAGGTCTGGAAGCTCTCCTGCCTCGCCTCGGCGAAGGCGACGGCCTTCGCGGCCATGACGTGGCTCAGCGGGCCGCCGAGCACCATTGGGCAGCCGCGGTCGACGCTCGGGGCGTACTCCTCGGTGGCCAGGATGAAGCCACCGCGCGGGCCGCGCAGCGACTTGTGGGAGGTGCTGGTCACGACGTGGGCGTAGGGAACCGGGTTCTCCTCGCCCTGGAAGACCTTGCCGGCGACGAGACCGGCGAAGTGGGCCATGTCGACCATCAGGGTGGCACCGACCTCGTCGGCGATCTCGCGCATCTTGGCGAAGTTCACCCGGCGCGGGTAGGCGGAGTAGCCGGCCACGATGATCAGCGGCTGGAACTCCTTGGCCTTGGCACGCAGCGCGTCGTAGTCGAGCAGCCCGGTCTCCGGGTCGGTGCCGTACTGGTTCTGGTGGAACATCTTGCCCGAGATGTTCGGGCGGAAGCCGTGGGTGAGGTGGCCGCCGGCGTCCAGGCTCATGCCGAGCAGACGCTGGTTGCCGAGCTCGGCGCGCAGGGTCTCCCAGTCGGCCTCGGAGAGCTCGTTCATGTTCTTGACGGCCATCTTCTCCAGCCACGGGCCCTCGACCCGGTGGGCGAGGATGGCCCAGTAGGCCGTCAGGTTGGCGTCGATGCCGGAGTGGGGCTGCACGTAGGCGTACTCCGCGCCGAAGAGCTCGCGGGCGTGCTCGGCGGCGATCGACTCGACGGTGTCGACGTTCTGGCAGCCGGCGTAGAAGCGGTGGCCGACGGTGCCCTCGGCGTACTTGTCGGAGAACCAGGTGCCCATCGTCATCAGCGTGGCGGGGCTCGCGTAGTTCTCGCTCGCGATCAGCTTGAGGCTGGCTCGCTGGTCGGCGAGCTCCTGCTTGGTCGCCTCGGCGATGCGGGGCTCCACGGAGGCGATGACCTCGAGGGCTTGGTTGTAGGCAGAACTCGTCAAGGCGGACAGATCGCTCATGAGGCACAGCGTAGTCAGCCGCCCGGACGAGAGCAGCATCGTGGTCGTCCGGTGCGTTGCGTACGTCCTCTATCACCGCCCGCGGGAATGACCGACCGCTCAGCCCGGTTGAGAGAACGTGACCAGATGGTGACCTCGGCCACATCGCCCGCCTGGACGAGCGGGAACGTCCCACATAACGGACCAATGTCTCATATATCGGGATTCCAGATTGCGTGAGGGCCGTCCGCTACCTGAGACTCCTTGACATGGTCACTGCTGCAACACATGCGCACCTCGTGGTTCGACGCCACGTGGACTATTGCCGCATCCGCAGCTCGATCTGTTGGCGCCACTGACGCCCAGCGCTCCGCATCCCACCGCGTCGAGCCGCTGGCCCGCCGCCCGACAGACATCCCGGGCGCCCGCCGCGAGCACGTCCCTGCTCCGCCGTGCGTCCACGACCGACGCAAAGGTTTCTCTGACATGAGCGACAACCGGTTTCAGGCCAAGCGCGCCACCCGGACCGAGATCCCCCGACCCAAGAAGGGCGAGGGTCAGTGGGCCCTCGGCTACACCGAGCCGCTGAACAAGAACGAGGAGTCGAAGAAGAACGACGACCCGCTCAACGTTCGCGACCGGATCCTCTACACCTACTCCAAGCGCGGGTTCGACTCGATCGACCCGGCCGACATGCGCGGCCGCTTCCGGTGGTTCGGTCTCTACACCCAGCGCAAGCCCGGGATCGACGGCGGCAAGACCGCCATCCTCGAGGAAGAGGAGCTCGACGACCGCTACTTCATGATGCGGGTCCGCTCCGACGGCAAGCTCCTCTCCCCTGCCGCGGTGCGCACGCTGGGTCAGATCGGCGTCGACTTCGCCCGGGACACCGCCGACATCACCGACCGCGAGAACATCCAGTACCACTGGATCGAGATCGAGAACGTCCCGGAGATCTGGTCGCGCCTGGAGGAGGTCGGGCTGCACTCGACCGAGGCCTGCGGCGACTCGCCCCGCCCGTTCCTCGGCTCGCCGGTCGCCGGCGTCGCCGCCGACGAGATCATCGACGGCACCTCGGCGCTGCGCGAGATCGAGGCGCGCTACCTGGGCGACCCGGCCTTCTCGAACTTCCCGCGCAAGTTCAAGACCGCGCTGACCGGCCACCCCTCCCACGACGTGGCTCCGGAGATCAACGACATCGCCTTCGTCGGCACCGTCCACCCCGAGCACGGTCCCGGCTTCGACGTCTGGGTCGGCGGGGGTCTCTCCACCAACCCGCGCCTGGCCGAGAAGCTCGGTGTGTGGGTGCCGCTCGAGGAGGTCCCGGATGTCTGGGCGGGCGTCGCGGGCATCTTCCGCGACTACGGCTACCGCCGGCTGCGCTCGCGGGCGCGGCTGAAGTTCCTGGTCGCCGACTGGGGCAAGGAGAAGTTCCGCGAGGTGCTCGAGAACGAGTACCTCGACCGCGAGCTCGTCTCCAACCCCTCACCCGAGTCGCCGCTGGGTCACCGCGACCACATCGGCATCCACGACCAGAAGGACGGCAAGAAGTACGTCGGGGTGGCCCCGATCGCCGGCCGCATCTCCGGCACCCACCTGGTCGAGCTCGCCGGCGTCCTGGAGAAGTTCGGCGTCGAGGGTGCTCGGCTCACGCCGTACCAGAAGATCGTGCTCATCGGTGTCTCGCCGGAGGTCGTCGAGGACCTGGTCGCCGAGCTGGACGCCATCGGCTTCTCGGCCCGGCCCTCCAACTGGCGCCAGAACACCATGGCCTGCACCGGCATCGAGTTCTGCAAGCTCGCGATCGTGGACACCAAGGACCGCGCCCGCGACCTGATCGCCTCGCTCGAGTCGCGCTTCCCCGAGCTCGACGCCTCGATCACGGTCAACGTCAACGGCTGCCCCAACGCCTGCGCGCGGACCCAGGTCGCCGACATCGGGCTCAAGGGCCAGCTGGTCCTCGACGAGGACGGCAACCAGGTCGAGGGCTTCCAGGTGCACCTGGGTGGCGCGACCGGTCTGACCGCCAACTTCGGGCGCAAGCTGCGGGCCCACAAGGTCACCTCGGCCGGGCTCGACGACTACGTCTCCGCGCTGGTGGTCAACTACCTGGCCGACCGCACCGAGGGCGAGACGTTCTCGGCCTGGACCGCGCGGGCCGACGAGGTGCTGCTGCGCGGCGAGAAGACCCTGAGCGAGGTGCCCGCATGAGCGAGCGCGCCGGGACCCCGTTCCACTGCCCGTTCTGCGGGGAGACCGACCTGTGGCCGCACGAGGCGACGCACGGGTCCTGGGAGTGCCGCGCCTGCCTGCGGGCCTTCCAGCTGAAGTCACTGGGCCAGATCACTCGACCGGAAATCTCTCGGAACGTCACGAAGGAGGCGCACGCATGAGCGAGCGTAAGCGAGCGACAACGGGCCTCAGGCCGCCGGCTCCGTATTCTTCGCATTCCGTTACGGAGGTGGCGGCATGAGCGTCAGCACAGCAGCCGCCCGGGCCAACCGCGCGGTCGACACCGAGGGACGTACGCCCGAGGAGCTGCGCGAGATCGTCTCCCACTGGGGAGCCGAGCTCGAGCTCGCCCCGGCCGAGACGATCATCGAGTGGGCCGCCGCCACCTTCGGCGAGCGGTTCGCGATCACGTCCTCGATGGGTGACGCGGTCCTCGCGCATCTGGCCTCCAAGGTCGTACCCGGGATCGACGTGGTCTTCCTCGACACCGGCTACCACTTCATCGAGACGATCGGCACCCGCGACGCGGTCGCGGCGACGATGCCGGTCAACCTCCTCACGATCACGCCCGTGCAGAGCGTGGCGGAGCAGGACGCGGAGTACGGCAAGGACCTCTACCGGACCGACCCCGACCTGTGCTGCGCGCTGCGCAAGGTCAAGCCCCTGGCCGACTCGCTCGCCTCCTATGACGCCTGGGCCACCGGCCTGCGCCGCGCGGAGACGAAGAACCGGGTCATCGCCCCGGTCATCGGCTGGGACGCCAAACGTCAGAAGGTCAAGGTCTCGCCGATGGCGCGATGGTCCGACGAGCAGGTCGAGCGATATATCGAGGACAACGGAGTGCTCGTGAACCCGCTCGTCTACGACGGGTATCCCTCGATCGGCTGCGCGCCGTGCACCCGCCGGGTCGCCCCCGGCGAGGACCCGCGCAGCGGGCGATGGGCCGGCACCGGCAAGACCGAGTGCGGCATCCACGCCTGACCGGCAGCGCCGCCCGAAGGGCGCGAACAGACACAGACTTTCCGACTTTCCCTGCAACACCCGAAGGATGAAGACAATGGCAGCTCCCGCTCTGGTAGCCCTGGCTCACGGCAGCCGCGATCCGCAGTCCGCCGCGACCATCAACGCCCTCGTGGCCGAGGTGCGCGCCCTGCGCCCCGACCTCCGCATCGAAGCCGCCTTCCTCGACCACTCCCGGCCGCGTTTCCAGGCCGTCATCGACAAGCTCGTCAAGGCCGGCCACGACGAGATCGTCGTCGTGCCGCTCCTGCTGACCGAGGCGTTCCACGCCCGCGTCGACGTCCCCTCCGTCATCGCCGAGGCCACCGCCCGCCACTCCGGCCTGCGCATCCACACCAGCGCGATCCTCGGCCTGGAGAGCGTCTTCCTGCAGGTGCTCGACGAGCGCCTGCGGGCGTCGCTGAAGGCCGCCCGGGTGCGCGAGCTCGACGCGCTGGTCCTGGCCGCCGCCGGCTCCTCGGACTCGCTGGCCAACCAGTCCGTGGCCCGGCTGGCCCGGATCTGGGGTTCCCACCACAAGCTGCCGGTCGTGGCTGCGTACGCCTCGGCCGCTCCGCCGGCCACCGGCGAGGCCGTGCGTGCCTTCCGCGCCGAGGGCCGCCGCCACATCGCCGTCGGCATGCTCTTCCTGGCTCCCGGGCAGCTGCCCGACCGCGCCAAGGAGCTCGCCCTCGAGGCCGGCGCCGTCGCGGTCAGCGACCCGATGGGCGCCCACCCCGAGGTGGCCCGCACCATCCTGGCCCGCTACGCCGTCGGCGCTGTGGAGCTGGTCCCGGTCTGACCCACCCCGCCGAGACGTCACTTACGTCGGCCGA
>NZ_JZDQ02000053.1 GCF_000960475.2 Nocardioides luteus | reverse complement strand
AAAACACACCGACCAAAGCGCGCCGAAAGCCGCTGCCAAATGAAGGCGCTAGCGACCCCCGCCCAAGAGACCCTCCAACTCCTCCCGCCCAGGAAGCGAAGAAGGCTCGACCAACCTCCCCGACCGCACGTAGTAGAACGCCGCCCGTACCCGGGACAACGGCACCCCCATCAGCTCAGCCCACCCGAGCCGATAGAGCGCGAGCTGGAGCGGGTCGGCGTTCTGGGCCTGGTTGGTCTTCCAGTCGATGATCAGGAAGCTGCCGTCGGGCTCCTGGTAGACCGCGTCGATCCGGCCGCGTACGACCTGACCTGCCAGGACGATCGCGAAGGCGGCCTCGACCCGGAAGGGTGGGCGGTCGGCGAAGGGGCCCTGCTCGAAGGCGGCGATGACCTCTTCGAGACCGGACTCGTCCTCGATGCCGTGATCGGCGCGGCCGGGCAGGTCGTCGGGGTCGAAGAGGTCCTGCTGGCCGAAGCGGGCCTCGACCCAGGCGTGGAACCGGGTGCCGAAGCGGGCCTGGGAGGACGGCTTGCGGGGCATCGGGCGGACCAGGTCGGCGGCGAAGCCGAGCGGGTCGTCGCGGAGCTTCGACATGGCGGTGGCCGACAGGGAGGAGGGCAGCGGTACGACCACCTCGGGGGCGCGCTCACGCGCCGCCTCGGTGAGCAGCCGTTCGATCTCCTCGTCCCACTGGTTCACCGTCTCGAGCAGGGTGAGGTCGTCGAGGTCGTCGGGGCCTGGATCGATCTCCCGGACCAGCCTGGCCGCCTCCAGGCGGCGCTCCACCTCAGGGGTGTGGTGGTTGATCGGCCAGGGCAGGTCGACCTCCTGGGCGGCGTACGGGCTCTCCTCCTCGCCCTTGACCACGACGTCGGCCCAGCGGTCGGGCTTGGCGCCCCACTGGAGCAGCGCCTCGCGGGTCTTCTCCACGTAGACCGACGGTCCGCGCCCCTCCTTCAGCGAAGGTGACCAGCGCCAGCAGGAGACGAACTGGATGTGGCGGGCGCGGGTCCAGGCGACGTAGGCCAGCCGGAGCTCCTCGACCCGCTCGTGCTCCTTGCGCTCGGCGAGGAGCTCGTCGATCGAGTCGGCGTCGTGGCCGTGGAGCTGCGGCAGGTCGTCGCGGTCGCCGCGGAGCGCGGCGGGCATGACCGAGGGTACGGTCAGCCATGAGGAGCGCGTCTGACCGGTGGGGAACTTCTTGTGGGTCACCCCGACCAGGAAGACGACGTCCCACTCCAGGCCCTTGGCACGGTGGACGGTGAGCAGCTTGACCGAGTCGGCCTCCGAGGGGGTGGCGACGTCGAGGCCCTGACCGTATTCGTCCTCCGCCTCCAGGTAGGCCAGCAGCGCGGCCAGGGTGACCTGCCCGTCGAGCCCCTCGAAGTCGGCGACGGCCTGGACGAAGAGGTCGAGGTTGTCGCGGCGGGCCGATGCGGCCGGTGAGACCGAGGCGGCCAGCTCGACGTCGATGCCGGTGACGTCGATGATCCGCCGCACCAGGTCGAGGAGCGGCTCGTTGACCGCCCTGCGGAGCCCGCGGAGTTCGTCGGCGAGGAGCTTGAAGCGCTCCCGGGCCTCCGGGGAGTAGTCGTAGTCGGCGGCGTCGCCGGGATCCTCCAGAGCGTCGTTGAGCGAGGGGATCTCGGTGGGGTCGGTGCCCTCGACGGCAGCCTCCAGCTGCCGCTCGATGTCGGCGAACTCCTCCGCACCACCGACGACCCCGGCCAGGTCCCGTGACCTGCGGCCGAGGATGGCCAGGTCGCGGGGCCCGATCGCCCAGCGTGGCCCGGCGAGCAGGGTGAGCAGCGCGGCGTTGGCGGTGACGTCGTGGAGCAGCTCCATGGTGGCGACCACCTCGGCCACCTCGGGCAGCCGGAGCAGCCCCTTCAGGCCGACGATCTCGACCGGGATCTCGCGAGCGGTGAGCGCGTCGAAGACCGCCGCGGCCTGCGAGTTGTCCCTGGTCAGGACACCGATCTCCTTCCACTCCCCGACCGCCTCGTGGGCCTCGATCACCTTGTCCGCGAGCCAGAGCAGCTCGTCGTCGTACGTCTCGTGGACATGCACCCGCACCTCACCGTCGCGCGCCCCCTCGGCGGCGACCAGGCGCTCCTTCTCGCGGCCCTCGTAGAGCTGGGCGGCGAGGTGGTTGGCGGTGTCGAGGATGCGGGCGTCGGAGCGGCGGTTGACGGTCAGGGAGTAGGACGGGCGACGCCCGTCCTTGGTCGGGAAGTCGCGGCCGAACTCGAGGATGTTGCTCACCGAGGCGCCGCGCCAGCCGTAGATCGCCTGGTTGGGGTCACCGACGGCGGTCACCGGATGTCCGTCGCCGAAGAGGCGGGCGAGCATCTGCGCCTGGGCGACCGAGGTGTCCTGGTATTCGTCGAGCAGCACCACCTTGAACTTGCCTCGCTCGATCTCCCCGACCTCGGGGGTCTCCACGGCCAGCCGGGCGGCCAGGGCGATCTGGTCGGAGAAGTCCATCAGCCCGAGCCGGTCCTTGAGGCGCCGGTAGCCGTCGACCAGGTCGAGCAGCTCGTAGCGCTTGTCGATCGCGTCGATCGCCTTCTCGACCTTGGTCAGCTTCGTCTTGACCCGCTTGCCGTCGGCGAGCTGGGCGTTGAGGTCGGCCACCTCGAGCGCGAACAGCGACCGCTCGTTGCGGTCGTAGGCACGCAGGGTGGCGGGGTCGACGAGATGCTCGGAGAGCTCCGAGTCGAGCGCGAGCAGCTGCTGGACAGCGAGCTTCGGGTAGTCGGTCAGCTTCTCCACCGGGTGCGGGTGCCGGGCCACCGCCCGCGCGGCGAGCTGGTAGCGGGTCGCATCGGCGATCAGCCGGGTGTCGGGCTCGTGACCGATCCGCAGGCCGTGCTCGGAGAGCAGGCCCGAGGCGTAGGAGTGGTAGGTCGCGACCGTCGGCTCGGTCGGCTCCTCCTCCGCGTCGTCCCCGGGCCGCGGCGGACCTTCGCGCCGCTCGGGCCACAGGCCCGCCTTCTGCAGCGACTCCCGGATCCGGGTGGCCAGCTCGGCGGTCGCCTTCGTGGTGAAGGTCAGACCGAGCACCTCCCCGGGAAGCACCCGGCCGGTGGCGACCAGCCACACGACGCGGGCGGCCATGACCGCGGTCTTGCCCGATCCGGCACCGGCGATCACCACGGCCGGCTCCAGCGGCGCCGTGATCGCGCGGAACTGCTCCTCGCTGTAGAGCCAGTCGTGGCCCATCAGCTTGGCGAGCTCCTCGGGGGTCTCGACCTTCATCGCCGGCATCATGACAGCACCGATCCCGAGGTCTGTGCCGGGCAGAGAGCGACGAACTGGCACCGGTCGCACTGCTTGCCGGGCCTGGCCACGAACTCCTCGGCGCGCACCGTCGCCACCGCCTTCTCCAGCTGGGTGATGATCTCGGGCGGTTCGGGCGCCTGCACCTGCACCTTCGGCAGCTCGCTCCCCGAGCCCGCCGGGTGGCGCAGCTGGATCAGCTCCGCTCCACCGGAGGTCGCGCCCGGCGCCAGCGACGAGGCCGCGCCGTGCTCGACCGCAAGCTGATAGAGGCCGAGCTGGCCGTGCTCCTTGACCTCCTGCGCGGTGGGCGGATATTTCCCGGTCTTCAGGTCGACGACGACGATCCGGCCGCTCTCGTCGAGCTCGAGCCGGTCCGCATAGCCGTTCAGCCGCACCGTCTCACCGCTGGGCAGCGTGACCTTCGCGGTCAGCTGCTCCTCGAACCCGATCACGGTCCTCGCGCCGGGGCGCCGGTGCCAGGTCAGGAACCGGGCCAGCACCTCGCGGACCGCCTCGCGCTCACGGGCGGCCGACCAGGGCGTACGGAACTCGAGGCGGCCCCACACCTCGTCCACGAACGGCATCAGGTCCTCGACGGTGGCCGCGTCGAGGTCGCCACGGGCGAGCTGCTCGGCGATCGCGTGGACCACCTTGCCGAACCCCTGGCTCGAGGAGTCGGTGACCGCGCCACCCGCTTCCCGGGCCAGGAACCACTGCGCGGGACAGGTCAGGATCGCCTCCAGCGCCGACGCGCTCAGCGTGATCGGACGGTCCTCGGGACGGACCGCGGCCGAGGCGTACGTCGGTGCCCGCAGCCCCCACCAGGTCGAGGGATCCGCGGCGAGGGCGATCCGCTTGCCGCGCACCTCGGTGGCGGCCAGCTTCTGCAGCCTCCTCGCGGCGGCCTCGCGCAGCGCGAGGGGCTGAGCCGGGTCGGCGGCGGTGCGGCGCAGCTCTGCGACCAGGCCGGCGAGCGAGAGCGGGCGCGCCGGCCGGCCGACCCGGTGCCGGATCTGGTCCTCGCGCAGGCCGAGCTCGTTGATGAACCTCGACGGCTGGTCGCCGTCGTCGTCGGGCGACTTCACCGCGGTCACGACCAGCCGGGACCGGGCGCGGGTGGCGGCGACGTAGAAGAGCCGACGCTCCTCGGCGAGCATCGCCGATCGGGTCAGCGGCGGCAGCAGCCCGCCATGGCGTCCGTCCGGCAGGGCCGGGGCGATCCGGTCGGGACCGAGGAGCGAGTCGCGGCGACGCAGGTCGGGCCAAGCACCCTCCTGCACGTGGGCGACCACGACGAGACCCCACTCCAGGCCCTTGGAGCGGTGGGCGGTGAGCAGCCGCACCGCCGAGCCGCGTACGCCCTTGTCGGCCAGGGTGTCGGCCGGGATCTCCTGGGCGCGGAGCGTCGCCAGGAAGGTCTCGACCGAGGTGAACTCCTGACGGCCCTCGATCTTGGCGGCGGTGTCGAAGAGGGCCACGACCGCGTCCAGGTCACGGTGGGCCAGCCGCGCCGCGGGGCCGCCCGACTCGACCTGCGCCCGCAGCCGCTGCCCCCACTCGGCACCGTCCCACAGCGTCCACAGCACCTGCTCCGCCCCGGCGCCGTCCTTCAGCGCCGTCCGGGCCTCGGCGAGGAGGGCCGCCAGCCGGCGCACACGCCCCAGCACCCGCTCCTCGCCCCCGCTGGTCGAGCCGGATTCGTGAGGTACGAACGAATCCGTGTCGAGACCAACACGGTCCCCATCGGCGCTCGATTCGACCGTGTTGGTCTCGACACGCTCGCTGGCGCTCGCGGCTCGACCAGCGGCGAAACTGGGATCGAGCACGGCGCGGCGTACGAGATCATGCGCAGCGACGTCCGGAAAACGGGCCCGCAGCGTGCGGGTGAGCGCACGGACGTCGGTGGCGTCGAGGCCACCGAGCGGACCGGTGAGCAGCTCCTCGCAGCGGTCGGGGCGTACGTAGCGCTCGTCGAGGTCGGACTCGACGTCGGCGTCGACGACGATCCCGAGCGCGTCGAGGAGGACCGCAGCGGCAGGCTCGCGGACAAGCGGCGTCTCGTCGGAGGCGACCTCGACCGGCACCCCGGCGGCGGTCAGCGAGCGGCGCAGCTGTGGGATCGAGGTGCGGCCCGAGCGCACCAGGACGGCCATGTCGGACCAGTCGATGCCGTCCTCGAGATGCGCCCGGCGGAGCAGGTCGGCGATGTGCTCGGTCTCGGCACGGTCGGTGTCGAAGGTGAGCACCTCGGCGCGGCCCGGGTCGGACGCCAGCGGGTGCGGGTTGCGGAACGTGTCATAGGCAGAGGAAGGGATCGAGCCGCGCACCGAGATGCCCGCGGCGATCGACCGCGACGCCCGCAGCAGCCGCGACCCGAACCGGCGGGTCGTGCCCAGAGCCACCACCGGCGAATGCCGGCGCTCCCGGGTCAGGAACTGCGAGGGGAAGTCGAGGATGCCGTTGACGTCGGCGCCCCGGAACCCGTAGATCGACTGGTCCGGGTCGCCGACCACGATCAGGTCGCGCCCGTCGCCCGCCAGCGCCTGCAGCAGCGCGACCTGGGACGGGTCCGTGTCCTGGTATTCGTCCACGAACACGCACGCGAACTCGGCCCGCAGCTCGGCCGCGTGCCGCTCGGCCTCGATCACGCCGCGCATGATCAGGTCGGGGTAGTCGATGGCCGACTGGGCGCCGAGCACATCGAGATACTGCTCCAGGAACCACCCGGCGGCGACGAACTCCTCGATCCCCTCGTCGCGGCCGAGGGCCACCAGCTGGTCGGGGTCGAGCCCACGCTCGCGCGCCCGGGCGATCACGGTCTGCACCTCGCGCGCGAACCCGCGGGTGCCGACCGCCATCCGGAACCGCTCCGGCCACCGCACCGACTCGGGGCTGTCGGCCAGCAGCTCCTGCAGCACCACGTCGGCCTCCGGCGCCGAGAGCAGCGTCAACGGGGCGGCGTAGAGCTCGGCCGGCGCGTAGCGCCGCACCAGGCCGTAGGCGAAGGAGTGGAAGGTCGAGGAGACCGCCCCCGACAGCGTCCGCCCCAGGCGCGCGGTGACCCGGTCGCGCAGCTGCTCGGCGGCCTTGCGGGAGAAGGTCAGCGCGAGCAGCTGGTCGGGACGTACGCCACGGTTCTCGATCCGGTCGACCACCGCCTCCACGAGCGTGGTCGTCTTGCCGGTGCCGGGCCCGGCCAGCACCAGCAGCGGTCCGCCGGGATGCTCCACGACCGACCGCTGGTGCTCGTCGAGCACCGGCACTGCGGCCGCACTCGGCGGCGGGGCAAGGCGGTAGGCGACACTCACGGGACCAGCCAATCAGAGAGCACCGACACTCAGGCGTCGTGCCCCAACCTCATCCGCACCGCGACGACGTCGTCGAGGTCGATCCCCTCCGCCTTCCGCACGACGACCTTCAGGGGCAGCAGATAGGTGCCGTCCTTGGGGAAGAGCGCGGTGGTGAAGGTGGTCTCGCCGATGGTGGCGGTGACGGCGACCTGGCCCCAGTACTCCAGACCCCGGGCATCCTCCTTGAGGTCCTCGGCGTCCTCGACGGGCATCGGCACGTAGTAGAACGGTGCCGGACCGCGCCACTCGATGACGGCTCCTTCGAAGGCGTACTCCACGGTCCTACTCCGCGATGCCTGGTTCCGGGGCGAGCTCGAAGTCGTCGAAGTCGAAACCGGGCGAGACCACGCAGGAGACGAGCGCGTCCTCGGTCGAGGGCACCGTACGCTGCCACACCCCTGCCGGCACGACCGCCTGCGGCACCTGGCCGGCGGCGACGTCCACCCCGACGAGCACGGTCTCGCCCTCGACCGGGGCGGTGTCCGAGCCGCCGAACTGCAGGGACACGACACCCGTGTGCGCGAGCCAGATCTCGTCGGAGGTCACCCGGTGCCACGCGGACGACTCTCCGGCCAGCAGCCGGAAGTAGATCAGGGTCGCGGTCGGGCGCACGCGTCCGTCGGCGAGGGTGACGGTCTCGGCGGCGGCCCAGGTCTGCCGGAACGCCCCACCCTCGGGGTGCGACGCGAGATCGAGTGTGGAGGTGATGGAGTCAGCGGTCACCCGGCTCATTGTGCCGGGTCTCGTCGGCAGAGTCGGCAGGTTCCTCGGGGAATCGCGGGTCGCCGAGCAGATACTGCCAGAACAGCCCCGGCTCCTTGTGCGGCAACGGCTTGGGGTTGCCGACCGAGCGGCCCTCGACGGCGTCCCAGATGGCGTCGACGGGACGGGCCAGGCGGCGTACGACCTTTCCGGGGAGGCCGGTGTGCGGGAGGTGGGGGTGCGGACGCGAGGGCGCCCGGCGCTCGGCCGCGGTGATCCGTTCGGCGACCAGCAGGAGCACGTCGTCGGAGGCCTCCTCTCCCAGGCGCGAGACCAGCTCGTCCTCCCTCTCCTCCTGGTCGATGAGCGCCTCCTCGACCTCGCCCCACAGGGTCGGCCAGTCGTGGGTGGTCTCCCAGGTGGAGCCGTACTCGTGCGCCTTCACGTGGAAGAGCAGCACTTCCAGCCGGCGTGCGGCGAGGAGATACTCGTGGACCAGCCTCGCGCCGTCCTCGCAATGGGCGGAGACCGCCGGCAGCAACGCCTCGTCCACCGCGTGCAGGTGTCGAGACGTACCGGCGTTGAACTGGTCGATCGGTGGGCAGCCCCTACGGGTCTGCTCCGGCCTGGCGATGATGCTCCGAGCGTGGGCCAGGCGCCCAGCGAGCTCGTCGTGCTTGTGTCGCAGCTCGTCCTGCAACACGGTCGTGGTGGCCATCTGCCTCACCTCGGCTGCTAGCCCATGAATTTGCTAGGTCACCCTCCAGAGTGCGCCCGTTCCGGCCGCGGCGCAATAGGCGTTCAGGCGTCGGCGGGCCGCTCGTTGTAGACCCCGGCGACCTCCTGGCCGCTCAGCGCGGCGATCGACTCCATGACCTCGTCGGTGATGACCCGGCGGGCCTTGCCCAGAGGTACGCCGTCGAAGCGGCCGGCCACCTGGATCGGCTCTCCGAACTCGACCGTGACCTTCGCCAGGCGCGGCAGGCTCGATCCCACCGGCTGGAGCTCCGCGGTCCCCCGCAGCCCCACCGGCACCACGGGTACGCCGGCGGTCAGCGCCAGGTGCGCCACCCCGGTGCGCCCACGGTAGAGCCGCCCGTCGCGCGAACGGGTGCCCTCGGGGTAGATCCCGAACGCCTCGCCCTTGCCGAGGACCTCGAGGGCCACCTCCAGCGAGCCGAGCGCGGCCTGGGGGTCGTCACGGTCCACCGGCAGCATCCCCATGCCCTCGAACCACGCCCTCTGGGCGGCGCCCTTGAGGCCGGTGCCGGTGAAGTAGTCGGACTTGGCCAGGAAGTGCACCGGGCGGGGCGAGACCGACGGGATCACGATCGAGTCGGCGAAGCTGAGGTGGTTGCTGGCCAGGATCACCCCACCGGTGCGCGGGACGTTCTCGGCCCCCGTCACCGTAGGGCGCCAGACTGCTCGGAGGACGGGCGGCACGATGGCGTGGAGGACGCGATACATCACGGGATCATCGTAGGCGGCAGCCACATCGCCCGGCGCAGGTCCACCGCCCCCGAGACACGTCGCGGCGTGCCCTCTTCGAGATAGGCCTGCCGGGCCTCCTCGCCGTGGGAGGCGGGGAGCGAGCCGTCGGCCCGCACCACCCGCCACCACGGCATCCCGGCGCCCTCGCGCGCCATCACCGAGCCGACCTGCCGCGGACCGCCCCCGAACTCGTCGAAGAGGGCGTCCGCGATCGCGCCGTACGTCGTCACCTGCCCGCGCGGGATCTGCTCGACGATCCGCAGAACGGCCTCCACGTACGCCTCCCGGTCGGTCATGACCGGGAGACTAGCGCGACGTCAGAGGATGGGGCTGAACGGCTCGGTGCCGTTGACCAGACGCAGACCGGAGATGCCCGAGTTCGCCTGGGCGAACTTCAGCTCGAGGTCCATGTCACCGATGTTGTTGGAACCCGCGAGCGGAGCCAGGCCCAGGGTCGACAGCGTCCCGACCGCCTTGCCGTCGGCGTTCAGGAAGCCCGACCCGGAGTCACCGGGGATGCCGGGGGTCAGGTTGTAGAGCGGGTGCGACCAGCGGGTGCCGTTGACGTCGTCCCCGAGCGAGAAGCCGACCTTCGGCGAGAGCAGGTCGACGTCGGCGCGCAGCGAGGAGTTGCCGTAGGAGTAGACCTTGTCCCCGGCCACGGTGCCGTCGGTGTCGATGCCGGTCGGACCGCCCCAGATCGGCACGGTCGGGTTGACCTTGCCGGCGTCCGCGGCGTCGACCTTGACCAGGGCGAGGTCGTTGTAGGCGCAGGTGTTCTCGTCCTTGGTGCCCAGCTTGTGCATGGTCAGCCAGGAGGAGTACACCAGCTTGCCCTTGCCGAGGACGGTGCCCTCGGACAGCAGCGAACCACCCTCGTTGAAGGTCACCGGCGTGCCGAGCGGCAGCGAGTCGGCCGCACAGCCGTTGGTGTCAGTGGCCTCGCCGAGACCCGCGCAGTGGGCGGCGTAGCCGACGTAGACGTTGGCGGAGGAGTCGGTGAAGACGAAGTTGGCGGTGCACTGGGCACCGTCGGTGTACATCATCACACCCGGAGTGATGGTGGCAGTGTCCGCCGGAGCCCAGGCGTGGGCCGGGGACGCGACGAGGGCCGGGACGAGCGCGGCGGTCAGAGTGCCGGCGGCGATGGCTGCGGCGCGGCGTACGGAACGGCGAGTGCGGAGCATGTGGGGGCCTCGATCTCTAGGTGATGTGACTCACAGGTAACGAAGCGCGGGGGTCGGGGGTTACGGCACCGCCACGACCACGGTGTTGCCCTGGAACGAGGTGCCGTCCCAGTCGTCGCAGGTCACCACGACCAGCCGCGCCTCGCCCTCGGGGTCGAAGAGCCTCTTGCTGCGCTTGGCGACCTGCTCCTTGGAGAGGTCGCGCACCGACCGGACGGTGTAGGTGAACTCCTCGTTCTTGGTCCGCACGATGATCTCGTCGCCCTCGTTCACCTCGCCCAGCCGGTCGAGGACGCCGCCGCCGTTGTGCAGCGTGTGGCCGACGATCAGCACCGAGCCCTCGTCCGCACCGGGCTTCGCGCCGCCCTTCCACCAGCCCATGAGCGAGGCGTCGGCGGGTGGGGTGAGCGTGCCCTCCTCCATCGCCAACGGCACCACGTCGGCGTGCACGTTGAGCGACGGGATGGAGACGCCGCGTACCTTGCCCTTCTTCTTCGGCACCGCGGCCAGGGCCTCGGCCGGGATCGAGGAGGTCGTCGCCGGCGGGGTCGCCTTGCTCTTCTCCGCCTCGTCGATCTTGGTGTAGTAGTCATACGCGGCGTAGCCGAGCACGGCGACCGCGACCACGAGGACGACGACGAAGATCTCGCCGATGAAGCTCCTCAGGCTGGGTTGTCTCACTCTGCCGAGGGTGCCACAGCCTCAGCTCGTCGGCGACGGACGGCCATGCCCGCGCCCGCTCCCATCAGCAGCGCACCCACCCCGGCGAAGACATACGACGGGGGTACGCCGCGGGTCGGGTCCGCGACGTTCGACTCCAGCCTCTCCGGGTCGATCGAGGAGCCGACGGCCGCGCCGGAGGCCGGCTCCGGGGCCTGGTCGCTCGCGTGGGCAGGGGCACCGAGAAACAGTCCGCCGGCCAGGACGGCACCGGCGAGCGTCGCGCTGAGACGAGCGCGTGTGGACAACGTCGAATCCTCCGAGGTTCGGGCATCGATGCAACTCCGCCCCCCGCAGCTGCGATCGCAAAACTATCGGTTCCGCTAGGCTCAAAGAAAGCCAGCGGCGGCCCCAGTGGGGCCACCGCTGGCCAACAGTTCAGTAAGCGTCTTCGTTGATCAGTGACTCGTCAGTAGGAAGGCTGCGACGGGTCGATCTGGTTGACCCACGCGACCACGCCGCCACCGACGTGGACCGCGTCCGCGTAGCCCGCGCCCTTGGCGATCGCGAGCACCTCGGCACTGCGTACGCCGCTCTTGCAGTGGAACACCAGCGGCTTGGCCCCATCCGAGGTGAGCTCGGCGACCTGCGGGATCGCGTTGCCGTTGAGGAACTCGCCCTTGGGGATCAGGACGGAGCCCGGGATCTTGTTGATCTCGTACTCGTTGGGCTCGCGGACGTCGACGAGGACGAAGTCGCGGCTGCCCTCCTCGCGCTCCTTGATCATCTCGGAGAGCTGCGTGACCGAGATGGTCGAGCCGGCCGCGGCGTCGGCCGCCTCGGTCGAGAGCGCACCGCAGAAGGCGTCGTAGTCGATCAGGTCGGTGACCGTCGGGTTCTCGCCGCACAGCGCGCAGTTGGGGTCCTTGCGGACCTTCAGCTTGCGGTACTCCATCTCGAGTGCGTCGTAGATCATCAGCTTGCCGACCAGCGGCTCACCGATGCCGGTCAGCATCTTGATGGCCTCGTTGACCTGGATCGAGCCGATCGAGGCGCACAGCACACCCAGCACGCCGCCCTCGGCGCAGGAGGGGACCATGCCCGGGGGCGGGGGCTCCGGGTAGAGGCAGCGGTAGCAGGGCGCGTCCTCGCCGATCGTCGGCGCGAACACCGAGGCCTGGCCGTCGAAGCGGTAGATCGAGCCCCAGACGTACGGGATGCCCAGGAAGTAGGCCGCGTCGTTGACCATGTAGCGGGTCGCGAAGTTGTCGGTGCCGTCGACGATCAGGTCGTAGCCGGTGAAGATCTCGCGCACGTTGTCGTTGTCGAGACGCACGTCGTGCAGCACGACGTTGACGTACGGGTTCACCTCCTTGATCGCCGCCGCGGCCGACTCGGCCTTCGGCTGGCCCACGGTCGACTGCTTGTGGATGATCTGGCGCTGCAGGTTGGACTCGTCGACCTCGTCGAACTCGACGATGCCGAGGGTGCCGACGCCGGCCGCGGCCAGGTAGAGCAGGGCCGGCGAGCCGAGACCGCCGGCGCCGATGACCAACACCTTGGCGTTCTTCAGGCGCTTCTGCCCGTCCATGCCGACGTCGGGGATGATGAGGTGGCGGCTGTAGCGGCGCACCTCGTCGATCGTCAGCTCGTCAGCGGGCTCCACGAGCGGGGCTAGGGACACAACTGCTCCTCAGTTCGGACGTACGTATGCCTGCTTGAACACCGCGGGCACTTCTCCATGTTCCCTCATCCGTGGACGAGGCAACGACGCGTCCCGCGATCCGAGTACCAGCGGGTAGGCTGCTGGGGTGACCACGCACCAATCCGAGCTCGACCCCACTCGACCGCGGGGGGCCCGACTGCCCCGGACGGAACGACGAGCCCAGCTTCTCGAGTCCGCTCTCGAGGTCTTCGTCGCCTACGGTTTCCACGCTGCCGCGATGGACGACATCGCCGAGAGGGCCGGGGTCTCCAAGCCGGTTCTGTACCAGCACTTCCCGGGCAAGCTCGACCTCTACCTGGCCCTGCTGGAGAAGTCCGCGAACGAGATCATCGACCGCTGCCGGGAGGCCCTGGCGTCGACGGACGAGAACAAGGAGCGCGTGGCCCGCACCGTCGAGGTCTTCTACGACTACGTGGCCTCCGAGTCCGGTGCCTTCCGGCTCGTCTTCGAGTCGGACCTGACCAACGACCCCGCCGTGCGCGAGCAGGTCGACCGGGTCACCAACGAGTGCGCCGAGGTCATCGCCGAGGTGATCGCCGAGGACACCGGCTTCGGTGCCACCGCCTCGCACCTGCTCGCCGTCGGCCTCGTCGGCCAGATCCAGGTCAGCGCCCGCTACTGGCTCCACAACAACGGCGACCTCTCCCAGGCCGACGCCGCGCGTCTGGTCGCCGGCCTCGCCTGGCGGGGCATCGGCGGCTACCCGAAGACCGACTGATCCACGCCGATCCCACCCGAACTTTCCGCTCGTAGCGCAACGACGGGGTTCCTCACCTTCCGTGTGAGAGGATTCCGAAGCATTGATCGACCCATCGCAAGGAGGACCCGTGGAGGTCAAGATCGGCGTCCAGCAGGCCGCCCGTGAGCTCGTCGTAGAGACCGAGGAGTCCAGCGAGTCGGTGGAGAAGCTCATCGCCGACGCCCTCGGCGGCGGTGCTGTGCTCGCATTGACCGACAGCAAGGGCCGCAAGGTCATCGTCCCGACCGAGAAGCTCGCCTACGTCGAGATCGGCCCGGCCAAGGTCGGCAAGGTCGGTTTCGCCGGCTGAAACGCTCCGGACGATATTTCTCAGGGATGGCCCTGATTCCGGTGACGAACTTCCGGTTTTAGGCCATGTTGCCCGTGCATTCGCGTCCCAACAGGTGCACTATCGAGTGATCGGCGCAGTGTTCGCGCCAATCACAACCTGAAGGGAAAAGGGCATGATCGGGACCATTCTCGTCACCCTCATCGGTGGTGTCGTCATCGGATTGCTTGGCAAGTGGCTTGCGCCAGGCGACAAGGACAACATCCCGCTCTGGTTGACCGTCGTGTGCGGCATCGTCGGCATGATCGTTGGAAGCCTGCTCTACTGGGTCATCTTCGGCCAGAACAACGCGGCCTTCGACGGCCACGAAGCCACGTGGGACAACGCAACCAACGGCGTCGACTGGTGGCGTCACATCTGGCAGGTCGTCGTCGCCGCCGTCGCGGTCGTCGTCGCGTCGGGCATCACCGGAAAGTCCAAGGCCTGAGCTTCACCCAGGTCGCCTCGAAGCGGTCCCGCCCCTCCGGGCGGGGCCGCTTCACCAATTTGGCTGCTGCCCCGGCGGCTCGGGCGGCACCACGTCCGGCCGCCGGATGACGTAGACGATCCGCCCGGAGCGGGCCCAGGCGCGGTCGAGCTCACCGAGGTCGTACGTCGTCCGCACCGCCGCGTCGCTCGCGATCTTGTGGGAGGCGGGGTCGTGGACGACGGGGCGGCCGTCGTCCTCGAAGCCGGTCAGCACGAGCAGATGGCCGTTGGTCACGTAGCCGGCACCGGTCAGCTCGCCCTCCTGGTGGGAGACGGCCAGCACGAGCGGTATCCCGGCCTCCACGAACCGGGAGGCCTCGGCGAAGGAGCGGAGCCGGGTGACGTACGCGACCAGCCCCCGCGCGCCCGCATAGGCGGCGTTGAAGGCCCAGTTGCCGGCGCCGCCGAAGGATTCGTCGTAGACCTCCCGCACGGTGAACGGCACCTGCGGGTCAGGGGTCTCGTAGTCCACCCAGGCCGTCTCGGCAGGAGTGGGCCCGACACCCCAGAAGTCGGCGATCATCGCCGTCGAGGCGGCACTGCACCACGACTGTCCGCCCCCGTCCCACTGCGGGTAGCGGTCACGATGGAGCTGCTGCGAATAGGCGGGTACGCCCGCCACGACCGCCCCGCGGGCCACCGGACCCGGTGCCGGCGCCGAGCCCCGGGCTCCGGCCGAGACCATCGCCCCGAGCAGGCTCGCCCGCGGTCGGCTCCCTTCCCGACCGTGCAGGCTCACGCGCAACGAGAAGGCCGTGAACCGGCGCCCGTCCCGCCCCAGGATGGTGTCGTCGGAGGCGACCGCGACCGGGTCGTCCTGTCCGCCGACCGAGGTGGAGGCGAACGCCGGGTCCGAGGACCAGCGGGCCAGCACCAGCCAGCCGCTCCGCTCACCCGACTCGGCGACGACCTGGGCGGCGACCTCCACCCAGGTGCCGGGCGGCGTCACCACGTTCCAGGAGGCGACCAGCTCGTCGAAGGAGAACCCGGGGCTGACCTCGGGAGACGTCCAGACACCGGCACCATCGGGGGCGATCTGTGTCCCCGACCAACCGGTCCAGAGGATGTCAGGGCTCAAGGAACCTCAGTGCTCGAGCCCGAGCTTGCCCATGCGCTCGACGTGGCGCTGGGTGAGGCGGGTGAGCATCTCGCCGATGGTGCCGAGGTCGAGACCCGAGAGGTGGCCACCGGCGATCAGCTCGCTGAGCCCCTCACGGGTCGCCGCGACCTGCTGCGCCTGGGTGATCGCCTCACCCATGAGACGGCGGCCCCACAGCGCCAGCCGTCCGCCGATGAGGTGATCGGCCTCGATGCCGGCCCGCACCCGGTCGACGATGAAGTCGGCCCGCCCGGCGTCCTCCAGGGTGGTGACCACGAGCTTGTGGGTGTCCTCGTCGAGGAAGCCGGCGACCTCACGGTAGAAGTCGTTGGCGAGCCCGTCACCGACGTACGCCTTGACCAACGACTCCCACCAGTCGGCGGGCTTCGTGTGGACGTGGAACTCGTCGAACCCCGCACGCAACGGCTCCATGGCCGCGTAGGGGTCGGCCCCGAGCTCCTCCAGCCGGTCGAGGACCGGCTGGATCTTGGCGTGCTGGGCGGCCGCCATCGCGAGCAAGGCCGTCTTGTCCTCCAGCGAGGGCGCCATCTTGGCGTCGTCGGTCAGCCGCTCGACGGCCGAGACCTCGCCATAGGCGACCGCTCCGAGAAGGTCGATGACGGCGGCCTTGTAAACAGGATCACCGAAGGGATCCTGGGGACCCGTGAACTCTGACGATGCAACCACGGGAGAACCCTACCGATAGAATGCCTTTTGACCGACCCAGCACTGCTGATATTCACCTTCATATCGCAGTGGGCTGGATCCCGTATGTGCGCGGCGTGGCACTCGCTTGGCAAGCTCGAGACACCCGTGAGTCGCTCGCCGCATTCGATGAGACAAGCGAGTAGCGACGAAATCATGACAACGTTCAAGGACCTCGGGGTTCATCCCGAGATCTGCGCTCCGCTCGAGCGCAAAGGCATCACCACCCCCTTCGCCATCCAGGAGATGACCCTCTCGGTCGCCCTGCAGGGCACCGACCTGATCGGCCAGGCCCGCACCGGCTCCGGCAAGACGCTGGCCTTCGGCATCCCGGTCGTGCAGCGCAGCGTGTCCCCTAAGGACCGCGACTACGTCGACCTTCCGCAGGGCAAGCCGCAGGCGCTGATCGTGGCCCCGACCCGCGAGCTGGCCATGCAGGTCTCGGCCGAGATCTCGCTGATCTCCGAGGACCGCGGCCTCCGCGTGCTGACCGTCTACGGCGGCGCCGGCTACGAGCCCCAGATCGACGCGCTGGAGAAGGGCGTCGACATCGTCGTCGGCACCCCGGGCCGCCTGATCGACCTGGCCAACCGCAAGGTCCTCGACCTCGCCCACGTGCACGCCCTCGTCCTCGACGAGGCCGACGAGATGCTCGACCTCGGGTTCCTGCCCGACGTGGAGAAGCTGGTCACGCTCACCCCGGAGACCCGCCAGACGCTGCTGTTCTCGGCCACCATGCCGGGCGCGATCGTGGCCCTGGCCCGCTCCTACATGCGTCACCCGATGAACATCCGCGCCGAGTCCTCGGGCGAGCGCGAGACGGTGCCTGCGACCGCGCAGTTCGTCTACCAGGCCCACGACCTCGACAAGCCCGAGATGATCGGCCGCCTGCTGCAGTGCGAGGACCACGACAAGGTCGTCGTCTTCGCCCGCACCAAGCGGCAGGCACAGCGCGTGGCCGACGACCTCGCCGAGCGCGGCTTCCCGGCCTCTCCCCTGCACGGCGACATGCAGCAGGCCGCCCGCGAGCGGGTGATGCAGAAGTTCCGTGACGGCAAGGTCGAGGTCCTGGTGGCCACCGACGTCGCCGCCCGTGGCATCGACGTCACCGGCGTCTCCCACGTGGTCAACTACACGACCCCCGACGACGAGAAGACCTACGTCCACCGCATCGGCCGCACCGGCCGCGCCGGCGCCTCCGGCGTCGCGGTCACGCTGGTCGACTGGGCCGACCTGCACAAGTGGAAGATGATCAACAAGGCTCTCGACCTCCCGTTCGACGAGCCGCAGGAGACCTACTCCTCCTCGGAGCACTTCCTCCACGACATG
This sequence comes from Nocardioides luteus, assembly GCF_000960475.2. Taxonomy (GTDB): domain Bacteria; phylum Actinomycetota; class Actinomycetes; order Propionibacteriales; family Nocardioidaceae; genus Nocardioides; species Nocardioides luteus_A. Next base: position 17,747 of record NZ_JZDQ02000053.1, on the reverse strand, counting down.
GGCATCCCGAAGGGCACCAAGGGCCGGATCAAGAAGGCCACCCCCGAGAAGCCCAAGGACAAGGACGCCGGCGCGGACGGCGAGAAGCGCGAGCGCGCTCCCCGCAACCGCAACCGTCAGCGCACCCGGTCCCGCGGCGGCCAGGTCGTCGAGAAGTCGGCCGCTCCCGCTGCTGAGTCTGCCGACTCCACCACCCCTGCCTCCGGCGAGGTCGCCTCCGACGGCTCCGCTCCCCGGCGTCGCCGTCGCCGTCGCTCCTCGGGCGGCAGCTCCGCGCCGAAGGCCGACGCCTGAGCCTCGGCTGAGCCGGACTAGGGGACCACGACCACCTTGGTGCCGAGCCGCGCGAAGCGCCACATGGCCTTCGCGTCCGGCTCGGCCTGGCGGATGCACCCGTGCGAGAGGGGTGTGCCCAGCTGGGCGCGGGTCTGCACGCGCTTGCCCTTGTCGACCGGGATGTTGTGGAACCCGATCGCGGCCCTGGGGCCTCTGGTGAAGCGTACGAACCACTGCATCGTGCCCGAGTCGTCGATCCCCTTCGCGTGCTTGGAGCGGGAGAAGACCCGGTAGGTGCCGGGCTCGAGGTTGTCGTAGACGCTGCCCGAGACCGGATAGGTACGCCGCGTCTTGCCGGCCGCGGAGACGATCCAGACCCGCTGGCGGCTGATCGAGAAGACCGCCCGGCGGCCGGTGCCGGAGTCGGCGGGGAGCACCTTCTCCTCGGCCTCCGTCAACGCGTCGACGTGGCGGTTCCCTGCTTCGCCCTGGGCCTGGTGCGGCCATACCGGGGTGAAGGCCTCGTCGTCCACGCCCATCTTCTCGCCGCTGTCGGCCACGCTGGTCCGGCCGTCGGCCTCCGGCTCGGCGACGATCTCGATCCCGCCGTACAGACCGGCCGAGGTCAGCAAGGACGCGGCGAAGAGCATCTTGGTGCGCTGGAGAGGCCGGTGCATCACCGTCCGATGTCGCCCACCGCGGCTCACTTCTCCACCACGCGCCCGAGCCCGCCTGCGAGATCCACGTCGACATCATCCAAACTCGCATCACCGCAAGTCAACTGTCACACGACAGACAGAAACCGTGATTCCGCTGCTGAACCGACGGCCCGGCACCCGAGTCTCCCTCTCGTCCGGTGGTGGCAGGATTGCCCCATGTCGAACCCCACCTCCCTGATCACCGGCGCGACCGCCGGCATCGGCCTCGCCTTCGCGCAGCAGCTCGCCGCCCGCGGCCACCACCTCGTCCTCGTCGCTCGTGACGAGGAGCGCCTCAACAGCGTCGCGAAGGATCTGACGGACGCTCACGGCATCGGCGTCGAGGTGCTCCGCGCCGACCTGACCGACAGCGCCGACCTGGCCCGGGTCGAGGCCCGTCTGGCCGACGCCGAGCACCCGGTCGACCTGCTGGTCAACAACGCCGGCCACGGCCTCAAGCACCGCTTCCTCGACAACACCGCCGACGAGGAGACCGCGATGGCGGAGGTGCTCGTCATCGCCCCGCTGCGCCTGTCCCACGCCGCTCTCAAGGCCCAGGTCGCCCGCGGCCACGGGGGCATCATCAACGTCGGATCCGTCGCCTCCTACCTGCCTCGCGGCACCTACTCGGCCGCGAAGGCGTGGATCAACTCGTTCACCGAGTGGGCCCACAACGAGTACGCCGGCAAGGGCATCAAGGTCATGGCCCTGCTGCCGGGGTTCACCAGGACCGAGTTCCACGAGCGCCTCGGCTCCGGCTACGACTCGGCCCCCGCCTGGATGTGGCTCGACGTCGACGACCTCGTCCGCGAGGCGCTCGAGGACTACGAGGCCGACAAGACCTTCTCCATCCCGAGCAAGCGCTACAAGGCCCTCGCCACCGCGGCGAGGGTGGTCCCCACCGGCGTCCTCCAGAAGTTCCAGTCGCTCGGCCGCAGGTAGCCGGCTCGGCAGTTAGTCCGAGACGTTTCGGCCCGTTACCGCCCGGTAGAGGGGCCGGAACGTCTCGGACTACCCGGACTCAGGCGTTGGCGATGAACGTCTTGACCGCGTCGGCGACCATCTGGACGGCGATCGCGGAGAGGAGGAGACCGGCGATCCTGGTGACGAGCAGGACGCCGGACTCCTTGAGGACCTTGAGGATCGGGACGGAGAAGATCATCCCGAGGAGCAGGGTGATGTGCACGACGACCAGGCCGAGGCCGAGCCCGAAGCCGGTGGCGACCGAGTCGACCTCCTGGGTGAAGACCATCGTGGCGACGATCGCGCCGGGGCCGGCCAGGAGCGGGGTGCCGAGCGGCACCATGGCGACGTTGGCGCCCGCGGCGGCGACCGGGTCGTCGAAGTTGTCGGTGAGCAGCTCGAGGGCGACCAGCAGCAGGAGGAGGCCGCCGGCGCACTGCAGCGCCTCGAGCGAGATGTGCAGGTAGTGCAGGATCGCCTGTCCGAACAGCGCGAAGATGGTGATCACCAGGAACGAGACGGCGACCGCGAGGACCGCCGCGCGACGCTGCTTGCCGGGCGACTGGCCGGCGGTCAGCGAGAGGAAGACCGGGATCGTCCCGACCGGGTCCATGATGACGAAGAGCGTCACCAGCGAGGAGACGAAGATCTCGGTCAACGTACGACCTCGGGGGTGGCTCGTCCGGAGGCGGCCGAGGCTGCGGCCGCACGCTCCAGGAGCCGCTCGTACTCGGCGGGTGCGGTGGTGTTCACTCCCAGATGGTGACCCACCTTCCCGGTGCCGTGGTAATCGCTGGATCCGGTCACCACGAGGTCGAGGTTGCGGGCGATCACCCGCAGTTTCTCGCGCACTTCAGGGCTGTGATCCTGGTGGTCGACCTCCAGGCCGGACAGGCCCGCGTCGACCAGTGCGGACAGTGCCGCCTCGTCGGGCTGCTCGTGTCCGGACCGGCCCCAGGGGTGGGCGATCACGGTGACTCCGCCGGCGGCGGCGACGGTGCGGATCATCGGCTCGAGCGGGGCCGCGTAGCGGTTGACGTACGCCGGTTTGCCGGCCCCGAGATAGCGGTTGAACGCCTCGTCACGACTGCGCACGTACCCCTTGGCGACGAGCGCGTCGGCCAGGTGCGGCCGCCCGGAGGCGGCGGCGTCGCCGGAGACGGCCGCGACGTCCTCGAGGGAGACCTCGATGCCGAGGCGTGAGAGCCGGTCGAGCATCAGCGGCAGGCGTCCGTCGCGGCCGGCGAGGACACGGTCGAGCTCCTCGACCAGCGGCGGGTAGGTGCGGTCGGGCAGGTAAGCCAGCAGGTGCACACCGTGACGGTCGAGGTTGGTGCTGATCTCCATCCCGCGCACCAGCTCGATCCCGGCCTCGGTGGCCGCGGCGGCCGCCTCGTCCCAGCTGTCGGCGGTGTCGTGGTCGGTGAGCGCGACGACATCGAGCCCCGCGGCCTTGGCCGCCTGGACCAGCTCGGTGGGCGAATCGGTCCCGTCGCTCACTCGCGAGTGAGTGTGGAGATCGATGCGCACGCGCCCATCCTAGAGCCCTCTGGTCGCGGAAGCCTCTACGGCGACTTCCACCACGATCCGCTGGGCTTGCCGAAGGGCAGCTCGACCATCTGGACGCCCAGGTCGCCGACCTGGCGCAGGTGCCAGCCGTCCTGGAGCATCAGCATCGCCGTGGCCGGCCGGAAGATCAGCCACAGCCAGCGACCGGCGGCCTCGCCGACCACCACCGACCGCTCCCACTCCTCGGCGCCGTTGGTCCACTGGGTGATCGGCCACAGCGGCACCAGCTGCCCGGCGACGCGAACCCTCGTCGTGGGCGGGCCGGTGCAGGCGTCGATGCCCGGGTCCGGTCCATGCGTACGCGCGCACCGGGCGCCCAGCCCGACGCCGGCCTCCTCGGTCACGATGGTCATCTCCACCGGCCCGTCGTCCAGGGTGTCGCCCGTCAAGGTGACCAACGTGGCCGATCCTCTGTTCTCGTCGCCGACCACGGCGAGGTCGGCGATCGACCAGCCGGACTCGACCGGCCAGGGGACGTAGGTGGGCACGTCACCCGCCAGCGCGAGGATCTGCACCAGGTCCTCGTAGGAGGCGACATCCGTATGCCACACCGGTGTCACCACACCGTGCTCGGGGCACGATCTGCTGCCGCCGGCGCCGATGTTCGCCACCGGCGTCGCGCAGCGTGGACAGCCAACCGCAAGAGCCACCCCACCACGGTGACCCGTGGCATCCGTCTGGTCAAGCGATTCGGTCAAGCGTCGGCCGCTGGTTTCCCAGCGGGCGCGTCGGCCCTGCCTAGGTGTTCCACTGCTTGACGACCGGCTGACCGTGGTGCGCGTCCAGCATCGAGATGGTCGCGGTGTCCAGCCGGAAGAGCCGCCCCTCGGTGACCGGGAGCCCCAGCCACACGGCCGCGAGGGCACACAGCGCGTGTCCGTGGGAGAAGACCAGGGTGTCGCCGTCGCGCTCCCGGGCGGCCGAGACGACCCGGCCCAGCCGCTCCTGGACGGAGGCCGCGCTCTCTCCACCAGGCGTCGGCGCGGTCCACAGGCTCCAGCCGGGGTCGGTGCGGTGGATCTCGTCGGTCGTGATGCCCTCGTATTCGCCGTAGTCCCACTCGACCAGGTCGTCGGTGACGTCTGCGTCGGGGAAGCCCGCGAGCTCAGCCGTACGCAGCGCCCGCTGTCGCGGGGAGGTCAGGACCGCGGCGTACTTCTGGTCCTGGAGCCGCGAGGCGAGCAGCTTGGCGGCCTCCTCCCCCTCGGGCAGGAGGGGAAGGTCGGTGCGGGAGGTGTGCCGGCCGTTGAGGGACCACTCGGTGGTGCCGTGCCTGACGAGGTAGAGCGCCATGCCCCCATCCAACCAGCCGCAGGCGCTGCCGCCGGATCACGCCCGCGTGATGAACCGGTTGACCTCGCGGACGAGCACGTTGGGCGCGAGGTCCGCGGCCGTCGAGAGCGCCCTGGCCGGCAGGCCGACGGTCGTGTGCACCTTCGGCACCCGCCCGAGGAGCCCCTTGCGCGGCTTCGCCATCTCCCAGACCTGGTCGGCGACGTCCTCGACGGTGAGCCGGATGCCCAGGGTCTCGTGGGAGGAGGCGACGTTGCCGTCGAGCAACGCGGTCTTCACCCACAGCGGCCAGACCGCCTGCACCCGGATCCCCTCCTTGCGCCACTCCAGCTCCAGCGCCTCGGTGAGCCCGCGCACGGCGTACTTCGACGCACTGTAGGAGGCGATCTCCGGCTGCCCGTAGATCGCGCTGGCGCTGCAGACGTTGATGACGCCCGAGCCGGGGGTGGCCCTCAGGTAGGGGTAGGCCGTGTGGCAGCCGTTGATCACGCCGTTGACGTTGATCTCGATGGTCTGGTGGTGCTGGGCCAGGTCGACGTCGGCCAGACGGCCGGCGCGCAGGATGCCGGCGTTGTTGACCAGCAGGTCGAGGCGACCTCCGGCGGCGGTGGCGAACTCCTCCAGCGCCGCCTTCCAGGAGGCCGGGTCGGTGACGTCGAGCGTGCCACCGATGGCGTTGTCGCTGCCGAGGATCGCGGCGACGTCCCGGGCGAGCTCGGCGTCGATGTCGTAGACACCGACGAACCAGCCCTCGGTCGCGAACTTCTCGACGATCGCCTTGCCGATGCCCTGCGCGGAGCCGGAGACGAAGAGAGCTTTCTTGGTGGGCATGTCCTACATCCTTACACCGGGATGAGCGCCCAGTAGTCGAGGTCGAGCAGCACCCCGGGGGCGTACTTGCCGTCCTCGCCGCGCAGGGTCATCGACTCGTCGCGACCCTTGGTGGCGACCAGCCGCAGCCGGAGCGCGCCGACGCCCGGGGCGTCGGTCTCCGCGCGGTCGAGCACCTCCGACCAGGCGTAGACGGTGTCGCCCGCGAAGGCCGGGGAGGTGTGCGCCCCCGCGTTGATCGCGGCGATGAGCTGGGCGTTGGCGAGGCCGTTGAACGACAGCGCCCGGGCCAGCGAGATGATGTGGCCGCCGTAGACGAGGTTGCGGCCGTCGGGCCGCGCCTCGACGTTGAAGTGCACCTTCGCGGTGTTCTGCCACAGCCGGGTGGCCTGCTGGTGCTCGGAGGCCGTCAGGGTCACCCCGTCGACGTGGTCGATCTTCTCGCCGACCTCGTAGTCGGCGAGGCGGTGCGGCTCGCCGGCGGCGGTGAAGTCGTAGGAGGTGAAGTCGAGGCCCTTCGGCACGATCAGGTTCTTCGCGTCGACCGCCTTCGCCAGCTCCGGGATCACGGTCTCGGGCGCCGCGACGGACTGGTCACGCTTGTGGACCATCACCCAGCGCGCCCAGTCGATGGCGACCTCGCCACGCTGGTTGGTGGCGGTGGAGCGTACGTAGACGACGCCGGACTTGCCGTTGGAGTTCTGCTTGAGGCCGATGACCTCGGAGGTCGTCGAGAGGGTGTCGCCCGGCACCACCGGCAGGTGGAACCGGCACTCGGCGTAGCCGAGGTTGGCGACCGCGTTCAGCGACACGTCCGGGACGGTCTTGCCGAAGGCGATGTGGAAGCCGATCAGCTCCTCCACCGGGTGAACGCCCAGGCCGACGGAGGCCGCGAAGGCAGCGCTCGAGGGCACCGCGAAGCGGGTCGGGTAGAGCGAGCCGTACGCGGCCCGGTCGCCCTCAGTCACCGTGCGCGGCGTCGCGTGCTCGATGACCTGTCCGACCTGGAAGTCCTCGAAGAAGTTGCCGGGGTTCGTCTTGCTCATCTGCGGCCTCTCGTCGGTTGGTTTACCGGACAGTAACCTAGCTCAGACGATCCCGTGGAGGCGTTCCGGGATGCGTAGCAGCGGCTGGTTGCGGAGGTTGTCGATGTGGCCCGGACCGACGGCGCGATGCACGCCGTTCTCCTCCCGCACCAGCCTGGCCGGCAGCACCGAGGCCGGGTCGAACTCCTCCACCTGAGCACCCAGCGAGGCGGTCTTCGCGGTCAGCAGGCCCGCGAGGTCGTCGCCCGAGCGGCCCCACGAGCTGCCCTTGCCGCGACCCACCGCCTTGGCGAGCTCGTTGCGGCGGTCCGCCTGTCGCCGGAGCAGATCCACGTCGGCGAACTTCATGTGGACCATGAACAGCCCGGGATCCGGCATGTAGGGCGCCCTGATCCCGTGGGAGGCCGACGTCCAGGCGGCCGGCACCCGCTTGACCGACGGCTTGCACATCAACGGCGCGAACTGGGCGTACGCCCGTTGGCCGAGGATCGGCTTGCCGCTGATCAGCGGTCCTTCGACGGCGGTGTGGTGGACGACGTTGAGGGCGAACGGGGCGATCACCCGCTCGGGCCGCCGGGCGAGATAGTCCGAGAGATCGGCGTACCTCGCCGGGTCGGGGACGAGGAACTCGTCGACGTCGGTGAAGATCACCACGTCGTAGACGCCCAGGAGGCCCTGGGCCACCCCGCTGGCCAGGCCCATCCGGCCGGCCTCGAAGTTGCCCTTCCGGAAGCCGGGCAGGTGCTGGACCGTGCATGCCAGGTCGTCGGTCGAACCGTCGGTCGAGCCGTCGTCGAAGACGATCAGGTTCTCGTGACCCGCCTGCCGGCCGTAGTGGTCGACCCAGCGGGTGAGCATCTCGCCCTCGTCACGAGCGATCGTGAGCACCGCGATCCGCGGCGACGCGACCGTGGTGTCGCCCGCCTCTTCGGCGAGTCTGCGCCGACGGCGCAGGCTCCAGCTGCTTGACAAAGAATCCCCCGGTGATGTGTGTCGAGGCCCTACGTGCGGACCAGCTCCTCTCGCCGGACGGACCACTCCACGAGGTCGGCCAGGGCGGAGACGGCACGCGCCGGAGCCTTGCGGCCCTCCCCCGGGTCGATGGCCTCACCAGGGATGGTCGGGTCGGCGAGCTTCTTGTCGAGTTCCGTACGCAGCGCCGCATAGGAAGCCACGGCGGCGTCCCGGACCTGCGTGTCGGTGACCTTGCGCGGGTCGATCCCGCGTACGTCCACAGGGGCCAGGTCGTCGAGATCCCCGTGGATGGTCGCGTCCAGACCGCGCAGCTCGGCGGCCTGGTCGCGGGTGAACGCCTGCGTCCAGCGTGGCGACTGGAGCCCGATGCGCGGGTCGTCGGTCGTCAGCGCCGGCATCAGGCGTTTGCCGAGAATGTGCTTGCGCAGGCCCATCGCGGCCGGATAGGCCAGGCCGCGCCGGTCCAGCTCGGCGTTGAGGCCCCGCAGGACCTCGACGGTCGCAGCGCCCAGGGAGGTGTTCTTCGGCGGCGGGCTCTTCATCCCCTCGGGGTCGAAGCCCATCGCCGCACCGAAACGCTCCAGCAGCAAGGTCGCCGGGCTGCCGGGAGGCGGCACCGTGACCAGGTGAAGCGGACCCGCCTGACCCCAGCGCCGGGCGATGGCGACCATGTCCTGCTCGGACCAGAACCGCTTGCCGGGCTTGGTGTGGCGGCGCTCGGGAGAGCCGGGACGGCTCTTGTTGACCGCGGTGAGGAACTCCGCCCAGGTCCAGTCCATGCCGTTCTGGATGAGCTCCTGCCACATCGAGGGGATCTGCCGGTTGATGTCGCGCAGCGAGAGCACGATCTCGGGCGTCACGCCCCGGAAGCTCGTCGCCACCCGCTGGACCGTCTCCGGGCCGACGGGCGCGAGCAGCTCGACCGAGATCAGCGCCGTGCCGTCCCACTCGTCGACCTCGGCGACCAGGCGGTCCCAGGCTCCGGTGACCGAGTCACCCTCCGGATGGTTCCGGCGGCCCTTCACGTCGAGGACGGCCTCGATCTGCTGGCGCCAGCGCGCACCGGGGACCAGGAACCCACGCTCGGCGAGGAGTGCCTTGTTCTTGTACAGGGCACCCTGCAGATACGTCGTCCCAGACTTCATCGCCCCGACATGGAGCACTACGCGGCGCGCCAACTTCTCGTTACCTCTCGACCAGACCGACCCGACACCCCCGAGGGGGCATCGTAGCGTCAGGACCCGCCGCCACCCGCCTTGCGGCGGTGCATCTTCGGTGCGCCGCCCACGACCTCGGACCCGTGCGCCTTCTCCTTGGCTCCGGCGCTCTCGGCGTGTGCGTGGTCGTGGTTGTTCTTCTTCTCCAGCGCCTCGCGCATCTTGGCCTTGAGATCGTCGTTGGTCATCGTTCCCCCTGGTCTCGGTGTTGCACGGGCGTTGCACGGGTAACGACCAACCTACGACAACCACCCTGACGATTGCTCAGTTTTTCCCGACGAGATCGGAGTTGTGGGCGGGCAGATCGATGAAGCCGGCGTCGCCCCCGGCGTAGTAGGTCGCCGGGTCGGCCTCGGCGAGGGGAAGCCGGCGACGAAGGCGCTCGACCAGGTCCGGGTTGGCGAGGTACGCCCGGCCGAAGCTCACCAGGTCGGCGCCCAGGCCCAGCCAGCGGTCCGCGGAGGCCAGGTCGGTCTGCCTGGCTCCGAACGCCGCCTCGCCGCGGGTCAGCCAGGAGCTCGGGTTGACGATCATGGTCCCGTCCCAGCGCTTGCGCAGGTCGAGCAAGGTCGCCTCGTCCGTGGTGGCCTCGAGGTGGACGTACGCCAGGCCGAGCCGGTTGAGCTCGGTGACCAGCGCCGCGTAGAGCTCGGCGTGATCGGCCTCGACGACGTCCCAGAGGCCGGCGCCGGGCGAGAGCCGGATCCCGGTACGGTCACCGCCGACGGCGTCCACCGTCGCCTCGACGGCCTCGACGGCGAACCGGATGCGGTTGGCCACCGTGCCGCCGTAGCGGTCGGTGCGCAGGTTGGCGTTGGTCGAGAGGAACTGGCTGATCAGGTAGCCGTTGGCCCCGTGCAGCTCCACCCCGTCGAACCCGGCACCGACCGCACGGCGGGCGGCTTCGGCGTAGGAGCCGGCCTGCTCGGCGACCTCTGCGGTCTCCAGGGCACGCGGCACCGGCGCGGGCTGCGGCCCGGTCGGCGTGAAGACGTCGGCCGCCACGGCGACGGCCGAGGGGCCCACCGGCCGAACGCCGGAGATCGACTCGTGCGAGACCCGGCCGCCGTGCATCAGCTGGGCGAAGATCCGGCCACCGTTGATGTGGACCGCGTCGGTGACCTGCCGCCAGGAGGCGGCCTCCTCCTCCGTACGCAGCCCCGCGGTGTTGGGGTTCGAGGTGCCGACACGGTTGGGGGCGATCCCGTCGGAGATGAGCAGGCCGGCGGTCGCCCGCTGAGCGAAGTACGTCGCCATCGACGGCGTCGCCAGCCCGTCGGCGGTGCCTCGGGCGCGGGTCATCGGCGCCATCACGATCCGGTTCGGCAGCGTCAGCGGGCCCAGGTGGTGGCGGTCGAAGAGGCTGGTCACAGGTGAGCTCCTTGGCAGTGGCAGTGGTTCGCCACGTACGCTAGAACCTGACACTGACGTCAGAGGCAAGTCTTGTGCCGGAGATCACCCCAGGAGGAGTCCGATGCGGATCGGCGAGCTCGCGCGGCGAGCAGGCGTGAGCGTCCGTTCCCTGCGCTACTACGAGGAGCAGGGACTGCTCGAGTCCGAGCGCAGCAGCAGCGGCCAGCGGCACTACCCCGAGGCCGCCGTCGACCGGGTGATCCTCCTCCAGCGGCTCTACGCGGGCGGTCTCTCGAGCCGCACGATCGGCGAGGTCCTCCCCTGCGTCGACCGGCCGAGCGCCGACACCTCCGAGGCCGCCTTCGAGATGATGGTCGGCGAGCGCGACCGGCTCAGCGCCCACATCGAGGACCTGCTCCGCACCCGGGACATGCTCGACGACCTGATCGCCACGAACCGCCGCCACAACGCGACCCTCGAGGCCGGCTCCACCGGCTGACCACGCGCCCGAGACAGCAGAAGCGGGCGACGAAACCACAGTTTCGCCGCCCGCTTCTACGGATTCGCCTAACGGGTCAGGACTTGTAGTCCTTCAGGAGGCTGCGGCCGATGATCATCTTCTGGATGTCGCTGGTGCCCTCACCGATGAGCATGAACTTGACCTCGCGCATGAGCCGCTCGATCTCGTACTCCTTGGAGTAGCCGTAGCCGCCGTGGATGCGGAAGGAGTCCTCGACGACCTCGTTGGCGTACTCGGAGGCGACCATCTTGGCCATGCCGGCCTCGACGTCCATCCGCTTGCCGGTGTCCTTGAGGCGGGCGGCGCGGACCATCATGTTGTGGGAGACCTCGACCTTGGTGCCCATCTCCGCGAGGCGGAACAGGATGGCCTGGTGCTCGGCGATCTTCTTGCCGAAGGTCTGGCGCTGCTGGGCGTAGGCGATGCCGAGCTCGAAGCCACGGATCGCCAGACCGCAGGCGCGGGCGGCGACGTTGACGCGGCCGACCTCGACGCCGTCCATCATCTGGAAGAAGCCCTTGCCCGGGGTGCCGCCGAGGATCTGGTCGGCCGAGATCTTGTGACCCTCGAAGATCATCTCGGTCGTGTCGATGCCCTTGTAGCCCATCTTGTCGATCTTGCCGGGCACCGTGACGCCCTGGGCGGTCTCGCCGAAGCCGGGGGTCTTCTCCACCAGGAAGGTGGTCATGTTCTTGTAGACGCTCTCGGCGCCCTCGTCGGTCTTGGTCAGCACCGCGACCAGGGTGGAGGAGCCACCGTTGGTCAGCCACATCTTCTGGCCGGTGATGCTGTAGGACCCGTCCTCGAGCTTGGTCGCCTTGGTGGACACCGCGCTCACGTCGGAGCCGAGACCCGGCTCGGACATCGAGAACGCGCCGCGCACCTCGCCGGTGGCCATCTTCGGCAGGTACTTCTGCTTCTGCTCCTCGGTGCCGTGCTGCATCAGCATGTAGGCCACGATGAAGTGGGTGTTGATCACACCCGAGACCGACATCCAGCCGCGGGCGATCTCCTCGACGCACAGCGCGTACGTCAGCAGCGACTCACCCAGGCCGCCGTACTCCTCCGGGATCATCAGACCGAAGATGCCGAGCTCCTTGAGACCCTCGACGATCTCGGTCGGATACTCATCGGCATGCTCCAGCTCCTGGGCCACCGGGATGACCTTCTCGTCCACGAACTGACGGACGGTCTTCAGGATCTCTTCCTGAATGTCGGTGAGACCCTCGGTCTCGGCAAGGCGACCCATGCTCTACTCCTAATCTCGGTGGTCGGGACCACCACGACGTCACTGGGGCAGGTTACCAATCAGTAACCATCAGTGACAGGTGACACCCGCCACACCGCGATCCTACGTGCCTCAGACCCGGCGTCCGACAGCCGAGAAGAACTGCTTGAAGAGCTTGTCGTACGACGCCTTGGTGACACTCACGTAGCCCGACCGCTTGCCGGTGCCGGCCGAGCTGGACATCTGGGTGCTGGAGCTGAAGCCGAACGCCGGGGTGACACCGGTCCGGCTGATCGCCAGGGTGGTCGCCCGCAGACCGGCGCGGTCGTAGCCCTTCGGGTGCCGCACGGCCCAGCTGTCCTTGGTCACGTCCTTGCCGAGGACCCGCTGCAGGGAGCGCATCTCGTCGGTCGTGGTCCGCTCCGCGGTGACGACCTGGACCTGTGCCCCGCGCGACTTCGCCCGCTTCAGCGCCCGGAGCACCCTGCCGTTGCTCAGCGCACGGGTGGCCAGATGGACGACCTGACCCCGCTTGGTGCTGTTGATCGACTTCAGGACCGTACGCAGCACGCTCTGCTCCTCGGCGGTGCTCAGTCCCGGGTCGGTGACCACGACACCGGGCCCGAAGCCGACCCGGGAGGAGCCATCGGTCGAGGTGACCGGCAGCGGCGAGAAGTCGACGCGGACGGCGTTGTGGTCCGACTCGAGGCCGAAGGCGCGCTGGTTGCCGGTGGCGAACCGCGCGATCCCGCGAGCCAGCACGTAGTCGATGGTCGAGGCCCGGCCGTGCGTGACCGGCGTCTGCTGAGTGACGTCGAAGGTCGGGACCAGATGCTGCGCGTCGAAGATGTCGCGCGGATAGCGCGAGCCGTCGTACTGCACGTTCAGGTCGCCGCCGACCATCACCGGACCGCGGCGGGCGAGTGCCTTGACGAGCACGTTCAGCGCGCGGGCGGAGGGCCGGACCAGATCGCCGTAGTACTTCGACTTCGGTGCGAAGTGCACCGCGACCACCGACACGTTCCGGCCGGTCTTGCGGTTCTCGAGGGTGACCCAGTTGGCGTACCGGATCCCCCAGTGCAGCCGCTGGCCGTCGGGCTTGCCGCGCTTGTTGCTGATCCGGTGGATGCCCTTGGAGGTGGCGGCCCATCGGCCGTCGTCCCAGGCCACCGCGGTCGCGGACCGGTAGGAGTTGCCGCCCTTGCGCCACACCTCGTAGCGCCCCGGCTCGAGGTCCGCGGTCCGGCGGCTGTTCACCTCGTTGTAGGTGATGAAGTCGGGCGCGGTGCGGACGACCTCGCGTACGTCCTTCCTGAACCTGGCCGTGCCCATGCTGGCCTTGATGTTGGCCTGCACCATCCGGTAGCGCGGCGGTGAGTAGGCGACCTTCTCCAGGTCCGTCGCGGCCGGGGCGGAGGAGTCGCGCACGGCGACGAGCGCGCCGCCGGAGAGGCCGAGGACCAGTCCCATGGTGAGTACGGCCTTGAGCGTCAGGACCGCGCCGGACGTGGCAGGAGAGTGCGTACGCATCTGTTCGGGCCCCTTTCGCAGCGGTGGCGACCGATCACGCTGGCCACATGAACAACTTTTGTAACACACGCCTCAGCGGGATCGCCGCTTCCGCTCCGGCGCGGGTTCAGATAGACCATCGAATTCGCGGCCGATGCCACCGCGTGAGCGCCGAAGCGACCTGCTGGGACTGATGTCATAACGTTGGGCCGTGAGCACCTCGCCCAACCGCGTGTACGCGGCACGCCTGGTCGGCCTTCCGATCTTCGACCCGCTCGGTGAGCAGGTCGGCAAGGTGCGAGATCTCGTGGTCACGGTCAGATCCGAATCCCGGCAGCCGCGCGTGCTGGGGCTCGTCGTCGAGGTCTTCGGGCGCAGGCGCATCTTCGTGCCGATGACCCGGGTGACCAGCATCGACTCCGGCCAGATCTACACCACCGGCCTGCTCAACATGCGCCGCTTCCAGCAGCGTTCGACCGAGACCCTGGTCATCGGCCAGATGTTCGACCGGCAGGTCACGATCCGCAGCAGCGGCGTGTCCGGCACCGTCTACGACGTCGGCATGGAGCAGGCCCGCAACCGCGACTGGCTGCTCTCCCGGGTCGCGGTCCAGGAGCCCTCCAAGGGGCTGCGCCGCCGGGGCCAGACGCACGTGATCGAGTGGGACGACGTCGAGGGCCTGGCCCGCCGCTCCCCCACCCAGGCCGCGACCCATCTGGTCCAGGCGATCCAGGAGATGCGCCCGGCCGATGCCGCGACGATGATCCACGAGCTGCCTCCCGAGCGGCAGCGGCAGGTGATCGCCGCCCTCGACGACGAGCGCCTGGCCGAGGTGCTGGAGGAGCTGCCCGAGGACGACCAGGTCGCCATCGTGCGCGCCCTGGACTCCGAGCGCGCCGCCGACGTGCTCGAGGAGATGTCGCCCGACGACGCCGCCGACCTCATCGCCGAGCTGCCCGAGGAGACCGCGACCCTGCTGCTCGACCTGATGCAGCCCGAGGACGCCAAGGACGTCCTCCGGCTGATGTCCTACGAGGAGGACACCGCCGGCTCGATGATGACCCCCGAGCCGGTCATCGTCGGCCCCGACGCGACCATCGCCGATGCGCTCGCGCTCGTACGCAACCCCGACCTCACCCCGGCCGAGGCGTCCGTCGTCTACGTCTGCCGTCCGCCGCTGGAGACCCCGACCGGGAAGTTCCTCGGGATCGCGCACATCCAGCGGCTGCTGCGCGAGCCACCCTCGACGCTGGTCGCCGGCGCCCTCGACGAGTCGCTGGAGCCGCTGCGCCCCGAGGACAGCACCGAGCAGGTCGCGGCCCACCTGGCGACGTACAACCTGGTCGCCGCGCCCGTCGTCGACGAGAACGGTCACCTCGCCGGTGCGGTCACCGTCGACGACCTGCTCGACCATCTGCTGCCGGAGAACTGGCGCGAGAAGCTCGCCCGCCAGGAGTCGGCCAGCGAGCCACGTCCCGACACCCGCCCCGACACCCGCCCCAACAAGGTGATCACCCCCGAGATGGTGCGCCGTGGCTGACGCACGCGCCGCCCGCGGCCGCCTCGACACCCCGCGCGAGCTGCGCCGTCCCCTGGTCAGGCGGCCCACCTTCCGGGCCGACGCCTTCGGGTCCTTCGCCGAGGCCTTCGCCCGCTACATGGGCACCGCCCGGTTCATCGCCTGGATGACGATGGTCGTGGTCATCTGGGTCGCCTGGAACACCCTCACCCCTCACGAGTGGCGCTTCGACGAGTTCCCGTTCATCTTCCTGACCCTGGCGCTGAGCCTGCAGGCCTCCTACGCCGCCCCGCTGATCCTGCTCGCGCAGAACCGCCAGGAGGACCGCGACCGGGCGATCGCCGAGCAGGACCGGCGCATCGCGTCCCAGTCCAAGGCCGACATGGAGTTCCTCGCCCGCGAGACCGCGGCGCTGCGGATGGCCCTCGGCGAGGTCGCCACCCGCGACTACCTCCGCTCCGAGCTCCGACTGCTCCTCGAGGAGCTCGACGAGCGTGATCGCCACCGTGGCCCGATCGACCAGCCCTCGGTCGATGCGGGAGAGTCCCCACGCACGACGTAGGCTTGCATACCGTGAGTAGCCCGCTTCTCGACCGTGTCAACGCAGCTCTGGCGACCGTTCAGGACCCGGAGATCAAACGTCCCATCACCGAGCTGGGGATGGTCGACTCCGTATCGATCGACGACGCAGGTGTCGTCAGCGTCAAGGTGCTGCTGACCGTCGCCGGCTGCCCGCTCAAGGACACCATCAACCGCGACACCACCGCGGCGCTCGAGAAGGTCGACGGCGTCACCGGCGTCGACCTCGAGCTCGGGGTGATGTCGAACGAGCAGCGCACGGAGATGCGCAACGGGCTCACCGGCGGCCAGGCGCAGCGGGAGATCCCCTTCGCGCAGCCGGGCTCGCTGACCAAGGTCTTCGCGATCGCGTCGGGCAAGGGCGGTGTCGGCAAGTCGTCGGTCACCGTCAACCTGGCCGTCGCGCTCGCCCAGCAGGGTCTCAAGGTCGGCATCGTCGACGCCGACATCTACGGCCACTCGGTGCCCGCGATGCTCGGCGTGGCCGACTCGCGTCCGACCCAGGTCGACGACCTGATCATGCCCGTCCCGACCGCCTCGGGCGTCTCGGTGATCTCGATCGGGATGCTCAAGCCGCGTCGCGACCAGGTCGTCGCCTGGCGCGGTCCGATGCTCGACCGGGCGCTGGTCCAGATGCTCTCCGACGTCTACTGGGGCGACCTCGACGCGCTGCTGCTCGACCTGCCCCCGGGCACCGGCGACGTGGCGATCTCGCTGGGTCAGCACCTGCCCAACGCCGAGATCGTCGTGGTCACCACTCCGCAGGAGGCCGCCGCCGAGGTGGCCGAGCGGGCCGGCACGATGGCCGAGATGATGCACCAGCGCGTCGTCGGCGTCGTGGAGAACATGTCCTGGCTCGTGCTGCCCGACGGCTCCAAGATGGAGGTCTTCGGCTCCGGCGGTGGCCAGCGGGTCGCCGACACCCTCTCCCAGCGCTTCGGGTCCAAGGTGCCGCTGCTCGGCCAGGTGCCGCTGGAGCAGACGCTGCGCGAGGCGGGCGACGCCGGCAAGCCGATCGTCGAGTCCGACCCGACGGCCGAGTCGGCCAAGGTGCTGGCCGAGGTGGCGCGTACGATCTCGGGCCGCGGACGCGGGCTCGCGGGCATGCAGCTGGGCCTCACTCCCACCTCCAAGCTCTGAGCCTGTAGGTTCACCTCCGTGTTCGGCATCGGCTTCGCGGAGCTTGCCGTCATCGTCGTGATCGCCATCCTGGTCTTCGGGCCGGACAAGATCCCCGACATGGCACGGCAGATCGCCCGCCTCCTCCACCAGGTGCGCAACCTGGCCAACAACGCGCGAGACGATCTCCGCGGAGAGCTCGGGCCCGCCTATCAGGACCTCGAGCTGCGTGACCTCGACCCCCGTCGCATCGTCAGCAGGCAGATCCAGGAGGCCCTCGCCGAGATCGAGGAGGAAGAGGCGCGCGCCAAGGCGCCCAGGCCTCTCCTGGCCGGCGAGAAGCCGCCCTACGACGACCAGGCGACCTAGCGGCGCTGGTCACTTCAGTCTCCTTTTTTCACAGCAGAACCATTTCGCTACCCGTCGGTTTAGAGCGACACATAACGGGTAAGAGGTGGTTGCCTGCGTAGAAAGGAGTTTGCGCCCATGAGCGCTCTACCATCTCGGGAACCTGATCCTCCAGCGGAGCCGGATCCGCAACGCCCTGCCGATGTGCCCCTGGCCGATGTCCAGGGCATGCTCGCCTTCGAGCTACAGCCACGCCTGGACCCGCCGCAGCCGGACCGGAGCGGGCAGGACGACCATCTGCTGGCCGAGCCGATCCCGATCGTCCCCGCCCGCGGCCATCTGAAGGCGTGGATCCCGCAGTTCGCCCAGAAGATCGCCGAGGTCGTCGGCGGTGACCGTCCGGCGAGCCAGCTGGTCCGCTGGACGACCAAGGACGTCGTCGCCGACCTGCGGTACCGCGCCGCCCTGACGGCCCGCAGCGGGGCGTACGAGCCCGGCCTGGGCCGCCACCAACCGGTCCGCCCTCGGGTCTATCGCTGGCATCTTCACGTCGTCACCGAGACCATCGTCGAGGCGACGGCCACGATCAAGTACGGCCACGGCTACCGTGCGATGGCCCTCCGCTTCGAGCAGAGCGGAGAGAGCTGGATCTGCACGGTCCTCAACTTCGGGCCGTACGAGTGACCCGATCGATCCGACCCTGT
>NZ_JZDQ02000052.1 GCF_000960475.2 Nocardioides luteus | reverse complement strand
GGCGGGCGAAGCCCGTCCTTGACGCGGCGCGCGATCGAGAAACACTCAAAGAACGGGTCGGCGGCGAACCCTGACCCGAAAACACAGTCGCCAACCGAGCTCTCCCCAAGAAGAGGACTGTGTTGGTCTCGAAGCGACCAGCCCTAAGAGTCAGCGACCATCTCCACAAGCCGCCCCATCGCCCCGAGCTCAGCATCATGAACCCCCTCATCAGGAACGATGACAAGCGACCACAGCCGGTTCCCGACAGCGACGTTCCCGACGACGAGATCCCCGTCCTCGTGCGACTCGATACACACGAACGCCCGATCCCCGACATCCACAGGAGGTGGAGAAGCCAGGCAGTCCTCCCGGCTCGCATCGAGCCCAGCAGAGACAGACGTGTCGACCAGCGTCGTCACGAAGATCGCACCCCGATCGCTGGTATAGGTGCAGACGTCCTCGTCAGCGGTGTGGGACCAGGAGCCAGGGATGGCACGGGCGACCTGTTCAGGCTCGAAGAGACAGGGCCCGGAGGCCTCGACGGGTGAGGCGACGGGGCTGGGCCCGGGGCTGCCGCTGCTGGGCTCCCCGGATCCGCAGCCCGCGAGAGCGGTCGCCGAGAGGACAGCCGCGACGCTCAGCAGCTTCCTCGACACGTACGTCTCCTCGGGTTTCGGGGTTCCCCGCAGTTTCTCAGGTCACCCTCGGAAGCCCGCAACCGAGGTTCCGTCGGGTGCGGCCAGATCTGGGATCAACGCGCGGAGCCGAGCGAGCGCGTCGCTGGTCTGGGACTTGACGGTGCCGATCGAGACGCCGAGCGCGGCCGCGGTCTCGCGCTCGGTGAGGTCGTCGTAGTAGCGCAGGACGATGACGGCCCGCTGCCGGGGCGCGAGCCGCAGCAGCGCGTCCCGAACGGCGACGCTCGACGTCAGGTCCGGGCCGGTCGCCTCGCGATCGGGGAGGTGCTCGACCACGGTCTCCCGCCAGCGGCGGGTACGCCACCGGGTGGTGGCTTCCCGGGCGAGCACCTTGCGGACGTACGCCTCGGGGTTGTCCTTGATCCTGCCCCAGCTCGGCACCACCTTGATGAGCGTCGTCTGGACCAGGTCCTCGGCGTCGGCGGCCTGC
Source organism: Nocardioides luteus (assembly GCF_000960475.2). Classification (GTDB taxonomy): domain Bacteria; phylum Actinomycetota; class Actinomycetes; order Propionibacteriales; family Nocardioidaceae; genus Nocardioides; species Nocardioides luteus_A. The sequence continues at coordinate 34,997 of NZ_JZDQ02000052.1, read as the reverse complement.
CCGGTGAGGAGGAAGGCCGTACGCAGCAGGGCCGGGCGGCGTGCCGCGACGAAGTCCTCGAAGCTGTGGCTGTCAGCGTCCCACACGGCGCCTCCAGACGAGGATCGCGATCGCAGCGCCGGCGACGACCGCAGCCGCGGTGCCTGTGATCCTCCACGGAGACCAGGGCTCCGGCGGGTCCGGCTGGTCGCGGACCGGCGAGTCGAGGAGGTTGATCGCGAACCGGGCCTCGTCTGCGTTCCGGACGAACGTCGTCGTGGAGCCGTCACGAACGTCCACCGACAGAAGGTCGAGATGGGCTTCGTCGTCGGGACGTTCGGCGTAGGCGGCGAGGTGGGTCGCGTCCAGCCAGGCAACAACGCCAAGGCTCTGTAGGTCGATCGTGCGGGTGGTCCCGTCCTCGATGCCGACGAGCTCGACGGTGTCCGGCGTCGAGGATCCGGTGAGGAACGCGACCTTCGTCGCATCAGGGCTCAGGACGGCGAACATGCTGCCGCTCGTCCTCGACGCATCGGAGGTGCGCGTCCTGACCGATCGCGTCGAACCGTCGGCACCGATCAGAGTGCTCGTCCCGGTGCGCCGCTCGGTGTCGGCGCTGCCGTCGATGAGGGTCCCACGGCCGTTCGTGCTGGCCATCGTGACGTCGACCGACAGAGCGCTGGCCGTGCCGCTGGCCAGATCATGGACAAGGGTCCGGTTGGGGGTGGCGCTGCAACAGTCCCGCATCTGGCCGTACGTCACAGCCAGATGCCCAGGGTCGAACCAGACGAAGGCTTGGCTGCCGAGGCCATGCTGCGTCGACTGCACCCGTCGTCCGACCTTGCCGGTGACGGTGTCGTAGACGGCGTAACCGACGATCGGCGGCAGCTCAGAGAATGCGCTGCTGCTCGGCACTTTCGGACGTTCCGGGAGCGGATCGGGAACCGAGCCGGTGATCCAGTACGCCACGTGCCGGCCGTCGGGTGACAGCGCGGCATCACCGAGGTACTCCGGATTCGCGTCGGGAAGGTCGAGGAACCGGTAGTCGCCGGTGGTCGCCGAGACCCCGACCAGCCCACGTCCACGATCGACCCATCCCTCGCGCTCGGCCTCGATCGTCGCGATCAGGACCCCTGGCGGACCCTGCTCATCCGTCCCCGGGAGAAAGGGGCTAGGCGTGTAGATCCGTGCCGGGACGTACGTCTTCGTCTCGGTGTCCGCGACGGGCGGCTCGACCGCGCGTTGCTGCCAGGTCACCGACCCCAGAGCGATCAGCAGCACACAGGCGACAGCAGCGATGGCGACGGTGCCGACACGCCGCGTACGAGCCATCCGACGGCCACGACGCCACAGCTGCCCGGGCGGGGCACCGCCGGTGGGCGCCTCGCGGGCGAGTTCTTCGAGCAGGTCAGTCAGCACATCGGTCTCCACATCGGTCGTCCGATGGCTGACACGTATCGAGCCCGGCGAAAGGTTGGGTGCCGATTTGAACAGAATTGACGTGCGGACTTTGCTGGATTGGGCAGAATCACCCGGGTGACCTCTGAGATCAGAGAACGGCTCGCGGGACAGCACGTCCTGCTCACGGGCGTGACCGGATTCGTCGGGGAGGCCCTGCTGCACCTGCTGCTGACCGAGGTTCCGGACGTACGCCTCAGCGTGCTGGTGCGCCCCAAGGGATCGACCTCGGGGACCGACCGGATCGCGAAGCTGCTGGCCAAGCCGATCTTCGAGACGGTCGCCGACGCGCAGGTGAACGTCGTCGAGGGGGACCTCTCCGACCCGCCCGCGCTGCCGGACGATCTCGACGCGGTGGTGCACTCGGCGGGCGATGTGTCCTTCGACCCGCCGGTCGACGAAGGGTTCGTCACCAATGTCGTCGGCGTGCGGGAGCTGCTCAAGCGGGTCGAGGAGACCGGGCGCGACATCCACTACCTGCATGTCTCGACCGCCTATGTCTCCGGCCGGAGAAGGGGCCACATCCCCGAGGGGCCGGTCGACCACGCGGTGGACGTCGAGGCCGAGCTCACCTGGGGACTGGCGCAGCGGGCCGCCGTCGAGGAGCGTTCGCGCGGCGTCGAGGTCATCTCCAGACTGCGCAAGCAGGCCGAGCGCGAGCACGGCCGCGCGGGCCTGATGACCGCCGCCGCTGCCGCGGAGGAGGCGCGGAAGAAGTGGGTGAAGGACGAGCTCGTGCGCCTCGGCACCGAGCGGGCGCGCTCGCTCGGCTGGACCGACTGCTACACCTTCACCAAGGCGCTGGGGGAGCGGGTCGTCGAGGCCCACGCCGCCCGGGGCAACCGGGCCACGATCTACCGCCCGGCGATCATCGAGTCGGCCCTCACCCGCCCGCATCCGGGATGGATCGAGGGTTTCAAGATGGCCGAGCCGCTGATCCTCGCCTACGGGCGCGGCGAGCTCCCGCTCTTCCCGGCCGCCGCGGACACCGCCATCGACATCGTGCCCGTCGACCACGTGGTCGCCTCGATCGTCGCCTGCCTGGCCCACCCGCCCGCGCACGGCGATCCGGCCTACTTCCATCTCGCCTCGGGCGATCGCAACCCGGTGACGTTCGGGATGCTCTACGAGACCGTGCGGGCCTACTTCTCCAAGGAGCCGTTCGCGGCCGGCGACCGTGGCGCGGCGCGCCTGCCGGAGTGGACGTTCCCCGGCGGGGCCTCGGTCGAGCGGGTGATGGCGACCGGCGAGAAGGTGCACAAGATCGCCGACACGCTGCTCGGGCTGGCCCCGCGCAGCGACCGCACCCGCGGCTGGGCGCGCGACCTCGACCGGCAGGGCCGGCGACTGAAGTTCCTGCGGCGCTACCTGGACCTCTACAAGGAGTACGCCCAGGCCGATCTGCGCTTCGTCGACGCCAACACGCTCGCGCTCTACCGGTCGCTGTCGCCGGCCGACCAGGAGACCTTCGCCTTCGACACCGGCGTGATCGACTGGCACGAGTATCTCCACGACATCCACGTGCCGTCGGTGACCAAGCCGGTCCGCGAGCTCGACGAGCTCCGCAAGCTGCGCAAGAAGCCGGTTCCCGGGCGCATGCCGCGGATCTCGGCGACCTCGCCCACCGAGGAGAAGCGGGTCGCGGCCTTCTTCGACCTCGACGGCACCCTGATGTCCTCCAACGTGATCGAGACCTACCTGTGGCTGCGCCTCGGCGAGCTGTCGGGCACCAAGAAGGCCGCGGAGATCGCCCGGATGGCCGGCAAGGTCCCCAAGTACGTGTGGGCGGACCGTGCCGAGCGCAGCTCGCTGCTGCGTACGGTCTACAAGGAGTACGCCGGTGCGCGGCTCTCCGACCTGGACGGGATCGTCGACGAGCACCTGACCACGCACATCCTCGGGCGGCTGGCCCCGGACGCGGTCCGGCGGATCCGGGAGCACCGCGCCGCGGGGCACCTGACGGTGCTGGTCACCGGCGCGATCCGGCCGCTGACCCGGCCGCTGCTGCCGCTGTTCGACCACATCGAGGCGGCCGATCTGGCCGTCGACGACCGTGGCTACTGCACCGGCCACCTGGCCGCCTCGCCGCTGGTCGGGGAGTCGCGCGGGTCGTTCGTCCGCGAGTGGTCGCGTCGCGAGGGCATCTCGACGGCCGACTGCTTCGCCTACGCCGACTCGCACTCGGACCTCCCGTTGCTGGCGGCGGTCGGGCATCCGGTGGCGGTCCGGCCCGACGTACCTCTCTTCCGGCATGCCAAGAAGTCGCACTGGGCGATCGTCGACTGGGAGTCCCCGGGGCACGCGAGCCGCACGCTCGATCCGGCCGGGCTGCGCCGATGAGGAGGGGCTGAATGCTTGCGCTCGAGATGTACCGCAGTGTCGCCAAGACGGCGCTGGGCAAGGTCGCCGGCGGCCGGCTGCCGCTGCTGCTCACCGGGGCCGCGGCGCCGCTGCGGATGGTGACGCTGGACCCGCCGAAGGTCGAGCACGAGGGCTGGGCCCGCCTGCGGGTCTCGCTCTCCGGCATCTGCGGGTCAGACCTGGGGATGCTGTCGGGGAAGACCTCCCTCTACTTCCAGCCGCTGGTGAGCCTGCCGTTCGTGCCCGGCCACGAGATCGTCGGTGAGCTGCTCGACCCCTGCGGCGACCTGGAGGCCGGCACCCGCGTGGTCGTCGACCCGGTCCTGACCTGCGCCGCGCGCGGCCTGGAGGCGTGCGAGGCGTGTGCGCGGGGCGAGACCAACCGGTGCTCCCGGATCACCGTCGGCGACATCTCCTCCGGGCTGCAGACCGGGTTCTGCCACGACACCGGCGGCGGCTGGTCCCAGCAGCTCTCGGTGCACCGCTCGCAGCTGCATGTGGTGCCGGAGGGCTACTCCGACGAGCAGGCGCTGCTCGCCGAGCCGGTCGCCTGCGCGGTCCACACGGCGCGGCGGGCCGCGATCAAGCCGGGCGACCGGGTGCTCGTCTCGGGTGCCGGCTCGGTCGGCCTGCTGGCCACGCTGGCCCTGCGCGAGCTCACCGACGCCGGCGAGATCGTGGTCGTCGCCAAGCACGCCCACCAGCGCGAGCTGGCCATGGAGTTCGGCGCGACGGAGGTGGTCGCGCCGTCCGAGACGCTGCGCAGGATCCGCCGGGCGACCAGCGCTTTCATGCTCGAGCCGGAGATGCTCTCGTCCCCCTACCTGCTCGGCGGGGTGGACGTGACCGTCGACGCGGTCGGCTCCAAGGAGTCGCTGCAGACCTGCCTGCACGCCACCCGCGCAGGCGGCCGCGTGGTGCTCTCCGGGATGCCCGCCTCCGCCGATCTGTCCGCGGCCTGGTTCCGGGAGCTCGAGGTGGTCGGGACGTACGCCTCCTCGCGGGGGACCGGCGACTTCGCCACCGCGCTCGACCTGGTCGGCCACGACGCCATGTGCCGGCTCGCCAAGAGCGTCGCGCCCTACCCGCTCCACCGCTGGCGCGAGGCTCTCGACCATGCCCACTCAGCCGGTCGGCTCGGCACCGTCAAGGTGGCGTTCGACCCCCGCCGAACGAATTGAGCAGAGCCGTCTTGAAGAAGGAGAGTCATCGATGACACGCCCAGGCTTCGTGCTGGAGGTCGACGACCGTACGCCGCCCCTGCTCGTCCACGAGGGGCTCGGGTTCCGGCTGGAGGAGTTCCCGCAGGGCACCCGGGTGGTCTACCCGCCCGAGTCGCTGCCGACGGTGCCGGATGTCGAGGAGGCGATCCGGGAGGCCCTGGAGAACCCGGTCGACTCCGAGCCGCTGCGCGAGCTGATGTTCCCGGGGATGCGGCTGACCATCGCCTTCGACGACCTCTCCCTGCCGCTGCCCACCATGAAGGCGCCCGACATCCGGGGCCGGATCATCGAGCAGGTGCTCACGATCGCGGCCGAGAAGGGTGTCGACGACGTCGAGATCATCGCGGCGCTCGCCCTGCACCGCCGGATGACCGACGCCGAGATGAAGCACATCGTCGGTGAGCGCGTCTTCCGCAGCTTCGCGCCGCAGGGGCTGCTCTACAACCACGACGCCGAGGATCGCGCCAACCTCGAGCACATGGGCGTCACCGAGAAGGGCGAGGACGTCGAGATCAACAAGCGGGCGGCCACCTCCGACCTGCTGATCTACGTCAACGTCAACCTGGTCGCGATGGACGGCGGCCACAAGTCGGTCGGCATCGGGCTGGCGTCCTACAAGTCGATCAAGCACCACCACAACGCCAAGACGATGGTCCACTCGCGAAGCTTCATGGACCACAAGCACTCCGAGATGCACTCCTCGGCCTGGCGGATGGGCCGGCTGATCGGGGAGAACGTCAAGGTCTTCCAGATCGAGACGACGCTCGACAACGAGGTGTTCGGTCGCCCCTATGACACGCTCCTGAAGCGCGAGTGGGAGTGGTCGCTGCGCGACCAGGCCACCGTCCTGGGCCTGCGCCGCGGGCTGGCCGTGGCCCCGCAGAAGATGCGCCACAAGATGTTCCACGACCTGCGCTCCAACTACGGCCTGACCGGGATCACCGCCGGCGCCGTCGAGCCGGTCCACGAGCTCACCGTGCAGCGCGTCCACCAGCAGCAGCGGGTCAAGGTCGAGGGACAGTCCGACGTGATGGTGATGGGCGTGCCCTATCTGGGCCCCTACAACGTCAACTCGACCATGAACCCGATCCTGGCCGCTTGCATGGGCCTGGGCTACTACTTCAACTCCTACCTGCGGCAGCCGGTCGTGCGCGAGGGCGGCGTCGCGATCCTCTACCACCCGCTCGACGAGGGCTTCAACACCCTCACCCACCCCTCCTACGTGGACTTCTACGAGGAGGTGCTGGCCGACACGACCGATCCCGCCCTGATCGGGCCGAAGTTCGAGGAGCAGTTCGCCACCGATCCCTGGTACGTCCACCTCTACCGCACCTCGAACGCCTACCACGGCGTCCACCCGTTCTACATGTGGTACTGGATCGCGCACGCGCTCGACCACCTCGGCGATGTCATCTGGGTCGGCGGGAACCCGAAGGCGGCGGCTCGGATGGGCTTCCGGTCGGCCTCGACCCTGCGGGACGCGCTCGAGATGGCGTCCTCGACCGTCGGGCCGTCGCCGTCGATCACCTACCTGCGCAACCCTCCGCACCTGCTGGCGGACGTGCGATGAGCGAGCGTCAGCGAGTGAACGTTGGATCTTTCATCGGGCCGCGTCCGTATTCTGGCGCTTGCGCTACGGAGGTGGCCCGATGAGCTTCTGGAAGGACACCGCCCGCGACGTACGACTGTTTCAGCGGGGCTGGCGGTGGGGTCACCGGGCGCAGGTGCCGCGGTCGGCGGAGCCGTTCGTGCCGCCGGCGACGACGACGGTCTTCGACAACGAGTGGTCGCGGAGGCCAGCCGCGCGGGCGGTCCGGGAGGTCGCCCAGGCAGGGCTCGAGGCGGTCTTCCGGTCGCAGGTGAAGACCCAGGTCGAGGGCCTCGACGTGCTCGAGCGTCTCGACGGGCCGGTGATCTTCGTGGCCAACCACGCCTCCCACCTCGACACCCCGCTCATCCTGCTGTCGCTCCCGGACAGATGGCGGCGCAAGACCGCGGTGGCGGCCGCGGCCGACTACTTCTTCGACACCTGGTGGCGGGCGGTGGGCTCCTCGCTGGTCTTCAACACGCTGCCGATCGACCGCCGCGGCGGCGCGCTCGCGAACGCGCCGGGGGAGGTGCTCGCCGACGGCTGGTCGCTGGTCGTTTTCCCCGAGGGCACCCGGTCCAAGGACGGCACCGTCGGCCGGTTCCGGTCCGGTGCCGCCTACCTGGCCATCGAGTACGGCGTCCCGGTCGTCCCGATCGCCCACCGTGGCACCTATGCGGCGATGCCGCGCGGGGTGAACTGGCCCGGCAAGGACTCCTCCGGGGGTCGCCGTCAGCTGACCGTACGTTTCGGGGAGCCGCTCCGCCCGGCCGAAGGCGAGTCGATGCGCGAGTTCGCGCCCCGGATCAGGGCGGCGGTGGCCAGGCTGCTCGACGAGGACGCCACCGACTGGTACGCCTCGATGCGCCGCGCCGCGGAGTCACGCACGCCCGATCCCGCCGGTGAGGAGATCGCGGAGTGGCGCAAGGTCTGGGCGGCCACGGAGTCTCCCGACACCGAGCCCGACAAGATCCGGGCCTGGCGCCGCTGAGCCGCTGCCGCTGAGGCGGGTCAGGACCAGCGCAGCAGGGCGGCGACCGGTGCGCCGCCGAGCACGCTGGCGGGCAGGACGGACACCTCGGCGTCGGTGAGGACCGCCGCGGCGATGAGCGCCTCGTCGGCGTCGACCGGACCGGAGACGGGGGCCTCGCCGAAGGTGAGACCGGGGTGGTCCGCCGGGTCGAGGGTGTGTCCGGCGAGCGCGTCGGGGTCGATCAGCAGCGTCTCGACGCGGCCGGTGACGAAGGCGTCGGCGACGTCGCGAATCCCGGTGGCCGCGCGGTCGCCCCGGCCCCAGGCCTGCTCGAGCCGTCCGACGAGCGCGGTGCGGCGGCGTACGACACGGTCGAGCAGCGCGCTGCGGATCGCGTCGTCGCGAGCCAGGTCGCCGCCGTCCTCGGCACGCTGGCCGCTCGCCAGCTCGACCACCTCGACCGGTTGGCCGGCGAGGTCCTCCTGCAGCCGGGCGACCGAGGTCGGGTCGCCGCCGACGAGCACGAGGTCGTGGCCGTGGTCGCGGATCAGCCGGGTCACCTCCTCGGCCACCTTGTCGGCGTTGTGGCGCCAGACGTTGTCGGTGGTCTGCTGCATGCGGTAGGCGGCCCAGCCGACGTTGTCGCGGACCTTGTGCACGTGCTCGAGCTCGTCGCCCTCGACGGTGGTCGTGTCCGTGGGCCGGGGCATCCCCGAGTCCCACAGCGAGATCTCGCCGCCGGCGTGGTCGACCATGACCAGCACGAACGGCATCGAGGCGTCACGGGCGGCGATCCAGGAGCCCAGGTCGGGCAGTGCGTCCCAGGTAGCGACCTGGTTCGGGACCTCGGCGACGGCCACCTCGTCGAAGGCGATCCCCTCGGGCGTCGCGACGACGACGTGCGCCAGCGGCGCGGGCTGGTGCAGGTTCGTCTCCAGCCGCTCGGAGACCTGTGCCACGACCTCCGGCGGAGCGCCCTGTGCAGAGAGCTCCTCGCAGACCGCGCGTACGCGCAGCTCCTTGGCGTGGGCCGCGTTCTCCGAGTCCTGGCTGACATCGGCCAGCACGGTGGCGTACGGACCTGGGCGGTTCAACAGGGTGGTGAATCCAGCGGTGTCCATACCGGTGTGGTACCCACCGACGGGGGATCTGACACGGGCTTTGATCAGCTGGCTGCGCAGGTCACCTCGGTGACGTGCCACTCCTCGTCCTTGCCCTTCCCGGAGCGGGTCACGACGAGGGTGAACACCGACCGGCCGCCGTCCGGGGTCAGCTCCACCGTGGCGCCGGTCTCAGTGAGATCGGTGGAGGTGATGCGTACCTTCTCCAGGTGGCCGCGGGCGTCGGCGGTCTTCTCGGTCGGCGGGGTCTGGACCGAGGGGCAGGCCCGGGCCCACTGCGCCACCAGCTCCGGCTTCGCCTCGACCGCGGTCCAGCTCGTCGTCCGGGCGAACCGGCTGGCGGCGGTCTCGGCCTGATCGGTGGCGTGCTCGCGGAAGCGGGAGCGCGAGTAGCCGTAGCCGGCCACGGAGATCAGCACCCCGACCAGGACCAGGACACCGACCTTGAGCGCGATCTCGCGCCACTCGCTGCTCTGCACGGGACGTTCCTACCACCCGGCGCCTCAGGACCCGAACCGGCTCGCGGATGAGAGAGCTCTCATGGTCGTCTCACGATCACCTCACCGCCGGCCGAGATGGTTCTTGCATGGCGCCGGGAACACCCGGGGCAGAACCGAGAGGACGAATGATGAAGAAGCTTCCGATGTTGCTGGCGACCGGGCTGGTCGGTGTCGTCGCGGCCGGTGCGATCACCTTCCAGAGCGCTGCCGCGGACGACGACTTCGCCAAGCGTGAGGAGAAGGTGGGTACGCAGGTGACCACCGTCGACGACGTGGACGACGACGATGCGGACGACGCTGTCGATGTCACCCGCGACGACGCCGGGAACGACACCGTGACCAACGGCACCGGGGTCACCCGGGCGACCAAGGACGCCACGCGGGACAACACGCGCGACAACACGCGGGACAACACCAAGGACGACAACACCCGCGACGACACCAACGACCGGACCAGGGACTGAGCTACACGATGACCGACACCTGGGGCATCGTCCAGGGTGACGCGATCACCCCCGAGCTGACCGCGATGCGGCTGCTCGGGGGCGGCTCGTCGTACGAGGCCTTCCTGGCCTTCGACGAGGTCACCTACGGTCCGGTCGTGGCCAAGGTGCTGCGACCGGGGCTGGTCGGCAGCGAGACCAGCCGCAACGCGCTGCGGCGCGAGACCGACGCGCTGACGAAGCTGAAGCATCCCGTCCTCGTCCGCGGTCTGCGCGAGGACCTCGACGGCGAGCGCCCGTACGTCGTGATGGAGCACGTCGAGGGCCCGCGGCTCTCGACCCTGATCCGCCGCCACGGGCGCCTCTCGGAGCAGCAGTACCTGCCGCTGGCGCTCGACCTCGCCTCGGCTCTGCACTACCTGCGCCGCTCCGGCTGGGTGCACCTCGACATCAAGCCGAGCAACCTGATCATGGGCTCGCCGGCCCGGCTGATCGACCTCTCCGTGGCCCGGCCCGCCGCTGCGGCCGCTGCGCTCCGCCACGAGATCGGGACCGACGCCTACATGGCCCCCGAGCAGTGCCTGCCCGGCGAGCGCGGCGAGGTCGGCAACGCCTCCGACGTCTGGGCCCTCGGCGCGACCCTCTTCCACGCCGTCACCGGCGAACGCCCCTTCCCTCATGGCGACCCTTCTGCCGCGGACCGCACCGAGCGCTACCCCCAGCTCGTCTCCCGCCCCGCCGCCCTCCCCAGACGTACGCCGCCCGAGATCGTCAAGGTCATCGACGCGTGCCTCGCCCCCGATGCCGGTGACCGCCCCGCGCCGGGCGAGATCGCCGAGACGGTCTCGCCCGCGCTCGAGCGGCTTCCGCGCGCCTCGCTGGGCGGGCTGCGGATCAGCTGATCCCCGAGCCGGCGCAGGCCCGGGTCAGGGCTGGAAGCGGTAGCCCATGCCGCGGACGGTCTCGACCCGGGCCGAGCCGAGCTTCTTGCGCAGGTAGCCGACGTAGACGTCGACGACGTTGGAGCCGGGGTCGAAGTCCATGCCCCAGGCCAGGTCGAGCAGTTGGGCGCGGGAGAGCACCTGTCCCGGATGCCGCAGCAGCACCTCGGCCAGCGCGAACTCGCGGGCGGAGAGGTCGGTCTCGCGTCCGTCGACCCGCAGCCGCCGCGTACGCAGGTCCAGGCCCACCGAACCCGAGCGGAGCTCGCCGACCTCGGCGTCGGTGTTGTCCTGCTGCCGCAGGCGTACGTTGATCCGGGCCCGCAGCTCGGCGAAGCGGAACGGCTTGGCCAGGTAGTCGTCGGCGCCGCCCTCGAGCGCGGAGACGGTGTCGTGCACCGAGTCGCGGGCGGTCAGTACGACCACCGGCATCCGGGAACCCTGGGCGCGGAGCTGGTCGAGCACCTCGAAGCCGTCGATGGTCGGGAGGCCGATGTCGAGCACCATCAGGTCGAAGGCGCCGCTGAGCGCCTCCTCGAGTCCTTCGAGCCCGTCAGCGACGGTGCTGACCTGGTGGCCGTCGGCGCCGAGGCCCTTGGCGAGGAACGCCGCGATGCGGTCCTCGTCCTCGACGATCAGGATGCGGGCCATGCCTCTCCTTCGGTGCGTGCCGGCAGGGTGATGGTGAAGCGGGCGCCGGTCGGCGTCGCGTCCTCGACGCCGACGGTGCCGCCGTGGGCGGTGGCGATGGCGGAGACGATGGCCAGCCCGAGGCCGAGCCCGGGCCGCTCGCCCGAGCCGGTCTCGGTGCCGCGCGCGAACCGCTCGAAGATCCGGTCGCGGTCCTCGGCGGGTACGCCGGGCCCGGTGTCGCGCACCCACAGCCGCAGGGCGCCGTCGACGGTCGCCGAGCCGACCGCGATCCGGTCGCCGGGCGCGGTGTGGCCGACCGCGTTGTCGCACAGCTGCAGCATCGCCTGGGTGACCCGCTGCGGGTCGAGGCGCCAGGTGCCGGGCGTGGCCGCGTCGAGGTGCCAGTCGCGGTCGGCGAGCGCACTCGCCTTGGCGAGGATGTCCTCGGTGAGGGTGTCGACGTCGACCTCCTCCAGGGTGAGGAAGTCGGGGCGGTCGTGCTTGGCCAGCAGGATCAGGTCGCCGACCAGCCGGCTCATCCGGTCGATCTCGTCGAGCGCCAGCCGCCGGGTCTGCTCGACCTCGGCCGGGTCGGACTCGTCGAGGAGCTCGAGGTGGCCGCCGATGATGGTCAGCGGCGTACGCAGCTCGTGACCGGCGTCGTCGAGGAACTGCCGCTGGTCGGTGAACGCCTGCTCCAGGCGGGCCAGCATGTCGTTGAAGTTCCTGGTCAGGGCCGAGATGTCGTCGTTGCCCGACTCGGGCAGGCGGGCGGAGAGGTCGGTGGCGCCGATCGCGCCGGTGGCCTGCCGCAGCCGGGTCAGCGGCGCCAGCAGCCGCCCTGACTGCCAGGCCGCGACCAGGGTGACGAGCAGGGCGAGGAGTCCGGCCACGATCGTGTAGGTCCGCATCGTGCTGCGCAGCTCGGAGCGGTCCTCGTCGAGGTAGGAGACGACCAGGAGGGCACCCTCGGTGGTGCCCGTGGCGGTGTCCTGGCGCACCGGCTGGCTGGTGATGCGTACCTCGCCGTCGGCGGTGTCGAGGTACGTCGTCCCACCGTCGACGACCAGGTCGGCGACGGCGGCGCTGAACCGCGCCGTGGAGACCAGCGGGTCCTCGGGGAAGTGCGCGCGCGGCCGGCCGTCGACCCAGGCGACCAAGAGCTCGTCGTCGTCGGGCACGTTGCGGCTCAGGAACGTCCGCAGCAGTCCCTCCACGTCGTACGGGGCCCTGGTCTCGGGGTCGATGCCCTCGGTGCGGAGCCGGGAGAACTCGTCGAGCTCCTGCTCCATCTCGCGCGTGGTCGCGGCATCGACCCGGCCGAGCTCGACGGCGTAGACGATGAGCCCCGCGCCGGCCAGGGCGAGGGTGACCAGGAGGGCGACCGAGGCGGTGATCCGGGCGCGTACGGATAGCCCCCGGCGGCGTGGGTCAGTCGTCGTCATGGCGGTCGTCGTGGTCATCGTCGTCATCATCATCGTCGACGGGACCAGGGGTGACGACCGGGACACCCGAGGGATCCGTGCTCGGGGACGATCCGGTGGTCGGCGAGGACGGCGAAACAGACTGCGAGGGCAGCACGACGGGCTCGCGCGGCGGCGGGTCGTTCTCGGAGGCGCCCGCGAAGGAGCCGGCCAGGTAGACGCCGACCGCCACCAGGACGACCAGCGGCAGGACGATTTTCAGGGTGCGGGACATGACCCTCCGATAGTGCCTGACCACCTGTCCGATGTGGGGGTCCATGAGAGACCTCTCATGGATACAGTGATCCGGGTCACCACTTGCACCTGGAGGTAACGCCCGTGTTCGTCCCGTTCAGCGTCAACGACTTCATCGACCGTGCCGCATCCGTCTACGGCGAGCGGGTGGGCGTCGTCGACGAGCCTGACCAGCCGGCCGCGTCCCTCGGGGAGGTGACGTACGCCGAGATGAAGTCGCTCGCGAAGCGGATGGCAGCGAAGCTCGACGAGCTCGGCATCGGCGTGGGGGAGCGGGTCGCGATCGTCTCCCACAACTCCGCCCGGCTGCTGACCGCCTTCTACGGCGTCGCCGGCTACGGCCGCATCTTGGTGCCCGTCAACTTCCGGCTCCGGCCCGACGAGGTCTCCTACATCGTGGAGCAGTCCGGCGCCTCGGTGCTCTGGGTCGACCCGGAGGTCGACGAAGCGCTGAAGGACGTGACCGCCAAGCACCGGTTCGTGCTCGGCGACGACGCCAACCTCTACGCCGCCGAGGGCGTCGAGCCGACGCCGTGGGAGCCCGACGAGAACGCGACCGCGACGATCAACTACACCTCCGGCACCACCGCCCGGCCCAAGGGCGTGCAGATCACCCACCGCAACATCTGGACCAACGCGCTGACCTTCGGGCTCCACGCCGGGCTGACCGACCGTGACGTCTACCTGCACACGCTGCCGATGTTCCACGCCAACGGCTGGGGCATGCCGTTCGCCGCGACCGGCCTCGGCATCAAGCACATCGTGCTGCGCAAGGTCGACGGGATGGAGATCCTGCGCCGCGTACGCGACCACGGGGTCAGCTACATGTGCGCCGCTCCCGCGGTGGCGGCGGCCGTGCTCGACGCGCTGCCGCAGTGGCAGGAGACCGAGGGCGAGATCCCGGGGCGCGACCGGGTGCGGATCATCATGGCCGGTGCCCCGCCGCCCACGAAGACGGTCGTCCGCGTCCAGGAGGAACTCGGCTGGGAGTTCATCCAGATCTACGGCCTCACCGAGACCTCGCCGCTGCTGACCATCAACCGCACCCGCGCCGAGTGGGACGACCTCGACCCGATGGAGCGCGCCGCGAAGCTCACCCGCGCCGGTGCGCCCGCGATCGGGGTGAGCCTCGACATCTCGCCCGACAAGGAGGTCCTGGCCCGCTCCAACGTGGTGCTCGAGGGCTACTGGGAGAAGCCGGAGGAGACCGAGAAGGCGCTGGCCGACGGGTGGTTCCACACCGGCGACGGCGGCAGCATCGGCGACGACGGCTACCTCACCATCTCCGACCGGATCAAGGACGTCATCATCACCGGCGGCGAGAACGTCTCGAGCGCCGAGGTCGAGGACGTCCTCTTCCTGCACCCCTCGGTCGCCGAGGTGGCCGTCATCGGCATCCCCAGCGAGAAGTGGGGTGAGACCATCCTCGCCCTCGTCGTCCTCGCCGAGGGCGCGGAGGCGACCCAGGAGGAGCTGATCGCCTGGTGCAAGGAACGCGCCGCCGGCTACAAGGCGCCGACCGTCGTCGAGTTCCGCGACTCCCTCGCCCGTACGGCGACCGGCAAGCTGCAGAAGTTCAAGCTCCGCGAGCCCTACTGGGGCGACCGCGACCGCAAGGTCAACTGATCCGCCGACCCGGCGCGTCTGCCCCATAGATTCACGCCGAGTCGGCGCATCTGTCCCGCACACCTGGGACAGTTGCGCCGACTCGGCGGGTCAGCGGGACAAATGCGCCGAGTCGGCGGGTCGGGACTCTTGGAGGAGGTTGCTGACCTCCGTCAGGAGGAGCTCGGTCTCGTCGTCGGCGCCCGGAGGTGGGATGTACGCGGCCAGGCGGCGAGGGTCGTCCTCCGGCAGCGACGCGATCAGGATGCGGCGGGGGTGGGCGGAGCCGCCGGTGACGAGGTACTTCTGGCCGGGACGTACGCGGCTTGCCTCCTCGACCACCGACCGGGCTCGCGCCTCGGGGTCGTCGGTGGGCTCGGCAGCCGCGGCCGGGGTGTCGGCGAGCGCTTCCCGGACGACGCGGCGCGGGTCGTAGCGGCGTACGTCCAAGGCTTCCAGCTCCGCATGCGAGATGCCGATCTCGGTCGCCGCCCGGGCCTTGGCGGCTTCGACGAAGCCCCGGAAGGAACGGATCAGCTCGGCGAGGCGGTGGGCGTGGATCGGCAGCCGCTGTGGGCCGATCACGAGGCCCGCGATGACCGCGACGAGGAACAGCTTCTCAATGCTCAGGCCGAACACGGCGGGGCCTTCCTACGGTCGTGGAGGTGGGTGATGATGACGGCGGCGGTGAACAGGCCTGCCATCGGCGCTGCGACGAGGAACATCGACAGGACGTCGGCGGCCGGCGTCACCAGCGCGCTGAACAGGACGATGACGACCACGATGGCGCGCCAGCTGCGCCACAGCGTCTGCGAGGGGAGCAGGCCGAGCAGGTTGAGCACGACCACGAAGACCGGCAGCACGAACGCGACTCCGATGGCGAGGACCATCTTCATCACGAAGTCGACGTAGTAGCCGGCGTTGAGGATGGTGCTGTCCTCGGTCGAGGAGAAGCCGGCGAGCATCTCGACCATGTGCGGGAAGAGCAGGAACCCGAACGCGCAGCCCGCGGCGAACAGCGGGATCGCGGCCGCGAGGAACCCGACGGTGTAGCGGCGCTCCCGGCGGGTCAGCCCCGGGGTGGCGTACCCGAAGAGCTCGGCCAGCCACACCGGGCTGGAACCGATCACGCCGGCGAAGAGCGCGATCTTGAGCTTGAGGTCGAAGGCGCCGGTCACCGTGTCGTAGTTGAGGCTGGCGTCCTGCGACTGCGCGATCTGCTCGATCGGGGAGCGCAGGACCTCCAGGATCTGGTCGGAGAGCCAGAAGCCGACGGCCACCCCGATGAGGAGGGCCACCACCGCACGGGTCCCACGCCTGCTCGCCTCGCGCAGGTGGCCGGCGACGGGCATGGTCCCCCGCGCGACGGTGGCGGTGGTCATGACGCCCTGCGGTCGGCCACGGCCTCGACGGTCGCGGGCTGCGGCTCGGCGGCGGCCGCGGCGTCGTGGGTCTCGTCCTTGAGGATGCGTACGGACTGGCCGACGCTGCGGGCGAGGGCTGGCAGCTTCGCCGAGCCGAAGACGAGCAGGATGATGGCGAGGATGACGAGGGCGTGCCAGCCCGTGAGGTTCTGCAACATGATGATCTCCTGGATGATGGTCTGGACGGGTTACTCGGTCGGGGGCTCCGGCGGGGTGCCACCGTCACCACCCTCGGGCGGGGTGCCGCCGCCCGGCGCGCCGCCCATGGAGGCCTCGGTGGTGGTGTCGACGGCGACGGCGAGCGAGCCCTTGTAACTGGCGCTCGGGCTGCCGCTGAACTTGCCCATCTCGAGCTCGTAGCCGTCGCTGAAGACGTTGTCGTTCTCGAGGGTGACCTGGGTGAGGTTGTCGGCCGAGCCCGCGTAGGTGTCGAGCTCGTAGACCTTGTTGAGCATCTTCTCGGGGAAGGCGACCTGCGAGGTCGCGATGGCGTTGTCGCCGGTCGTCGCCGAGTCGGCGTCGGGGTAGACCTCGAAGTGCATGTGGGTCCAGCGACCGGTGTAGCAGCCCGGCACGATCGTCTTGAACGTCACCTGACCCTTGGCGTCGGCGACCTGGACGCCGCGAAGGTACGTCTCGTCCTCGACGCCCTCGGAGTACATCGAGTAGAGACCTGCGGCGTCGCACTGCCACAGGTAGACCGCGACTCCCTCGAAGGGCGCGTTGTCGTTGGTCATGTCGGTCACGGTGAAGGTGAACTCGAGCGGCACACCGTCGACGGTGGTGCCGCCGTCGAGGCTGGAGGTGATGTCGCTGCGTACGATCCCGGACTCGGTCAGCACGTTCGTGCCGTTGGTGCCGTCGGCCGGGTAGGGGCCGTTGGTCTCCTGCGGGATCTCGCCGTCCGCGGTCGTGGACGCGTTCGACGCGGAGCCGCCCGAGGAGCCGCCCGAGGAGCCGGAAGAGCCGGACGAGCCGGACGAGCCGGACGCCCCGCAAGCGGCCAGGGCGGCGGCCCCGACGCCGACCCCGACGAGCCCGAGCACCCGGCGGCGGGTCAGCAGCGTCGAGATGTCGAAGCCGGCACCCTGGTCGACCACCTCCTCGTCGGGGCGGGCGAGCAGGCGGCCCTCATAGGCCGGGCCTTCAGGGGTGTTCTCGGGTTCGGGTACGCGGCTCATTCGGTTCTCCTTGACGTCTGTCTGGTGCGTTGACCTGACTCTGACGTCCGAATCCGTGAGGACCTCCTGTCCCGGCTGTGGGATTCCTGTAAGAGCCGCCGAGGATCAGCCGACGCTCGGGCGCGGGGCGGACTGGAGCTGGTCTGACTGCTCTTTGGACAGCTTGGAGGCGTAGCCGCAGTAGGTGCAGTCCATCCGGCGCGACCTGCTGACGGGGAAGAGCGGGATGAAGAAGAGGGTGAACTTGTTGACGATCTCGAACAGCCGCTGTGCGGCCCGCTGCCCGCAGTTCGGGCAGACCAGCGAGAGCGTCGCGAGCAGCCGGGTGTAGGTCTTGAACCCGAAGATGATCATGGCAACGAGTCTTGCACCCGGTCAGCGTCGGTGGACCTCGCGACCGTCGACGTAGGTGTGGGTCACCCGGGTGCGCCCGAGGACCGTGGTGTCCGTGCCGAGGATGTCGTGGTCGACGACGACGAGGTCGGCGGCGTAGCCGGTCTCGATCCGGCCCGTGGAGCGCTCCAGGCGGTTCACGTAGGCGGTGCCGGTGGTGTAGCCGGCGAGGGCCTCGGCGACCGACAGCGCCTCCTCCGGCAGCAGCGGGGCGGCGTCGGCGGGCTGCTCGGGGGAGCGGCGGTTGACCGCGACGTGCATGCCGAGCAGCGGCGCCGGGTCGGAGACCGGCCAGTCGCTACCGCACGCGATCCGGGCACCCGTACGCAGCAGCGACCCGAAGACATACTGCTGCTCGCGCGCCGCCGGTGCCAGGAACGGCAGGGTCAGCACCTCGACCGCCTCGTCGAGGCACGCCCACAGCGGCTGGATGTTGGCGGTGACCTCCAGGGCGGCGAACCGAGGGACGTCGGAAGGGTCGACGACCTGCACGTGGGCCAGATGATGGCGCAGGCCGCTGGCCCCGTTGGTCGCCCGTGCGTGCGAGATCGCGTCCAGGCTGTCGCGCACGGCGCGGTCCCCGAGCGCATGGATGTGCGCCTGGAACCCGGCCTCGTCCAGCGCCGCGACATAGGTGGCCAGGGCATCCGCGGGGATGAAGGAGAGCCCGCGGTTGTCGGTGAGCCGGCCGTGGGCGTCCAGATAGGGCGAGAGCATCGCGGCCGTGTGGGTCTCGCAGACGCCGTCCTGCATCAGCTTCACGCTGCCCGCGTCCAGCCCCGCCTGGGCTGCCAGGGCACGCCGCTCGATGAGCGACGGCAGCTGCTCCAGACCACGGTCGCGGTCCCACCACTGGGCCAGGACGACCTTCGCGGTGAGCGCGCCGGAGCCCCGGGCGGCGATGTAGGTCGGCAGCGAGTCGGGCATGCCGAGACCGTCGCCCACGAGCGCGTCCTGCCAGCCGACGATGCCGACGGAGTGGAGGTGGCGCTGGGCGGTCAGCAGCGCCTCCATCAGGTCCTGCGAGGTCGGGGCGGGGACCAGCGATCCGACCAGCGCCATCGCACCTTCGTGCAGCGCTCCGGTCGGGTTGCCGGAGGCGTCACGCTCGATGCGCCCGTCCGCAGGATCGGGCGTGTGGGCAGAGATGCCGGCAAGCTCGAGCGCGCGGCTGTTGACCCAGGCGGAGTGGTGGTCGCGGTTGGGCAGGAAGACCGGCCGGTCGGGCAGCAGCCGATCGAGCGGCGCAGCGCTCGGCACCCCGCCGGGGAAGGAGTCCATCGACCAGCCACCGCCCGAGATCCAGGCCCGCGACGGGTTGGCGGCGGCGTAGGACCCGATGGCGTCCAGATACTCCTCGAGCGTGGACAGGCCGGTCAGGTCGCACTGGTTCATCTCCAGGCCGGCCTGGACCGGGTGCACGTGGGAGTCGTGGAACCCGGGCAGGACCCAGCGACCGTCGAGCTCCTCGACGACGGTGTCCGGACCGGCACAACCGTCCAGAGACGCGCCGATGGCCGCGATCCGACCGCCCTGGACGGCGATGTCCACGTCCTCCCAGCCGCCCTCGCGCAGCACCCGGCCCCCGCGGAGCAGCAGCTCCGCGGGGAGAGCCCGTCCACCCATCAGGCGACAGCCATGGTGTCGGTGACCGAGGAGCCCGAGCGCTTGAGCACCCGTGCCACCAGGCCGAGGACCAGGAGCGTGAAGACCAGCAGGATGGTCGAGACCGCGGCGATCTCGGGCTTGAGCCCGGAGCGGACCGAGGAGAGCACGTAGACGGGCCATGAGGTCGTGCCGGAGACGTTGATGAACGAGGAGATCACCGTGTTGTCGAGACTCAGCGTGAAGGCCAGCAGCCCACCGGCGAGGACCGCCGGGCCGACCAGCGGGAGCGTGACCTTGAAGAACGTCGGGATCGGGCGCGCATAGAGGTCCGCCGAGGCCTCCTCCAGCGACGCGTCCAACCCGACCAGGCGAGCCCGGACGATGTAGGTGACGACCGCGGTCGCGAACAGCGAGTGACCGATGATCAGGCGCACGTAGCCGTTGTTGAACGGCACCAGCGACCAGTCCTGGCCGAGCGTGACGAACCAGGGGAGCAGCGCGATGCCGTCGACGATCTCGGGCGTCACCGAGACCAGCAGCAACAGCAGCGTGAACGGCCCCGTCCAGCGGCCCGGGAACCGGGCCATCGCCATCCCGGCGAGGGTGCCGAGCGCGCTCGCCAGGATCGCGGCGACGACCGCGGTCTGCAGGGAGACGGCGACGGTGTGGCGTACGGTCGGCCGCTCCACGATCGCCGTGAACGGGTGCAGGCTGAAGCCGTCCCAGGCGGTGAGCAGCCGGCCTCCGTTGAAGGAGTAGACGGCGATCACGATGATCGGGGCGAAGAGGAAGACGAAGACCAGCGTGGTCCACACGCCGAGCGCGAGATTGGTCCCGGAAGGCCTGCTCATGCGGTCACCACCTCCTTGGTGGGCAGCCTCGGGTCAGGAGGCGGGACGGTTCCGACGACCAGCTCGGTGCGTCGGTGGACGAGCCATCCCACGCCCCACAGCAGCGCGATGGCGAGGACGACGACGACCATGGTGAGCAGGATGAGGACCACAGCCATCGCCGAGCCGAGCGCCCAGTTCTGTGCGGTGAGGAACTGGCTGGCGATCAGCGAGCCGACCATCGTGCCCTTGGCGCCGCCGAGGACGGCCGGGGTGACGTAGTCGCCCATCATCGGGATGAAGACCAGGACGACCCCGGCGATGATCCCCGGGCGCGCCAGCGGCAGCGTGACCTGGAAGAACGTCCGCACCCGGCCCGCGCCGAGATCCTTGGACGCCTCACCCAGCGCGTTGTCGACGCGGTCGAAGGCGACGTACAACGGCAGGATCATCAGCGGCAGATAGTTATAGATCAGGCCGAGCAGCACCGCGCCGCGGGTGTTGAGCAGGTCGTGCGGGTCGCCGACCAGACCGACGTCGGTCATGAACCCGGCCAGCGCACCCTCCGAGGACAGGATCACCTTCCAGCCGATCGTACGGATCAGGAACGAGGTCCAGTAGGGCACCATCACCAACGCGACCAGCAGCCCGCGACGGTGCGCGGGGACCTTCAGCGCCATGAAGTACGCCGCCGGCAACGCGACCAGCAGGCAGGCGACGGTCCCCAGAACGCTCATCCACAGCGTTGCCCGGAAGATCGTGAAGAAGGTCGGGCTGAACGCCTCGGCATAACGGTCCAGCGACATCACCGCGTTGCTGTGGGTGCCGAACATCCCGGGCTTCTCGCCGAAGCTGAACCACGCGACCTGCAGGAACGGGACGACGAAGAAGACGGTCAGCCACAGCCACGCCGGGACGGCGAGGACGAAACCCGGGAGGCGCCTGGCCGCACGGTCACGCACTGGCGGCGGCCTTCAGCTTGTCGTAGACCTCCGTACGCCGGTCCTGAGCCTTGTTGACGGCGCCGTTCTTCATCGTGGCGAGCTGCTCCTCGGTGAAGAAGATCATCTCGGGCAGCTCGACCTTGCGCTCCTTGGCCATCTCCTCGATGCCCAGGGTGCCGGTGTGATAGCCGATGTAGTCCATCTCCTTGAACGAGTTCTCCGGCTCCAGCACGAAGTCGATGAACGCGTGCGCGGCCTCCGGGTGGGGCGCCCCGGCCGGGATGCACCAGTTGTCCATCCACAGCTCGGTCGTCGGGCCGGGCAGGACCCACTTCCAGCGGTCGGGCTGCTTGTGCTCGAGGATGCCGAGACGGGCGTCGCCGTTCCAGTTCTGCATCAGCGCGAAGGTGTTCTCCTGCATCGCGCCGGTCGAGGGGTAGGAGTCGAAGGCGGCGATGTGCGGCGCCCACTTCTCGACCGCCTCGGCCTCGAAGGCGTCGTAGTCGGCCATGTCCTCGGTGTTCCAGTCGATGTCGTTGGCCCAGAAGTAGAGGCCGGCGACACCCTGCGGGTCGTCGAGCAGCGAGGTCTTGCCGGAGGCCTCCTTCTGCATGGCGTCGATGAAGTCGTCCCAGGTCTTCAGGTCGCGCTTGATGACCGTGGTGTCGTAGACGAAGCCGGTGGTGCCCCAGTCCTTGCACACCGAGTAGTCGTTCTCCGGGTCCCAGTCCTGGCCGAGGAACTGCGGGTCGACCTTGGCGATGTTGGGGATCAGGTCCTTGTTGAACTTGACGATGACGTCGTTCTCGATCAGCTGCGGGATGTAGACCCCGGTCGGCACGACGATGTCGTAGCCGCTGGTGCCCTTGGCCGCGACCAGCTTCGAGATCAGCTCCTCGTTGGAGCCGTAGGAGTCGAGGGTCACCTTCGGCCCGGTCTTGCCGAAGGCCTCGATCACCTCGGGGGCGTCGTAGTCGCCCCAGGTGTAGATCGACAGCGCCTTCTCCACCGGGCCGCCGGTCGCGCCACCGCCCGGCTCGGCCGCGCTGGACGACCCGCCGTCGCCGGTCCCACAGGCGCTGAGCGCGGCGCCGGCGCCGACGAGGGCCGCCAGGCTCAGGAAGTGTCGCCGCGAGAGCTCCTGGCGGATCGCACGAGCGCCGGCATGGCTGGCCAGGATCCGTACGTTGCCGTTCTTGTCTGCAGGCTTGTTCACTGGGGGCTCCTCGCGGTGGTCGGGTCAGGTGGGGTGTCGAGGGGGAAGAGGCGTACGTCCTCGGCGGCCCAGCCGCAGAGGACCTGGTCGCCGGGGGAGAGCCGCACGGCGCCGTGGGCGGGGCGGCGGATGAGGAGGCTGGTCTCGTCGGTGACCTTGACGAGGTACTGGATCACCTCGCCCAGCGGGGAGACCTGCAGGACCTCGCCGGCGACGGTGTTGAGGCCTTCGGCGACCGTCCCGGGCTCGATCGAGATCAGCTCGGGACGGATGGCGGCCTGATGGGGCTCGCCGGGCCTGCCGTCGGGCTTCGCGGGGCCTTCGACGACCACGATCGGGGTCTCGACGGTGGTGCCGTCGGCGCTGACCTCGCCCTGCAGGAAGTTCTGCTGGCCGACGAAGCCGGCGACGTACGCGCTGGCGGGCTGGTTGTAGACGGTGTCGGCGTCGGCGAGCTGCTCGATCCGGCCGGCGCGCATGATCGCGATCCGGTCGCTCATCGCGAGCGCCTCGCCCTGGTCGTGGGTGACGAAGACGAAGGTGATGCCGAGGCGGGACTGGAGGAGCTTCAGCTCGAGCTGCATCTCCTCGCGCAGCTGGCGGTCCAGTGCGCCCAGCGGCTCGTCGAGGAGGAGGACGCCGGGGCGGTTGACCAGTGCGCGGGCGAGCGCCACGCGCTGCTGCTGACCGCCGGAGAGCTGGGTCGGTGAACGGTCGGCGAAGTCGAGCATCCGCACCATCCGCAGCGCCTCGACGACGCGTTCGCGGATCTCCGCCCGGGGCGTCTTGCGCTGCTGCAGGCCGTAGGCGACGTTCTCCGCGACCGACTTGTGCGGAAACAGCGCGTACGCCTGGAAGACCGTGTTCACGTCGCGCTGGTAGGGCGCGAGCCTGACCACGTCCTTGCCGCCGATCATGATGCTGCCGGAATCGGGCTTCTCGAAGCCTGCGATCATCCGTAGCGTGGTCGTCTTGCCGCAGCCCGACGGGCCGAGCAGCGAGATGAACTCGCCGGGCCGGATCTCGAGGTCCAGGCCGTCGACCGCCGTGGCCTGGCCGTAGGTCTTGGTCAGGCCCTTGATGGTCACCGAGCCGGAGGGTGGGTCCGGGGTAGCTTTCGTGGTCATCGCTGCTCCAGTCGATTGTTCACTTAGCGCTGCATTCCACCACAAGATCCGGAGAAAAGTACGGAATCGGTTGTAAAAGAACGGTTACGAACTGGATTTCGTGCTAGGTGCTGTCGCTGGGTGCCGACTCGGTCGAGGGATCTAGGGTTACCCCATGCCGACCCTGCCGATGCCGCCGACCCTGTCTGCCGTGACCTCGTTGCTGGACGACTGGTATCCGCCCGCCACCGCCGACGACTGGGATGCGGTCGGGCTGGTCTGGGGAGAGCCCTCGGCGCCGGTCTCGAAGGTGCTTCTCGCCGTCGACCCGACCCTCCCGGTCGCCGAGGAGGCGGCCGAGTGGGGTGCGGACCTGGTCGTGGTCCATCATCCGCTCTTCCTGAAGGGCGTGCACGGGTTCGCGGCGACGACCCCCAAGGGACGTACGCTCTCGACCCTGGTCTCCGCCCGCTGCGCCCTGCTCACCGCCCACACCAACGCCGACCAGGCCCTCGGCGGCGTCTCGGAGTCGCTGGCGCTCGCTCTCGGGCTGAGCTCGCTGCGGCCGTTGATTCCTGGGCTCACTCCGGAGGTCGGCACCGGCCGGGCCGGGACGGTGGAGTCGACGACGCTGGGCGCCTTCGCCGAGTCCGTCGCCGCCGCGCTGCCCGCGACCGCGGCCGGGATCCGGGTCGCCGGCGACCTCGACCGGCCGGTCTCCTCGGTGGCGCTGTGCGGCGGCGCGGGCGACTTCCTGCTCGACCAGGTGGCTGCGTACGACGTCTTCGTGACCAGCGATCTGCGCCACCATCCGGCCTCGGAGTTCCTCGAGAAGGGCGGTGCGCTGATCGACATCCCGCACTGGGCGGCCGAGTGGACCTGGCTGCCTGTGCTGGCGAGGCGACTTCGGGAGGCATTCGGAGATACGGTGGAGACCCGGGTCTCGGAGATCGTCACCGACCCGTGGACCAAGCGAATAGTGAACAACTGAGGAGAATCCGCTGAAAGCCGACCCGTTCGCCCAGGTGAAGCTGCTCGACGTCTGTGAGCTGGACTCGCGTGCGCTCCAGCTGCGCCACCGCCGTGCCCACCTGCCGCAGGCCGCCGTCGTGGCGGAGCTGCAGGCATCGAAGAAGACCACCGACGATGCCGTACGCGACGCCCGGGTCATCCGCGACGACCTCGAGCGGGTGCAGAAGAAGGCCGACGCCGACGTCGAGGCGGTCAAGACCCGCCGCAAGCGTGACCAGGAGCGAATGGACTCCGGGGCGATCAGCAGCGCCAAGGACCTCGAGCGCATGCAGCACGAGCTGGCCACCCTCGACCGCCGGATCTCGGTGCTCGAGGACGAGGAGCTCGAGGTCATGGAGCAGCTCGAAGGGGCTCAGGCCACCGTGACCCGGCTCGAGGCCGAGCTCGCCGAGATCACCGAGAAGCTCGCGGTCGCCATCGACTCGGTCGACGTGGAGACCTCGAAGATCGACGCCGAGCTCGCCGGGGTCGCCGAGGAGCGGACGCCCGCCCTCGAGGGCATCCCCGAGGACCTGCTCGCCCTCTACGAGCGGCTGAGCTCGAAGATGGGCGTCGGTGCCGCCGAGCTGCGTGCCCGCCGGTGCGGCGGCTGCAACCTCCAGCTCGACCCCGCCGAGATCTCCCGCATCCGCGGTCTCGCCGCCGACGAAGTCGTGCGCTGCGAGGAGTGCTCCCGCATCCTGGTACGCACCGCCGAGTCGGGACTGTGAGTCACAAGCCCGCGCGCGGGTGGAGCGCCGGGGCGGCCGCGACGACCCTCGTCCTGGTACGCCACGGGGTCACCAAGCACACCGCCGCGAAGGCCTTCTCCGGCGGTCTCGGCGGCGACAACCCGCCGCTGACCCAGGAGGGTCGCGAGCAGGTGCTGCTGACCGCGGAGTGGCTGCGGCCGCTGGCCCCGTCGGTCTCGACCGTCGTCACCTCACCGGTCCTGCGCACCGTCGAGACCGCCGAGCTCGTCGCCGGGGTCCTGGGTGCCCGGATCGACGAGGAGCCCGGCTTCGCGGAGATCGACTTCGGTGCCTGGGAGGGACTCACCTTCGGTGAGGTCGCCGAGCAGTTCCCCGAGGAGATGCAGTCCTGGATGGGCGCGACCGAGGTCGCGCCTCCCGGTGGCGAGTCGTTCGACTCCGCTCAGGAGCGCGTGCTCGCCGGCCTCTCCCGCGTCCTCGAGGCCCACGCGGGCGAGACCGTCGTGGTCACCTCCCACGTCTCGCCGATCAAGCTGATCGTCGCCCACGCGCTCGGCACCCCGATCCAGGGAGTCTTCAACATGGAGCTCTCGCCCGCATCGGTCACGGTCGTCTCCTTCTTCGCCGACAACCGCGCCTCCCTCCGCCTCTTCAACGGCCTCCCGGTCTCCCGCGACCCCTTCGCCGCCGGACTCATCTGACTCGGCGGGTTGGAGGGTCAGATCTCGGCGACGACCACGTCGAGCTGGGTGCCCTTGTTCGTCGGAGCGCCCACCTCCACGGTCCAGCCGAGGTCGCGGAAGGTGTCGGCGAGCTTGGCGGGGGTGCGGGGGTTGGCGCCGGACTCGAGGAGCGCGCGGACGAGGCGGCCCTTGGTGGCCTTGTTGAAGTGGCTGACCACCTTGCGCTGACCGTTGTGCTCGTGGAGGACGCGGACGGTGGCAGTGCGGGCAGAGACCTCGTCGGGGCGCCAGAAGGCGGCGTACGTCCCGGACCGGAGGTCCACGAGAAGGCCGTCGCCGAGGGCCTCGGTCAGGCCGGCGCCGAGGTGGGAGCGCCAGTGGGCCTGGATACCGCCGACGCCGGGGAGGGTGGTGTCCCCCGAGAGCCGGTACGCCGGGATGCGGTCGGCGAGGCCGACCAGGCCGAACACGGAGCTGGTGACCATGACCCGGCCGGTGGCGCGGCGCTTGGCCGCCGGTGACAGGGTCGCGGGGGAGAGGGCGTCGTAGAGGACGCCGGTGTAGACCCGGTCGGCGCGCGCGGCGGGGGCATCGAGCAGCCCGGCGTTGAGGGTGACGAGCTCGGGCTGCGTCTTCGGGACCCCGAGGATGTCGACGGCCTCGTCCGGTCGCGTGGTGCAGAGCTCGACCAGTGCGTCGATGACCTTGGCGCGGGCCGGGTTGAGCACCGGGAGGCGGAGGTCGTCGAGGGCGAGCGGGTTGCCGCGTACGGCCGCGGTCTTGCCCTCCGAGGGCGGCAGCAGGATCAGCACGGGGACTATCGTGCCGTCCGGGGCGAGGATGGCCGAATCGAGGATTGGGTATCTTTCAAAGCCTCTGTGACCTGCGACGATGCGCCAGCTTACGTTCCAACCATGTTCGTCCTGGCCGCCGAACCCACCTCCGGGCCCAACCTCGGCGGCCTTCTTCTCGTGGCCGTCATCGTCGGCGCGTTCTGGCTGATCCAGGACCTTTCGAAGAAGTCCAGAGCGCGCTCGGAGCATCTGCGGGCGAAGCGGTCGCTGACCTCCTCCCAGCGCAAGGCGCTGGCCCGGATCAACAGGTCGGCGAAGGCGCACAACGGGTCCAAGAAGGACCTGTGGGAACAGTTCGCCGCCTTCAAGGGCAACCCGAAGGCCTTCGGCAAGGAGGCCGCCTCGCTGTACAAGACCTACAAGGCGAAGTCGAAGAAGAAGTAGCCACTAGAGTTCCGGCCATGGGCTCCGCACGCATCATCCGGGTGGCCAGTGCCGACAGCGGTGTCGCCGCCACCACGCTCCGCGACGGGATCGCCGCGCTCCAGGCCGAGCTGGGGGTGAGCGCCGAGTTCCCGCCCGAGGTGGAGGAGGCGGCGGCCGCCGCCGCAGCCGCCCCGAGGCTCCCGGAGCTGGACCGCACCGATCTGCCCTTCGTGACCATCGACCCCGAGACGTCGATGGACCTCGACCAGGCGCTCCACCTGGAGCGCGACGGCGACGGCTACGTGGTGCACTACGCGATCGCCGACGTGGCCGCCTTCGTGGCGCCCGGCGACCCGGTCGACGTCGAGGCCAACAAGCGCGGCGAGTCGCTCTACGCGGCCGATGCGAAGATCCCGCTCCACCCCAAGGTCCTCTCCGAGGACGCCGCCTCGCTGCTCCCGGACCAGGTACGCCCCGCGTTGCTGTGGACGCACAAGCTCGACGCGACCGGCGAGGGGACCGACACCTTCGTCGAGCGCGCGCTGGTGAGGTCCCGGGCGAAGCTGTCCTACGAGGGCGTCCAGAAGATGTTCGACGGCGAGGGCTTCGGCGATGCCGACTACTCCGGGTCGCTGGGGCTGCTGCAGGAGATCGGCGAGAAGCGGATCGCCCTCGAGGCCGCCCGCGGCGGGGTGAACCTGCCGCTGCGCGACCAGGAGATCTCGGTGCAGGGCGACCAGTGGTCGCTGGAGTACCGCGACCTGCTGCCCGTCGAGAACTGGAACGCCCAGATCTCGCTGCTCACCGGCTTCGCCGCGGCCGACCTGATGGTCTACGCCCGGGTCGGGCTCCTGCGTACGCTGCCCGAACCCGATCCCCGAGACGTCCAGCGGCTGCACCGCACCGCTCGTGCCCTCGGCCTGGAGTGGCCCGCGGAGATGCTCTACCCCGACTTCATCCGCACGCTGGACGGCAAGAACGGCAAGCACGCCGCGATGGCGATCGCCTGCACCCGGCTGCTGCGCGGGAGCGGGTATGCCGCGTTCAACGGTGAGCTGCCCGAGCTGACCCAACACTCGGCCCTGGCCAACGAATACATGCACGTCACCGCTCCGCTGCGCCGGCTGATCGACCGCTACGCCGGCGAGGTCTGCCTGGCGCTCTGTGCCGACCAGCCCGTCCCGGAGTGGGTGATCAGCGCATTCGCCACCCTCCCGGAGACGATGCGGGCCTCGTCGCGGGCCAGCGGTGCCTACGAGCGCGGCGTCGTCGACCTCGTCGAGGCCGGCCTGCTGTCCAAGCGCGTGGGGGAGACCTTCGACGCGGTGGTCGTCGAGGTCGACGACGAGGACAAGCAGAAGGGCGCGATCACCGTCGAGGAGCCCGCCATCGAGGCCGGGGTCACCGCCTCCACGGCCCTCCCGCTGGGCGAGGAGGTCCAGGTGCGGCTGGAGGCGGCCGACGTCGTCGCCCGGAAGGTGAGCTTCACCCTCGCCTGAGACCCGGCGACGGCCGCCCCGCGGGGGTCGGGGCGGCCGGCGTACGTCGGGTTACGGGTCAGGAGATCAGCTCGTCGAGGCGGTTGTAGACCTCGGCGGAGCCTTCGGTCACCCGGCTGTGCTCACCCGCGATGGAGACGGGTACGTCACCCTGCACGGTGATCCGCCGCACCTCGCGCGGCAGCTCGTCGAAGTCGGCGACGGCGTAGTGCTGGGTGGCACGGTTGTCCCAGATCGCGACGTCGCCCTGCTGCCAGTGCCAGCGGACGGTGTTCTCCAGGGCGGTCACGCGGTCCTGGAGCAGGTTGAAGAGGATCGCGCTCTCCTTCTGGTTCAGGCCGGTGAAGTGCTTGACGAAATGGCCCAGGACGAGCGCCCGCTCGCCGGTCTCGGGGTGGATCCGGACCGCCGGGTGCTCGGTGCGGTAGATCGTCGAGACGAACTCCTCCCGCTTGCGCGCGGCCACGTCGTCGGTGGCCTCGGCCTCGTCGGGACGTACGTAGTCGTAGTCGTTGGAGTGGACCGCCCACAGGTTGTCGACCAGCGCCTTGAGCTGCGGGTGGAGCCGCTCGTAGGCGGTGACGGTGTTGGCCCAGACGGTGTTGCCGCCGTAGTCGGGGATCTCCGCACCACGCAGGATCGAGAACGCCGGCGGCCGGTCGACGAAGGTGACGTCGGTGTGCCAGGAGTTGGCGGCCATGCCGCGGTTGGCCTTGAGGGTCAGCACCCGGGCGCTGCCGGTGTTGACGGTCGGGTGGGCGGTGGTCAGCGGGCCCAGGCGCTCGCCGAAGGCGATCTGGGCGCGGTCGTCGAGATGGCCCTGGTCGCGGAAGAAGACGACCTTGTGCTTCAGGATCGCGGCGCGGATCTCGGCGATCGTCTCGGCGGGCAGGTCTCCGGAGAGGGTCACTCCCTCGATACGGGCGCCGATCCGGCCCCCGACCTTGTGGACGGTGAGCTCGGTGGGCTCGGTGACAGCGGATGCTTCAGTGATGGTCATGGATGGTCTCCTCGGGGGACGTCGCTTGGAATGAATTAAGTCTAGTGAAATACACAACTTAGAACCACGAGCGTCTCACGAGACGTTTGGGCACTCCGCACAATGATGTGGAGAGGAGCCGGTGGATATCGTGCGCTCATGACGCACGCCACACCCGAGACCGTGTTCACCTATGGCTCCCCGCAGCTCAAGTTCGGCACCGGAGCCTCTGCCGAGATCGGCTACGACCTCGCGTCGCTCGGCGCCCGG
Organism: Nocardioides luteus; assembly: GCF_000960475.2. Classification (GTDB taxonomy): domain Bacteria; phylum Actinomycetota; class Actinomycetes; order Propionibacteriales; family Nocardioidaceae; genus Nocardioides; species Nocardioides luteus_A. The sequence goes on along the minus strand of NZ_JZDQ02000052.1, from coordinate 5,377 downwards.
AGCGCTCTCGTGGTCACCGATCCCGGCATCTCCGCCACGGGGCTCCCGCAGCGCGTGGCCGAGCAGATGAAGGCGTACGACGTCACGGCGGTCGTCTTCGACGGCGTCCATGTCGAGCCGACCGACGAGAGCATGCGGGCCGCGGTCGAGTTCGCCCGGGAGCACGGTCCGTTCGACGCGATCGTGGCGGTCGGGGGCGGGTCGAGCATCGACACCGCCAAGGCGGTCAACCTGCTGACCACCAACGACGGCGACCTGATGGACTACCTCAACGCTCCGGTGGGTCGCGGGCTCGCGCCTTCGCATGCGTTGCTGCCGCTGGTCGCGGTGCCGACCACGACCGGGACCGGGGCGGAGTCGACGACCGTGTGCGTGCTCGACGTGCTGTCGCTGAAGGTGAAGACCGGGATCTCGCACGCACGGCTGCGGCCCACGCTGGCCGTCGTCGACCCGGACCTGATGATGACCCAGCCGGCCGGGGTGACCGCCGCGTCGGGGATGGACATCCTGTGTCACGCGCTGGAGAGCTACACGGCCCGCCCCTACACCTCCTACGACCGCAAGGAGCCTGCCGAGCGGGTGCCCTACTGCGGTGCCAACCCGATCTCCGACATGTGGTCGGAGAAGGGTCTGTCGCTGCTGGCCGGCTCGTTCCGGCAGGCCGTCGCACACGGCGACGACACGATCGCGCGCGGTGACATGGCGTTCGCGGCGACCTTCGCGGGGCTCGGCTTCGGCAACGCCGGAGTGCACATCCCGCACGCCTGTGCCTACCCGATCGCCGGGCGGGTACGCGACTTCCATCCGGCGGACTACCCCGGCGACGAGGCGCTGGTGCCGCACGGGATGGCGGTCTCGCTGACCGCTCCGGAGGCGTTCCGCTACACCTTCGACGCGGCGCCCGAGCGGCACCTCCGCGCGGCTCGGCTGCTGGCTCCCGGGTTCGACGAGTCTCAGGAGGAGCCGCGCGACCTGCTGCCCCGGGTCCTGACCGACCTGATGCGCGATATCGGCATCCCGGCGGGCATCGGCGCGGTCGGCTACGAGGCCGGTGACATCCCGGACCTGGTCGAAGGTGCGCTCAAGCAGCAGCGGCTGCTCGCCACGGCGCCGAAGCAGCCCTCGGCCGAGGATCTGTCGGGGATCTTCGAGAGGTCCATCACGCTCTGGTGAGGAATGCGCGGCGGGGCTACGGCGTTCGGTTGGTTGTCTTCTTCAACCAAACTCTTCCGGAGGTCTCCTCGGTGACGTCAGTCCCGCCGCGGCTCTTGCTCGCACTCGCCCTGCTCTCGGCATCCGCGCCGCTTGCGATCGACTTCTACCTGCCCTCCTTCCCGCAGATCGGCTCGGACCTCGGGGCCGCGGCCGGCAACGTACAGCTCACCCTCACCGCCTTCCTGATCGGGCTCGCACTCGGGCAGATCGCCTGGGGGCCGATCTCGGACCGGTTCGGGCGTCTGCGGCCTCTGATGATCGGGTCGGTCGTGGCCGCGGCGGCCGGCGTGCTGGCCGCGCTGGCGCCGACCGTCGAGCTGCTGATCGCGGCCCGCTTCGTCCAGGCGCTCGCCGCCGCGGCGGGGATCGTGATGGCGCGGGCGATCGTCGCCGACGTACTCCACGGTTTCGCGGCCGCCCGGGCGATGTCGATCATGATGTCGATCAGCGGGATCGCGCCGATCCTGGCGCCGGTGATCGGTGGTGCCATCGCCGGGTTCGTGCCGTGGCGCGGCGTGCTCGGCATCGTCGCCGCGATCTCCGTCCTGCAGGTCGTCGTCGTGCTGCTGGTGATCCGGGAGAGCCTCCCGGTCGAGCGCCGCAGCAGCCGGGTCGAGTACGCCGACCTCGGCCGCCTGCTCGCCAAGCCGGCCTTCCTCGGTTACACGCTGACGCAGTCGCTCACGTTCGCCACCCTGATGACGTACGTCTCCTCCTCCTCGTTCCTCTACCAGTCGGTGATCGGCACCTCGGCGGCCGTGTACGGCATCGGGTTCGCGGTCAACGCCGCCTTCCTCACCGTCGCGGGGCTGGTCTCGGCACGGCTGGCCAAGCGCCAGGTGCACCCGGCCCGGATCATCCGGACGGCGCAGCCGGTGATGGCCCTGGCTGCCCTGTCCGTGCTGGTCGTGGCGCTGCTGCCGGTGCCGAAGGTGCTCATCCTGCTGCCGATCGTGGTCGTCACCACCTCCGTCGGCCTCATCATGGGCAACACCGGCGCCCTCGCCATCGAGCAGGCCCGGCCCTCCGTCGGCGCCGGCTCGGCGCTGATGGGCGGGATCATGTTCCTCGGCGGCGGCCTCGCCTCCCCGCTCGGCGCCGTCGCGGGCGACCACACCGCGGTGCCGCTGGCGATCACCATGGTGGTCACGTCCCTCCTCGGCGCTCTCGCCTTCTCCCTCGCCCGGCGCTCCGTCGCCCGCAACCCGGAGTCCGAGGCGGCCTTCGCCACCGCTGCCTAGCAAGCCTGCCGAGACGTCACTCCCGTCGGCCGAGTGGGCGCGGTGGTGCCCACTCGGCCGACGTACGTGACGCCTCGGCCGACGTACGTGACGCCTCGGCGCTGACTAGGCTTCGCGGCGTGGAGCTCCGTGTTCATCAGCAGCGTGCGCTGTCCGCTCTGGGCGCGGCCTGGGAGGCGGGGCGGTCGCGGGCGTGGGTGGTGCTGCCGCCGGGGGCCGGGAAGACGCTGGTCGGGCTGGAGACGGCGCGCGACGCGATCGCGGACGGGGCGAAGGTCGTCGTACTCAGCCCCAACACCGCCATCCAGGGACAGTGGTTGCGGCAGGCGGCCGCGCTGGGTCTCTCGGCATCTCCGTCGCGCGAGCTCGACGCTCCGCTGACATCGCTGACCTACCAGTCGGTCGCGGTCTTCGGCGATCCCGACGACGAGGCGGAGACCGGGGAGAGCCACCTGGCCAGGCTGCACGACAACGGCCGGGCCCTGGTCGCCGCGCTGAGAAGCGCCGGGCCGCTGCTCCTCGTACTGGACGAGTGCCATCACCTGCTCGAGGTGTGGGGCGAGCTGCTGGGCGAGATCCTCGAGCTGCTGCCGGACGCGCGGGTGCTGGGGCTGACCGCGACCCCTCCCGAGGCGCTGACCAAGGAGGAGTCGGCACTGGTCGGGACCCTCTTCGGCGAGATCGTCTTCTCGACCTCGATCCCGGCGGTGGTGCGCGAGGGCGACCTGGCGCCGTTCGCCGACCTGGTCTGGCTGACCGCGCCCACGCCGAGCGAGCGGGAGTGGCTGCGGGGGAGCGCGGAGCGGTTCGAGGAGCTGCTCACCGCGCTCACCTCCGCCGATCTGGGCACCGTGCCGTTCCTCGCCTGGCTGGACCGCAGGTTCGTGGCCCGATCGGCGGGCGCCCCGTCGTGGGGTGAGATCGCGAAGGCATCACCCGAGCTGGCCACCGCCGCCCTCCGAGCCCACCATCGCGGGCTGATCGCGCTGCCCGAGGGGGCGACGCCGACCGAGGCCCATCGACGTGACCCGTCGGCCGAGGACTGGGTGGCACTGATCGGCGACTGGGTACGCGGACATCTCGTCTCCTCCGACGCCGAGGCGGACCAGGAGGCCCTGGCCGCGATCAAGCAGGCGCTGCCGGCCGTCGGCTATGCGCTGACCCGTCGCGGCATCCGCGCCGGTCGCTCACCGGTCGACCGGGTGCTGGCGCGCTCGGAGGCCAAGACGGCGGCGACCGCGGCCATCGTCGACCACGAGCGGCTCGCGCACGGCGACGCGCTGCGGCTGCTCGTCGTCACCGACCACGAGCGGGCCTCGGCCACGCTGCCCGTCGACCTCCGTGGGGTGATTGCGGAGCAGTCCGGCTCCGCAAAGGCGGTGCTTGCCACGCTGTGCGCGGCGAACGACGACGTCCTGCTGGTCACCGGCGCCACCGTCGCCGGTCCGCCGACGACCCTCGCCGCGCTGGTGGCGCACATCGCCGAGACCGACCCGGGTCTGGCCGACGGTCTGGTGATCGAGAAGGAGGAGGCGTACGCCACGCTCGTCGGACGCTGGAGCAGCCGGCAGTGGGTGGGGTACGTGACGCGGTTCTTCGAGGCCGGCGGATGCCGGGTGCTCGTCGGGACCCGCGGGCTGCTCGGCGAGGGCTGGGACGCCCGGTCGGTGACCGGGATCGTCGACCTCACCGCCGCCACGACCACGACGGCGGTCGTGCAGCTGCGCGGGCGGTCGCTGCGTACGGATCCGGCACGGCCCGACAAGGTCGCGGTCAACTGGACCGTCGTCTGCGTCGAGGAGGAGCACCCGCGCGGCGACAACGACTGGAAGCGGCTGGTCCGCAAGCACACCGGCTTCTTCGGAGCCGACGAGGACGGCTCCGTCGTCGACGGCGTCGGTCACATCGACGAGTCCTTCTCCCCGTACGCCGCCCCGCCGGAGTCCGACTTCGACGCGATCAACGCCCGGATGGTCGCCCGTGCCGAGGACCGCACGGCGATCCGGGAGAGGTGGCGGATCGGGGAGCCGTACGCCGACGTCGCCGGCCGCACCGTCAGGATCCGGTTGCGCCGGGCCGGTGCGCTGCGGGCGCCGACCGGGGCGGTGCTCGCGCCGCGACCGCCCGGGTTCCGGCTGCTGGAGGGCCGGGTGCCCGAGTGGCGGCTGCCGGCCAAGGGCGTCCTCGCGCCCGCGCTGCTGCTGAGCATGGGGCTGATCGTGGCGGTCGCCGGTGGCGGTGGCGCGATCGGACCCGCACTCGGTGGCGCAGCCGGCGCGCTGTGGGCGCTCTGGGCGGCGTACGTCTATCGCGACGGCACCCGGATCGCCTCCCAGCTGCGCCGGAGACCCAGCGTCGGAGCTGTCGGGGCGGCGGTCGCCGACGCGCTGCACGCGACCGGGCAGACCTCGGTCGGCGCCGGCGGGCTGGAGATCGCGGTGGACACCGACGGCAGCTACCGCCTCCATCTGGCCGGGGTGCCCGAGGAGGAGTCGGCACTCTTCGCCACCTCGCTCGAGGAGGCGCTGGCACGGATCGCCGCGCCGCGCTACCTGGTCTCGCGCTCGGTCGTGGGCGACCTGGACCCCCTCGAGCGGCTGCGCCTGGGGGTCTCCGGAAGACACACCGCGGAGTCCGAGGCCTGGCACGCGGTCCCCACCGCCCTCGGCCGCCGCGCCGCCGACGCGAAGGCGTTCCGCGCCGCCTGGGAGCACTGGGTCGGCGGCTCCGGCCTGCTCTACACCGGCTCGCCCGAGGGAGCCGGCCTCCTGGCCGCCCAACGTGGCGCCGACCCGTTCGACGTCACCGCCGTCATCCGCCGCCACTGGTCCTGACCCTCACCCCAGCCGAGACGTCACGTACGTCGGCCGAGACGTCACGTACGTCGGCCGAGTGGTCGGCGTTGTGCCCACTCGGCCGAC
>NZ_JZDQ02000051.1 GCF_000960475.2 Nocardioides luteus | reverse complement strand
ACACCGTCATCCAGGTCACCGGACCCGACCTCGCCGCCTTCTGCGACGCCCGACTGCCCGAGCAGCACGACGCCTACCGCGCCAAGCTCCGGAGCAACCTCAACAAGGTCGCCGACAAGCTCGCCTGAGCGCCGGCGATGCTCACGACCATGTCCCCTGTCGCGACCCACGCGGGTGCTTGCGGCAGGGGACACGTCGTCGGCGGGCGTGGGTACCACCGGGCACCAGGGTCCTAGGATGCCTCGGAGATCTGGCGCAGGGTGGCGACGACCTTGCACTCCGGCCAGTACGTCGCGTGCAGCTGGGCGAACTCCTGCTGCCCGGCGATCGCCTCGTCCAGGCTGTCGTAGCGCAGCAGCGCCCACCCGCCGACGACCTCCTTGGCCTCGGCGTACGGTCCGTCGACACGGGTGACCTGGCCCTTCTCCACGACGAAGTTCACCGCGTCCTCGGTGCCGTAGAGACCGCCACCATCGAGGAAGTGACCAGCGCCCGCCTCCTTGCCGATGTAGTCGTCCATCGCCTTGAACAGGGCCTCCGGCGGCGCGCCGATTCCCTCTTCCATCCTCACGAAACCCATGAAACGGGGCATGGTCTGCTCCTCAGTTCGGGGCCAACCGCTTGTCGGTGGCCGACACCGATGCGTCGAATCACATCGTTCTCCTTCGACATCGACGTGGGAAGAAGTTTCGCCGGCCGCCGGTCCGCTAGGTTGCGTCCCAGTCACCCGTCGACGAGGAGTCTCCGATGCCCACACCCGCCCTGCGCTCGGCTCAGATGCTGGCGCTCGCCTTCATGAGCATGATCGTGGTGCTGGGGGTGGTCGTCTACCTGAGCGTCCCCGACGCCGACCTCGGGCTGCCGTCGACGTACGTCATCGGCGGTCAGGTCGCGGCCGGTGTGGTGATCGCCCTGATCGTCTCGACGATCGGGTTCCGGGTCGCCCCGATCACCACGGGCACGAGCCCGGAGGAGGCGAAGGGCGAGGCGCTGCAGAAGCACCAGATGTCGCTGATCCTCCGGCTCGTGCTCAGCGAGCTGGTCGCGCTCGTCTCCCTCGCCCTCGCGTTCATCCTCACCGAGGGCCAGGTGATGACGTACATCATCGGCGGGGCCATCTCGGTGGTCCTGATGGGCCTCTTCGCCTACCCCTCAGCCGGCAACATCCGCCGGGTAGAGGCCAGCCTCGACAGCGCCGGGGCGCAGTCGAGGCTGGCAGATGCGTTCGGGGTGCTCTAGACCGTCAGGTCGATCCCCTCGGCGGCGAGCGCCTCGCGGTAGGCCTCGACGTTGCGCATCTTCACGTTCTCGTAGCCGCGCACCATGTCCGGGAGCTCCGCGAGGCGGACGGCCCGGGCGTACGTCTCCTCGGTGAGCTCCGCGGCGAGCGAGTCGACGAGCGCCGAGTAGTGCGCGAGGAGGGCGCGCTCGGTGCGGCGTACGTGGGCGCGACCGAACGGGTCGAGGACCGTGCCGCGGAGGAACTTCATGGTCGCCAGGAGGCGGAGCATGAAGTGGGAGCGCGGGCCGAAGGTCATCTTGCGGCCCTTCAGGAACGCCCCGAACACCGGCGGGGAGAGCTTGAAGCTGATCTTGCCCTGGACCTCGGCACGGACACCGTCGAGGGCAGCCGGTGCGGTGAGCAGCCGGGCGACCTCGTACTCGTCCTTGTAGGCGGTGAGCTTGAACAGGTAGCGGGCGACCGCCTCCGAGAAGCGGGTGTCCGCGGTGACCGCGCGCTCGGCGTTCCAGATCCGGTCGACCGTCTCCACGTACGCCCGGGCGGTCTGCTGGTTCTGGAAGGCGACCAGCTGCGGGGCACGGAACTCGGCGAGGCGGCGCACCTCGCCGTCGAAGGTGGCAGCGTCCAGGGCCGGGACGACGATCTCCTCGACCGGGGCGGTGGCGGTGCCGGTGACCTTGGCGAACTCCTCCGGCGCAGCCACCGAGGCACGTCCCCAGCGGAACGCGGCCACGTTGGCGCTGACCGCGACGCCGTTGATGCCGATGGCCTCCTCGATCGCGGCAGCCGGGATCGGGAGCGCGCCGGCCTGGTAGGCGGCGCCGACCAGCAGGAAGTTGGCCGCGGCGGTGTTGCCGAAGAGGGTGTCGGCGGCGGAGAGCGCGTCGAAGGCGCGCAGCGAGGACGCCGCACCGTTCACCCGGGCGAGCAGCTCGTCGTCGGCCGGGTAGGCGATGTCCTTGTCGTAGACCATCGGGCCGGTCGGCGTCTTCGACGTCGACACGACCGCACGGGTGCGGGCCGGGTCACCGTAGGCGAGGTTCTTGCCCTCGGCCAGGGTGAGCAGGTCGAAGCCGAGCAGCGCGTCGGCCGATCCCGGCGTGACCCGGTTGGAGGGCTCGATCGCGCCCGGGCCGAACCGCAGGTGAGCGGTCACCGGACCGGCCTTCTGGCTCATCCCGACCTGGTCGAGCGACTCCACGCCGAAGCCGGCGCGCAGCGCGGCCGTCGCGAGCACCTGGTTGACGGTGACGATGCCGGTGCCGCCGATGCCGGCCATGAAGACGCCGTAGGTCCGCTCCAGCTCGCCATAGCCCGGGTCGGCCACGCTCGGCGGCTCGGGCGTCGACCGCTTCGCCTTCTTCGCGGTCGGGTCGGTCTCGATCGCCATGAACGAGGGGCACTCCCCCTCGACGCAGGTGTAGTCGGTGTTGCAGGAGGTCTGGTCGATGCGGGTCTTGCGGCCCAGCTCGGTCTCGACCGGCTGGACGGAGAGGCAGTTGGACTTCACACCGCAGTCGCCGCAGCCCTCGCAGACGGCCTCGTTGATCACGATCCGGGTGTTGCGGGGCTCGAGCTTGCCGCGCTTGCGCTGGCGGCGGGCGTCGGCGGCGCAGTGCTGGTCGTAGATCAGCACGGTGACGCCCTCGATCTCACGGAGGTCCCGCTGGGCCTCGTCGAGGCGGTCGCGGTGCCAGAGGCGTACGCCTGCGGGGAAGTGGGCGCGACGGTAGCGCTTCGGCTCGTCGGCGACCACGATGATCGCCTTGACGCCCTCGTTCATCAGCTTGTGGGTCAGCTGCGCCATCTCGACCTCGCCCTGCCGCTTCTGGGCACCGGTCATCGCGACGACGTCGTTGTGGAGCAGCTTGTAGGTGATGTTCACGCCTGCCGCGACGCACGCCTGGATGGCCAGCTGCGCGGAGTGGAAGAAGGTGCCGTCACCGACGTTCTGGAAGGTGTGGCCGGCGTGACTGTAGGGCGCCTGGCCGATCCACTGCGAGCCCTCGCCACCCATCTGGGTGATGCCGACGACCGCGCTGTCCTCGCGCTGCGAGGCGGTCACCAGGGTGTGGCAGCCGATGCCGCCACCGCCGAGGCTCCCCTCCGGGAGCGCGGTGGAGCGGTTGTGCGGGCAGCCGGAGCAGAAGTACGGCGTGCGCGAGGTCGACGCAGCGGTAGGTCGATCCGGGCGGGCCCAGCGGCCTTCAGCTCGGCGTGGCCCTTCAGCGCACGGCGCAGCGGCGCGAGGAGCCGGCCCGCGGTCAGCTCGCCGTCGAGCGGCACCAGCGGGACCCCGGCGCGGTCCTTCTTGCCGATGATGACCGGGGCGGTGGGCTCGCCGTAGAGGATCTCGCGGATGCCCTGCTCGATGAAGGAGGTCTTGTCCTCGACGACGACGATCTCGTCGAGCCCCTCGGCGAAGGTCTGCACGATGGTCGGCTCGACCGGCCACATCATGCCCAGGCGCAGCACCCGGATGCCGGCGGCCATCAGCTCGTCGTGGTCCAGGCCGAGATCCTTCAGGCCCTGGCGCATCGAGTCGTAGCAGGAGCCGGAGGCGACGATGCCGACCTTGGCGTCGGGCGCCTTGACCTCGATCCGGTTGAGCTTGTTCTCGGCGGCGTACGCCTTGACGACGTTCATCCGGGGGCCGTAGAGCTTGGCCTCGGCGCCGACGATCCGGTCGGGGAAGAGCTCGATCTTGGTCGGCTCGTAGGTGTAGGGCATGCCCTCCCACTCGGTCTTCGGCATCACCGGGTCGAGCACGCCGATCTCCGGGTTGACCACCCAGGCGCCGTCGGCGACGTCGGCGACGATCTTGAGCGCGACCACGCAGCCGGAGGCACGGGAGAGGGCGATGCCCTCCATGCCGTACTCGACGATCTCGGAGGCGTTGCGCGGGAAGAGCACCGGGATGCCGAGGGAGGCCAGGGTGCGCTCGGAGACCGCGGGGACCGTGGAGGACTTCGCCGCCGGGTCGTCGCCGACCAGCATCAGCATGCCGCCGCTGGGGTGGGCGCCGTACATGTTGGCGTGCCGCATCGCGTCCAGGGCACGGTCGACGCCGGGACCCTTGCCGTACCAGACCCCGGTCACGCCGTCGTAGCGCTCGGTGTCGAGGGTGACCGCCGACTGCGAGCCCCACACGGCGGTCGCGGCGAGCTCCTCGTTGAGGCCGGGCACCACGGTGATGTCGGCGTCGGCCATCTCCTTCGGCAGGCCCAGCAGGAGCTGGTCGAGACCACCGAGCGGGCTGCCCGGGTAGCCGGAGATGAAGGTGCCGGTCCGCAGCCCGCGGCGCTGGTCCAGGGCGCGCTGCTCGACGAGCATCCGCGCGATCGCCTGGATCCCGGTCAGCAGCACGGGGCCTGCCCCGACGCGGTAGCGGTCTGCCAGGTCGTAGGCCTCGAACGATGTCCCAGGCTCGAACACTGCGGTCATAGGGGTGACTCCTCAATCTGCCGGGCGGCACTGGTGGTCCGTCTGGAGCGTTTGCCGGGACCGCCGGGGTGAGGCTGTCCCGAGGAACCACCCGCAGGGTGTGCGGGTGGCCTGGGTCACATCATCATGGATAGGGCCTGGGTGATGCCAATCACCAGGGCCCGATCACCAGGCGACGCTGAGGTACTGCGTCTCGAGGTACTCCTCCAGCCCGGCCCGCGCGCCCTCGCGCCCGATGCCGCTCTGCTTCACGCCGCCGAAGGGCGCCGACGGGTCGGAGACGAGGCCGCGGTTGACCCCCACCATCCCGGCGTCGATCCGCTCGGCCACGTGCAGCGCCTCACCCAGCTCACCGAAGACGTACGCCGCCAGGCCGAACTCGGTGTCGTTGACCGCCGCCAGCAGCTCCTCGGTGTCGTCCCAGACCACGATCGGGGCCACCGGGCCGAAGATCTCCTCGCGCAGCAGCGGCGAGTCGGCCGGTACGCCGGTGAGGACCGTCGGCGCGTAGAAGTAGCCCTCCGAGGCGGGCACCTCGGCGCGGTGGGCGATCACGGCGCCCGCGGCCACGGCGGCGTCGACGAGGCCGGTGACGGTGGCGTACGCCTTCGCGGAGATGAGCGGGCCGATGTCGCTGCCCTCGTCGGCGGGACCGACCTTCAGCGCCTCCACAGCGGCGCCGAGACGCCTGGTGAACTCCGAAGCGACGTCGGCGTGGACGTAGAGCCGGTTGGCCGCGGTGCAGGCCTGTCCCCCGTTGCGGAACTTGGCGACCATCGCGCCCTCGACCGCGGCCTCGACGTCCGCGGTGGACGTCACCACGAACGGCGCGTTGCCGCCGAGCTCCATCGAGGTGTTCACGACCCGGTCGGCCGCCTGGCGCAGCAGCACCCGGCCGACACCGGTCGAGCCGGTGAAGGAGATCTTGCGGACCCGCGGGTCGGCCAGCCAGGTGCTGACGATGCCGGCGGCATCCAGGCCGGGGACGACGTTGACGACGCCGTCGGGCACCCCCGCCTCGGCCATCAGCCGGGCGATCGCGAGCGCCGTCAGCGGCGTCTCGGAGGCCGGCTTGAGCACAACCGTGCAGCCCGCTGCCAGGGCCGGCGCGATCTTGCGGGTGGCCATCGCGGCCGGGAAGTTCCACGGCGTCACCAGGGCGGCCACGCCGACGGGCTTGTGGGTGACGATGGTGCGGGTGCCGCCGGCCGGCGACGGACCGAAGTCGCCGTGCGGGCGCACGGCCTCCTCGGCGTACCAGCGGAAGAACTCGGCGGCGTAGCCGACCTCGCCGCGGGCGTCGGTGAGCGACTTGCCGTTCTCGAGCGCGATCAGGGCGGCCAGCTCGTCGGCGTCGCGCAGCATCAGGTCGCGGACCCGGCTGAGCAGGTCGCTGCGGGTGCGCGGCGCCAGCGCCGACCACGCCGGGAGCGCCGCGGTGGCCGCGTCGACGGCCGCGGTCGCGTCCTCGGGGGTGCCGTCGGCGACGTCGGCGACGTGCTCGCGGGTCGCGGGGTTCTCGACCGCGAAGACGCCGGCGGCGCCCGGACGCCACCGGCCGCCGACCAGGATGCCGCTGCCGGGCTCGAGTGCCGTGAGGTAGCCGGTCTCGGTGGTCGTGGTCACTTGGTCTCCTCCAGCGCGGTCGCGAGTACGTCCAGGGCGTCGTCGAGCAGCTCGTCGGAGATGCTCAGCGGGGGCAGGAAGCGGATGACGTTGCCCCAGGTGCCACAGGTCAGGGTGATGACGCCCTGGCTGTGGGCGTAGGCGGCGACGGCCTTGGCGACCGCGCCGTCGGGGTTGCCGGTGGCCGGGTCGACGAACTCGGCGGCGATCATCGCGCCCCGACCGCGTACGTCGCCGATGCGCGGGTCGCGCTTCTGCAGGTCACGGAGCGTCCCCAGCAGGCGGGCCTCGATCTCCCGGGCCCGGGTGAGCAGGTCCTCGGCCTCGATGGTCTCGATCACGGCCAGCGCGGCGGCGCAGGCGAGCGGGTTGCCGCCGTAGGTGCCGCCCAGGCCGCCGGGGTGGACGGCGTCCATGACGTCGGCGCGGCCGGTCACCGCGGAGAGCGGCAGGCCGCCGGCGATGCCCTTCGCGCTGACCACGAGGTCCGGGACGACGCCGTCGTGCTCGACGGCGAACCAGGTGCCGGTGCGGCCGAAGCCGGACTGCACCTCGTCGGCCACGAAGATCACGTCGTTGGCCCGGCACCACTCCGCCAGCGCGGCGAGGAACCCGGGCGCCGGGACGATGAAGCCGCCCTCGCCCTGGATCGGCTCGATCACGACGGCGGCGAGGTTCTCGGCGCCGACCTGGGTCTCGATCAGCGACGTCGCCCGGGCCGCCGCCAGCTTGCCGTCGATCTCGGCGGCGTCGCGGAACGGGTAGGACATCGGCGCCCGGTAGACCTCGCCGGCGAACGGCCCGAAGCCGTGCTTGTACGGCATGTTCTTCGCGGTCATCGCCATGGTGAGGTTGGTGCGCCCGTGGTAGGCGTGGTCGAAGACCACGACGGCGTCCTTGCCGGTGAACGAGCGGGCGATCTTGACCGCGTTCTCGACGGCCTCGGAGCCGGAGTTGAACAGCGCGGTGCGCTTCTCGTGGTCACCGGGGGTGAGCCGGGCGAGCTGCTCGGCGACGGCCACGTAGCCCTCGTAGGGCGTGACCATGAAGCAGGTGTGGGTGAAGGCCGCGACCTGCTCGGAGACCGCCTCGACCACGCGCGTGGCGCTGGAGCCGACCGTGGTGACGGCGATGCCGGAGCCGAGGTCGATGAGGCGGTTGCCGTCGATGTCCTCGACGATCCCGCCGGCCGCGCGGGCGGCGAAGACGGGCAGGGTGGTGGCCACGCCCTGGCTCACGGCCGCGACCTTGCGGGCCATGAGCTCCTGGGAGCGCGGGCCGGGCAGGGGCGTACGCAGGAGGCGGGACTGTTCGAGGGTCGAGGGGGCGTTCATGGGTTCAGCATGAGCCTCGGCGACACATGTCGTCCAAGACCTTTTGACTACTACAATCATGCCCCATGAGCATGGATCTGCGGCTGCTGCGCTACTTCGTCGCCACGGCCGACGCGGGCTCGGCGACCCGGGCCGCCGAGGTGCTGCACGTGACCCAGCCGGTGCTGTCCCGGCAGCTGCGCCAGCTCGAGGCGAGCCTGGGGGTGCCGCTGTTCGCGCGGGAGGGCCGACGGCTGCGGCTCACCCGCACGGCCGAGGACCTCCTCCCCCGCGCCCGCGACCTGCTGGCACACGCGGACGACCTCGAGCGCGCCGTCGGGGTGCTCGCCTCGGGGAGGCTCGACGAGCTGCATCTCGCGGTGCCGTCGACCACGCTCACCGACGTGCTCGCGCCGTTCCTGGCGACGCTCGGGCCCGAGGACCCGGTCGCGATGGTCCGCGAGCTCGATCCGCGGGGCGCGGTCGCGGCTGTCCGCGCCGGCGCCGACCTGGCGATCGTCACCCGGCCGCCGGCCCGGTCGCTGGCCTCGCGCGCGCTCGCCGTGCTGCCGGTGTGGGCCTATGTCCGGGCCGACGACCCGTGGGCGGAGCGGGGGTCCGTGGACGTACGCGACCTGGTGACGCGGCCGCTCGTGCTGCTCACCGAGGACCTGCGGCCGCGGCCGCTCCTGGACGCAGCGGTCGAGGACGCCGCCGTGGGCTACGGCGACGTCCTCGAGGTGTCCAACGCCCAGGTCGCTCAGGCGCTCGCGGCCTCGGGCCGCGGGATCGCGGTCGTCTCCGACGACCCGCGCTTCGGGCTGGTGCCTCTGCACATCGAGGCGCCGGCGGGGCGGGTGCGGATCAGGCTGTACGCAGCCTGGGACCCCCAGCACCACGCCGCCGAGGCGCTCGCCGGCCTGGCCGAGCGGCTCTCGGCCTTCTGCGTCGAGCGCTACGGAGCCGAGGTCGCCGTCCGCTGAGCGGCCACCGAGGTCAGCACGGTCAGGATCCGCTCGGTGACCTCGTCGACCGGACCCAGGCCGTCCACTCGCGCGAGCAGATCGCGCGCCGCATAGTCCGCGGCGAGCGGACCGGTCTCGGCGGCGTACACCTCGAGCCGGCGGCGGATGACCGGCTCGGTGTCGTCGGCGCGGCCCTGCTCCCGGGCCCGCGCCAGCAGCCGGCTCACCAGCTCGTCGGTGTCCGCCTCGAGGAGCACCACCGCGTCGAGCCCGACATCGGCCAGCGCCAGGATCTCGTCGAGCTCGGCGACCTGCTGCGGCGTGCGCGGGTAGCCGTCGAGGAGAAATCCGCCGGCACAGTCACCCTCGGCGAGGCGGTCGGCGACCATGGCGTTGGTGATCTCGTCCGGGACGTACTCACCCGCATCCATGTAGGTCTGCGCCGCCACACCCAACGCGGTCTGCTGGGCGACGTTCGCCCGGAAGATGTCGCCGGTGGAGATCGCCGGCACGGCGAAGCGCTCGGAGATGACGGCGGCCTGGGTGCCCTTGCCGGCACCCGGCGGGCCCATGAGGAGGAGGCGCATACGACTGGTGGACCTTTCTCGAGGTTGGCGCGCTCACACCCACGATGAGCGCGCCCGGTGTGACGCTAGGCCTCAGCCCGCTGCGATCACGTTGCATCCGCGAGGATGCGGTGCGCGATCTCGTCGCCCACACGGACCGCACCGTCGACGTGCTGGAAGCCGTGTCCGGCGACGTCGCTGCTGCCGAACTCGATCGGTCCGAGCGGCTCGCGCAGCACCGCACCCCAGCGGGTCAGCCCGCCGAGGTCGAAGCTCGTCCCGTACGCACCGCCGGTCAGCTCCTGGTGCTGCCAGTCGCTCTCGACGTAGGTGAGCGGCTCGAGCGCCGCGTCCCCGAAGTACGCCGCGAGCGACTCGAGCACCCGGTCTCGGCGCTCGGACTCCGACAGCCGGCCGACCGCGTCCGCGCGCTCGTCGGAGACGAAGCCGACCAGCATGCCGCGCGGCTCGCCCTCGGGGGTGTTGTCGTAGACCTCGTGGACCAGCTGCCACGGCGCGAAGCCGGTGCCGCTGAGCCCGTCGGCGCGCCAGAACGGCGTCGCGTACTGGGCCTGCACCTTGATGACCAGTCCGAAGGACTGGTGCTCGCGGGCGATCCGGTGCTCGGCCGGAAGCTCGGGGCTGAACCGGATCCGCGTGACCAGCGTCGGCGGGACCGCGAGGACGAGCCGGCGCGCGGCGTGGATCTCGTTGCCGACGTGGACGACGGCGCCGTCCTCGTCCCACTCGACCAGGGTGACGTCCTGACCGAGCCGGACGCGATCACCAAGACGGGAGGCGAGCGCCAGCGGCACCCGCTGCAGGCCGCCGACGACCCGGCGGTCGAGGATCACGTCGGCGTCGACGAGGTTGCTGAACGACCCCGCGCTGGCGGCCATCTGCACCGCCTGGAGCGCGGAGAAGGAGTGGGCGGGCTTCGTCAGCATCGCCGGCCCGATGTAGAGGGCGACGTTGTCGACGGCGACCGGGTCGTCGCACTGCTGCTCGAGCCAGGCACGGAACGAGACGCTGTCGAGGTGGTCGGCGTCGTCGAGCTCCCACGGCCGGGCCGGGTCCATCGCGGCGGCCAGGCCGTCGAGCGTCTTGGTCAGCTGCGCGATGGCGGCCGAGGTGGACTCCCCGACCGGGAGCTCCTCGCCGAAGCGGTGGGCGACACCGGTCTTGTCGACGTAGAGGGACTCGCCCTCGCGAAAGCGCGGGTAGGTCGGCAGCTCGAGCTCGTCGAGGATCCCGAGGAGGGCGTCCTGGTCCGGGGAGACCCACTGGCCGCCGATCTCGAAGTCGGCCTCGGCACCGGGGGCACCGTGCGCCTCGGTGCGCAGCCGGCCGCCGATGCGGTCGCGCGCCTCCAGGACGAGCACGTCCTGGCCCGCCTGCGCGAGCCGCCAGGCCGCGGTCAGGCCGGTCACGCCGGCGCCGACCACGATCACGTCATGGGTGGTCATGTCAGTTCTCCTGATTGTCGGTGGGTCGCCGGTCCGGGCGCTGGGCGAGCAGCGGGAGGCTCGGGTCCCAGCGGGTCCCGTCGGCCTGGTCGCGCTTGCGGCGGGCGATGCCCGAGAGCGCCTCGAGGACGACCCGGTTGGCGAGGAACGAGGTGATGTCGGCGTGGTCATAGGGCGGGGACACCTCGACGACGTCGATGCCGACCACCGGCAGCTCGTAGGCGATCCGGCGGACCGAGTCGAGGAGCTGGCGGGCGGTCAGGCCGCCCGGCTCCGGGGTGCCGGTGCCGGGGGCGTGGCCGGGGTCACAGACGTCGATGTCGACCGAGAGGAAGACGCCGTCGCACTCGTCGGTGGCGATGGTGAAGGCCTCCGTGAGGCACTCCTCCAGACCGCGGTGGACGATCTCGGTCATCTCGTAGGACCGCATGCCCTGCTCGGCCATCCAGTCCAGCGTCTCGGGCTCGGGCCAGTAGCCGCGCAGCCCCATCTGCAGGAACCGGTCGCCGCGCAGCGCGCCGGACTCGATGAGCCGGCGCATCGGCTGGCCGTGCCCGATCAGCGAGCCGAACTCGATGTCCCCGGTGTCCGCGTGGGCGTCGAAGTGGATCATCGAGACGCGCCCCTGGCCGAGGTGCTGGGCGACGCCGGCGGCGTCCGGCCAGGCGATGGTGTGGTCGCCGCCCAGCACCAGCGGGATGGCCCCGTTGCTCGTCACGGCGTGGACGGCCTCCTGCAGATCGCGCACCGAGCGCTCGGCGTCGCCGGAGAACATCTCCACGTCACCCGCGTCCAGCACCCGAAGGTCCTTCAGCGCGTCGACCCGCATCGCCAGCGAGGGCCGCGACCCGTCGTGGGCCAGGTAGCACGTCTGGCGGATGAACTGCGGGCCGAACCGGGTGCCCGACCGGTGCGACGTACCTCCGTCGAAGGGGGCGCCGAGGATGACCACATCGGCACCCTCGTACGTCGCAGGGTCGGCCCAGTCGCACCGGTCGACACCCAGGAAGGTGATGTCGGGGCCGAACTGGGTTCCGTAGCGAGCCATGGCGTTCTTCTCTCTCGTTCGATTCTGTGGACGGGTTGTGCTCAGTCCTCGGTCGGGTCGACCACGAGGAAGCGCTCGCCGGGACGACGGGCGAGGTAGAGGTAGTAGTAGGCGAGGGCGGCGACCACGATCCCGGCCGTGATCACGACGTCCAGCCGGGCCGAGCCGACCAGCGCGTAGCCGATCGCGCCGATGACGACCAGCGGCGGCAGCGGCCACAGCGGCATCCGCCAGCCCTGGGCGGCCGGTCCCTGGCGACGGGCGCGGAGCGCGGCGATCGCGACGACGACGTACATCGTGGAGATGACCACCGAGGTCACACCGAGGAGCGCCTCGATCTCGACGGCGCCCGCCAGGATCGCGCCGGGGATGCCGATGACGAGGGTGGCCAGCCACGGGGTGGAGTAGCGGGGGTGCAGCTTGGTGAGGACGTTGTTGACCGGCGTGGGCCAGGAGCGGTCGCGCGCGGAGGCGTAGACGACCCGGGCGTTCTGCAGCACCATCACGATGACGGCGTTGAGGATGGCGATGGCGATGGCGACGTTCACCGCGACCGCGACGCGCTCGCCGCCCCAGGCGGCCACCCAGTGGGAGAAGTTGCCGGAGGCGAGATCGCTGAGGTCGTCGACCGCGAGGACCGTGGTCGCGGTCGGGACGAGGATGACGATGCCACCCAGGACGAGGGTCCAGAAGACGACGCGGGCGACGTTGCGACGCGGGTCGACGATCTCCTCGGAGAGGTAGACCGTGGTGCCGAAGCCGCTGACCAGGAACGTGCTGACCGCGAGGCCGGAGACGAGAACCGCCAGGCTGAACGGCTCCAGGCCGCCCTCACCGATGATGTGCGGGACCACCAGCTCGCCGGGGCCACGCTGGATGTGGCCGAGGCCGAGGACGGTGACGACGACGGCGGCGATCAGCTCGAGCGCCAGGAAGATGCCGGTGACGACCGCGTTGGCCTTGATGTT
Source organism: Nocardioides luteus (assembly GCF_000960475.2). Taxonomy (GTDB): domain Bacteria; phylum Actinomycetota; class Actinomycetes; order Propionibacteriales; family Nocardioidaceae; genus Nocardioides; species Nocardioides luteus_A. Next base: position 27,517 of record NZ_JZDQ02000051.1, on the reverse strand, counting down.
GAGGACCGCGGTGGCGGTCGAGAGCAGCATCACGATCGCGCCGGTCGCGGCCCGCGGCAGCTCCACCAGGTCGGCCAGGTAGTCCGCGGTGCCGAGGGCGAAGATCGGCGGGATGAGCCAGAGCAGCACGCCGGCCAGGGCGAAGGTCAGCCAGCCCATCGACTTGCCCAGGGTCTGGGTGACCATCGCGTACTCGCCGCCGGAGCTGGCGGTGCGGGTGCCGAGCTCGGCGTAGCAGGCGGCGATCGCGACCGAGACCGCGAAGCCGGCCACGACGGCCAGCACCGCGCCGCTCCCCTGGGTCGCGAACAGCTCCGGGACGATGATGAACAGGCTCGAGGCCGGCGTGATGCACGAGAGCACCAGCAGGACCGCGGCACCGGGCCCGAGCACCCGCGCGAGCCGGCGCGGCTCGTGCGCCGGCGTCACCTCTTCCGGGCTCATCTGCATGGATTCGATCATCGCGGGTCTCCTTGGGATGAGGGTACAGCGAGTTTTGAACGCCGTACAAAAGTTTGAACGGCATTCAAAGTGACCCAGATCACCGCTAGAGTCAAGGGGTGGGGCCGAAGATTTCACCCCCCGAGCACAAGGAGACACTGTCGAGGTGACGCGCACACGCTCCAACAGACGCCTGGAACGACCCCGCGAGCAGGTGCTCGCGACGACGCTGGAGATGGTGGCCGAGGAGGGGCTCGCCAAGGTGACGATGGCCTCCCTCGCCGCCCGGCTCGGCACCAGCGGCGGCCACCTCCTCTACTACTTCGGCACCCGCAACGGCCTACTCCTGGAGACCCTGCGCTGGAGCGAGAACGAGTACGCCGCACAGCGGGCCCCGATCCTGGAGAAGGTCGAGAAGGACCGCTCCGGAGGCGTCGAGGCACTGCTCTCCTTCACCGACGTCTACCTCGCGCTCGACGAGCGCGACCCGCGCTGGCTGCTCTGGCTCGAGCTGTGGGCACGCGCGCCCTACGATGCCGAGCTCGCCGCCGCGCAGCGCGCGATGGACGACGAGTGGCACGCCGACCTGGTCCGGCTCTTCACGGCCGCGCTCCCGGAGGTCGCCGACCGCGAGGCCGTCTCCGAGCGGCTGCGGGCGATGTGGGACGGCTTCAGCATCGGCATCGTCACCGGCGGCGGTACCACGCTGCGCGAGCGCGCCCTCGAGCACACCCGCGCCGCCGTCGCGGGACACACGGGGTGACGAACGTGCCGATCGCCTCCTGGTTCCCCGAGGCGCAGCTGGGGATCTTCGTCCACTGGGGCATCTTCAGCGTCGACGGGGTCGCGGAGTCCTGGTCGTTCTTCGACGGCCGGGTCCCCTACGCCGACTACATGGCCCAGATCGACCGCTTCACCGCCTCCGCGTTCGATGCCGACGCCTGGGCCGAGCTCTTCGAGCGGGCCGGGGCGACCTACGCCGTGCTCACCACCAAGCACCACGACGGCGTCGCCCTCTACGACACCCAGGTCAACGACCTCTCCGTGGTCAAGCAGGCGCCCGCCGGCCGCGACCTCGTCGCCGAGTTCGTCGAGGCCGTACGCCGCCGGGGGCTCAAGGTCGGCCTCTACTTCTCCCACCTCGACTGGTCGCACCCCGACTACGCAACGGTGCGCCCGGCGGTGCAGCACCCCTCGGTCCAGGACAACCCCTACGCCGTCCCCCGCCCGGGCGAGGAGGATCCCGAGCGCTGGGAGCGCTACCTGGAGTTCCACCGCGCCCAGATCCGCGAGCTGGTGACCCGCTTCGAACCGGACCTGCTCTGGTTCGACGGCGAGTGGGAGCGCGACGAGCGGCAGTGGCGGATGCGGGAGCTGCGCGCGGAGCTGCGCGAGCTCGCGCCCGAGATGGTCGTCAACGGCCGGATGCTCGGTCACGGCGACTACGTGACGCCGGAGCAGGGCGTTCCGGTCGAGCCGCCCGACGGCCCGTGGGAGCTGTGCCTGACCATCAACGACTCCTGGGGATGGCAGCCGCAGGACCACAACCACAAGTCACCGCGCCAGATCGTGCGCACCTTCGTCGAGACCATCGGCGGTGGCGGCAACCTGCTCCTCGACGTCGGCCCACGCGAGGACGGCACCATCACACCGGAGCAGACCGAGCGCCTCGAGGCGCTCGGGGCGTGGGTCTCCCGCCACTCCCCCGCGGTCCGCGGCATCCGCCGTGGCCTCCCGCACGGTCACTTCTACGGTCCGAGCGCGGTCTCCGACGACGGCCGGACCCTGTTCCTCTACGTCCTCGACCGCCCCAACGACTACGTCGTGGTCCGCGGCCTGCGCAACCAGGTCCTGAAGGCGTACGTCCTCGGCACCGGCACCGAGCTCGAGCATCAGCGCATCGGCGGGCTCCACGAGGTCCCCGGCTGGGAGTACGTGTTCACCACCGACGACGACCTCGACCCGCTGTGCACCGTGATCGCGCTCGAGCTCGACGGCGAGGTGTCGGTGCACCGACCGCACGAGGACTGACTACTCCGGCGCCGTCTCCTCGAGGGGCGGCCTCTTCGCACCGGTCGGATCGAGCCGCTCGAGCATGTTGCCGGCGATCTCGGAGAGCTGGTCGACCTGCTCGGGCGTCAGCGAGTCGAAGACGTACTCGCGCACCGCGTCCACGTGGCCAGGGGCCGAGGCGACCATCTTCTCGTGGCCGGCCGCGGTGAGACGTACGTTGGTCGCCCGGCGGTCGCCCTCGCAGGTGTGGCGCTCGATGAGGCCGCGGTCGGCGAGGCGCTTGACGACGTTGGAGAGCCGCGGCAGCGTCGCGTTGGTGTAGCCCGCCAGCTCGGTCATCCGCAGCGTGTGGTCGGGCGCCTCCGAGAGCATGGCCAGCACCCCGTAGTCGAAGTGGGTCAGGCCGGCGTCGCGGCGCAGCTGGGAGTCGAGGGCACCGGGGAGCAGCTCGAGCACGGCGATGAGGCGGACCCATGCCGCCCGCTCCGCCGGCGACAGCCAGTTGCCCTCCACGTCCACGGAGTTTGCCGCAGAAAGTTGCCCGGAACAAACATCGCTCGCCTAGAGTTAGTTCAAGCAACAACTATTGGGCAGAGCCGCAGGAGACCACCATGACCACCGTACCCGAGAGCACGACCGCCGCCGCGGACGCCCTCCTCCCCCAGACGCACCCGTTCGCCCAGCACCTGCGCGCCGTCCAGGCTCGTGAGGCGACCGACCCGCACCGCGTCTGGACGCCGGCGGACGGCCCGCTGCCGAGCCTCTACCTCTCCCACGGCGGCGGCCCGCTGCCGCTGCAGAGCCCGGAGTGGCTCGACCCGCTGCACTCCTGGGCGCGCTCGCTGCCCCGGCCGAAGGCGATCCTGGTCATCTCGGCCCACTGGGAGTCGGCGCCGCTCTCGATCAGCGCGACCCGCCCCGACGAGCTGGTCTACGACTTCGGCGGCTTCGACCCGATCTACCACGCGGTGCGCTACGACACCCCGGACGCGAGCGAGCTCGCCCGCACCACCGCGGCGCTGATGCCCGACACCGAGAGCGCTCACCAGCACACCCGCCGCGGTCTCGACCACGGCGCCTGGGTCCCGCTGAAGATCATGTACCCGGCCGCCGACATCCCCGTCGTGCAGCTCTCGCTGCCCACCGAGGACCCCGACAAGCTGCTCGCCCTCGGTGAGCGGCTGCGGCCGCTGCGCGAGGAGGGCGTGCTCGTGGTCGGCTCGGGCCACATGACCCACGGCCTGCCCTTCATCACCCGCGAGATGATGACCGAGAACAAGCCCGCCGGCTGGTCCGCCGACTTCGACTCCTGGGCGGCCGACGCGCTGGACCGCGGCGACGTAGCCGAGCTGGCCCGGTTCCGCACGGCCGCCCCCGGCATGCCGTACGCCCACCCGACCGTCGAGCACTTCACCCCGCTCTTCGTCACCCTGGGCGCGGCCACGGACCCGACGGCCCCGGTCACCACCACCCTGGACGGCTACGGCCTGGGCCTCTCCCGCCGCTCGTTCCAGGCGGCCTGAGGCTCGCGCAGCTGGACCGACAGCACCGGCGCCAGCGGCATCCGGGCGAGCAGCAGGGCCTGGTAGGCGTGGTAGACGTCGGGCTTGCCGTGCCAGATCACGTGCGAGGGACGGTTGTGCTCGTCCAGCTCGTGGTGCCAGCTGCCGAGCTCGCGGTCGACGAGGTGGGTCTCGATGTAGTCCTCGAACCGGCGACGCCACTCGTCGTAGACCGCCTCGCCGGTGCGGGTGTGCAGCGCGCCGGCCGCGGCGAGCGCCTCCGCGGCCACCCAGTGCAGCCGCAGCCGGGTGACCGGGGTGCCGTCCCACGAGGTCGTGTAGACGAAGCCGGTCTCGCCGTCGGCGGACCAGCCGACCTCGACCGCGCGCTCGAAGAGCGCCCGGGCGTCCTCGACCAGCCACGACGGCGCGTCCGGAAGGGAGGCGTCCAGGTGCAGCAGCAGCCGCGACCACTCCAGCAGGTGTCCGGGGGTGCAGCCGTAGGGACGGAACGGGTCGCCGGGGCGGTCCGCGTTGTAGTCCAGCAGGGGCGACCAGGAGAGATCGAAGTGCTCGGGCAGGTCGTAGCCGTGCGCACGGGCGACGCCGTGGATCAGGTGCTCCGCGATCGCCAGCGCCCGCTGGTGCCAGGCGGCGTCGCCGGTGACGTCGCCGGCGGCCAGGAACGCCTCCACGGTGTGCATGCTGGAGTTGGCCCCGCGATAGGCCTCCCCGGAGCGGAGATCCCGCTCCAGGCTGTCGACCACCCGGCCGGAGCCGTCGAGGAAGTGCTGCTGCACGACCCCCAGTGCCTCGTCGAGCAGCGCGTCCGCACCGGGGACACCGGCGGCGACGCCGCTGCTCGCGGCCAGGACGACGAAGGCATGGGCGTAGGCCTCCTTGAGGGTGCCGACCGGCTCGCCGTCACCGGAGACCGAGGCGTACCAGCCACCGAACTCGTCGTCGCGCAGCGCACCCGCGAGCGCGCGGATGCCGTGCGCGGCGAGCGCGGCCGCCTCGGGGACGTCCCCGCGCAGGTGCGCGAGCGCGAAGACGTGGGTCATCCGGGCGGTGATCCAGGTGTGCACCGGCTCGGCCGGGTCCGGGCGACCGGACTCGTCCAGCCACCAGAACCCGGCCGGCGAGGCCGCCGACGGCCGGGCGAACCCGGCCAGCCGGCGGCACTCGGCGTCTGGGTCGATCATCCCTTGACCGAGCCGGCCATCAGCCCGCCCACGAAGTAGCGGCCGAGCAGGATGTAGATGATCAGCGTCGGCACGGACGCGATCAGCGCACCCGCCATGCTGGCGGAGTAGTCCTGCAGCTGACCGCTCGCCAGGAAGTTGAGCGCGATCGTCACCGGCCCGTTGCGCGAGCTCGAGAAGAAGAGCGCGAACAGGTAGTCGTTCCAGGCCGAGGTGAACTGCCACATCAGCACCACCACGAACGCCGGTGCCGAGATCGGCAGGATGATCGAGGCGTACGTCCGGAGCATGCCGGCACCGTCGACCCGAGCGGCCTCGACGAGCTCGATCGGGACCCCGGCGTAGTAGTTGCGGAAGATCAGCGTGGTGATCGGCAGGCCGTAGACCACGTGGAGCACGATCAGGCTGGGCACGCCGTTCGGGACGCCGAGGTTGCTCATCAGCTGGACCAGCGGCACCATCACGGCCTGGTAGGGGATGAACATCCCGAACAGGATCAGCGTGAACACCACGTCGGCACCCGGGAAGCGCCACTTGGAGAGCACGAACCCGTTCATCGACCCGAGCATCGAGGAGATGATCGAGGCCGGGATGACCATGGCGAAGGTACGCCCCAGGGCCGGCCCGAGCTGCTCCCAGGCGCGCGACCAGCCGGCCGTCTCCCAGGACTCGGGAAGCTTCCAGGCGTTGGCCGGGGTGGCGTCGCCGAGCCCCTTGAAGCTGGTCACGAACAGGACGTACGCCGGGAGCAGGACGACCAGCGCGAAGCCGATCAGCAGGACGTACTTGATCGTGCGGCCGACCACGCGCGAGCGCTCACCGGGGATCCGGCTGGTGACGGCCGCCGGGATGGCTTCTGTCGTCATCGGCGACGCTCCTGGCGGTAGGTGGAGACGAGGTAGGGAACGATCAGGATGGCCACGATCAGGAGCAGGATCGTCCCGATGGCGGCCGACTTGGCGTAGTCGCCGCGGGTGAACTCGACCCACATCTGGATGGCCGGGACCTGGGTCGTGTAGTTCGTCTGGCCGGCGATGGCCATGATCAGGTCGAAGACCTTCAGCGACATGTGGCCGATGATGATGATCGCGGAGAGCGCGACCGGGCTCAGCTGCGGGAAGATGACGTGGCGGTAGAGCTGCCACTCCGAGGCGCCGTCCATCCGCGCCGCCTCGCGCAGTTCCTCGGGGATGCCGCGGAAGCCGGCCAGGAAGAGCGCCATCACGTAGCCGCTGAGCTGCCAGATCGCGGGCACGGCGATGGCGAGGATGCCCCAGTGCTCGTTGGTCCACCACGGGTTCTGCAGGAAGTCGAGGTGGAGGGAGCCGAAGAGCCGGTTCAGACCGGAGGCACGGTCACCCTCGGCGTTGTTGAGCAGCCAGCGCCAGACCACACCGGAGGCGACGAACGAGACCGCCATCGGGAACAGGTAGATGGCCCGGAACAGCGACTCGCCACGGGACTTGCGCTCCAGCAGCCATGCCCACAGGAAACCGAGGCACAGGGTGCCGAGGAGGAACGTCGCGGTGTAGAGCAGCAGGTTGCGCAGCGAGTAGAGGAAGTCGTCGTCGGTGAACAGGTCGCGGTAGTTGTCCAGCCCGACGAAACCCTGGGAGGGCCCGATGTGGTGGCGGTCCTGCAGGGAGGTGTTGATGTTGGACCCGATGAGTCCGTAGACGAAGACGCCGATGACGATGACGGTCGGCAGGATCAGGAGTACGGGAGCGACCCACCCGTGGCCGCCGATGCGGCCCTTGGGCCGACGTGGTCGCTTGACGGCGCTCGGCACCGTGGAGGACATGTGTCCGTCCTTTCACAAAGGGCGGCCGAGGAGCTGCGGCGGATGCTGCCTGCCGCAGCCCCTCGGACCGGGTCGATCATCAGGCTCGGGACGAGCCCAGGTCACTCGGGCTTGTTGTCCTCGGCGGCCTCGACGAGGCCCTTCTGGAACTCGGCGACGTCGTTGTTGCTGCCGAACTTCGCCACGGCGGAGGTGATGTCGGTCAGCCAGTTGACCGAGGTCGCGGCGCCGTGGGCGAGCGAGGAGACGATCTCGTCCTCGCCCCACGACTTGATCGCGGTCTGCTGGTACTCACCGAAGGAGGAGGTGTCCGCGGTGGTGCTGGCCGGGATCGAGCCCTTCGCCTTGTTGAAGGCCACCTGACCCTCGTCGCTCGCGATGGTGTCGAGCCAGGCCTCGGTGCCCTTGGGGTTGGGGCCGTCCACCGGCTTGGTGAACGAGTCGGCCAGGAAGTCGAAGACGCCGTCGGTGCCCGGGACCGGGACCGCGGTGTAGTCGGTGCCGAAGGTCTTCTTCTGCTCCTGGAACGCCGCCTCGGCCCAGTCGCCCATGACGTTGAACGCGGCGTCACCGTCGATGACCAGCTGCGTCGCGTCTGGCCAGTCGAGACCCTGGCGGTCGGTGTTGGTCAGCGAGAGGAGCTTGCTGTAGTGCTCCAGCGCGGTCTTGACCTCGCTGCCGCCCCAGTCGGTCGAGCCGTCCCAGAGGCCGTTGTAGCCCTCGGCGCCCAGATCGGCGAGGAGCACGGTCTCGAGCAGGTTGACCTGCGTCCAGTCGGTCGCGACCGAGAGCGGGATGATGCCCTTGGCCTTGATCTTCTCCAGGTCGGCGATCCAGGCGTCCATCGAGTCGTAGCTCTTGTTCGCCTCGATGCCGGCCTTCTTCAGCACGGCCGGGTTGGCCCACAGCATGTTGGCGCGGTGGATGTTCGAGGGGACGGAGTAGATGCCGCCGTCCTGCTTCAGCCGGTCGAGAAGGCCCTCGGGGAACTGCTTGTCCCAGCCCTTCTCCTTGTAGAGGTCGGTGAGGTCCTCGATCTGGCCGGCGTTGATGTAGTCGGTCAGCTCGGCACCCGCGTGAGCCTGGAAGGTGGCCGGGGGCTCACCGTTCTGCAGGCGGGACTGGAGCACGTTCTTGGCGTCGCTCCCGGCGCCGCCGGCGACGGCCCCGTTGACGAACTTCAGGTCGGGGTGCTGCTCGTCGAACACCTTGACCAGGGCGTCGAGCCCGGCCTTCTCACTACCTTCGGCCCACCAGGTGAAGACCTCCACCTCGTCGGTGCTGCCGCTCTCGCTGTCGCTGCCGCAGGCGGAGACCGCCAGCAGGCTCAGGGCGGCCAGGCCGGCGGCCAGGGCCTTACGCGTTGCGTTCATCTTTGAATCCTCCGGTTGCGCGACCGCTGGGTCGGTTGTGATCTGGGTTACTCACGGTCGCGTGCCGGGACAACGTACGCCTCTCCTTTCTGTCGAGTCAACGCATAACGCAGGACGTTTTCAACCTGAGATCTGTCGCAAATCGACATAATCCCCTACAGTCACGGCATGACCTCACCGGAGTCGCGGCTGCGCGCCGCCAATCGTTCCCAGGTTCTGGACCTGCTGGGACGGTCGGCGCCGGTCAGCCGCGCCGAGCTCGCCCAGCGCATCGGGCTCTCCCGCAGCACCGTGTCGAGCATCGTCCAGGAGCTGCTCTCCTCCGGGCAGATCGTCGAGACCACCGGCGCCGCCCCGGCTCGCGGCGGCGGCCGCCCGCCCACGCTCCTCACCATCAGCGGCTCCCCCGGCACGCTCATCGGCGTCGACATCGGCCACCGCCACGTGCGGGTCGCGGTCGCCGACCTCGCTGCGAAGCCGCTCGTCGAGCACGAGATCCGGCTGGACGTCGACAACTCCGCGGTCGAGACCATCGACCGCGCCGCGGCGCTCGTCCGCGAGTGCATGGCCGAGGCGGGCATCGACCCGAGGACGGACCGCGTCCTCGGCGTCGGCATGGGCATCCCCGGCCCGGTCGACCCGCACAGCGGCATCGTCGTCTCCCCCATCCTCGGCAACTGGATGGACCTGGCCCCGGGCGAGGAGCTCGCCCGCCGCATCGGCCTCCCCGTCCAGATCGAGAACGACGCCAACCTCGGCGCGCTCGCCGAGGTCGAGTACGGCGCCGCGCGCGACGTCGACGACGTCATCTACGTCAAGGCCTCCAGCGGCATCGGCGCCGGGCTGGTCCTCGCCGGCAAGCTCTACCGCGGCATCACCGGGATCGCCGGCGAGATCGGCCACGTACGTTTCGAGGACAACGGCCCCATCTGCCGGTGCGGCAACCGCGGCTGCCTGGAGAAGGCGTTCGGCGGCTCCCGTCTGGTCGAGCTGCTGCAGCCGGCCTACGACGAGACCCTCAGCGTGGAGCGGCTGCTCGAGCTCGCCCAGGAGGGCGACATCCGGGTCAACCGGATCCTCGACGACGCCGGCCGTGCCGTCGGCCGGGTGCTGGCCGACCTCTGCAACCACCTCAACCCCGCGCTGATCGTGGTCGGCGACACGATGCGGCACTCGGAGTCGTTCCTCCTCGGGATCAAGGACTCCATCGACCGCTTCACCCAGCCCGACACCGCCGCCGCGCTCGACGTCGTCCCGAGCGAGCTCGGCGACAAGGCGGGCGTCATGGGCGCGCTGGTCATCGCCGGCTCGGTCGCTTCGGCAGGGTCGGGAACAATATGAGCGCGTGCTTACGTTGAGCGCGACGTGACTTCACTCTTCTCGCAGCTGAGCCTGGGTCCGACGACCCTCCCCAACCGCGTCCTGATGGCGCCACTGACCCGGATGCGTGCCAGCCAGCCGGGCGACGTACCCAACCCGCTGATGGCCGACTACTACCGGCAGCGCGCCTCGGCAGGTCTGATCGTCTCCGAGGGCACCCAGATCTCCCCGCAGGGCAAGGGCTACATGGACACCCCGGGCATCTACTCGCCCGAGCAGGTCGAGGGGTGGCGCCACGTCACCGACACCGTCCACGAGGCCGGCGGCCGCATCGCCGCGCAGCTGTGGCACACCGGCCGGGTCTCCCACGAGTCGTTCCACGACGGTGACCTCCCGGTCAGCGCCTCCGCGCTCCCCTACCGCAACCGCACGACCGTACGCGGCGAGGACGGCACCCCCACCCGGGTCGCCTGCCCCACGCCGCGCGCCCTGGAGATCTCCGAGATCGCGGACCTGATCGACGACTACCGTCGCGCGACCCGCAACGCCCGCGAGGCCGGCTTCGACCTGGTCGAGATCCACGCCGCCCACGGCTACCTGCTCCACCAGTTCGCCAGCGCGAGCAGCAACGAGCGCACCGACTCCTACGGCGGCTCGCTGGAGAACCGTGCCCGGCTCACCCTCGAGGTGCTGGACGCGGTCATCGCCGAGTGGGACGCCGAGCACGTCGCCATCCGGATCTCCCCGATCGGCTCCTTCAACGGTCTCGAGGACCCCGAGGGCGCCGAGATGGGCCTCTACCTGGCCGCCGAGATCGGCAAGCGCAAGATCGCGTTCCTGCACCTGTCCGAGCCCGACTGGGCCGGCGGCCCGGAGCTCACCGACGACTACCGCAAGCAGCTGCGCGCCGCCCACCCCGGCCCGATCGTGGGCGCCGGCGCCTACACCGCGGAGAAGGCGTCCCGGCTGCTCGAGGCCGACCTGATCGACGCGGCCGCGTTCGGACGTACCTTCATCGCGAACCCGGACCTGCCGCGGCGCCTGGAGGAGAGCCTGCCGCTCAACGAGCCCGACCTGTCGACCTTCTACGGCGGCGGCGAGGCCGGCTACACCGACTACCCCGAGTGGACCGCCTGAGTTCAACTGCTTCTCACCCGAACCCGCACGGCGGAGGACCTTTGTCTGGAATCGTCCTCCGCCATGCGGGTTCTCGTGACTTGTGCCCTGTCCCTCGCGCTGCTGGGCGGCGCCCTCACCCCGTTCGCCGCGGCGGGGGCCGAGGTGTCGCCCGCCGGTGACCCGGTGGAGCTCGTCGATCCGCTGATCGGCTCGTCGAACGGCGGCAACACCTACCCCGGCGCCGTACGTCCCTTCGGGATGCTCTCCTTCAGCCCGACCTCCACGGCGGGCGACCAGACCAACACCGCCGCGTCGAACGGCTACTCCTACGACACCACCCGGCTGCGCGGCTTCTCGCTCACCCACGTCAACGGCGCCGGCTGCCACCCGGGCGCCGCCGGCGACGTGCCGATCTTCCCGCACACCGGTGAGATGACCGAGTCGCCGACAGCCGACGTCACCGATGCGACGTACGCCTCCGACTTCAGCCACGCCGACGAGCTGGCCGAGCCGGGTCGCTACCGGCTGGGCCTGGCCAACGGGGCCGAGGTCGACACCACGGTGACGACCCGGGCCGCGGTCAGCGACCTGACCTTCCCAGCCGACAAGCCGGCGAACCTGCTCTTCCGCACCTCCAACTCGCTCAACGGCAGCGAGACCGCGGTGACGCGGATCGACGAGGCGAGGCGGACCGTGAGCGGCTCGGTGCTCACCGGCGCGTTCTGCGGCCGGCGCGGCAACGGCGGCGGGAGCAACAAGCGCTCCTACTACCGCCTCTACTTCACCGCGCAGTTCGACCGCGCCTTCACCGGCCACGGCACCTGGGTCAACGGCGAGCTCCAGCCGGGCAGCAGCGAGGCGCGCGGTGGCGAGGGCTACGAGACCGGGGCGGCCCGGCAGGGGCAGGGCTCGGGCGGCTACGTCTCGTTCGACCCCAGCCGCGACCAGAGCGTGCGGATGCGGATCGGGATCTCCTACACCAGCCAGGCGGCGGCCGAGGCCAACCTGGCCGCCGAGATCGGTCGGCGCGACACCGTCTCGACCATCGCCTCCGATGCCAAGGCCGAGTGGCGCAGGGCGCTCTCCTCGATCGAGGTCACCGGCGGCACCACGGCGGAGCAGACCGCGTTCTACACCGGGCTCTACCACTCCTACCTGCAGCCCAACGTCATCTCGGACGTCGCCGGCACCTACTGGGGCAGCGACCAGGAGGTGCACCGGATCGAGCGCGGCCAGCAGGCGCAGTACGGCAACTTCTCCGGCTGGGACCAGTACCGCGCCCACACCCAGCTGCTCGCGCTCCTGGAGCCGCGGGTGGCCGGTGACTTCGCCCGCTCGCTGCACGCCTACTCCCGCCAGCACGGCGGCGTCTGGGACCGCTGGGTCCACCTGAGCGGCTGGACGCACGTGATGACGGGCGACCCCTCTGCCCCGACCCTGGCCGGGTTCTACGCCCTCGGCGTTCGCGACTTCGACGCCACCGGCGCCTATCGGTCACTGGTCCGCCAGGCGACGGTGCCGCATCCCGACGGGCTGTCCAGCTACGGCTGCCCGGGGCAGTGCATCGGCCAGCGGCCGAACCTGGCCGACTACCTCGCCAAGGGGTACGCGCCTCAGGACACCTGCCGCTGCTGGGGCGGTGCCGCGGAGACCCTCGAGGACGCCGTCGCCGACTACTCGCTCGCCGACTGGGGCCGCCGTCTCGGCGCCTCCCCGGCCGAGACGGACGCGCTGATGGAGCGGGCCGGCTGGTGGCAGCACACGTTCAACCCCGCCGCCACCGACCCCGCCACAGGGACCACCGGCTACCAGCAGGCCCGCAACGCCGACGGGAGCTGGGTCGCCGGCTTCAGCCCGTCGACGCAGACCGGTTTCGCGCAAGGGAGCAGCGCGACGTACACCTGGATGGTGCCGCACGACGTGGCCCGGCTGGCCGAGGCGGTCGGCGGGCGCAAGCGGGCGATCGAGCGGCTGGACGCGTTCTTCCACAAGGCCGACGGCTCCTGGCAGTACACCGGAGGCGACGCGCTCCGCTACGACCCGACCAACGAGCCCGGCATCCACGTCCCGTGGATGTACAACGCCCTCGGCGCGCCCTGGAAGACCCAGGAGACGGTCCGCGCGATGGCCTCGCTCGCCTACGGGACCGGGCCGCGCGGCCTGCCCGGCAACGACGACCTCGGCACCATGTCGGCGTGGTACGTCTTCGCCGCGATGGGCATCTACCCCCAGGACCCCGCCCGCGCCGAGATGCTCCTCTCCAGCCCGATCTTCGAGAAGGTCACCATCCACCGCGGCAACGGTGTCGACATCACCATCGAGTCACCGCAGGCGAGCGCGGAGAACGTCTACGTCCAGTCGGTCACCCTCGACGGTGCGCCGCGCACCCGGTCCTGGCTGCCCGAGTCCGTGATGACCCGTGGCGGCACCGTCCGCATCGACGTCGGCGCCGAAGCGAACCGGGAGTGGGGCAGCTCCGGAGCCGACCTGCCGATCTACCACACCGACTGACCAGCGCCCTTCACCGAGCGAGCGCCCCGCATCTGCGAAGATGCGGGGCGTGAGCACTTCGACCCCGGCACGTCCCCATGCTCTTGACCGGTTCTTCCAGATCAGCGCGCGCGGCTCCACGGTCGGGCGTGAGGTCCGCGGTGGCGTGGTCACCTTCTTCACGATGGCCTACATCGTCGCTCTGAACCCGCTGATCCTCGGGTTCGCGGAGGACGTGAACGGCGACCTCCTCGGCGGGAACGGCGGCGACAACCTGGCCGCGATCGCGGCGGGCACCGCGCTGGTGGCGGGGGTGATGACGATCCTGATGGGTGTCGTGGCCAACTATCCGCTGGCGCTGGCGACCGGGCTCGGGCTCAACGCGTTCGTGGCGTTCTCGATCGCGGGGCAGATGACCTGGGCCGACGCGATGGGGCTGGTGGTGATCGAGGGTCTGGTGATCCTCGTGCTGGTGCTGACCGGGTTCCGGGAGGCCGTCTTCCACGCCGTCCCCCGCGAGCTCAAGACCGCGATCTCGGTCGGGATCGGCCTGTTCATCGCGGTGATCGGCTTCGTCGACGCCGGTTTCGTACGCCGCATCCCCGACGCCGCGAACACGACCGTGCCGGTGCAGCTGGGCCCGACCGGGCAGCTCGCGGGCTGGCCGGTGCTGGTCTTCGTCATCGGCCTCGTCCTGATCATCACCCTGTGGGTGCGCAAGGTGCGCGGCGCGATCCTCATCTCGATCGCGGCGACCACGGTGCTGGCGATCATCGTCGAGGCGATCGCCGGGATCGGGGCCGGCGGCGCCAAGAACCCGACCGGGTGGGCGCTCAACGTGCCGGCCCTTCCCGACAAGATCATCGACTGGCCCTCGTTCGCGACGCTGGGCGAGTTCAACCTGCTCGGCTCGTTCGAGAACGTCGGCATCGTGACCGCGGTGCTGCTGATCTTCACGCTCATGCTCGCCGACTTCTTCGACACCATGGGCACGATGACCGCGATCGGCGCCGAGGCCGGGCTGCTGCGCGAGGACGGCACCCCGCCGCGTACGCGCTCGATCCTGGTCGTCGACTCGCTGGCCGCCGCGGCCGGTGGCGCCGGCGGCATCTCCTCCAACACCTCCTACGTCGAGTCGGCCTCCGGCGTCGGCGAGGGCGCCCGCACCGGTCTGGCGGCGGTCGTCACCGGTGTGCTCTTCCTGCTCACCACGTTCCTCTCCCCGCTCGTCGAGATCATCCCGTCGGAGGCGGCGGTGCCGGCGCTGGTCCTGGTCGGCTTCCTGATGATGCAGCAGGTCAAGGACATCAACTGGGCCGACCCGGACATCGCTCTCCCGGCGTTCCTGACGATCGCGCTGATGCCGTTCACCTACTCGATCTCGGTCGGCATCGGCGCCGGCTTCCTGGCCTACGTACTCATCAAGGTAGTCCGCGGCAGGGCCAGGACGGTTCACCCGCTGATGTGGCTGGTCGCGGTCATGTTCGCGGTCTACTTCGCGATCCACCCGATCTCGAGCTGGCTGAGCTGATCGGGCCGAGACCGAGTCAGCCCAGCATGTCCTTGACCAGCGGGACGACCCGGGTGCCGTAGAGCTCGATCGAGCTCATCAGGTCCTCGTGGCGCACCTGGCCCTGGTCGTACTTCAGGTCGAACCGGTCGACGCCGAGCACCTTGATGGTGCCGGCCAGCTTCCGGGCGACCGTCTCGGGCGAGCCGACGTAGAGGGAGCCGCCCTCGATCTCGCGCTCGAAGTCACCGGGCCGCGGCGGCGGCCAGCCGCGCTCGCGGCCGATCCGGGTACGCATCGCCAGCCAGCCCTCATAGACCGTCTCGTGGGCCTGCTCGTCGGTCTCGGCGACGAAGCCGGGCGAGTGGACGGCGATCCGCTTCCGCGGCACCCCGAACTCGTCCTGGGCACGCTCGAAGAGGTCGATGTAGGGCGCGAACCGGTCGGCCGGGCCGCCGATGATCGCCAGGAAGAGGCCGAAGCCGTGGCGGGCGGTGCGTACGACGGACTCCGGGCTGCCACCGACGCCGACCCAGGCGGTCAGCCCGTTCTCGGTGCGCGGGAAGACCTCCTGGTCGGTGAGCGCCGCGCGGGTGCGGCCCTCCCAGGTGACCTTCTCCTCCTTCAGCAGCGCGGCGAGCAGCTCGAGACGCTCCTCGAAGAGCTCCTCGTAGTCGGCCAGGTCGAAGCCGAACAGCGGGAACGACTCGGTGAACGAGCCACGCCCGGCGACGATCTCGGCGCGGCCGTTCGAGACCGCGTCGAGGGTGGCGAACCGCTCGAAGACCCGCACCGGGTCGTCGGAGCTGAGCACGGTCACCGCGGAGCCGAGCCGCAGGCGCTCGGTGCGGGAGGCGACCGCGGCCAGCACCATCTCCGGGCTGGAGACGGCGAAGTCGCGACGGTGGTGCTCGCCCACACCGAAGAAGTCGAGCCCGACCTGGTCGGCGAGCACGCCCTCCTCGACGATGTTGCGGATCACCTGCGCGTGGTGCTGCGGCTTGCCCTCGGCGTCGCGGGTGACCCCGCCGAAGGTGTCCAGGCCGAACTCGATCTCAGTCACGCCCGTTGAAACCTCAACCAGTCGTGGCGCATTCCCAGGGCTCTGCGGGGACCTCGTGGGCCTCGCCGGCCAGGTGGCGCCAGAGCGTCCCACCGTGCTCCAGGTCGAGCCGTCCGTCCGGGCAGGCGTCGGGCGCGATCTGCTGCCCGAGCGCCGTGACCGAGGCGAGCACCCGGTGCGGGCCGAGGAGGCCGGGGGCCATCGAGCTCGCGTCCAGGTCGAGCGACTCGACCAGGAGGGGGCGGCCGTCGTGTCCGTACGCCGACCAGGTGGTGTGCGCCCGACCCGGACGCTCGCCGTGGCGGCCGAGGACGAGGGTCTCGCGCAGGGCGAGCCGGGCGCCGGGCGCGAGGGTCACCTGGGTGTCGCGGGTGACGTCGGCACCGGCGGAGACGACGAACGGCTCGCCGGCCCAGACCAGGGTCGCGCCCGCCGCGAGGGTGATCCGGACCGACCAGGACGCCTGGCCGCCGTCCATGTCGTACGCCACCGTCCCGGCAGGCTCGACCAGGGTCAGGTGCATCCCCTCCCCCACCTCGACCTCGACCCTGACGTCGTCGCCGGCCAGGAGCATCGCGCCGTCGGGGACCAGGGAGATCCGGGCCGACCGGGCATCGCCGGCGAGCAGCATCGGCCGCAGCGCCGGTGCCGTCGCCGGCCCGGTCACGTCGGTCTCCACCCGGACCCGGCCGCCCGCGACCGCCCCGACCCTCACCCGGGTCAGGGCGCCGCCGGCGAGCTCAGGCGTGCTGGTGGTCATGGTCGTGATCGTGGCTGTGGCTGGTGCCGTCGGCGTGGAAGTGCGGCGCCATCGGCCCCGGGTCGGCCGGGACCAGGGCGCCCCCGCGGTGGCGGTCCAGCTCGGACCTGACCCAGGCGATCAGCGCCTCGACGGAGGCCGGGTCGGTGCGGGAGAGCGCGATGACCGGGCGACCCTCGCGCACCGACCCTGCGTCGGAGACCATGGCGGCCGGGTCGACACCGACGTACGGGGCGAGGTCGGTCTTGTTGACCACGAGCAGGTCGGCGCGCTCGATGCCGGGGCCACCCTTGCGGGCGACGTCGCCGCCGCCGGCGACGTCGATCAGGAAGATCTGGGTGTCGACCAGCGCCGGGGAGAACGTGGCGGTGAGGTTGTCACCGCCCGACTCGACCAGGACGACGTCGAGGGGCGCGAACTCCTCCTCCAGCTCCTCGACGGCGATCAGGTTGGCGGTGACGTCGTCGCGGATCGCGGTGTGCGGGCAGGCACCGGTCTCGACCGCCTTGATCCGGGCCGGGTCGAGCACGCCGGCGGAACGGAGGAAGCGGGCGTCCTCGTCGGTGTAGATGTCGTTGGTGACCACGCCGAGCTCCAGGTCGGCGGAGAGCTCGCGGCACAGCAGCGCGATCAGCGAGCTCTTGCCGGTGCCGACCGGGCCGCACACGCCGATGCGCAGTCCCCTGCCGTTCTTCGTCCCATCGTTCGTCACGGTTTCAGGCACTGAACAACCTCCTGGTCGTCTGAGCGTGGGCCTGGGCCCACAGGTCGAGTTGGGGCGCGCTGGACGCGGGGATCTGATGCGGTTCGGTGAGCGGAGCGACCGCGGCGGCGAGCCGCTCGGCCTCCGGGAGCAGGTCGTGCACCCACGAGGTCGCGTCGAGCGGGTCGAGAGGCAGCAGCTTGAGGGCTGCCGAGGCCACCGTCTGCAGGTCGTCGTACGCCACCAGCCGGGCGAGCGAGGCCGGCGCGAGGCCACCGGTGGCTGCCGCCGCGGCCAGGACGAGCGGTCGGCACGGCCGCTCGAGCACGGCCACTGCCTTCACATGCGGGGAGTCCGGGAACAGCCTCCTGACCAGCCGCAACAGCGCCCGGCCAAGGGTGCGCGAGGTGTCCCGCATCGGCGCCGCCGGGGTGCGGGCCGCCCACGCGTCCAGGACCGGCTCCACCGGCAGCCCGGCGCGCAGCCGGTGCAGTCCCACCACCGCCGTGCCGGCCTCGACCCGCACGACGCTCGCCAGCCGTGAGCGCATGAAGACCGGCACCTGCTCGGCGGTGAGGCCGGAACGTACGGCTGCCTCCAGCTGACCCGACTGGGTGTGACCGGCGACCGGGAGCCGGGCGTCGGCCAACAGCATCATGAGCAGCTCTTCGGACATGGTGCTCAGAACATCGAGTAGAGCTGCGTCAGTGGCAGCTCGGTCGCGGGGGCGGGCTCGATCAGCTCGCCGTCGACGTGGATGCGGAAGGTCTCGGGCTCGATCCGGATGTCGGGGGTGGCGTCGTTGTTGATCATCTGCGCCTTCCCGATCTCCCGGGTCGGCTCGATCCCCACGAGGCGGCGGCGCAGGCCGAGGCGGTCAGCGAGCCCGGCATCGAGCGCCGACGGCGCGACGAAGGAGACCGCATGGTCGGCACCCGGCCCGACCAGCGCCGGTCGCATGAGCACCGGCTGCGGGGTCGGGATCGAGGCGTTCGGGTCGCCGAGGGCACCCCAGATCAGGGCGCCGGCCTTCATCACGACCTCGGGACGGATGCCGAAGAACCGCGGGTCCCACAGGACCAGGTCGGCCATCTTGCCGGGCTCCACCGAGCCGACCTCGGAGGCGATCCCGTGGGCGATGGCGGGGTTGATCGTGTACTTCGCGACGTACCTCTTCGCGCGGATGTTGTCCGCGGCACCGCCCAACGAGCCGAGGCGGGCCTTCATCGCGTGGGCGACCTGCCAGGTGCGGCAGATGACCTCGCCGATACGGCCCATCGCCTGCGCGTCGGAGGAGGTGATGGACAGCGCACCGAGGTCGTGGAGCACGTCCTCGGCGGCGATCGTGGTCGCCCGGATCCGGGACTCGGCGAAGGCCAGGTCCTCGGGCACCCGCGGGTTGAGGTGGTGGCAGACCATCAGCATGTCGAGGTGCTCGGCGACGGTGTTGACGGTGTGCGGCAGGGTCGGGTTGGTCGAGCCGGGGATCACGTGCGGCAGCGAGGCGACCGAGAGGATGTCGGGCGCGTGCCCACCCCCGGCGCCCTCGGCATGGAAGGCATGGATCGAGCGGCCGGCGATCGCCGCGACGGTCGACTCCAGGTAGCCCGCCTCGTTGAGCGAGTCCGAGTGGAGCGTGACCTGAAGGCCGTGCTCGTCGGCGGCGCGCAGCGCGGCGTCGATCGCGGCCGGGGTCGAGCCCCAGTCCTCGTGGACCTTGTAGGCGGCGGCCCCGGCCAGCGCCTGCTCGGCCAGCCCGGCGGCGGAGACGGTGTTGCCCTTGCCCATCAGCAGGAGGTTGACCGGCAGGTCGTCGAGGGCGCGATGGACGGTCTCGAGGTGCCATGGCCCGCCGGTGACCGTGGTGGCCTTGGAGCCCTCCGAGGGTCCGGTGCCACCGCCCCCGATGGTGGTGGTCCCGGTCGAGATCGCCTCGACGATCTGGGAACGGGAGAGGAGATGTACGTGGACGTCGATCGCCCCGGCGGTGAGGATCTTCCCCTCCCCGCTGACCACGTCCGTGCCTGGCCCGATGATCAGGTCGGGGTGGACGCCGTCGGCGATGTCGGGGTTGCCGGAGCGTCCCAGGGCGACGATCCGGCCGGCGCGGATCCCCACGTCGGCGCGGACGATGCCCCAGTGGTCGAGCACCAGGGCGTTGGTGATCACCGTGTCGAGCGCACCGTCTGCCGAGGAGACGGTGGACTGGTTCATCGACTCGCGGATCGACTTGCCGCCGCCGAAGACCGACTCCTCACCGCCCACGGTCAGGTCGTCCTCGACCTCGATCCACAGGTCGGTGTCACCCAGGCGCACCTGGTCGCCGGTCGTGGGGCCGTAGAGCGCGGCGTACTCGGTCCTGCTGATCTCCACCACCGTCACGCCTCCTTGATCTGGATGCCGGGGACGACTCGGGCACCCTTGAGCGCGACGATGGCGACCTCGCGGGACGCGCCCGGCTCGAAGCGCCGCGAGGTGCCCGCCGGGATGTCGAGCCGGAACCCCTCGGCCGCCTCGCGGTCGAAGGAGAGCGCCGAGTTCACCTCGGCGAGGTGGATGTGGGAGCCGATCTGGATCGGCCGGTCGCCGGTGTTGAGGACGACCAACGTACGCCGCTCCGACTCGCTCCGGTCGGTGTTGAGATGGATGGTGCCCTCGGCGACGCGTACGGCTCCGGGTCCTCTGGACTGCACAGACATGGGGCCTCCTCAGGCGATGGGGTGGTGGATGGTGACGAGCTTGCGGCCGTCGGGGAAGGTGGCCTCGACCTGCACCTCGACGAGCATGTCGACCACGTCGGGCATGACCTGCTCGCGGGTCAGCACTGCGCGGCCCTGCGTCATCAGGTCGGAGACCGAGGCGCCCTCGCGGGCCCGCTCGATCACCCAGGTGGACAGCAGCGCGACCGACTCGGGGTAGTTGAGGAGCACCCCGCGGGCGAGCCGGTCGCGCGCGACCATCCCGGCCACGGACAGCAGCAGCTTCTCGGTGTCGGACGGGGTCAGATGCATGTCGCCAACTCTCTGAACTCTCTGGGCTCTCTAGACGGCCAGCTGGGATCGGACGTGCTCGCGGGCCTCGGACCCGCCCTCACCGCTCGCGGTGATCCGGCCGGACTCGAGGATGTAGTAGGCAGAGGCCGTACGCAGCGCGAACCCGACGTGCTGCTCGACCAGCAGCACGCTGAGGTCACCGCGTCCGGTGAGCTCGGAGATCACCCGCTCGATCTCGGCGACCACGTTGGGCTGGATGCCCTCGGTCGGCTCGTCGAGGATGAGCAGCCTCGGCCTGGTCAGCAGCGTACGCGCGATCGAGAGCTGCTGGCGCTGACCTCCGGAGAGCAGCCCGGCGCGTCGCCCGAGCAGGTCCTTCAGGGCAGGGAACAGGTCGAGCATCTCGCTGATCCCGGCCCGGTCGCCGACCAGCTGGAGGTTCTCCAGCGTGGTCATGTCGCCGAAGCTCTGCTGCCCCTGCGGGACGTAGCCCAAGCCCCGCTTGACCCGTGCGCTCGGCCGCAGCGCGGTGACGTCCTCACCATCGAGCAGCACCCGGCCGCTCTTGGCCCGGACCAGCCCGACCGCCGCCTTGAGCAGCGTCGTCTTGCCGGCGCCGTTGTGTCCCATCAGCGCCACCGCGGCGCCGGCGGGCACCTCGAGGCTGACGTCGTGGAGCACCGTGGTGCGGCCGTAGCCGCCGGTGACCGACTCGATCTTCAGCATCAGGCGTCCTCTCCCAGATAGACCCGCTGCACCTCGGCGTCCTCCCTGATCTCGGCTGCGGTGCCCTCGGCGATCACCTTCCCGGCGTGCAGGACGGTGACGACGTCGGCGAACCGGCGGACGAAGTCCATGTCGTGCTCGATGACCACGACGGTCCGCTCGGGGCTGATCCGGCGCAGCAGCTCGCCGGTCTCCTCCCGCTCCTCGGCCGACATCCCGGCGACGGGCTCGTCGAGGAGCATCACCGAGGAGTCCTGGACCAGCAGCATGCCGATCTCCAGCCACTGCTTCTGCCCGTGCGAGAGCACGCCGGCCGGCTTCTCGGCGAGATCGGTGAGCCCGACCGTCTCCAGCACCTCGGCGACCTGCTCCGGCGTCCCCCGTCGCGGCAGCATCAGCCGCCACCGCGCCCGGTGGACCCCGGCGGCGATGTCGAGGTTCTGCAGCACGCTCAGCTCCTCGAAGACCGTCGCGGTCTGGAACGTACGTCCCACGCCGAGGCGGGTGATCCGGTGCGATGCCAGCGCGAGCAGGTCGCGTGTGCGATAGCGCGCCTCACCACTTCCCTTGGCCAGCCCGGTCAGGGCGTCGACGAGCGTCGTCTTCCCGGCGCCGTTGGGGCCGATCAGGAAGTGCAGCCGGCCCGGCTCCAGGGTCAGCGAGACCCCGTCGATCGCGACGAAGCCGTCGAACTCGACCCGCAGGTCGTTCACCGTCAGGGTCATCGCGCTGCCGCCTCCTCGGATGCCGACCGAGATACCTCGGTCTCGCCTCGCTTCCCTCGTGGAACTCCGCGAGGAGAGTGATCGCTCGCCGAGTCACCTCGGTGAGCATTCGCCCGGCCGACCAGCCCCAACAGCTGCGCCAGCCCACCCGGCAACAGCAGGATGACCAGCACGAACAGGGCTCCCTGGAAGTAGGACCAGGACCCCGGGAAGGCCTCGGAGAGCGTGGTCTCGGCATAGCCGACCAGCAGCGCGCCGACGGCCGGGCCGAGCAGCGAGGCACGTCCACCGAGCGCCACCCCGGCAAGCAGCCCGATGGAGGCGACCACACCGACGTCGTCGGGCGAGACGATCCCGGCGATCGGCACGAAGAGCGCGCCGCCGATCGAGGCCAGGACGGCCGCGATGACGTACGCCGCCAGCTTGACGTTGGCCGGGTCGGTGCCGAGGAAGCGGACCCGCTCCTCACCGTCGCGGACCGCGACCAGCAGCTCACCGAAGCGGGTGCGGTAGAGCCATGCCATCGCCAGGATCGAGACCAGCAGGATCCCGGCGGCGAGGAAGTAGAGCATCCGCTTGTTGGCCGGGTCGAACAGGGCGTACCCGAAGAAGCCCTGGAAGTTGTTCAGCCCGTTGGCGCCGCCGGTGGTCTTCACCTGACCGACGAGCAGGATCGCGAAGGCGGCGGCGAGCGCCTGGGACAGGATGGCGAAGTACGCCCCCTTGATCCGCCGCTTGAACACCGCGAGCCCCAGCAGGCCCGCCACGAGTGCCGGCAGGACGAGGATGACGACCACCGCGAGAGCGCCGCTGCGCAGCGGCTCCCACCAGCCCGGCACCGCGGCGTCGCCGTAGAGCGCCATGAAGTCCGGCACTCCGCCGGGACCGGCGTCGGCGAGCTTGAGGTGCATCGCCATCGCGTAGGCGCCGATGCCGAAGTAGAGCCCTTGGCCGAGCACCAGCATCCCGCCACGGCCCCAGGCCAGGCCGATGCCGACCGCGGCGATGGCGTAGCAGCAGTACTTGGCCAGCAGGCCGAGACGGAAGTCGGAGAGCACCGCGGGCGCGAGGACCAGCAGGCCGATCGCGAGCAGCAGCCAGCCGACGTACGGATAGAGCTTCTTCATGCCAGGCTCCTGGTCCGGACCGAGAGGATGCCCTGCGGGCGCAGCTGCAGGAACGCGACGATCGCCAGGAAGACGATCACCTGGGCGACCGAGCCGGTCAGGGCGTGGGCGAGGAAGGCCTGCAGCAGACCGATCCCGAGGGCCGCCACGATCGTGCCCTTGAGGTGCCCGATGCCGCCGACCACGACCACCAGGAACGCCTGCACGATGTAGGACGTGCCGAGGTTGGGGCCGGTCGAGCCGAGCAGGGTGAGGGCCACCCCGGCCACCCCGGCCAGGCCGGAGCCGATGAAGAAGGTGGCCTGGTCGGTGCGGCGGGTCGAGATGCCGATGGTCTCGGCGAGGTCGCGGTTGCCGACCGTCGCCCGGATCTCGCGCCCGAGCGCCGTGAACCGGAGCACCGCCAGCAGCGCGGCCACGCAGAGCCCGGCCAGGACGATGATGAAGAGCCGGGTCAGCGGGAAGTCGTAGCCGAGGATCGGGATCGAGCCGTCGAGCCAGCCCGGCGCGGGCACCTCCTTGGCCGGAGCCCCGAAGATGTCGCGCGCGACCTGCTGCAGGACGAGCCCGACGCCGTAGGTGACCAGCAGCGTGTCCAGCGGACGGGCGTACATCCACCGCAGCACGCTCGCCTCGAGCGCCAGCCCGAGCAGGCCGCCGATCACGAACCCCGCGGGGAGCGCGATCAGCAGGCTCAGCTCGGTGCTGGCGACGATGGTCGAGACGACATAGGCGGTGTACGCGCCGGCCATGATGAACTCGCCGTGGGCCATGTTGATCACGCCCATCTGACCGAAGGTCAGGGTGAGCCCGAGGGCGATGAGGAGCAGGACCGCGCCGGCGGAGATGCCGGTGAAGACCTGGGCGAGCAGCGCGTCCAACGGGCTAGTTCTTCCACCAGTCGTAGGACTTCAGGTAGGGGTCCGGCTCGATCGGCTTGTCGCTGGACCAGACCGTGTCGATCAGGCCCTCGGAGTTCACCTGGCCGATCAGCGCGGTCTTGGCGATGTGGTGGTTCTCGCCGTCGACCTCGACGGTGCCCTCGGGGGCGTCGTAGCTGACGCCGTCGGAGGCGTCGATGACGTCCTCGACGTCGAAGGAGTCGGCCTTCTCGACCATGCCCTTCCACAGGTAGAGGGAGGTGTAGGCCGCCTCCATCGGGTCGGAGGTGACCGCCTTGGCGCCGTTGGCCGCCTTGAAGTCGGTCACGAACTTCTGGTTCGTCGGGCTGTCGATGGTCTGGTAGTAGTTCCAGGCGGTGTACTGACCCTCGAGGTTGCCCACGCCGACGCCCGGGACCTCCTCCTCGGCGATCGAGACCGAGAGCACCGGCATCGCCGAGGCGGTCAGGCCCTTGCCCTTGTACTCCTTGAAGAAGGCCACGTTGGAGTCGCCGTTGAGGG
This sequence comes from Nocardioides luteus, assembly GCF_000960475.2. GTDB lineage: Bacteria > Actinomycetota > Actinomycetes > Propionibacteriales > Nocardioidaceae > Nocardioides > Nocardioides luteus_A. The sequence goes on along the minus strand of NZ_JZDQ02000051.1, from coordinate 3,243 downwards.
TGTTGAAGACCGCGTCCGCACCGGCGGCCTTGACCTTGTCGACGACCGTGCCGAAGTCGGTCGAGCCCAGGGGCTGGTACTCCTCGCCGAGCACCTTGATGCCGTTGGCGGCGGCGTACTGCTTGATGATCTTGTTGGCCGTGCGCGGGAAGACGTAGTCCGAACCGACCAGGAAGATCGACTTGATCTTCTTCTCCTGCTTGAGGAAGTCGAGGGCGGGGATGATCTGCTGGTTCGTGGTGGCGCCGGTGTAGAAGATGTTGTGCGAGGACTCCAGGCCCTCGTACTGCACCGGGTAGAAGAGCAGCGCGTCGTTGCCCTCGAAGACCGGCAGCATCGCCTTGCGGGAGCTGGAGGTCCAGCCGCCGAAGACGGCCGCGACGCAGTCGTCCTGGATCAGCTTGGTCGCCTTCTCGGCGAAGACGGTCGGCTCGGACTGGCCGTCCTCGCTGACGATCTCGAGCTTCTTGCCGAGCACGCCGCCGTCGGCGTTGATCTCCTTCGCGGCCATGGACAGGGACTTGAAGACGGTCGTCTCGCTGATCGCCATCGTCCCGGAGAGGGAGTTCAGGAAGCCGATCTTGATGGTGTCGCCGCTGGTGTCGACGCAGCTCTCGCTGGTCGCGGTGTCACCGGTCTTGGCGCCACCGCAGGCTGTCGCGGTCAGGCCGAGGGCGAGCACCGAGCTGGCCGCGAGGATGCGGCTCGAGAATTTCGTACGCACGGGATGGGGGTCCTTCCATCGGACAATTGCTCTCGAATGGAAGGAATCTAGGGACGGGTTGTTTCGCCGATGTATCGGAGCCAGGGAGGAATTGTTTCCGGATGGAAACGCCTTGAGTCGACAGAGCTCAGACGCGCGAGTCGAGCGCCGTCCGGAGGTCGTCGACGACCCGGGCGACCGCCTCGGTCGACTGCCGGGAACGGATCTCGCGCGCGACCGAGGCTCCCACCGGCGAGAGGGCGACCACCGCCCGGCGCTTGTCCTCCGCGTGGACCTTGCGCAGCACCAGCCCACGCTCGGCGAGCCGGTCGACATGGCGGGTCAGCGTGCCGGCCGGGAGCGCGGCGCCGTCGGCGAGCCGCGTCATCGTCTGGCCGGGCTCGTCGAGAAGCACGCTGAGGATGCGCCACTGCTCCGCGGTGAGGTCGAAGTCGGCGTACGCCTCGGCGAGCGCACGCTCGATCCGGCGCTGCGCCCGGGCGAGCAGCACGGCCAGATCCGAACAGCGCAGATCCGCGCCGGTCGTCTCGGCAATCTTCATGAGTCCTCCCCACGGTCGCTGTCTGCCGTACCCTAACCACCCAACGGCTCAATGGTGAGTCATCAGGACAACATTCCGTTCGGGAGCAGGTGTCGATGACCCCACCGTCGTACACGCCGTCCTCCCATGCCCTGCTGGGCCTCGCGCCCCGTCCTCCGGGGGCGGTCTCGATCGCGTTCGTGGTGCCGATGCAGGGACCGACCGGCATCTACGGCCCCGGCTGCCTGGCCTGCGGCGAGCTGGCCGCCGAGGACCTCAACAGCGCCGGCGGGATCGCCGGGAGCCCGGTCGAGCTCGTCGCGGTCGACGGCGGGCGTGCGCCCCACGAGGTCGCGTCCGAGGTCGCACGGCTGATCGAGCTCGGCCGGGTCGACGCGATCGCCGGCTGGCACATCTCCGCGGTCCGCCAGGCGATCACCGCCCGCGTCGGCGGCAGGGTGCTGTACGCCTTCGCCGCCATGCACGAGGGCGGCGACGACACTCCGGGTGTCTTCATGATCGGCGAGCGCCCGGTCAACCAGCTGCTCCCCGCCACCGCGTGGATGCGCGCCCACCACGGCGTGTCCCGCTGGGCGGTGGTCGGCAACGACTACGTCTTCCCCAGGGTCACCGGATCGACGGCACGAGCGGCGTTGCGGGGGTCGCCCTCGCAGGTGGTGAGCGAGACGTACGTCCCGTTGGGGACCCGCGACTTCGCCGGCGTGCTGCGCGGCCTGGAGAGCGGCGACCAGGACGGTGTGATCATGCTGCTGATGGGGCAGGACGCGGTGCACTTCAACCGTCAGTTCGCCGCTGCCGGGCTGAGCTCGTCGCTGACCCGGCTGAGCCCGGCGGTCGAGGAGAACACCCTGCTCGCCGGTGGCGCGGGCGCCAACGCCAACGTCTTCGCGGCCGCCGCCTACTTCGACGGCCTCACCACCCCCGAGTCGGCCGGCCTGGCCGAGCGCTACTACCGCCGCTTCGGCGAGTACGCGCCCTCCCTCAACGCCGTCGGCGAGTCCTGCTACGAATCGCTCATGTTCCTGCGGCAGGTCGGCGACGCCTGCGGCTCCCTCGAGGTGGAGCCCGCCCTGCGCCTCGCCGAGCGCCACAGCTACTCCAGCCCGCGCGGCCTGATGCGGATGCACGGCAACCTCGTGGACCAGGACGTCTACATCGCCGCCGCCGACGGGCTCCGCTTCGAGATCCAGGAGCAGATCGCGTACGCCTCCTAGCCCTGTTGACTTAGAGTGCACTCCAACTCCTAGCGTTCGCGACATGACCTACGCGAACCCGACCCAGGACCCCACCATCCGCGCCGCCCGCCACGACCACGGCCGCGAGATCCTCGACGCGATCGACGGCGAGGCCGGCGCCCGCGTGATCGACTCGCTCGCCGACATCGCCCCGGAGCTCGGTCACCAGATCGTCGCCTGGGGATTCGGCGAGATCTACGCCCGCCCCGGCCTGGAGCCGCGGGACCGACAGCTCGTCACCCTCGGCATGCTCACCGCCCTGGGTGGGTGCGAGCCACAGCTCGAGGTCCACATCAACGCCGCCCTCAACGTCGGCCTGACCCCCGAGCAGATCATCGAGGCCCTGCTCCACTCGGCGGTCTACTGCGGCTTCCCGCGCGCCCTGAACGCCACCTTCACCGCCAAGAAGGTGTTCGCCGAACGCGACCTCCTCCCCCTCGCCTGATCGCAACTTCGCCTCAGGCTGCGAGGGTGTGCTCGAGCAGCAGGTTGCGCAGCCGAAGCTCGGCTGGGGACAGGGGTGGGTCGGGCTGCCAGGTGTCGGGTGGTGGGCTGACATAGGCATGGCCCGTGGGTGTGATGGTGGTGATGCTGCCGCCGGGTCCGGGTCTGGCCTGCCACCCGATCGCCTCTTTCGCTTGATTGCACCGCTCGCAGAGACCTTGCAGGTTTGCGGCGCTGGTTTGGCCGCCGTCGGCGTGGCGTTGGATGTGGTCGATGTTGCGAATCGGGGCATCACACCC
>NZ_JZDQ02000050.1 GCF_000960475.2 Nocardioides luteus | reverse complement strand
GGCCCCGGACGGATCCGGGGCCACGACGGGATAGCGCGGGCTAGCGGCCGGCGGGTACCGACTCGGCCGCGGTCTCGGTGCGAACCGTCTTCCAGCCGATCCCGGTGACGACGGCACCGGCGAGGGCGATGCCGGCGGCGCCGAGGAACCCGGCCGAGAAGCCGTCGGTCATGGCGGCCAGGTCACCGACCTGGTCCGAGCCGTACGCGGCCGCGACGACGGTCATCGCCGCCAGCCCGAGCGCGGAGCCGACCTGGTAGCTGGTGTTGACGATCCCGGCGGCCAGACCGCCCTCCTCGGGAGCGGCGGCGCCGAGCGCCGTGCTCAGGGAGGGGATGAAGGCCAGCGCCATGCCCGCCGCGGTGACCAGGGTCGCGGGGAGCACATCGACCGCGAAGCTGCCGTCGGCGTCGATCCGGGAGAGCCAGACCAGGCCCGCCCCGAGGACGACCAGGCCGCCGACGGTCATCGCCTTCGGGCCGTACGCCGCGGTCAGCCGCGGAGCGACGGCGACCATGCCGAGCATGATCGTCACCGTCATCGGCAGCAGGGCCGCGCCGGACGCGAAGGCGCCGAGGCCGAGGACCTGCTGGAGGTAGAGGTTGATGAAGAAGAACATCGGGATCCAGGCGGCGCCGAGCAGGAGCTGGGCGATGTTCGCGGCGGCGAGGTTCGTGGCCTTGAAGATGCCCAGGCGCATGAGCGGCGCCGAGGATCCGGCCTGCAGGGCGACGAACGCGACGAGCAGGGCGATGCCGATGGCCCCGGCGACGAGCGTGCTCGGCGATGCCCAGCCCTCTTCGGGGACGCGTACGACCGCGAAGACCACGGCGGCGAGGCCCAGGGTGACGGTCAGCGCGCCGAGCAGGTCGATGCGGCCCCGCTGAGCCGTGCCGGCCGGCATCGCGCCGGGCGTCAGGGCGAGGACCGCGAGGGCGATCGGCAGGTTGATGAAGAAGACCCACGGCCAGGAGAGGTACTCGGTGAGCACGCCACCGAGGAACACGCCGGCGGTGCCGCCGGCCGGGGCGGCCGCGCCGTAGAGCGCGAGCGCCTTGGTCAGCTCCTTCGGGTTCGCCCCGAAGGTCATGAACAGCAGGGTCAGCGCCGAGGGCGCGATCAGCGCGGAGCCGGCGCCCTGGACGGCGCGGCCGGCGATCTCGACGGCGACGGTGTCGGCCAGTCCGGCGACCAGCGAGCCGACGCCGAGGACCAGCCAGCCGAGGGCGAAGAGCCGGCGCGCGCCGAGCAGGTCGGAGAGCCGGCCCCCGAGCAGCAGGAGGCCGCCGAAGGCGACCACGTAGGCGTTGAAGACCCAGCTGAGGTCCTGCGGGGCGAAGCCGAGATCACGCTGGATCTCGGGAAGCGCCACGCCGATGATGGAGGTGTCCATGATGACCATGAACTGGGCGGCGGCGATGAGGCCGAGGGCGAGCCAGCGGCGGCTGTTGGCACCCGCCGCCGGGGATGCTGTGGAAGACATGGTTCTCTCTCTTCGTCAGGGCGGCCGTTCGACCGCGTGAGGAGAACCTGTCCCGCGCTACTGTCCCTGGTCTGTCCGGGCGCCGTCCGTCGTGTCGTCCGTCGTGCCCCCGGTCAGCCGGGACAGCGCTTCGTCCGCCTGGCCCACGAGGGCGACCTCGCCGGTGGCGAGGCCGAGGCTGCGGGCCTCGTCGTAGCGCTCCACGGCCGCCTCCGTCTCGCCGAGCCGCTCGTGGCACCGGGCCAGCGCGAGGGTCGCCTTCGCCGTCATCGCGGGCGTCTGCAGCGTCTCGAAGCCCTGGATCGCCGCCGTCAGCAGGTCGATGGCGCTCGACCAGTCCTCCCGACGCTCGGCGAGCCGGCCACGTCCGTACGCCGCCAGGACCGACCCGGCGCGGTCGCCGACGTGCCGCGACGCCAGCTCAGCGCGGCGGAACGCGTCCTCGGCCGACTCGTGATCGCCCAGGCCCAGGTGGGTGATGCCGAGGTCGGCGAGAGCCCACTGCACGGTGTTGTGGATGCCGGCCGAGGCCGCGACGTCGATGGCCTGCTCGAGCGTGCGGGCCGACTCCCGCAGACGTCCGAACTGCCGCAGGCCGTAGCCGAGGTGGTAGAGGACGGCGCTGTGACCCCACGAGTCGTCGAGGTGGCGGAACTCGGCCGCGGTGGCCCGGCCGAGGCGCATCGCCGCCGCCTCGTCTCTGGCCTTGAGGGCGGTCTCGAGACGTACGAAGCCGGCGACGGCGAGGCCCCAGCGGTCCCCGCGATCGCGGAACGACCGCTCGGCGGCATCCAGCAGGGCTGCCGCCTCCGGATCCTGGCCGTTGACCCCTTCGACCGCGAGCAGCACCTGCGAGACGGCGGCCCGGTCGGCGTCGCCGTCGCTGCTGAAGATCGCGAGGCTCTCGCGGGCCGCCTCGGCACAGCGCGGGTGCGGGTGGACGACGCAGGCGCGGGGGCGTTCGACCAGCGACACCGCCTGCAGGGCAGCGGCCCGTGCCGACGCTGTCCCGCGGCCGGTCTCCAGGAGACGCCGCAGGATCCGGCGGCCCTCGAGATGGCGGCCCTGGTGCCAGAAGAGGCCGAGGTGGCCGGCCAGCCGCAGGGCGGCGTCGACGTCGCCGGCCGGGCCCTCCAGCCAGGCGATGGCGGAGCGTACGTTGGCCTGCTCGTCGCCAAGGAGGTTCCGCGCGCGGGGGTCGCCCTGACCGCGCAGCGCCTGCGCCGACCGCTCCGCGATCTCGGTGAAGTGGTGGGCGTGCCGGGCGGCCAGGGCGTCGCTGCGGCCGGTCCGGGAGAGCCGTTCGGCGGCGTACTCGCGCAGGGTCTCGAGCATGCGGTAGCGGGTGAGGGGGCCGCGTTCGGCGACGATCAGGGACTGCTCGACCAGGCGGCCCACGGCGTGGATGACCTGGCTCGGGTCGGTCTCGTCGTCGGCGAGGACCTGCTCGGCCGCGGTCAGGGTCCAGCCGCCGTGGAACACGGCGAGCCCTTCGAAGACGCGCTTCTCGAGGTCGTCGAGCAGGTCGTAGCTCCAGTCCACGGTCGCGCGGAGGGTGCGCTGGCGGTCCTCCGCCGTCCGTGGTCCCGAGGTGAGGAGCGTGAACCGCTGGTCGAGCCGGTCGGCGAGGTCGCTCGGGGACAGCGAGGCGGCGCGGGCCGCGGCCAGCTCCAGCGCCAGCGGCATGCCGTCGAGCGCGCGGGCGATACGGCCGAGCGGGACGTACGCATCAGGGTCGGTCTCGATCCCGGGCAGGACGGTCGCGATCCGGCGAACGAGCAGCTGCACCGAGGGGGTCGTCGCGATCGTCTCGGGGTCGTCGTCCTCGAGCGGTGTCGGGAGCGGGCCGACGAGAGTCTGCACCTCGCTCGGCAGGGCGAGGGGCTCCCGGCTGGTGGCGATGACGGTGAGCCGCGGGCAGCGGGCCAGCAGCCGTTCGACCAGGGTCGCGACTGGATCGACGAGGTGCTCGCAGTTGTCGATGACCAGGAGCAGGTGCTTGTCGGCGAGGAAGTCGACCAGCCGTGCCTGCAGGTCGGTCGCCGACCCGTCCTGCGGCATCGCCACGGCCGCGGCGACGGCCGGGACGATGTGCTCGCGGCTTCGGATCGCGGCGAGCCGGACGAGGAAGGTGCCGTCCGGGAACCGCTCGGCGAGACGGTGGGCGGCATGCAGGCCCAGGGCGGTCTTCCCGGAGCCGCCGGGGCCGACGAGAGTGGTCAGCCTGGAGCTGCCGACGCGCTCGCTCAGGGAGGCGAGCAGGTCGTCGCGCCCCACGAGCGGGGTGAGGTCGGTCGGGAGGTTGGAGAGCCGCGCTCCGGAGCGGGCGTGGTGCGGAGCGGTCGCCGGCGTGGAGAGGGTGACCTCGCCGGAGGAGCCGAGCGACGGGTCCTGCCGGAGCACCCGCTCGTGGAGCGACCGCAGGGAGGTCGACGGCTCGAGACCGAGGTCGGCGTCCAACGTCTTCCGGGTGCGGGTGAAGACCTCGAGGGCATCGGCCTGCCGGCCGGCACGGTAGAGCGCGACCATCAGCAGGCCGGCCATGGCCTCGTGGGCGGGGTCGGTACGCAGCAGCGGCTCGAGGTCGGTGACGACCTCGGCGTGGCGGCCCAGCGACAGCGCGATCTGGGCCCGCTCGGCGTACGCCGTCCGGCGCAGGTCCTCCAGCCGCACCGACTCGGGAACCGCCCACGGCTCGGTGGCGAAGTCGGCGAGCGCCTCGCCGCGCCAGAGCCCGAGCGCCGCGTCGTAGGTGGCCAGATCCTCCTCGCTCGGGCTCCCCGAACCGGCGACCGATGCCCGGACCTCCCGGATCCGTCGCTCGAACGTCTCGGCGTCGATGCTCTCGGGGTCGACGGCTGCCCGGTAGCCGCCGCCGTCGCGCTGCACCAGGTCCAGCCCGACCGCCTTGAACACCCGGCGCAGCTTGGAGACCCGGAGCTGGAGCGCGTTCAACGGGTCGGCCGGCAGCGACGAGTCGGCCCACAGCCGGTCGATGAGCGCCGAGGCCGGCACGATCCGGCCGCGCGCCAGGAGCAGCACCGAGAGCAGGGCCCGCTCCGCCGAGCCGGGGACCTTGACGGTCTCGCCGTCGACCGTCGCCTCGAACGGACCGAGCAGCCCGAAGCGGATGTCACGCGAGGTCGGCAGCACGTCGAGATCGTAGTCAGGCCCCGCTCGGGCGCCGAACGGATATCTGTCCGCACCTGTCCGGGCCGCGACAACGCCGGGACAGTACGCAGACAGATCGCCCGACCAACCTCTGGCACGTCAACACATCGAGATCCGAGCCAGGAGTGATCACATGAACGCCATTGCCAAGGTCGGTGCGTTCGCCGGAGCCGTCGTTGCCCTCGGCGGCCTGGGTTCCGCCGTGGGCGCCTCCGTCGGCCCGCTCGGCGAGCCGGAGCGCCACCCGGAGCACGCGACCGAGAACAGCAGCCACGGCGGCCACGCCGGGCACGGTGCCGGGAAGGCGCCCGCAGCCACCGGGCTCAACGTCAGCGAGGGCGGCTACACCCTCGATCTCGTCGAGGACCGCTACCAGCGCACGCCCGACGCCACGCTGCGGTTCCGGATCCTCGGTGACGACCACGAGCCCGTCACCCGGTTCGCGACCGCGCACGGCAAGAAGCTCCACCTGATCGTCGTACGCCGCGACCTGGCCACCTTCCAGCACGTGCACCCGGTGATGTCCGCCGACGGCACCTGGGCGGTCGCCGCCGACCTCGCCGAGGCCGGGACCTACCGCGTCTTCGCCGACTTCCGGCCGGAGGCCGCGGACGAGGGCCTGACCCTCGGCCAGGACCTCTTCGTCGGCGGGCCCTGCGAGCCGCAGCCGCTGCCGGCGGCCGCCACCACCAGCACGGTCAGCCCCTACCAGGTGGACCTGGGCGGGCATCTGGTCGCGGGCAAGACCTCGCGCCTGACCCTGACCGTGACCCGCGACGGCGAGCCGGTCACCGACCTGGAGCCCTACCTCGAGGCGTACGGCCATCTGGTCGCGCTCCGCGACGGCGACCTGGCTTACCTCCACGTCCATCCCGACGGGGCGCCCGGAGACGGGCGCACGCAGCCCGGCCCGGAGATCACCTTCTCCGCCGAGGTGCCCTCGGCCGGGACGTACCGCCTGTTCCTCGACTTCCAGCACGCCGGTGAGGTGCGCACGGCGGCCTTCACCGCCACGGCCGAAGCCCACGGAACAGCCCACTGACTCCCTGCTCCAGCAGGGTCCACCACAGAGAGAGGAAAGCACCATGTGCAGCACCACCTACACCGTTTCCGGGATGACCTGCGGCCACTGCGTCAGCTCCGTCACCGAGGAGGTCACCCAGATCGCGGGCGTCTCCTCCGTCGACGTCGACCTGGCCACCGGCCAGGTGACCGTCACCTCCGAGAACGAGCTCGACCCCGTGCTGGTTCAGCGCGCGGTCGAGGAGGCCGGCTACCAGCTGGCCGGCTGAGACCCGCGTCGGCTCCCCTCCCCGTGAAGGGGAGCCGACGCGTACGCCGATCCACCCACCCGAAGGACACCGTCATGACCGTCTCCGGAACCTCTCCATCAACCTCTGCACCCACGACCGACTTCGAGCTCGAGATCGACGGCATGACCTGTGCGTCGTGCGCGAACCGCATCGAGCGCAAGCTCAACAAGCTCGACGGCGTCACCGCGACCGTCAACTACGCGACCGAGAAGGCGAAGATCTCCGTCGCCGCGGACAACACCGACATCGACGCGAGCGTGTTGATCGCGACCGTCGAGAGCGCCGGGTACGGCGCGACGGAGCCTCGTCGCGAGGACCCGTCGTCGAGCGCGCCCGTCGACGCCGAGGCCACCGACCCCGTCGACCGGCTCCGGCAGCGGCTGCTGATCTCGGCGCTGCTCACCGTCCCGGTGGTGCTGATGGCGATGGTGCCGGCCCTGCAGTTCGAGAGCTGGCAGTGGCTCTCGCTCACCCTCGCCGCGCCGGTCGTGGTCTGGGGCGCGGCACCGTTCCACCGGGCGGCGTGGACCAACGCGCGCCACGGCGCGGCGACCATGGACACGCTGGTCTCCGTCGGGACCCTGGCCGCCTTCGGCTGGTCCCTGTACGCCCTCTTCCTCGGCACCGCCGGCGAGCCCGGGATGACCCACGCGTTCAGCCTCGCCATCGAGCGTACGAACGGGCTCGGCAACATCTACCTCGAGGCGGCAGCCGGCGTCACGACCTTCATCCTCGCCGGCCGCTACTTCGAGGCCCGCTCGAAGCGCCGTGCTGGCGCTGCCCTCACCGCGCTCCTCGAGCTCGGCGCCAAGGAGGTCGCCGTCCTCCGCGACGGGTCCGAGACCCGAATCCCGATCGACGAGCTCGCCGTCGGCGACCTGTTCGTCGTACGTCCCGGGGAGAAGGTCGCCACCGACGGCATCGTCGAGGACGGGTCCTCTGCCATCGACGCGGCGATGCTGACCGGCGAGTCCGTACCGGTCGAGGTCGCACCCGGCGACGCCGTCACCGGGGCCACCGTGAACGCCGGCGGGCGCATCGTCGTCCGGGCGACCCGGGTCGGCGCCGACACCCAGCTCGCCCAGATGGCGCGCCTGGTCGAGGAGGCGCAGACCGGCAAGGCCGCGGCGCAGCGGCTCGCCGACCGGATCTCGGGCGTCTTCGTACCCATCGTGATCGCCCTCTCGGCCATCACTCTCGGCTTCTGGCTCGGCGCGGGCGCCGGGACCGCCACCGCCTTCACCGCGGCGGTCGCGGTGCTGATCATCGCCTGCCCGTGCGCGCTCGGTCTGGCCACGCCCACGGCGCTGATGGTCGGCACCGGACGCGGCGCCCAGCTCGGCATCCTCATCAAGGGACCCGAGGTGCTCGAGAGCACCCGTCAGATCGACACGATCGTGCTCGACAAGACCGGCACCGTCACCAGCGGGACCATGACGCTGACCGATGTGATCGCCGCACCCGGCGAGGACGCCGACGAGATCGCCCGGCTGGCCGGCGCCCTGGAGTACGCCTCCGAGCACCCGATCGCCCGCGCCATCGCCTCCGGAGCCGAGGCCCGCGTCGGCACCCTGCCCGCGGCCGAGGACTTCGCCAACGTCCCGGGCCTGGGCGTGCAGGGCATCGTCGAGGGCCACGCCGTCCTCGTCGGCCGGGTCCGCCTGCTCGAGGAGTGGAGCCAGTACCTTCCCGGCGACCTCGCCCTCGCGATGGCCGAGGCCGAGAGCGAGGGCCGCACCGCCGTCGCTGTCGGCTGGGACGGACACGCGCGCGGCGTCCTGGTCGTCAACGACGTGATCAAGCCGACCTCGGCCGCCGCGATCGCGGAACTCCAGCGGCTCGGCCTGACCCCGGTCCTGCTCACCGGCGACAACGAGACGGTCGCCCGGAGCGTTGCCGCCGAGGTCGGCATCCCGGTCTCCGCGGACACCGTCATCGCCGAGGTGCTCCCCGAGGACAAGGTCGCCGTGGTCCGCCGGCTGCAGGAGGAGGGACGCGTGGTCGCGATGGTCGGCGACGGCGTCAACGACGCCCCGGCACTGGCCCAGGCCGATCTCGGCCTCTCGATGGGCACCGGCACCGACGTCGCCATCCAGGCCAGCGACCTGACCCTGGTCCGCGGCGACCTGCGGGTCGCAGCCGACGCGATCCGGCTCTCCCGCCGCACGCTGGCCACGATCAAGGGCAACCTGTTCTGGGCCTTCGCCTACAACGTCGCGGCGATCCCGCTGGCCGTCGCCGGGCTGCTCAACCCGATGCTCGCCGGTGCCGCGATGGCCTTCTCGTCGGTCTTCGTGGTGAGCAACAGCCTCCGGCTGCGACGTTTCCGCTGATCCGAATGGAGACACTGCTCCTCGGGCGTGACCGTGCTCGAGAAGCAGTGTCTCTCGGTCTGCGTACTATCCAACTCCCCGCTGGCGGGCGGCAGCGACTGCTCCGGTGTAGGTCTCGGTGGTGAGGTCGCCATCGCTGATTCCAAGTTTCGCGAGGACGGTCCGGATCGTGCCGAGGCCGGCCTCGACGTCGTCGGTAGGCGCCAGCGTCTCGACCTCCAGATACGTACCTTCGATCTCGGGCACCTCGACGAGAGTCGCCAGAAACTCGCGGCCCTCGGCCTCGAACCGATGGTTGCGACACAGCTTGCGAAACGAGATCAGCTCCACCGCGCCCAGAGCCTTCAGAACGGTGTCGGCAACAGCCGGGTCGGTCATCTCGGTCTCGTGCTCGGGCCTGGACCCCGAGGCCGTTTCGACTGGGGCGGTCTTGAAGGTCAACAGCGAGCGGCTGCCGGAATCGTTGGTGACAGTCCGGACCCGAAGCTCCTGGTCACGGGCGGTCAGAGTCTCATCGGGCAGGTCGTAGTAGGTGTCGTGGTAGGTCTCATCGATTCCGGATGCCAGTCGTTCGAGCTCGGCCCGGACGTGGTCGACATCGCTGACCTTGGCCTTCAGCTCGACCTCGATGAGTCCGCTCACTGTTCCGCCTTCCCTGATCAGGAGGTCGGTTGAACGGGCAGGTCGTGCATCAGTACGTCGAAGGTCGGTGCATCAGGCCAGGCCGGGCGGAGCTGTCCGACGCACTGCCAACCCCAGCGTTTGTAGGCGGTGTACGCACGTTCGTTGGTGGGCGAGACGAGCAAGGTTGCGCGTGGTTCGGTGCGGGCAGCGAGGAGTTCGTCGTGCAGGGCATGCGCCACGCCTCGGCCCATCCACTCGCTCGCGACCATGATCTCGCTGAGGGCGAAGGTGCGCTGCCCCGACTCCTTCGTGAAGTCAGCTCCCAGGTCGGTGAGTAGCCCATCCCACCAGGAGCTTCCGGCCTTCAAGGGCCAACCCCAGGTCAGCCCGACAGGGTCTCCCGCCTCGTACGCGACGACCATGTCGAAACCGGGAGTGTTGGTGTAGCGCTCGAACCGGTTCATGAAGGTGGCCGTGGTGCGGAAGGGGTCGCCGCTGGCGATGGCGTCCTCGTGAGATCGAACGTAGAGGTCCTCGATGAGCGCGGAGGCGCCGCGTGCTGCTTGCGCGTCGAACCGCTGGAAGGTGAGGGCGTCGAGGGATGTCATGCGGCACCACCGTTCATCGCTTTCAGGTTGTCGAAACGCACGTGGAACTCTTCACCGCCCCGGTGGTTGGCAGCCGCTTCTCGAACAGGTTCGAGCCGTCGCAACGTCCGCCACGAGGACACATTCTCTTCCAGTGAGCTCAGCACGGTTACGCCCTCGGTGATCGCGGTCGAGGTATCGCCTGCGTCAGCGAGGGTCGAGGCGAGCGCGGCACGATAGTTCGTAGCGTTCCGTGGATCTGGCTGTTCCTCCGCTCCGGCGTGGTAGATGGCAGCGGCGGCGTCGAGATCACCGAGGTAGGCGTGTCCTCGCGCTTCGTGATACCGAACTTCGGCGGGAACGACGAACTGCAGCCAGATCGCTGTGTCCGCAGGTGGCTCGTGGCCCTCTGCGTGCTCGACCTCACGCCATGCGGTTCCGATCGCTCTTTCGAAGTTGGGACGGTCGCCCATAGCCGCGTGCGCGATCGCCGAGCGCGCAGCGATGAGGGCGTGCAGCCGGCTTGAACGGATGTTGCGGGCGATGATGCGGGAGCGCTCGGTCAGCTGCATCGCGCGGCTGGGCGAACCGGTCCCCGTGGGCGACATGGCAAGGAGGCTCGCGTTCTGAAGCGCGTGGACGGCAAGGTCGTCGTCACCGGCCTCGCTGGCGAGAGCGAGTGCATCTGAATACCACTGCCGAGCCAGATCCTCCCGGTCGGCGTCATAGGCGACCCACCCGGCGCACAGTGCGAGATCGCCGGTGGCGCTCATCAAGGCGGTGCCGACCTCCGGGGTATAGGTCGCGGTCTCGAGCATGGCCTTCGCCCTGGTCAGGCAGTCCGCGGCTTGGTGCAGCAGCACGCCGCCGCCGACGTGCTGGTCGCGTTGCCGGATCCAGTCGGCGGCTGCGCGGAGCGTCTGAACGTGCACCTTGTCGACATTCATGCCGGCTGGAGTGGCGGACGTTGTGTGGGCCCACGCTGGTAGGGCGAGTGTGCTGATACCGAGCAGAGTCTTGTTGAACACGCGTCGGTCCACGCCGGAGTCGTCGCTATCGCGATCGGCGAGAGCCTGAGCGAAGCGTCTGTGTGCGGCTTTGTCGGCGCGGTCGAGAAGCGTGTCGAACATGGCCTGGAAGTGGGGTCGCGGTTGTCGTGAGGAGCCAGCCTGCTCCCACTTGGAGACGGTTCGGGGCGAGATGCCGAGCTCGGTCGCGAATTCGCGCACCGTCATGCGCAGCGCCACCTTTCGCAACAGTCGCGCTTCCGCCCCGGTCCAGGTGTCCACCTTCGGCATTGAACCAGGTTTACGCACCCGTGGGCAGGCAAAGGGCCACGCATGGGCCACACGTGGGCGTTCCGAATCACCTCGCCGGTGAGCAGGCTGAGAAGTGACCCCCGGCACCGGTCGAACGAACGCATCTGCGAGCAAGCCGTCGCATCCTGCCGCTCCGCGTATCTCGCCAGACGCGAGGTGCTCCCCAGCGGGGCCGACGAGTCTCCGGTGCCGGGGTCAGCAAGGTCGAAACGCATACCCACCCTGAGAGTCATGGAGCACCATGAGTTCAGTACCAGCCATCGGTCCTCGTCGCGGACGGCCTGGGCGCCCGCGCCTCGTGCATCCTCAGCTCAACGGATCGCCGCGCGAGCAGATCCTCGAAGCCGCCGCTCGGTTGTTCACCAGCAAGGGATACGCCGCGACCTCGACCCGGGAGATCGCCGAGGCGGTCGGAATCCGGCAGGCCTCGCTCTACTACCACTTCGCGGGCAAGGGTGAGATCGTCACGGAGCTGCTGGCTCAGACGATCCGGCCCACGGTGGACAGCGTCGCCCGGATGGAGTCGCTGACCGACGACCCTGACACGGTGCTGTACCTGGTGGCGCTCACCGACGTTCGTACGTTGGCAAAGGCGCCGCACAACATTGGTTGGCTCTACCTCGCCCCTGATGTCGCCCAAGTCGAGGGGTTCGACGAGTTCACCGAGGCCCGCTCGGATCTCGCTGCCACCTACGCGCGCCTGGCCGAGCCGATCGCGACTTCCGAGGTCCTCGGTGCTCTCGGGCCGGTCCGACTCGGAGAGAAGCTGGTCCACAACGTCGAGGAGGTCATCGGGCTGCGGAACGCCGGCCGCCGCATCGATCTCGACGAGTCTGCGTCTATCGCATCCTCATGCCTACGGCTGTGTGGCATCGACCAGGCTCGTATCGACCTCGCACAGAAGACCGCCGCCACCCTCCTGGGTCAGCTGGACCAAGTCGATGGCAGCGCGGGCGGAGACGCAAGGTGCGGATAGCGAACAGCCCCTGAGACTGTCTCGACGTACAGGCTCAGGGGCTGTCGTTGCGCTTGCCCGGGCTGGATCTACTCGGGAACTGCTTTGGCCGAGGTTGCCGCCGCGATCGCTACCGCGAGAGCGGCGCCGATACCGGCCCCGAGAGCGGCTCCTATCCAGTTCACGACGACATCACTCAGCAGGAACCCGATCCGTCCCATCGCCGGAAAGAGCATCTGAATCAGCTCCACCAGTAGAGGCAGCCCCACCGCGGTGGCGACAGCGACCCCTCGGCGGCCGGCGCACCACATCAGCACTGATACCGCGCCCAGGCTTGCCCCAGCTAGAACATTGAGTGAGTCGGAACTGATCATCAAGAGGTTCCCAAGTGACGGCAGCTGGACTTCGAGCATGAGCCCACGAGACGCGCCCGGAGTCCCCCACAGCCCGGATATGTTCGGCGTTGCGGTCACGCCCAGGTAGGCGCCGCACACCGCGACGAACAAGACCGCGGTCGTGCGCGGCACACGCAACCACCTTGCCCACCATGGTGCTCCCAGGACGGCAAGCACCCCTGCGCCGATGATGGTCGGCAAAGCGAGCGGCAGCGAGCGGAAGAAGGGCTCGATGAACAATCTAGGCCTCCGGCTCTGGAGTAGCGCTATGTGCATAGGCCACGTTTCCTACGGCTGAATCATCGCTTGCGAACCTAGACTCCCGAAACGTGGACGAACACGTGTTGCTGATCGCCGGGGCGGCGCTCGTGATCATGATCGCGGCGTCGGTGTTCGCGCGGCGTACGGGGGTGGCGGCGCCGCTGCTGCTCGTGGGGCTCGGGATCGGGGCGAGCTATCTGCCCGGTGCCCCGGCGATCGAGCTCGATCCGGAGCTGATCCTGGCCGGCGTACTGCCGCCGTTGCTCTACTCCTCCGCGGTCAACCTGCCGGTGATCGACTTCCGGCGGAACTTCCGGCTGATCAGCTGGCTCTCGGTCGTGATGGTGATCGTCTCGGCGCTGGTGATCGGCGCGGTCGTGCACTGGCTGTTCCCGGAGATCTCGTTCCCGCTCGCGGTCGCGCTCGGCGCGGTCGTCAGCCCCACCGACGCGGTGGCGGCGACGGCGATCGGGCGCCGGGTCGGGCTGCCGCCGCGGGTGATGACGGTGCTGGAGGGGGAGAGCCTGGTCAACGACGCGTCCGCCCTCGTGGTCCTCCGGACGGCCGTCGCGGGGATCGCTGCGGCCAGCTCGTTCTCGCTGGGACGTACGGTCCTGGAGTTCGGGTGGGCGGTGCTGGGCGCGCTCGTGATCGGTGGCCTCGTCGGCTGGGGCACGGTCGTGCTCCGCCAGCGGCTGGACGATCCGGTGCTCAACACGACCATCTCGTTCGCGGTGCCCTTCATCGCCTACTTCCCGGCCGAAGAGCTGGACGCGTCCGGCGTGCTCGCCGTGGTCGTCGCGGGGCTGGTGACCGGTGGTCTCGGCAGCCGCCGGTTCAGCGCCCGCGACCGACAGACCCAGGCCACCACCTGGACCACGTTCAACTTCATCCTGGAGAGCGGCGTCTTCCTGGCGATGGGCTACCAGCTGCCCGACTTCGTCGATGCCGCCCAGGGCGAGACCACGCCGGGCCAGATGGCCGGCCTCGTCCTGACCGTCGTCGGCCTGCTGGTTGTGCTCCGGTTCGCCGGCCTGGCCGGGCCTGCCCTCCGTGACCGCGAGGAGACCCAGGAAGAGGTACGCACCCGCCTGGACCAGTTCGAGGAGAAGCTCGACTCGCTGACCCCTGCCGACGACCGGGAGGACGCCCGGATCACCGCGGCCCGGCGACGGCTGGCGCGAGGCCGGGCCGACATCGACTTCGAGGAGCGCGAGCCGATCACCAAGCGCGGCTTCCTGACGATCGGCTGGGCCGGGATGCGCGGCGTCGTCACGGTCGCCGCGGCCCAGACCATCCCGGCCGGCACCTCCCACCGGTCGACCGTCGTGCTCGCCGCCTTCCTGGTCGCACTCATCACCCTCGTACTCTTCGGCCTCACCCTCCCGGCTCTGATCCGCCGGCTGCGGTTCTCCCCGGAGAGCGCCAAGGACCGGCACGACGCGTTCCGCTCGCTGCTGCAGCAGGTCGGTGAGTCGGCCGTCGACACCCTCGGGCCACTGGAGTCGCAGACGATCGACGGCGAGCCGATCGACCCGAAGCTGGTGACCAAGCTCAAGGACCGCATCCTCCCGCGGGTGCTCGCGGGTGTGCAGGAGGCACCGAGACTCCGGCCCGCGGCGCTGGAGCAGACGATGATCCTGCAGAAGCGCTACCTCGATGCGATGCGCGAGGCACTCGCCGCCGAGCGCAGCATCGGGGCCTACAGCTCCCACACCTACGCCAGGGTCGAGTCGATCCTCGACGACATGGAGAAGCGGCTCGAGGTGTAGTCAGCTCTGGCGGGCGTCGTAGGCGCGTCGCTTCTCGTCGATGATCGGGTTGTGCCGGATCGCCCACTCGGCCAAGGAGACCGCCGGGCCGACGAGCGTCCTGCCCATGCCGGTCAGCTCGTATTCCACCCGTGGCGGCACCTCGGGATAGCTCGTACGGCTCACCAGCCCGTCGCGCTCCAGATGGCGCAAGGTCAGCGTGAGCATGCGCTGGGAGATGCCCGGGACGTGCTGCTTCAGATCGCCGAACCGCATCCGACCGCCGTCCAGCGTGGCGATCACCAGCAGACTCCACTTGTCGCCGATGCGGTCGAGGATGCCTCGGATCGCGCTCCCGCCGTCGCCCCTGATCAGGCAGACCTTCTCGTAGTCCGACATGCGTCGCTCCTGCCGTCACAGGCACACCGATGTGCCTTTTGTACGCCTCTCGGAACCGGTCCATGCTGGGTTCTCGATCGGTCAGTTACTAATCGTAACCAAGGAGTTCGCATGGTGGTCGCATACTGGGTCGTCGCGGGGCTGCTCGCGGTGTTCTACCTCTACTCGGGCGGGATGAAGATTCTTCGGAGCCAGGAGCAGCTGGCTCCGATGATGGCGTGGGCGGGCACGGCGATCCCGATGCCGGGAGTCCGGGCGATCGGGGTGGTGGAGATGGCCGGCGCGCTCGGTCTCGTCCTCCCGCCGCTGACCGGCATCGCCCCCGCCCTGGCGATCTGGGCGGCCGGAGGGCTGGCGCTGGTGCAGGTGCTCGCCACGGCCTTCCACCTCTCCCGTGGAGAGCGCAAGGATCTGTGGCTCAACGGTGTGCTGATCGTCGTCGCCCTGGTCGCGCTGCTCCTCGCCACCCGCTCGTAGCTCCACGGTCACACGGTCTCGAAGCCGGCCATCATCGCCATGTCCTCGTGCTCGAGGTTGTGACAGTGGATCAGGAACCGGCCGGCGTACCTCTCGAAGCGCACCCGGACCCGGACGGCCTCGTAGGGACGGATGTCGACGGTGTCCTTCCAGCCGAGGTCCATCGGGCCCGGGCCGCGGTTTCCGCGGCGCAGGACCTGGAAGGGCGAGAGGTGGACATGGACCGGGTGGTGGGCGTCGGTGAAGAACTCCCAGATCTCGGTGGAGCCGAGTGGCACCTGGGCCTGCGGGACCGCGGGGTCGAAGGGCTTGCCGTTGATCCCCCAGCCCCGGCGGCCATGGACGCCCTCGCGGCGGAAGTGCCATCGCCGGACGACGGCGCCGTGGGGACTCTCGGGTTCGGGTACGTCGGCCAGTTTCTCGGGGATCTTCACGTCGTCGGTCGCGCGGCGGGTGATCCGGAACCGCATCACCCGGGTGGTCCGGCCGGTGCCGAGGCCGTTGCGCATCTCGATGGTCGTCCCGGGTGCCAGTGACCGGAAGTCGACGACGACGTCGAACCGCTCGCCCGAGGCCATCGTGATCCGGTCGTGCTCGACGGGTTCGCCGAGCAGGCCGCCGTCGGAGCCGATCTGGAGGAGCTTCACCGGCTTCCCGTCCGAGGTCCGCAGACTGAGCGCGTAGCGGCGCGCGTTGGAGGCGTTGAGCAGCCGCAGCCGATACTGCGCCGCCTCGACCTCCGCCTCGGGCCACGGCGCGCCGTTGACGAGGACGACGTCGCCGAGCACGCCGGCCATGTAGCGGTCCGCGACGCCGGGCTCACCCAGCAGCTCCGGGTCGCGCGCGGGATAGCGCAGTGCGCCGTCCTCGTCGAAGGCCCGGTCGGCGATCATCAGCGGCAGCTCCCGGTCGCCGCGGGGCAGCGAGAGCGCGTCCTCCTCGTCGTCGCGGACGATGTGGAAGCCGGCCAGCCCGCGCCACACCTGCGGGGCGGTGAAGTCCATCCGGTGGTCGTGGTACCAGAGCGTCGTGGCGGGCTGCTCGAGCGGATAACGGTAGTCCCGTCTCCCCGCTCTGACCTGCGCCTTCGGGTCGGCCATCGCCTCGTGGCCGCCGGGTCCGTCCCCGTGTCCGGCGTGATGAGCACCGTGATGCGCAGGAGCCTCGAAGCCGGGCGGCACCAGCAGATCCGTCGGCCAGCCGTCGCTCTCCGCCGGCGTGTGCCCGCCATGGAGATGCGTCGCGGTCGGCAGCGTGAGGGAGTTGGTGTGGCGTACGGTCACCGCCTGGCCGCGGCGGGTCTCCAGCGTCGGCCCCGGAAAGACCCCGTCGTACGTCATCATCTCGGTCCGCAGCCCAGGCAGGATCTCCACCGAGGCACTGCGCTGCTCGATCGAGATCAGGCCGCCCGAGGGGCGCCTGACCGGCGGCAACGGCAACGGCGTCGCGTACGCCTCCGGCAGCCGTGCCGCGCTGTGCAGGACCCGTCCGGTCTGTCCGGGGGCCTGGCCGCACGCGGCCAGCGATCCGGCGACCGGCGCGGCCAGGCCGGCGCCGAGGAGGACGCGTCGGCTGAGCCTCATGCCCGGACCTCCCGCGGGCTGCCGGCGCCGCGGCGCAGGGAAGCGATGGCGACGGCCACCGCCACGCCGACGGTGAGGACACCGAGCGGGACGTGCACCTGGAGGACGCGGGTGTAGCCGAGGATCGCCTGGACGTGGATGAGGAGGAAGAGCACGAGCGACCAGACGAGGAACCACCAGCGCCCGCGCACCGCGACGACCGCGCCCGCGGCGATCGGCAGCAGCAGGGCGATGCTCTGCAGTGCCGCCGCGCCGGCGGAGTGGAGTCCCAGCGCCTCGAAGGTGCCGGCGAAGTAGGAGCCGATGAAGATCGGCTGCCCGATGGCGAGGAGCGCGGTCACGACCGCGACGGCTCGGAAGCAGAGGAGGCTCAGGCGTGGTCGGCGCTCGCGTATCTCGGTGGTCACACCTCGACGATATGTAGGCGCGGTACGTATCGCATCGGGCGTTCCCCTGAACGCCCACGCATCCTCGTCGGGGTCAGCCCTGGTGCGCGAAGACCTCGTCGCGGGCCGTGTCGAGGCCCATCTGGAGGGCGCCGCGGAGCACCGGGTCGCCGGAGATCGCGGTCGGGACGACCGTCGGGACGTTCGGGCCGAGCGAGGCGATCGCCTTCTGTACGCGGGCGGCCAGGACCTCGCCGCCGGCGCGGCCGACCTCGCCCGCGAGCACGCACAGCTCCGGGTCGAGCACCACGCAGATGCCCGCCAGGCCGAGGGCGAGCCGCCGGGCCAGCTCCTCCAGGAAGGGCTCGGCATCGGCGTCGCCCTCGACGGCGGCGCGTACGCAGTCCACGCCGCTCCCGCTGAGCCCGAACGCCCGGGCGAGGGTGTCCATCGCCTCGACGCTGACCAGGGACTGGAAGGCCGCGTGCTGAGGGCTGTCGGTGCCGTGCGGCGTGGAGGCGCCGGGGACCGCGAGATAGCCGATCTCGCCGGCACCGCCGCCGGCGCCGCGGTGGAGCCGGCCGTCGACGATCACCGCGAGGCCCAGACCGCGGTCGATCCAGGCGAGCACCGAGTCCTTGACGCCGTGGGACGCGCCGGCGGACTGCTCGGCGAGCCCGGCCAGGTTGACGTCGTTCTCGATCAGTATCGGCCGCTGGAAGCTTCGGCGGAGGTCCTCCAGGACGCCCGCGCGCCAGTCCGGCAGGTCGTTGGCGAAGCGGATGTCGCCGGTGCGCGGGTCGATCATGCCCGGCGTACCGATCGAGAGGCAGCGGAGCTGCTCCATGGTGATGCCCGCGCTCCGGGTGGCGTGGGCGACGGTGGCCCGCACCGCCTCGACCGGGTCGGAGGCCTCGTGGGGGTCGAGCTCGCCGGTGGCCAGCTCGGTGCCGGTGATGTCGGCGACCGACGCGGTGATCTGGTCGGGGCCGATGTGGAGGGCGGCGACGTAGCCGGCCGAGGGGACCACTCCGTAGAGCGCGGCGTTGGGGCCGCGGCCGCCCTGCTGGGCGCCCACGACCTCGACGAGGCCGCGGTCCCCGAGGCGGGTCAGCAGCTGTCCGGCGGTCACCTTCGAGAGGCCGACGAGCTCGCCGAGCCGGGTCTTCGTGATCGGCCCGTTCGAGAGCATCAGGTCGAGCGCCGCGCGGTCGTTGGTGTCGCGGATCAGGTGTGTCTTGGGTGCTCTCGACATCGGCGGCGCTCCTTTCGAGGGTGAGGGTGGCGTACGGAAAACCAACCTAACAATTCCGGGGCTCCGGCCGAGGTCTGTCCACGCTGGGTCTAGACGGTATCTGTAAAGGAACCTTACAGTAGGGGCTTCGATCGCCATCCATCTCAACCCCCTCTAGGAGCTTGGAATGCGTACTACCACGAAGATCGCCGTTCTCGGCGGGATCTTGCTGGCGCCCGTCCTGGCCATGCTGCCGACGAGCCCCGCAAGTGCGCACGGCTACATCTCGAACCCCCCGAGCAGGCAGGCCCAGTGTGCTGCCGGCACCGTCGATTGCGGGGACATCAAGTACGAACCGCAGAGCGTCGAGGGTCCCAAGGGCCTGACCAGCTGCTCCGGCGGCAACTCCCGGTTCGCGGAGCTCGACGACGACTCGAAGAACTGGCAGGCCACCCCGGTCGGCAAGACCCAGACCTTCACCTGGTCGCTGAGCGCGCAGCACCGGACCAGCACCTGGCAGTACTTCATCGGTGGCACCAAGATCGCCGAGTTCGACGACGGCGGCGCGCAGCCGCCGGCCACCGTCGAGCACCAGGTCGACTTCGGCTCCTTCACCGGCCGCCAGAAGGTGCTCGCGGTCTGGAACGTCGCCGACACCGCGAACGCCTTCTACGCCTGCATCGACGTGAACATCGGCGGCACCGCCGGCGACCCGGAGTCGCCTGCCCCGACGGCCGGAGAGTTCCCGGTCAGCGAGGCCCAGTTCGACCAGCTCTTCCCGAACCGCAACCCCTTCTACACGTACGCAGGGCTCGTCGAGGCGCTCAGCGCCTATCCGGAATTCACCAATGCTGGGGACGAGGCGACCCAGCAGCGCGAGGCCGCGGCGTTCATCGCCAACGTCGCCCACGAGACCGGTGACCTGCTCTACGTCGTCGAGCAGAACCAGGCCAACTACCCGCACTACTGCGACCCCAACCAGTCCTACGGCTGCCCCGCCGGCAACGACCAGTACTACGGTCGCGGCCCGGTCCAGCTGAGCTGGAACTTCAACTACAAGGCCGCCGGGGACGCGCTCGGGATCGACCTGCTGAACAACCCCAACCTGGTCGCCACCGATCCGGCCGTCGCCTGGAAGACGGGGCTCTGGTACTGGAACACCCAGAACGGCCCGGGCACCATGACCGCGCACGCGGCCATGGTCAACGGCGCCGGCTTCGGTGAGACCATCCGGTCGATCAACGGATCCCTCGAGTGCAACGGCGGCAACCCCGGTCAGGTGCAGAGCCGCGTCGACAACTACCTCGAGGTCACCGGGCTGCTCGGGGTGGACCCGGGCGGGAACCTGTACTGCTGAAGTCCTGTCGTCGGGGTAGTCCGGTAGCGAACTGCCTATTACTCGCCAGTAAATGGGCAGTTCGCTCCCGGACTACCCCGACGTCGGCCCCCGCCTGATTTGTGACAACCGCCCAACGAGGTTGTGCCTCCGTGCCGGTGCCCGCCGCCCGGCCGCGCCCCTACCTTCGAGGAGCAACCGGAACCCCGGACGGCCCGGGGCCGGATGGACGAAGGAGCAGGCTCGGTGCTCAGATCTCTCTCCCTCAGATCTCTCTCCCTCAGAATCGCCGCGGTCGCCGCGGCCCTCACCCTCCCCCTCGTCGGCCTGGTCGCGCCGGCCGAGGCGGAGAGCGCCTACGAGCGCGGGCCGGACCCGACGTCCGCCAGCGTCCTGGAGAACGGCACGTTCGCCCTCTCCACCACCTCGGTCTCCTCGCTGGTGACCGGCTTCGGCGGCGGGACGATCTACTACCCCACCTCGACCACCGAGGGGACGTACGGCGGTGTCGTGCTCGCCCCCGGCTTCACTGCGAGGTCCTCGGCCTACTCCGCGGTCGCCCGGCGGGTCGCCTCCCACGGCTTCGTGGTCTTCGCGATCGACACCAACAGCATCTACGACCAGCCCGACAGCCGTGGCTCCCAGATCCTGGCTGCGGTCGACTACCTGAAGCAGGACGCCTCCTCCGCCGTCGCCTCGCGTCTGGACGAGACCCGGATCGCGATCTCCGGCCACTCCATGGGTGGCGGCGGCACCCTCGCCGCGGCCAACCAGGACTCCTCGGTGAAGGCCGCGGTCGCACTGCAGCCCTGGCACACCGACAAGACCTGGCCCGGCATCCAGGTCCCGACCATGATCATCGGCGCGGAGAACGACACGGTCGCGCCCGTCGCCACGCACTCGATCCCCTTCTACACCTCGATGACCGGGGCACGGGAGAAGGCGTACGGCGAGGTCAACAACGCCGACCACCTCATCGCCAACACCGACGACGACTGGCAGGGGCGTCTCTTCGTCACGTGGCTGAAGCGGTACGTCGACGACGACACCCGCTACTCGCAGTTCCTCTGCCCGGCGCCGTCCTCGATCTATCTGTCCGACTATCGCCACACCTGCCCGGACTGATCGGGTCGGGTAGTCCGGTAGCGAACTGCCTATTACTCGCCGGTATACCGGCAGATCGCTACCGGACTACCCCAGGTTGGCCCCCGTCACAGAGGATGGGGGCATGGACACCGCAAAGAGCCAAGGCATCCGCGTCGCGTCCGTCGACGACATCCCGGAGGGAGAGGGGATCGCGATCTCCTCCGACATCACCGGCACCGAGGACGACATCGCCATCCTGCGCGACGACGACGGCACCTGCTGGGCCCTCAACGACACCTGCACCCACGAGACCGCCTCGCTG
The DNA here is from genome assembly GCF_000960475.2 of Nocardioides luteus. Lineage (GTDB taxonomy): Bacteria > Actinomycetota > Actinomycetes > Propionibacteriales > Nocardioidaceae > Nocardioides > Nocardioides luteus_A. The sequence continues at coordinate 20,395 of NZ_JZDQ02000050.1, read as the reverse complement.
GCCGAGGGCTGGGTCGAGGACGGCGACGTCGAGTGCCCTCTGCACTCCTCGCGGTTCAACCTCAAGACCGGCAAGGTCGACGGCCTCCCGGCGACCCGCGACACCGTGCCGCACCGGGTCGAGGTGCGTGACGGGGAGGTCTACCTGTTCCCCGGCGAGAGGCCGTGACGGTCTCCTCGGTCATCTCTTCCGTTGTCGTCGTCGGTGGTGGCATCGCCGGGGTGTCGACGGTCGCGGAGCTGCGGAAGAAGGGGTACGTCGGTGACCTGACGCTCCTCTCGGCCGACCCGGTCCCCTACGACCGCCCGCCGCTGTCCAAGGAGTATCTCGCCGGTGGCCGCGACCTCGATTCGATCGCGCTCCAGGCTCCGGAGTGGTACGTCGACCAGCGGATCTCGCTCGTCGGGGGAGTCGTCGCGGTCGCGCTGCGCCCGGACGCCGGTGAGGTCGAGCTCTCCGACGGGCGGGTGCTGACCGCCGACAGGATCGTGCTCGCGACCGGCGGTCGCGCGGTCCGGCCGTCTCTCGGCGAGATCGGATCCGCGATCCACGTGCTGCGGGAGGTCGGGGACGCCGATCGACTGCGTACGCAGCTGGTGCCTGGGGCCCGGCTGCTGATCGTCGGGGCGGGGCTGATCGGGGCCGAGGTCGCATCGACCGCGCGAAAGCTGGGGGCGGAGGTCGTGCTGGTCGACCCGCTCCCGGTGCCGCTTGCCGCCGCGGTCGGGATCGAGGTCGCGACGTGGCTCCACGGCCTGCACGCCGACCACGGCGTGGGGGCGCTCACGACAACCGTAGAGACTCTGCTGGAGACCCCGGCAGGTGTCGCGGCCCAGCTGACGGGCGAGCCGGGCTCGCGCGAGTTCGACGCCGTGCTGCTGGCCGTCGGCCTAGTCCCCGAGACCGCGCTGGCCGAGGCCGCGGGCCTGGAGACGTCCCGCGGCATCCTCGTCGATGCCGGCCAGGTGACCAGCCACCCGTCGGTGCTCGCGGTCGGGGACTGCGCCCGGCTCCGCGATCACCCCCGCGCCGAACACTGGGAGGCCGCCCAGCTCGACGGTGCCCGGGCCGCGGCGACGATCCTCGAGGCCGAGCCCCCGCCAACCACCGCGTCCTGGTGGTGGTCGGACCGCTACGGCCTCCATGTCGAAGGGGTCGGCGAGATGCGGTCGCCTGACGCCGAGCACCAGACCGTCGTACGCGGCGTGGTCGGCGAACCGCCCTTCTCGGTGTTCACGCTCCGCGGCGAGCGCGTCATCGGCGCGGTCGCGGTCGACGACCCCAACGCCGTGCGCGCGGCTCGCCGGATGATCGACCGGGGTGTCGACGTACGAGCCTCGGATCTCGCCGATCCCGGGACCGATCTGCGCAAGCTGCTGCGCCGGTGACGATCTCTTGCCGAGTCGGCTCGTTCTGACTGGTTTCCACGTCGAGTCGGCGCGTTGGAACGAGCCGACTCGGCGGATATATGCGAAAGGCGCCCCGCGAGCTGCTCGCGGGGCGCCTTTCGTGGGCGAGGAGGCTCAGACCGTCAGCTGAGCGGGCTTCGACTGGTTGGCGACGCGGTTCTCGGAGTCGATGAACCAGGCCAGCTGCTCGATGCGGGTGATGATCGCGTGGAGCAGGTCGGCGGTCGTCGGGTCCTCGGCGTCGATGTCGTCGTGGATGTCGCGAGCGGTCTTCGAGGTGGCGTAGAGCGCGGCGGCGGCCAGGTCGGCGGCGGTCGCGGTGTCGACCTCGGTCGCCGGGAGCGGCGCGAGGGAGGTGTCCTCGGCGACGGTGCCGGTGCGGCCGTCGGGGAGGATGTAGAGCGCGCGCATGCGCTCGGCGACCTCGTCGGTGAACTCACGGGCGGCGTCGACGACCTCGTCGAGGACGAGATGCATGTCGCGGAAGTTCTTGCCCACGACGTTCCAGTGCAGCTGCTTGCCCTGCAGGCTGAGCTCGGTCAGATCGACGAGCAGGCGCTGCAGCTGGGTCGCGAACGCCGGGCTCGGGATGAACGCGGGGTGCGAGGTGTGCGTGGCGCTGTTCGTGTCGGTCTTCGTAGCCATGTTCGGTTGGTCCCCCAGATGGAAGTGTCGGTCTCTCTTGGTGACACCCACTGTGCCACCTTTTCTTGAACGATTCCAGAAAGGTAAGTCTTCCCTAAGTCCTCGCCCGTGGCTTCCGTCACGCAATAGAGTCGGGTTGTGCCGCCAGCCGGAGCCGACTCAGCCACCCTCGTCGCGCGGGTTCCTCGTCCGGAGGTCTTCCAGACCCACGGACTGAGCGAGGACGCGCAGGTCGAGGCCTGGGAGCGCCACAACGCCTGCGCGCTCGTCGCGCTCTCCTGCCGGCCCATCGACGGCCACGGGTTCGACGCGCAGGAGGTCAACCTGCAGCTCGACGAGATCCACCTGGCCCGCGTCCGGGCCACCCGTCACGTCGTCGAGCGTCCGGCCAGCCTCGTCAAGGAGATCCCCGCCAAGTCCATCGCGGTCTACGCCAGCCTCCGCGGGGAGGCGATCCTGGAGTACGCCGGCCGCCGCAAGGTCATCCGGCCCGGCCAGCTGATCGTGTGCGACGTCGACGCCCCGTTCCTGCGCGGCTTCGGACACGGCCTCGAGGAGCTCGCGGTCAAGGTGCCGGTCGACGCCTTCGCGGCCCGCACCGGGATCGCCTCGATGCCGTCGCCCCTCGTCCTCGACGCCGGCCGCGACCAGGATCCGCACGGGCGAGCCCTGGTGCAGATGGTCGGCCGGGCGCTCCGGCCTCACGACCCGGTACCGGCCGACGAGGACGCCGTCCTCGACCTGATCTCGGTGATCGCGACCGCCGGCAAGGTGACCCTGGCCACCGCCCACCGGGCCGCGGCGAAGGCGTTCATCGAGGACCATCTCGTCGACCCCGGCCTCTCCGCGACCACCGTCGCCGCAGGCGCCGGCATCTCCGAGCGACACCTCTCCCGGCTCTTCGCCGACGCCGGCACCAGCGTCCCGCGCCATATCCTCGGCCGCCGCCTGGAGCTCGCCTACGCGATGCTCGCCACCGGCTCGGACCCGACCGTACGCACCGTCGACGTCGCCGAGAGGTGCGGCTTCACCTCCGCCTCGTACTTCTCCCAGGCCTTCCGCAAGCGCTTCGGCGTCGCCGCCGGGGACGTACGCCGCGCCGCCCGCGCCTGACCCCGGCCGAGTCCGCACTTGTGGCGGCCGAGTCGTCAGTTATGGCGTACGAAAGTCGAGTTTCGTACGCCACAAGTCACTTCTCGGCGCCCAGAAGTCACTTCTCGGCGCGAAAGGGTGACAAGTCCACCAAAGTCCGATAGGTCTTCCATGCGATTTTCCGCCAACCGGACCCTGCATCCCACCCGTAGGGACGGTGACGGACGACACTCTCGTTCACCCCACACTCTCTAAGGAGACGTACGTGCGCAACGGACTCACCACCGGACGCGGCCTGAGCATGGCCGCCGCCGGTGTCGCAGCGATGGCGCTGACCTTGACGGCCTGCGGGTCGGGCGGCATCGGCAACGAAGGCGGTGGCGGCGAGGACACGCTCACCATCGGGTTCGTCTCGACCGAGACGGGCTCCTCGGCCCCGTTCGGCGAGGCGAACAGCTTCGTCGTCGACGAGATGGAGGCCTACTTCAAGGACCACCCGGTCAAGGTCGGCGACAAGGAGCTCGATGTCGAGATCGTGGTGCGCGACGCGCAGAGCGACACGACGAAGGCCGGGGCGGTGGCCGGCGACCTGATCAACAAGGACGGCGCCGACATCATCGTCGCCTCCTCGACGCCCGACATCGTCAACCCGGTCTCGGAGCAGTGCGAGGCCAACTCGATCCCGTGCATCACCACGGTCGCCCCCTGGCAGCCGTTCGCGATCCGCAGCGGCGACAAGCCGGCCGACCTGAAGTACAGCTACCACTTCTTCTGGGGCCTCGAGGACGTCGCCACCGTCTACCAGGGCATCTGGAGCAAGGTCGAGAACAACGGCAAGGCCGGCGGCCTGTTCCCGAAGGACCCCGACGGCGAGGCCTGGGGCGCCAACTTCCCGGCGCTCACCGAGGCGTCCGGCGTGAAGATCGACAACCCGGGCAACTACCCGAACGGCACCAAGGACTTCTCCGCCCAGATCAGTGCCTACAAGGGTCACGACGTGCTCGTCGGCGTCCCGATCCCGCCGGACTTCACCACGTTCTGGCAGCAGGCGAAGCAGCAGGGCTACAACCCGAAGGTCGCCACCATCGGCAAGGCGCTCCTGTTCCCGAGCAGCGTCGAGGCGCTGGGCCCGATCGCCCACAACCTCTCCACCGAGGTCTGGTGGACCCCGACCGCGCCCTACAAGTCCTCGCTGACCGGCCAGTCGGCGCAGGAGCTGGCGGACGCGTACGAGGAGAAGACCGGCAAGCAGTGGACCCAGCCGCTGGGCTTCGCCCACGCGCTCTTCGAGGTCGCGACCGCGGCCGTGACCGAGGCCGGCTCGACCGACGCCGACGCGATCACCAAGGCACTCTCCGGCCTCGAGGTCTCCACGGTCGTCGGTGACGTCGCCTGGGGCAAGGACAAGAACGTCCCGCCGTACGTCGCCAAGACCTCCCTCGCGGGCGGTCAGTGGCGCCAGGTCGAGGGCGGGAAGCACCCGTTCGAGCTGGTCGTCGTCGAGAACTCGCTGGCTCCCGACGTACCTCTCGGGGGCGAGCCCGAGGCGCTCAAGTGACCTTGCTCCACGTCGACGACCTGGCCAAGTCCTTTGGCCAGGTCGTCACGGCCCGCTCGGTCTCCTTCCACGTGGCCGCCGGCGAGGCGCTCGGGATCGTCGGACCCAACGGCGCCGGAAAGTCGACGCTGCTCAACCTGGTGACCGGCACCCTCCCGGTTGACGCCGGCACCATCCGCTTCGACGGCGCCGACGTCACCCGGATGCCGGCCGCCCGGCGTACGGCCCTCGGGATCGGGCGTACGTTCCAGGTCCCCCGCCCCTTCGAGGGGCTCACCGTCTTCGAGAACGTGCTGGTCGGATCGACCTTCGGCGCGGGCACGCGCCGTCGTGAGGCCAGCGAGCAGGCCTGGCAGGCGCTGGAGACGGCTTCGCTCACCCACCTCGCCAACACCCCCGCCGGCTCGCTGCGGCTGCTCGACCGCAAGCGGCTCGAGCTCGCCCGCGCGCTGGCCACCCGGCCGCGGCTGCTGCTCCTCGACGAGATCGCCGGCGGCCTCACCGAGCACGAGCTGCCCGCCCTGATCGAGACCATCTCCACGATCCGCGACGCCGGCACCGGCGTCGTCTGGATCGAGCACATCGTGCACGCGTTGCTGCAGGTCGTGGACCGGTTGATGTGCCTGGCCCAGGGCGACGTCGTCGCCACCGGCGACCCGCGCGAGGTGATGGCCTCCGACGCGGTCGCCGCCGTCTATCTCGGCTCTCCTGATCTGGAGGGCACGTGAGCCCGCTGAATGCTCACCGAGGTAACTCGGTCGGCGCGCGCTCCCCTCGTGGAGTTCCGCGAAGCAAGCACCAGTTCACCGAGTCACCTCGGTCAACATTCGAGGAAGGCCGATGACCACCCTGCTCGAGGTCGACGCGATCGACGTCGCCTACGGCGACTTCCGCGCGCTGCACGGCATCACCCTGACCGTCGCCGAGGGCGAGACCCTGGCCGTGATCGGCGCCAACGGCGCCGGCAAGTCCACGCTCCTGAAGACCATCGCCGGCCTGCTCCGCCCGAGCGCCGGCCAGATCCGGTTCAACGGCCACAACGTCTCCCACACCCCCGCCCACCGGCGGGTCCGCGAGGGCATCGCGCTCACGCCGGAAGGGCGGCGGATCTTCGGCTCGCTGACCGTCGAGGAGAACCTCAAGGTCGGCGCGCACGGGCGCCGTCCCGGCCCCTGGAACCTGGCCACCGTCTACGACGCGTTCCCGCTGCTCGCCGAGAAGCGGGCGCGCCGCGGGGTGCACCTGTCCGGCGGCGAGCAGCAGGCCACCGCGATCGGCCGGGCGCTGATGTCCAACCCGAGGCTGCTCCTGCTCGACGAGGTCTCGCTCGGCCTCGCTCCGGTCGTGATCGCCGACATCTACAAGGCGCTCCCCGCGATCGCCGAGAGGGGGACGACCGTGCTCGTGGTCGAGCAGGACCTCACCCAGGCGCTCACCGTCGCCGACCGGGTGCAGTGCCTCCTCGAGGGCCGCACGGTCCTCGAGGGCGCGGCGGCCGACGTCACCCGGGAGCAGGTCCAGGCGGCGTACTTCGGGGTCGACAACGCGAACGGAAGGGAGGCCGGCTGATGGACTGGATCAACGCGGTCCTCCAGGGACTCCTGCTCGGCGGGCAGTACGCCCTCCTCGCCTGCGGTCTGAGCCTCATCTTCGGGGTGATGCGGATCGTCAACCTCGCCCACGGCGTCCTCGCGGTCGCCTCGGCCTACCTCGCGCTCTGGCTGATCCAGCAGACCGGGATGCCGTCGTTCCTCACCATCGTCATCGTGATCCCGGTGCTCGCCGCGGTCGGCTACGCGATCCAGCGCGGCCTGTTCAACGCCGCGCTGCGCCACGGCGAGCTGTCGCCGCTGCTGGTGTCGTTCGGCCTGGCCGTCATCGGCGCCAACCTGCTCCAGGAGATCTTCACCGCCGACTCCCGCAAGATCTCGATCGGCGGCCTGTCCACCTCGTCGGTCGAGCTCGGTCAGCTCAGGCTCGGCGTCTTCTCGCTGATCACGCTCGTGGTTGCGGTCGGCGTCATCGTCGGCCTGCAGCTCTACCTCTCCCACACCCGCATCGGCCGCGCCATGCGCGCGACCAAGGACGACCCCGAGGCGGCCACGCTCATGGGGATCGACGAGAGGCACATGTACGCCCTCGCCACCGCGATCGCGATCGGCACCGTCGCGCTGGCCGGTGTCTTCCTCGGCATGTCGACGCAGTTCAGCCCGACGTACGGGGATCTGGTCCTCATCTTCGCCTTCGAGGCCGTCATCATCGGTGGCCTCGGATCGCTGTGGGGCACGCTCCTCGGCGGGCTCGTGCTCGGCGTCGCGCAGACGGTCGGCGCCCAGATCGACCCGGCCTACGGCGTCCTCGCGGGCCACCTGGTCTTCCTGGTCGTGCTCCTGTTCCGGCCCCAGGGCCTCCTCCCGAAGGCGGTCGTCGCATGAGCCCCACGACAACCCTGGCCCCCTCCACCACCCTGAAGGTCGTACGCGGCGGCTGGCCGTCCCTGACCGGCGGCGGAGTCCTGGCCGCGGTCGTGGTGTTCCTGGCCGCGGCGCCGTGGTTCGTCTTCAGCCCCGGTGACGTGACCAACCTGGTCACGCTCTTCGCGCTGATCATCCTCGGCACGACCTGGAACCTGATGGCCGGCTACGGCGGCCTCGTCTCGATCGGGCAGCAGGCCTTCATCGGCGCGGGCGGCTACGGCGTGATCAAGCTCGCCGACGTGGTCGGGCTGCCGATCCCGGTGGCCGTCGTCGCGGCCGGCGTCGTCTGCGCCGCCCTGGCCGTGCCGACCTCGTTCCTGCTGTTCCGGCTGGTCGGAGGGTACTTCGCGATCGGCACCTGGGTGGTGGCCGAGGTCTTCAAGCTGGTCACCCAGGAGCTTCCGGGCTTCGGTGGCGGCTCCGGCCTCTCGCTGACCGCCTTCCAGGGCGTCGACCGGGTGACCCGGATCGCGACCGTCTACTACCTGGCGCTCGTGCTGGCCGTGCTCGTCGTGCTCGCGACGTACGTCCTGATGCGCTCGCGCGTCGGCCTCGGTCTCACCGCGATCCGTGACGACTCGGTGGCGGCGGCCTCCCTCGGGGTCGCGGTGCGGCGTTCACAGCGCCTCGTCTATGTCGCCGCCTCCGGCGGTGCCGGCCTGGCCGGCGCGCTGATCGCGGTCAACGGCCTGCGGGTCTCGCCGGACTCGATGTTCTCGGTGCAGTACACCGCGTTCATGATCTTCATCGTGGTCATCGGCGGACTGGGGACGATCGAGGGCCCGATCCTGGGAGCGGTCGTCTTCTTCGCGCTGCAGCAGCTCCTCGACTCCTACGGCACCTGGTATCTGATCGCGCTCGGCGCGGTCGCGATCGCCGTCGTGCTGCTCGCCCCGCGCGGGTTGTGGGGCTTGCTGGCGCGTGGTCGTTACGAGGTCTTCCCGGTCGGTCACCAGGTTTATCCACAGGCTTCTCCACAAGCGGCCCAGTCTGTGGATTTCGACTGATTTTGGACCAGCCGGTCCTATTCCGGGATAGGCTCGGCGCATGGCGTTCACCACCAAGGGCATGGCCACGCGGCAGCGGCTGCTCGAGGGCGCCGCGGCCTACCTGCGCAGCACCGACCCCGGGGCTGCGACCTTGGACGACATCCGTGCGGCCACCCAGACGAGCAAGAGCCAGATCTTCCACTACTTCCCGGGTGGCAAGGAGGAGCTGTTCCTCGAGGTCGCCCGCCTCGAGGCCGATCGGGTGATCGAGGACCAGCAGCCGCACATCAGCGAGCTCGACTCCTGGGCCGCCTGGGACCGCTGGCGCAAGGCCGTGATCGCGCGCTACCGGGCGCAGGGGGCCCACTGTCCGCTGGCGTCGCTGATGAACCAGGTGGGCAGCGTCCCCGGGGCTGCGGAGGTCTCGACCACGCTGATCGGCCAGTGGCAGGACCATCTCCGGCGCGGCATCGAGACCATGCAGGCGAACGGGTCGGTGAGCGCCGAGATCGATGCGCGGCGTACGTCGGCGGCGATGATCGCCGGCATCCAGGGCGGTGTCTCGGTGCTCATGGTGACCGGCCGGACCGACCACCTCGAAGCGATCCTGGCGCTGCTGATCAGCCACCTGCGCGACTCCGGACGGGCGGCGGCCTAGGCCGCCGCCCGTCGACACGTCAGCCGAGGATCCGGCGGAAGGTCTCCTGCAGGTCGGCGGCGAAGCCCGCGGGGTTCTCGTAGTGGACGAAGTGGCCACCCTTCAGGTGGGCGTTCACGTTGACCACGTTGAACATCCCGCGCGTCGGCCCGTTCTCGAAGGCGGCGATGCGGTCCTCGACGGTGTCGATGGCGGGCGGGTAGGCATCGCCGAGCAGGAACGTGAAGCCGGCCGGCGGCTCGACGACGGGCTGGCGGTCGTGGGAGGGCACGAACCGGTGGCGCTCCGCGTTGCGATACATCCGGATGGAGGTGCCGATGGACTGCGTCACCCAGAAGATGGTCGCCTGCGTGAGGATGAGGTCGCGCGAGAAGGCCGCCTCGAAGTCACCTCGCTTGTCGCTCCACGACTTCCAGCGCTTCAGCAGCCAGGCGAGCATCCCGATGGGAGAGTCGTTGAGGCCGTGCGTCAGCGTCGAGCCGTCCAGCATGTGCGCAGCGACGTGCGAGGCGTAGGTGTCGACGAAGTGCTTCCAGCCGGCCCGCCACTCCTCCGAGGCGTCCTCGGGGACCTTGGCCCCGTCGGTCAGGTCCCAGAACCGCTCGTTCTCGAACATCCCCGGGGGCAGGTCGTGGCCGAAGTGCAGGCCGATGATGCTGGCGGCGTACTTGTGGCCCAGTGCGCTCGTGACGAGTGCGCCGTAGTCGGAGCCGGCCACGGCGTACCTCTCGTGGCCGAGCACGTCGGTCACGAGCTCGTGCATGATGTCGGCGATCTTCCAGTAGTTCAGATCGCCCCGGCCGACGGGCGTCGAGAAGCCGAAGCCGGGCAGGTCCGGGATGATCACGTCGAACGACAGCGACGGATCGCCGCCGTGGGCCGCCGGGTCCGTCAACGGCTCGATGAGCGGATAGCTGAACTCGCCGGGCCAGGGCCAGCCGTGCAGGATGATCAGCGGGATCGGGTTCTCGCCCTTGCCGCGTACGTGGACGAAGTGCACGGGCGTGCCGTCGATCTCGACCTGGTGGCGGGCGTAGGTGTTGAGCCGCTCCTCCTGGGTGCGCCAGTCGAAGCCGTCGGCCCAGTACTCGACCAGCGGCCTGAGGTACGCGGTGCTGATCCCGTAGTAGCCCTCCTCGTTGTCGAGGTCGTCGAAGAAGCGGGTGCGCTTCAAGCGGTCCCGGAGATCGTCCAGGGCGTCCTGGGGGATGTCGATCTTGAAGGGGGCGAGCTCGGTGGTCTTGTTCATGATGTCTGCTGCTTTCGGTGTGGAGGTCAGTTGGAGAAGTCGAGGCGCGTGCGGGTCTGGGTCAGGTCGGCGATCCGCCAGGAGCCGTCGGTCCTGACGAACCGGGCGTGGTAGTGGCCGAACCCGTGCATGCGACGGAAGGGGATGGCCTCGGACACCTCGGCGTCCTCGGGCCTGATGACGATGTCCTCCATCGCGAACACGCCCCGCGCGCTCGTCGCGGAGTCGACGTCGATCTCGTCGGAGAAGAGGTGATGGATCAGGGTGACGCCGGGGCCGCCGCTGGCGCCGACCGTCGCGCTGATCTCGTCGCGACCGTTCATGCGCAGCCAGACCGATCCGTCCGGCTTGTGCGGGGTGAACGTGCCGTCCTCGGTGAACAGGTTCGCCAGATCGTCCCAGCGTTGGTGGTCGGCGTAGCGGACGTAGCGAGCCATCAGCCGGCGTACGTCCTCGGTGATGCTGAGGCGCTCGAGGGTTTCCATGACATTCCTTCCCGTGTGGACTACTTGGTCCAAACAGGATGCTCTTCGAAATTTGGACCCACAAGTCCAGAATCTTCGTGGTGTGAACCCGTCGCCTTACTGGCGGGTAACATTGGTCGGGTGACCGAGACGAGCACCCCCACAACCACCCCCGAGGCGTACGTCATCGAGCGTGCCGAAGGCACCAGCTTCACGCTGACCGTCGTCCGTGCGGCGGACCCCGAGGCGCCGACCCTGCTCGTCGTGCCCGCGATGGGCATGCCGGCGGGCTATTACGACAAGCTGATCGTGGCCTTCGCCGAGGCAGGGATCAACGTCGGCCGGATGGAGCAGCGCGGCCACGAGGAGAGCGGCGGCCGGACCGCCGGCTGGGGATACGACTTCGGCTACGCCGATCTGGTCGACGACATCGCCGCCGCCGTCGACCGCCTCGGCGAGCTGGTCCCGGCCGCGGCCGGGGCGACGTACGTCCTCGGGCACAGCCTCGGCGGCCAGGCAGCGAGCGCCTACGCGGCGCTCCACCCCGACCGGGTCGCCGGGCTCGTCTACGTCGCGTCGCAGACGCCCTACTGGCGCAACTACGGCCCCGGCTTCCTCGTCGCCAGCCAGGCGATGGGTCTGATCGGCCGGGTCGTCGGCCACTTCCCCGGCAAGCAGCTCAAGTTCGCCGGCCGCGAGGCGCGCACCCTGATGAAGGAATGGGCCCGGTACGCCCGCACCGGCCGCCTCCGCTTCGGCAGCCCTGCCCGCGATGTCACCGCGGAGATGCGAGCGCTGGCGAAGCCCGCGCTGGTCGTCTCGATCGAGGGCGACTGGCTGGCACCCAGCGCGACGGTCGACGAGATCCACCGGCGGATGCCCGGGCTCGAGGTCGAGCGGGTCCACCTGGACGAGCCCGGCATCGACCACTTCAAGTGGGCCCGGAAGCCCGAGTCGACGATCGCGGCCGTCCAGGAGTGGCTCGCGCGCTAGTCGCGTACGCATTTCCGCCAACCGGCGGGTCCACCTTTGATGCCGCCCGCACGGGCCGGTAAGACTCGCCCTGAGACTGCGATCCCACACCCCACCGCGGTCTCGGAAAGGTGAGGAAATGCCAGTCTTCGACGACGGCCAGAAAGAGACCGAGATCCCGGAGACCGAGGACGTCGTGACCACCGACGTGCTCGTCGTCGGATCCGGCCCGGCCGGCGCGTCCGCCGCGCTCTTCCTGAGCGAGCTCGGTGTCGACAACATCATGATCACGAAGTACCGCTGGACCGCCAACACCCCACGGGCGCACATCACCAACCAGCGCGCGATGGAGATCTTCCGCGACCTGGGCATCGAGGAGCAGGTGCTCGCCGACGCGACGCCGCACGAGCTGGTCGGTGACACCGTCTTCTGCACGAGCATCGCCGGCGAGGAGATCGGCCGCATCCGCACCTGGGGCACCCGCCCGGACCGCGAGGCCGACTATCAGCTGGCGAGCCCGTGCCTGACCGTCGACATCCCGCAGACGTACCTGGAGCCGATCCTGGTCCGGAACGCCACCGAGCGTGGCACCCAGACCCGGTTCTCGACCGAGTACCTGAGCCACGTCCAGGACGAGGACGGCGTCACCACGACCGCCCGTGACCGGCTGACCGGCCACGAGTACAAGATCCGGTCCAAGTTCCTGATCGGCGCCGACGGCGCCCGCACCCAGGTCGGCGCCGACATCGACCTCCCGCTCGAGGGCGCGATGGACATCGCCGGCTCGATGAACATCACCTTCAAGGCCGACCTCTCCGAGCTCGTCGACCACCGCCCGTCGGTCCTCTACTGGGTCATCCAGCCGGGCTCGAACGTCGGCGGCATCGGCACCGGCCTGGTCCGGATGGTCCGTCCCTGGGACGAGTGGCTGATCGTGTGGGGCTACGACATCAACCAGCCGCCGCCGGAGCTGACCGAGGAGTACGCCATCGGCGTGATCCGCGACCTGCTCGGGATGCCCGACCTGGAGCCGGAGGTGACCGGCTACTCGCTGTGGGGCGTGAACGAGATGTACGCGACCCACGCCCAGAAGGGCCGGGTCTTCTGCGCCGGCGACGCCATCCACCGGCACCCGCCGTCGAACGGTCTCGGCTCCAACACCTCGATCCAGGACTCCTACAACCTGGCCTGGAAGCTCGCCGCGGTCCTCCAGGGCTATGCCGAGCCGTCGCTGCTGGAGTCCTACTCCACCGAGCGCGCCCCGGTCGCCAAGCGCATCGTCACCCGCGCCAACCAGTCCGCGCGCGAGTTCGGCGAGCTCTTCGAGGCGCTCGGTGTCGTCGGTCTCGAGGGCGAGGAGATGGCCAAGGCCATCGAGGAGCGCAAGGCCAACACCCCCGAGGGGGCCGCCAAGCGGGCCGCCCTGGTCACCGCGATGGAGCGGAAGAACTACGAGTTCAACGCCCACGGCGTCGAGCTCGGCCAGTTCTACGAGTCCAACGCGATCCTCTCCGACGGCACCCGTCCGGCACCGACCGACGACGAGGACCTCTACCACCGGATGTCGACCTCCCCGGGTGCGCACCTGCCGCACGCCTGGGTCGGCGACAACGTCGAGAAGCACGCGATGCTCGACCTCGCGCCCTACACCCAGTGGACGCTGATCACCGGCATCGCCGGCGAGGCGTGGTCGGAGGCGGCGGAAGCGGCCCGGACGAAGTTCGGGATCCCGCTCGAGACCGTCGTGATCGGCCCGGGCCGGCCGGTCACGGACCTCTACTTCGACTGGGCCAAGCTCCGCGAGGTCGAGGAGTCGGGCGCCATCCTGGTACGTCCCGACAAGCACATCGCCTGGCGGGCCATGTCGCTGCCCGAGGACCCCGGCACCGCGCTGGGCGAGGCGGTCGCGACGCTGCTGGGCAAGGCCTGATCGTTCCGGCTGAGCGGGGGGAATCTCATGAAGTTCACGCATGAATCGCTCCCGCAGCGGGTCCGCTTCGCCACCGGCGAGGCGCCCGCTGCGGTGTCAGCGGAGATCGAGACGCTCGGGGCAACCCGGGTGATGGTCATCGCCGGCGAGCGCGAGGCCGAGCTCGCCGCCCGGGTGACCGCCGACGTACCGGTCGCGCTGCGTCACGACGAGGTCGTGATGCACGTGCCGGTCGAGGTCGCCGAGCGGGCTCGTGAGCGGGCGGCCGAGGCCGACGTCGACGCGCTCGTGTGCGTCGGCGGTGGCTCGACCACCGGGCTCGCCAAGGCGGTCGCGCTCACCACGGGGCTGCCGATCGTGGCGGTCCCGACGACGTACGCCGGGTCGGAAGCGACCAACGTCTGGGGTCTGACCTCGGGCGAGACCAAGACGACCGGGATCGACGCGCGGGTCCTGCCGCGTTCGGTGGTCTACGACGCCACGCTGCTGACCACCCTGCCCGGCGAGATGACCGTCGCCAGCGGGCTCAACGCGCTCGCGCACTGCGTCGACGCGATGTGGGGCCCGCGGGTGGATCCGATCGACCAGGTCAACGCGGCCGAGGGGATCCGCGGGCTCGCCGGTGGGCTGCCGAAGGTCGCGCGCGATTCCGCCAGCATCGAGGGGATCGAGGAGACCCTCTACGGCGCCTACCTCGCGGCGGTCTCGTTCACGTCGGCCGGGTCCGGGATGCACCACAAGATCTGCCACGTGCTCGGCGGCATGTTCAACCTGCCGCACGCCCAGACCCACGCGGTCGTCCTCCCGCACGTGCTCGCCTTCAACGCCCCGAACGCCCCCGAGGCGGAGGCGCGGATGGCAGCGGCCTTCGGGGCGCCGAGCGCCGTGGAGGGGCTGGCGGGGCTGCGCAGGACACTGTCGGCGCCGAAGGCGCTCGCGGACTACGGCATGCCCGAGGACGGCATCGCCAAGGCGGTCGCGCCGATCCTGGCCGCGATCCCCGACAACAACCCGACCCCGGTCACCGAGGAGAACCTGACCGCGCTGCTGACCGCGGCGTGGGCGGGAGAGGAGAGCTGATGAGCGACGTATCGCCGGAGCAGGAGGCGGTCGAGCAGACCCTGGTCGACACCGTGGTCGCGTCCTTCGACGCCTGCGAGGACCCGCGTCTGAAGGAGGTCATGGTCTCGCTGACGCGTCACCTGCACGCCTTCATCCGCGACGTACGTCTCACCGAGGAGGAGTGGGCCGCGGCCATCGACTTCCTGACCAAGGCCGGCCACATCACCGACGACGTACGCCAGGAGTTCATCCTCCTCTCCGACACCCTCGGCGCCTCGATGCAGACGATCAACATCAACAACGAGGCGTACGCCGACGCGACCGAGGCCACCGTCTTCGGGCCGTTCTTCGTGGAGGACTCCCCGGCGATCGAGTTGGGCGGGGACATGGCCTTCGGAGCGCCCGGTGAGCCGTGCTGGGTCTCGGGGACGGTCACCGACACCGACGGGAAGCCGCTGGTCGGAGCCAGGATCGAGGTCTGGGAGGCCGACGAGGACGGGCTCTACGACGTCCAGCGCGACGCGGGCGCGCGGGCCGCACGGGCGCACCTGTTCACCGACGAAGAGGGCGGCTACCGGTTCTGGGGGCTGACGCCCACGCCGTACCCGATCCCCGACGACGGCCCCGTCGGCAAGATGCTGGCCGCGGTCGGTCGCTCTCCGCTGCGGGCCTCGCACCTGCACTTCATGGTCACCCACGAGGGCTGCAGGACGCTGGTCACCCACATCTTCCCGGAGGGCGACCCGATCGGCTGGAAGGACACCGTCTTCGGGGTCAAGGAGTCGCTGATCAAGAAGTTCGAGCGGCAGGCCGCCGGCACCCCCACCCCGGACGGCAGGGCCGTCGACGGCACCTGGTCGAAGGTCCGCTTCGACATCGTGCTCGCCCCCGCAGGGGCCTGAAACGTCCCTGGCGTGCTCGGGACACAGGGGTGTTGCCCCAGCACGCCAGGGACCCTCGGACAGCCGTCCTGACGGCTACTCCGTGGCGTCGGGGTCGGCGAAGTCGACGTTGAGGGAGTCGAGGATCGAGATGATGCTCCGCTCGGTCGGCTCCTTGTCGACGCCGGCGTCGTGGAGGATCCCGGCACCGTCCTCGTGCTCGAGGAGGGCGAGCAGGATGTGCTCGGTGCCGACGTAGGTGTGCTCCAGCCGGAGCGCTTCGCGGAAGGTCAGCTCGAGCACCTTGCGGGCATCGGCCGTGAACGGGATCATCTCGCCGACCTCGCCGTAGGGCTCCGGAGTGGCGGCGGTCGCCACCTCGCGGACCGCCTCGAGGGTCACACCCTGAGCCCTGATCGCATGGCCCGCGACCCCCTCCGGTTCGGCGAGGAGACCGAGCACGAGGTGAGGTACGCCGGTCTCGGCGTTCGCCGCCTTCCGCGCCTCGGCCTGGGCCTGGACCACCACCGTGCGGGCGCGCGGGGTGAACTTCGCGAACCCGGCGTTCGGGTCGAGCGACTGGTCGCCGGCCTTGGGGACGTACTTCTTCTGCGCCGCCTGCTTCGTCACCCCCATCCGGGTCCCGATCTCGGTCCAGGAGGCGCCGGAGCGGCGGGCCTGGTCGACGAAGTGCCCGATCAGGTGATCGGCCACCTCGCCCAGGTGCTCGCTGACCACCATCGCGTCGGCGAGCTGGTCCAGGGGCTCGGTCCGAGCCTTCTTGATCGAGTCGATCAGGGTGTCGAGGCGTACGGCCTTGAGGGCAGGGTCTGGCGTGCTGGTCATGCGTTTCTCCTAGGTCGATCGAAATGACGGGTCATGGCACGTGCCGGAACGGGACCGCGACGCCCACCGTGACGGTGTTCAGCGTGAACGTCCCGCCGAGGCCGTCGATGGCCGCACCGACCATCTCCAGCACCGGCGCACACTGCTCGGCGGAGAGCCGGGTGAGGAAGCCCTGCGTGGGTACGAAGTCGAGCCACTCCTCGCGCGTGACGTCACGCGACCACGAGAACCGCCACGGCTCCGGCTCGGCGAACCCGCCGAGGTCGACGAAGCGCTCGCCGACCTGCCGGGCGCCCTCTTCGTACGTCTTGTCCGCCTGCTTCATCGCGCCCAGGCCGAGAGGAAGGTCGGGCACGACCTTCCTCAGGCCCTCGAGAAGCGCGTCGCCGACCGGTGCGGGCGGCTCGTAGACGTTCCAGAACGCAGCGAACAGCCCGCCAGGACGCAGCACGTCCCGCACCTTCGCTGCGCCGGCAACAGGGTCGACCCAGTGCCAGGCCTGCGCCGCGACGACGGTGTCGAAGGTACGCCCCGCGGCGTCCCAGTCCTCGAACCGCGACTCCTCCACGGCGAGCCCGCGCGAACGTGCGTACGCCGCCATCCGCGGGTCCGGCTCGACGCCGAGCACGCTCGCTCCGACCGCCTGAAGCTGCCTGGCCTCGATCCCGGTGCCGCACCCGACATCCAGCACCTCGGGGCCCGGGGAGAGCTCCAGGATGCGAGCGATCAGTTCGTCGGGATAGGGCATCCGTGCTCGGTCGTAGCGGTCGGCGTCGGCGCCGAACGACTCGGCCATCTGTCGCTGTCGGTGTGCGGCATCGGATCCAGAAGTGACCATGCGTCAACTCTAGGTTGACGCTCGTGATGCGTCAACCCTTGGTTGACGATCTGATTCTCGCTCAGGGTGCGGGCGTGCGAGTGTCGGTAGGAAATGCGGAGCGGGCCGGCCATCCGTGTGGATGACCGGCCCGCTGCGTACGTCGTCTCAGCTGTTGGAGATCTGGATCATCTCGTCGCGGGGGACGACCTTGATCCGCTCGCGGCCCTGGG
This sequence comes from Nocardioides luteus, assembly GCF_000960475.2. Taxonomy (GTDB): domain Bacteria; phylum Actinomycetota; class Actinomycetes; order Propionibacteriales; family Nocardioidaceae; genus Nocardioides; species Nocardioides luteus_A. Next base: position 3,113 of record NZ_JZDQ02000050.1, on the reverse strand, counting down.
CCTCGCCGAGGGCGCGCTCGTGGTTGTCGAGCTTCTCCCAACCCTCGATGGTGGTGAACTCGACGCCCTTGCCGGACAGGTGCTCGAGGACCGCCGCCGGGGAGGCGTGCTCGGCCGGCTTGAGCTTGTCGAGGTCGTGAAGGAGGTTGTCGATGGTCTCCTTGGCGTCGGACTTGGTGTGGCCGATGAGGCCGACCGGTCCGCGCTTGATCCACCCAGTGACGTACGTCCCGTCGATGTGCTCGCCGTTGAGGCCGAGGACCCGGCCGCCGTCGTTGGGGATGACGCCGTTCTCGCTGTCGAAGGGCACGTCGGGCAGCGCCTCGGAGAGGTAGCCGACGGCGCGGTAGACGGCCTGGACCGGGGTGTCGGTGAACTCGCCGGTGCCGGACACCGTGCCGTCGCCGTTGTACTCGGTCTTCTCGCTGCGCAGCGCGACCACCTGACCGTCCTCGCCGAGGATCTCGACGGGGTTCTGCATCATGTGGATGACGATCTTGTGGGGCTTGTCGCTGGCGGGCGCCTCCATGTACTTCAGGAGGATGTCGGCCACGAGCTTGGTCGCCTTGTGGCTCTGGATCGCCTTCTCGCCGGCCTCATCGATCTCGAAGCCCTCCTCCTCGACGACGACCTGGACCGACGGGGAGTGGGAGAGCTCGCGCAGCTCCATCGGGCTGAACTTGATGTGGGCCGGGCCGCGGCGGGCGAAGACGTGGATCGTCTTGGCCGGGTTCTTCTTCAGGCCCTGGTAGACGTTGTCGGAGACCTCGGTGACCAGCTGCTCGTCGGCAGGCTTGGCCAGCATGCGGGCGACGTCGAGCGCGACGTTACCGGCGCCGAGCACGGCGACCTCCTCGGCCTCGAGAGGCCAGTCGCGGGAGACGTCGGGGTGCCCGGCGTACCAGCTGACGAAGTCGGCGGCGCCGTAGGACTGCGGCAGGTCGATCCCCGGGATGTCGAGCTCACGGTCGGCCATCGCGCCGGTGGCGAAGATGACGGCGTCGTAGAACCGGTGCAGGTCGTCGAGCTTGAGGTCGGTGCCGAAGTCGACGTTGCCGATGAAGCGGATGCTGTCCTGGTTCAGGACGCGCTTCAGAGCCTTGATGATCTCCTTGATTCGCGGGTGGTCGGGAGCCACGCCGTAGCGAACCAGGCCATAGGGAGCAGGCAGACGCTCGATGACGTCGACGCGCGCACCAGGGTGCTCCTTCGTGAGGATGTCGGCAGCGTAGATGCCGGCCGGGCCGGCACCGACGATCGCAACGCGGATGTCACGCATAAGGGAGTTCAACCTTCCGTGGAGTACTAAGGCAAGCCTAAAGGGGGTCGTGTAACCCTCCGAATCCGTTCCACCAGGTGGTTACGTGGGTGTACGCGGGTTTCACGCTCAACTCTAGAACGTGTTCTCGTTTTGGGCGGATGTCGGGGAGTGATCTCCAACACGTACGGCGCGTCGTCGAGCCTGAGCCGAGCTGGGGTGTTTCGCGGGGTCGATGGCCGCGGGACCCTGTATCCGATGGTGTTCTCGGCATCGTCCGGAGTCAAGGCGATGCATCGAGCTGGTCGAGACGATTCATGGCGCCTACGTCAGTGGACGCGACCTTGTGAACGATTCACAATGACGGCCCGAGCCTGAAGCTGCCGACTCGGCGCAACTGTCCCAAGCTCCGCCGCCGAGTCGGCGCGTCTGTCCCGCGCGGGGACGCCGAAGCGGCTCGGAAGACCGCGGTGAAGCTGTCGCCGGAACTGCCGCATCGGGCTCCCAGCCGATGTGCGGGACGGTCGCGCCAAGTCAGACGCGTCAGCGGGACATTCGCGCCGAGTCGAGCTTTACACGCGGGACATTTACGCCGACTCGGCGGCGGGTGCGGTTCTTGGGGTGCTGGAGCGGTCGTGCTGCCGGGCTCAGGGTCTGCGGGTGAATCGGATGGTGCCATCGGGTAGTCGCTCATGGGTGTACGCGGGGTTGTGCGCCAGGCGGTGATGATGTGGGCACAGGAGGGCGCCGTCCTTCAGGTCGGTCTTGCCGCCGGTTGCCCAGGGGTCGAGATGATGGGCGTCGCACCATTCGGGTGGCATGTCGCATCCTTCGGCCTGGCAGCACTTGTGCCACAACCGGAGCGCCTTGCGTTGGATCGGCTGGAAGAGCCTGCTGGCCCGGCCGGCGTCGAGGACCTCGCTGTCACCACCGAGGACCCAGGGGATGATGGTGGCGTTGCACGCCATCCGCCGCGCCTCGGCGGCGCTGATGGTGGTGCCGTTGGTCTCGTCATAGCCGAGGGTGGCGATGCCGAGGTCTTTGCTGAGCTCGTCGAGGCTGATGACGACGTTGATGGTGGTGGCGTCGCCACCGTGGCGGGGCAGGCTGGCGGGGTCGATGGTCTCCAACAACCTCGTGAAGCCTTGTCCCATCAGTCGTTCCCACGGCGGCAGCGGGGCGCCCTTGTCGAGGAGGTGTTGTTTGCGGGGCTGGGCGTAGGCCTCAACGAGCCGTTTGAACCGCATCCCGACCGAGGTCGGCAGCACGCCGTCGAATCCGATGGTGCCGTCGTGGTTGTCCCAGACCCGCAACGCGGTCCTTTGTTGGGCGCGTTCTTCCTCGGCCAGCAGTGCCTTGGCTTCGGCGTCTTCGAACCGGGCCGGGTCGATCTCCCGCAAAATCCGTTTCCCGACCACACGGAGTTCATGAGCGGTGAGCCGGGTGGCGTAGTCGACCAGCAGCTTCTCGGCCAAGACCAGGTCCTCGGCACTAGCGACCGGGTCGTTCTCGATCGCATCGAGCGCCGAGGTGATCACCCGCGCCTTGTTCTCCGACACCACGCCCTCGGCCAGGCCAGCGGCGATAAGGCCGTACTTCGCGACCCTGGTGGCGAGCTTGAGCTGCGACCTCGCCGCGCCTTTGTCGACCAGTAGCTCGGCACGCATCCACGCCGAGGCGTCCTTGTCGCCGGTCTCCTCGGCGATGTCGCCACCCGAGGCGAGCATCCGCAGTTTCAGGGCGGCCTGTTGGGCTTGGAGCTTCTCCAACCGCTCGAGGAGGTTCTTCTTCTGCTCGGTGCGCCAGTAGACGGGGTCGGTCGCGACGAGGTCGTGGAGGGCGGTTTCGATGGCGG
>NZ_JZDQ02000049.1 GCF_000960475.2 Nocardioides luteus | reverse complement strand
TTCTACGTCAGGATGAGCCGACTCGGCAGGTCAGCGGGGGTTGATCCAGTTGAGCAGCTGACTCATCGAGATCAGCAGGTCGTCCAACCGTCGCTCCACGCTGTCCAGGCGCGCGTTGACGCTGTCGAGCGCGGCGTCGGTGCGCTCGATCCGGCCCTTGATCGCATGGAACTCCGCCGTGTGCATCTGCTGCATCGTGAGGAGATCGATCATGATCGCCTCGACGTCGCTGACGGACAGGCGGCCCCCAACGCCATGCCCCGAGTAGTTCATGGACATGGCGTGAATAGTGTCACGCGATCGCATATGAAAGGTATGGAACGCTGTTTCGCTTGCGTGAACTTGCCTGACCGTGCACCAACTGTTGCTCAGAAGAGTCTCTCGGTCGGATCATCGAGGCCGCGGAGCGCGTCGTAGTCGACGATCGCGCAGGTGATCCCGCGGTCCTCGGCCAGCACGCGCGCCTGCGGTTTGATGGCCTGAGCGGCGAAGATGCCGCGTACGGGGGCCAGCAGCGGGTCGCGGTTGAGCAGCTCGAGATAGCGGGTCAGCTGCTCGACGCCGTCGATCTCGCCGCGCCGCTTGATCTCGACGGCGACCGACCTCCCGTCGGCGTCGCGGCACATCAGGTCGACCGGGCCGATCGCGGTCGGGTATTCGCGGCGTACGAGGGTCAGCCCCTCGCCGAGCGTGGCCGGGTGGTCGGCGAGGAGCTCCTGGAGGTGCTTCTCGACGCCGTCCTTCTGCAGGCCGGGGTCGATGCCGAGCTCGTGGGAGGACTCGTGGTGGATCTCGTCGATCAGGATGCGCAGGGTGTCGTCGGTCTTGGAGGTGACGGTCCACTCGACGCGGCCGTCGTCGGACTTGCCCTCCGAGAGGGTGCAGGGCGGCGACATCCAGTTGAGGGGCTTGTAGGAGCCCCCGTCGGAGTGGACCAGCACCGATCCGTCGGCCTTGAGCATCAACACCCTGGTGGCCATCGGGAGGTGGGCGGTGAGCCGCCCCGCGTAGTCGACCTGGCAGGTGGCAACGACGAGTCTCACCGGGAGAACGTACCGCATGGCCCGATGTGAGCAGCGTCACGCCACCAGGGGTTACTCATGGGTAATAAATTTGGCAGTCTTCCGTCGCATGACGGTTTCGACCCAGGGTTCCATCCACGACGTGCTCGTACTGCCCTACCTCAACCACGCGATTCGCATGCTCGAGTCGGGCTACGCCACCGCCACCGACATCGACAACGCCATGTGCTTCGGCTGCGGCTACCCGCAGGGTCCGCTGGCCACGGTCGACGAGATCGGCGCCGCCGCCGTACGCGACGCGCTGCTCGCCCGCTACGAGGAGACCGGCGACAACCTGCACAAGCCCGCCGACCTGCTCACCAAGGTCTCCGACGAGGCCGGAACCTTCGCTGCGGTGGCCGGCGACCACGTACAGGCCCCGCAGCTGCGCCGCACGATCGAGAAGATCGGCGTCGTCGGCACCGGCACCATGGCCTCGGGCATCGTCCAGGTCTTCGCCCAGGCGGGCTACGACGTCGTCTTCGTCGGCCGTTCGCAGGAGAAGCTCGACGGGGTCGTCGCGGGCATCACCAAGTCGCTCGACAAGGCCATCGCGAAGGGCCGCTCGGACGAGGAGACCAAGGCCGCGGTGCTCGGCCGCCTCACCGGCAGCACCTCGCGCGAGGACCTCGCCGAGGCAGACCTGATCGTCGAGGGCATCGCCGAGGACCTCGAGGTGAAGAGCGAGCTCTTCAAGGACCTCGACCGGATCGCCAAGGCCGGCGCCATCCTGGCCACCACCACCAGCTCGATGCCGATCACCGAGCTCGCCAAGGTCACCGAGCGCCCCGGCGACGTCATCGGCATGCACTTCTTCAACCCCGCGCCGGTCATGAAGCTCGTCGAGGTGGTCACCACCGACCTCACCTCCGCCGAGGTCGACGAGACCGTGCTCGCGCTGTCCACCGCGGTCAAGAAGGTCCCGGTCTCCTGCGGCGACCGCTCCGGCTTCATCGTCAACGCGCTGCTGTTCCCCTACCTCAACGACGCCGTCAAGCTGCACGAGTCCGGTGTCGCGATGGAGGAGATCGACGCCGCGATCAAGGAGAGCGCCGGCTTCCCGATGGGCCCGTTCGAGCTCCTCGACGTCGTCGGCAACGACGTCTCGCTGGCCATCCAGTCCGAGCTCCGCAACGAGTTCGGCGAGCCCGGCTTCGACCCCGCGCCTCTCCTGGTCCAGAAGGTCCAGGAGGGCAAGCTCGGTCGCAAGACCGGCGAGGGCTTCCACACCTACTGATCCCACCCCCGGCCGAGGCGTCACCCACGTCGGCCGAGGCGTCACCTACGCGAATCGAGTCGGCACGTCGGTGCCGGCTCGATTCGCGCGTGTGACGCCTCGGCCTGCGGGAGTGACGCCTCGTCAGGGGCGGGGGTAGCCGCGGCGTACGGCTCGCTCCAGGATCCCCAGCGTGGCCCGGATCGACTTCTGGTCGATGACGGGGAAGATCGGCTTCCACTCGGGCAGGGCGGTGGACCAGTCGCAGTAGGAGGTGACGCGGGTGTCGCCGGAGTCGAGCTGTTCGAGCTCGTAGCCGAAGCGGTGACCGATCGGCGGCTTGATGGTGCCGTCGATGGTCCACTCGATCGCCCGGTCGGGCTCGAAGCCCGTGATGATCACGGTGACGTCGTACCTGCCCATCGGGTAGTCGCCGAGAGCCTCGCGGTCCATGTGGACGACGAACCGGTCGCCGACCGCGCTGACCGCCGACCCCTCTGCGGACTGGAGCATGCCGGCGGCGTCGATGGCGACGTGGCCGTCGGGGTCGACGAGGACGGCGAAGATGTCGGCGGGGGAGGCGGGGATGATCCGCTCGGCGTCGATGCGTTCGGTCTCGATGGACTGGTCGGCCTGGGTCTGGTCGGTCACGGGGAGCGAATCTAGCGGCATGCCGAGATGCCCGCCATGAGCCGTGGCAGGATGCTCGGCATGAGCGAGCGCACGATCGAGACAGTCGGAATCGTCGGCCTGGGCACCATGGGTGCGGGGATCGCGGAGGTGTTCGCCCGCAACGGGTTCACCGTCGTTGGGGTGGAGCGCGACGAGGAGGGCCTCGAGCGCGGCAAGGAGCACCTGGCGCACTCGACGGGTCGCGCGGTCAAGCGCGGCAAGCTCAGCGAGGAGGAGCAGAAGGCCCTGCTCGGCCGCATCTCCTTCGCCACCGATGCGACGGCGCTCAAGGACGTCGACATGGTCGTCGAGGCGGTCGTGGAGTCGCTGGAGCTGAAGAAGTCGATCCTCGCCACCCTCGACGAGATCGTCGCGCCCGAGACGATCCTGGCGACCAACACCTCGTCGCTGTCGGTGACCGAGATCTCGACCGCCTCCAAGCACCCCGGGCGGGTCGTCGGCGTGCACTTCTTCAACCCCGCACCGGTGCAGAAGTTCGTCGAGATCGTACGCACCGTGGTGACCGAGCCCGAGGTGCTCGAGGACGCCCGCGAGGTCGTCGGCAAGCTCGGCAAGTCGCCGGTGGTCTGCGGCGACCGGGCCGGGTTCATCGCCAACGCGCTCCTCTTCGGCTACCTCAACCACGCGGTCTCGATGTTCGAGGGCCACTACGCCACCCGCGAGGACATCGACACCGCGATGCGGCTGGGCTGCGGCTACCCGATGGGGCCGCTGGCGCTGCTGGACCTGATCGGGCTGGACACCTCCTACGAGATCCTCGACACGATGTACCGCCAGGGTCGCGACCGGCTGCACGCCCCCGCGCCGATCCTCAAGCAGATGGTCACCGCCGGGATGCTCGGGCGGAAGTCGGGCCGCGGCTTCTACACCTACGAGGGTGCCGACTCCCCGATCGTGGTCCCGGACGCCCTCACGCCCAGCGCCGACGCCACCCACGAGCTGCGCCGTCCGATCGCCAAGGTCGGCGTCGTCGGGACCGGGACGATGGCCTCGGGGATCGTCGAGGTCTTCGCCAAGGGCGGCTACGACGTGACGTACGTCGGGCGCAGTCAGGACAAGGTCGACGGTGTCGCCACGCGGATCACCAAGAGCCTCGACAAGGCGATCGGCCGGGGCAAGCTGGAGGAGTCGGCGAAGCCGGAGATCCTCGGCAGGCTGACCGGCACCACCTCGCTGGACGACCTGGCCGACGTCGACATCGTCGTGGAGGCGATCGCCGAGGACCTGGCCATCAAGACCACGCTCTTCGAGAACCTCGACGACATCTGCAAGCCGGGCGCGATCCTGGCGACGACGACCTCGAGCCTGCCGGTCATCGAGCTGGCCAGGGTGACGAAGCGTCCCGCCGACGTCGTCGGGATGCACTTCTTCAACCCCGCGCCGGTGATGAAGCTGGTCGAGGTCGTCTCCACGGTCACCACCTCCGAGGAGGTCTCCGAGACCGTCCGCGCGCTGTGCGCGAAGGTCGGCAAGTCGCCGGTCTCGTGCGGCGACCGTGCCGGCTTCATCGTCAACGCGCTGCTCTTCCCCTACCTCAACGACGCGGTCAAGATGCTCGAGGGGCACTACGCCACCGCCGACGACATCGACACCGCGATGAAGCTCGGCTGTGCGCTGCCGATGGGTCCGTTCGAGCTGCTCGACGTGGTCGGCAACGACGTCTCGCTCGCGATCGAGCGCGAGCTCTACCTGGAGTTCCGCGAGCCCGGCTTCGCACCCGCCCCGCTGCTGGAGCACCTGGTCACCGCCGGCTACCTGGGCCGCAAGACGGGCAAGGGGTTCCGCGACTACAGCTGAAGCGGAGCCCGAAGCGACAGGGACAGCCGCGACCACCGTGCCAGTACGCTGAATGACGTGGGACTTCTGATCGCACTTCTCATCGTCGTCGCGGTGGTCGGGACCGTGGTAGTGACCAGCAGGCGCTCGCAGGCGCGGGCGCTGGAAAAGCAGCGCGCCGACCTCGAGCCGGTCAAGCAGCTCGCCTTCGAGGACGTCACCGCGTTCGGTGAGGAGCTGCAGAAGCTCGACCTCGACATGACCGGCAAGGAGCTCGACGAGGGCGCCAACGCCGACTACCAGCGGGCGCTGGACGAATACGAGACGGCCAAGCGCACCGTCGACAAGATGACCTCGCCCGACGACGTCAAGCAGATCACCACGATCGTCGAGGACGGTCGCTACGCGGTCGCCTGCGTCAAGGCGCGGGTCGCCGGCGAACCGCTTCCGAAGCGCCGCCCGCCGTGCTTCTTCGACCCCCGCCACGGCCTCTCGGTCGAGGACGTGGCCTGGGCGCCGCCGGGCGGCACCACCCGTGACGTACCTGCCTGTGCGCTCGACGCCGAGCGCGTCAAGGCCGGCGCGGAGCCCGACACCCGCAAGGTGATGGTCGGCAACGAGCGCGTCCCCTACTGGCAGGGTGGCCCGGCCTACCGGCCCTACGCCGCCGGCTACTTCGGCGCCTTCTCCCCGATGGACTGGATGTTCGCCGGGCTGATGTTCAGCGCGTTCGGCGGCTTCGACGCCTTCGGCGAGATCGGCGAGGGCATGGGTGACGCGATCGGTGGCATCGGCGAGGGCATCGGCGACGCCTTCGGCAGCATCGGCGACGGCATCGGGGACATGTTCGACGGCTTCGATTTCTGAGCCCGTACGATCCTCCGGTGACACTTCATACGCTCGAGCTCGGTGAGAGCGGCAGCCGCGTCGTCTTCCTGCACGGCCTCTTCGGCCAGGGACGCAACTGGAACACGCTCGGCAAGCAGCTCGCCGACAAGCATCGGGTGACGCTCGTCGACCTGCCCCACCACGGCCGCTCGCCGCAGCCCGACACCTTCGACTACCTCGAGGTGACCGCGGCCGTCGCCGAGCTGCTCTCTGCTGATGGCGGGGCCGACGACCCCGCGACCGTGGTCGGCCACTCGATGGGCGGCAAGGTGGCGATGCTGCTCGCGATCACCCGCCCTGAGCTGGTTGCGAAGCTGGTCGTGGCCGACATGTCGCCGGTCGTCTACGAGCGCGTCGGCGGCTTCCGAACCTACGTCGACGCGATGCAGGGGCTCGACCTGGACCGCATCACCCGTCGCGAGGAGGCGGACGCCGGGATGCGGGAGGCGGTCCCGGACCCGATCATCCGCGGCTTCCTGCTCCAGAATCTCCGCCGCGACGGCGACGGCTGGCGCTGGGCGATGAACCTGGACGTCCTCGGCCGCGACCTCGACCGCATCGGCGACTGGCCGGCCGAGGAGCTGAAGGCGTACGAACCCTACGAGGGGCCCGTGCTGTGGCTGGCGGGCGAGCTGTCGAACTACGTCACCGACGAGTACGCGCCGGCGATGAAGGAGTGGTTCCCGCGCTACCGCAAGGTGACCATCAAGGGCGCCGGTCACTGGGTCCACTCCGAGAAGCCGGACATCTTCCTGGCGACCCTGCGTCAGTTCCTCGGCGACTGAGGCATCGCGGCATCTACGCTGTGCGGCATGGAGCGCGACAGACCCGTCATCGTGCTGGTCGGCGGCGAGCATGCCGAGATCATCGAGCACGAGTTCCGGGCACGCTACGACCGTGACTACCGGATCGAGCCCGTGGTGGGCTTCGCCGCGGGCCTCGACAGGATCCGCGAGCTCGTGGCCGAGGGCGCGCAGATCGCGATGGTCGCCGCCGAGCACGTGCTCGACGAGGGCACCTCGATCGAGTTCCTGCACCGCGTACCGGGCATCGTGGCGACGGCACGCCGCGTGGCGCTGGTCTCCTGGGAGGACTTCTCCGCCTCTCTCGACGACCTCCGCGCCGCGGCGCTCGAGCGCGAGATGGACACCTTCGTGCTCATCCCGCGCGGCCCGCGGGACGAGGAGTTCCACACCGCGCTGATCGAGCTGCTCTCCGAGTGGGGGTGGTCGGTGGGCCGGCCTATGGTGACCGTGACCGACATCGTGGCCGAGCCGGGCGACCGCGACGCGGCGGCGATCCGGGATCTGCTCGAACGCATGGGCTTTCCCAATCGGCTGCTCGGGCCGGGCGACGACGAGGCGCAGGAGCTCATCGAGGCCGTCGGCCAGGGGGCGCAGCTGCCTCTGGTCCGTACGTTCACGGGTCGCGTGGTCTCCGGGGCGACGGCGTCGACGGCCGCCGAGGCCCTCTACGGCGGGTTCGACGAGATCCCCGAGGGCGTGATCGCCGATGTCGCCATCGTGGGCGGTGGGCCAGCGGGCCTGGCGGCGGCGGTCTACGCGGCGTCGGAGGGTCTGAAGACGGTCGTCGTGGAGCGTGACGCGATCGGTGGCCAGGCGGGGTCGAGCTCCATGATCCGCAACTACCTCGGCTTCCCGCGTGGCATCTCGGGTATGCGCCTCGCCCAGCGGTCCCGCATCCAGGCCAGCCGGTTCGGGGCACGCTTCTTCTCGGGGCGCCCGGTGTCCGCGATCGAGCCCGGGCCGGTGGACGAGCCCGAGCACCAGCACGTGCACGTGCGTGGCGCGCAGTTCTGCGCACGTACGGTCGTGCTCGCGATGGGCGTGACCTACCGGCGGCTCGGGATCGCCGGCGTGGACGACCTGGTGGGCGCGGGCGTCTACTACGGTGCCGCGACGTCGATGGCGCGCGAGATGCAGGGCCGTGAGGTCTTCGTGGTGGGCGGCGGCAACTCCGCGGGGCAGGCGGCCATCCACCTCGCCAAGTTCGCGAGGACGGTGACGATCCTGGTCCGGCGTCACGACCTCGCGGAGACCATGTCGGCCTATCTGCTGCGTGAGATCGAGGCGACCGCGAACATCCGCGTCCGGACCCGCACCGTCGTCGCCGACGGCGGGGGCGAGGGCCAGCTGGAGTGGCTCCGGCTGGAGAACCTCGACACCGGCGAGGAGACCAAGACGTCCGCCGACGGCCTCTTCTGCCTGCTCGGAGCCGAACCCGACTGTGCCTGGCTGGCGGAGGGGGTGGCCCTCGACGAGCATGGGTTCGTGCTGACCGGCCGCGACGTGCCCCGCGAGGCGTGGGTCGAAGGGAGCCCGCCCGCGAGCCTGGAGACGACGGTGCCGGGCGTCTTCGCCGTGGGTGACGTACGCGCCGGATCGATGAAGCGGGTCGCCTCCGCGAGCGGCGAGGGCGCGTCCGTGCTCCCCCTGGTGCACGCCCACCTCGCGCGGATGCGCGCCCGGGAATTCGGCGCCTGAGCTACCGGGACTCTCTCGCGCACGGGCCGACGAACACGCTCGCCATCCGGGTGGCGATGGCGGCCCTCGCGCGGCTCCGGGCACTGTCGTCCCGGTCGAAGAGCAGGCGCATGGCGAGCCCCTGGGTCAGGGCGAGTGCTGCTTCTCCCTCGAGAAGGCTGTCGGTCTCGGGGGTGACCTCCCCGCACTCCATCCCGTTCCTCACCGCCTGGGTGATTCGGTCGCGGAGACGCCGGTCGAAGGCCAGCTGGTGCTCGGCGAGGGTCGGATTGTCGAGCGCGAGCCCCGCGAAGGCGTGCCGGAGATAGGTCTCGTCCCGGTGGGCGGGGCTCAGCGGGAGCAGCTCCAGCAATCCTGCTCCGAGCATGTGCTCGATGCGGGCATGGTCGCGTTCGGCGAGGGCGATCGCTCTGTCGACGCGGGCCTCGATGCCGCTGAGCAGTCGTCCCAGGGTGTCTGCGAGCAGGGACTCCTTGGAGTCGTAGTAGTGCTGTACCAGCCCGACGGAGATGCCGGCGGCTCTGGCGGTCCCGGCGATGGTCACGGCGCCGAGTCCGGAGGAGAGCGCAAGGTCGCGTACGCCCGCGGTGATCTGAGCTCTCCGGCTGTCGTGGTCTGCGGTCCTGGGCACGACTCCGATCATAACAATATGACCATATGGTTATTCTGTCGGCATGAGAACTTCTCGACTTCGGGCAAGCGCGTACGCCGCCGTGGCGGCCGCGATGGTGGTCATCGCCTCTCCCGCGTCGGCGGATGTGCAGGCGAGGGCGGACGACGCCGTCGAGGCGTACGTCGAGACCTGGCGTGAGGCCAACGGCGTGCCAGGTGCGGCGGTCGCCGTCGTCGACGGCGACGAGGTGCGCACCTTCGTCTCGGGCGAGGACGGTGACGGTGATCCGGTCTCCGCCGAGACTCCGTTCCTGGTGGGGTCGGTCGCCAAGACCTTCACCAGCGCGCTGGTCCTCGGGCTGGTCGAGGACGGCCGGATCCGGCTCGACGATCCGGTGAACCGTCATCTGACGTGGCTGGACGCACCGACGATGACGGTACGTCAGCTGCTGACCCACACGGCGGGCTACACCGTCGGTGACGGGCTCGCCGTCTCGGAGCGGTTCGACAACGAGCCCGGTGCGCTGCGCCGGGCGGCCGGTGACCTCGAGCACCACGGCACGCCGGGGGAGTACGCCTACAACAGTGCCGACTACCTCGTCCTGGGGGCTCTGGTCGAGGAGATCACGGACAAGCCGTTCGCGGCCGTCGCGCAGGAGGACCTCTTCGGACCGCTCGGGATGAAGGACACGACCGCCGACGATGACGGCGCCTCGACCCTCGCCGCGGGCCACCGCCACTGGTGGTCGTGGACACGGGCCTATGATCCCGGCTTCGACGAGTCCGGTGCGCCCTACGGATACGTCGTCTCGACGCTCGACGACCTGGTGACGTACGCCAGCGCACACCTTGCCGGGCAGGTGCTGCCGCGCGGTCTCGAGGACGACGCGTGGAGCATCCACGAAGTGACCGGGCCGGGCCGCGGTTACGGCTACGGCTGGAGTGTCGAGGGTGGTGATCGCCGCCGTGTCCACCACACCGGTGCCACCCCCGGCTACTTCGCCCACGTCTCGCTGGTCCCTGGCGAGGACAGGGCGGTCGTCGTCCTGGCGAACTCCTACGCGGAGAAGCGTGCGCCGAGCCTTGCCGCTGCCGCCGCGGATATCGACGAGCTCGCGCGTGGCGGTTCGGCGACGGTCAAGGGCGGCGACCCGTTGCTGTCCTCAGCGCCCTGGATCCTGGCTGCAGCGGTGCCGGCGGGTCTGGTGCTCGTGCTGGTCGCGCTCCGGCGCCCGAGCTCGTCGACGCTCAGGTGGGTGTTCGCCACAGCTGCGGCGACCGCCGCGGTCGCCCTGGCTCTGCTGCCGAGCCTGCTGGGAGTGTCCCTCGGCTTCGCGGTCACGTGGCTGCCCGACCTCGCCGTCGGTGTCGTGGCGGGGAGCGTCACGTTGCTGATGCTGGCCGCTGCCTTCGTCGGTGGGCGGGTGGGGAGACTCAGGGCTCGATGAGGCCGGCCCGGATCGCGTAGCGGGTCACCTGGGTGCGGTCGCGAAGGCCCAGCTTGGCGAGGATGTTCTCGCGGTGCCGCTCGACGGTCTTGTAGGAGATCGTCAGCTCGCGGGCGATCTCGCGGGTCGAATGACCCTCGGCGATCAGCTTGAGCACCTCGTCCTCGCGCTCGGTCAGGACCGTACGTGGCAGGCTCTCGCCGCGGTTGAGCCGGTCGAGGTAGTCGCGGACGAGTGCGCTCATCGCGCCGGGGTAGACGAACGCCTGACCGCTCATCGCGGTCCGGCAGGCCTTGACCAGGTCCTCGTCGGCGACCGACTTGAGGACGTAGCCGCTGGCGCCGACCTTGAGCGCCTCGAAGAAGTACTGCTCGTTGTCGTGCATCGAGAGCATCAGCATCTTCGGTGGCGTACGCATCCGGGCGATGATGCGCGCGGCCTGCAGCCCGGTCATCCGGGGCATGGCGACGTCCAGGATCACCAGGTCGACCTCGACGTCGCGCAGCGCGGCGACGGCCTCGGCGCCGTCGGCGGCCTCGGCGACCACCTCGAGGTCCGGCTCGGCATCGAGGATGAGGCGTACGCCGCGACGGACGAGGGTGTGGTCGTCGGCCAGCAGGATCCGGATCTTCGCAGGCGTGGGGGTCACAGCGGCACCTCCAGGAGGACGGTGGTGCCGCGGCCGGGGACGCTGGTCACGCGGAGCTCGGCACCGACGAGCAGGGCCCGCTCCCGCATCCCGCTGATCCCCGCGCCCGCCACGAGGTCGGCGCTGCCGCGGCCGTCGTCGGCGACGGTGAGCACGACCTTGTCGCCCACCTTGCACAGGGACAGCTCGGCCGTGGCGGCGTGGGCGTGGCGGACGACGTTGGTCAGCGCCTCCTGGGCGACCCGGTAGATCACCAGCTCGCGGTCCTGGGGCAGCTCGGGGAGCCCTCGGCCGATGGTGCGGCGTACGGTCGTGCGGCCCAGCGCTCCGACGTCGGTGGCCAGCGAGGCCAGGGCGGCGTGCAGGCCGAGGTCCTCGAGCACGCCCGGCCGCAGCTGCCGGGCGACGCGGCGTACATCGTCGATACCGGTGCGCGCGGACTCGCGCACGGCGGCCAGCTCGGGGCGCACGTCCTCCGGTATCTGTCGCTCCAGGCCCTTGAGCCCGAGCAGCACGACGGTCAGCGACTGCCCGACCTCGTCGTGGAGCTCCTGCGCGATCCGGTGCCGCTCGGCCTCCTGGGCCGCGAGCGCCTTGGCGTTGCTGGTGCTCCGCTCGGTCTCCAGCCGGTCGAGCATCGCGTTGTAGCTGGCCACCAGGCGGGCGCCGGCACCCTTGCCGTGCGTCGTCAGGCGCTGGTCGGGGGAGAGGTGGTCCACCGAGTCCATGGTGCGGATCACCCGGTCGATCGGGGCCAGGCTGCGCAGCAGCAGGAGCGCGTTGAGCGTCGCCATCACGACCAGCCCGACCGCGAGCACCACCGCCTCCGAGGCGAGGACACGCTCCGAGACCCGGGCCGGGGACAGCGCCAGGACCAGCGTGCCGACGCAGAAGACCGCCCAGTTCGTCAGGCAGACCCGCCAGTAGAGGGGCAAGTGGCTCATGCCGCCACCTCCGTAGCGCAAGCGCAATCGTACGGAGGTGGCGGCCTGAGGCCTATGGTCGCTCGCTGGCGCTCGCTCATGCCTCAACCCTGACACGTCCTCTGGCCTGGACTTATGGGTGGCAGCACCCATTCGGATCCGGCGGGCGGTCGCGGAGAGTCGAGAGCATGGAGCTCAACGCATGATCGTGTACGCAGCGGTGGCCGTCTTCATCGTCACCTACGGCCTCATCGCCACCGAGCGTGTCCACCGCGTCGCCGCCGCCCTGGGTGGCGTCGCCGCGATGGTCGCGCTCGGGCTCATCGATGCCGAGTCGGCCTTCTTCAGTCATGAGACCGGGGTCGACTGGGACGTCATCTTCCTGCTCTTCGGGATGATGGTGATCGTCGGCGTCCTCAAGCAGACGGGCCTGTTCGAGTTCCTCGCGCTGTGGGCGGTGAAACAGTCAGGTGGCCGCCCCGCTCGCCTGGCGACGCTGCTGATCCTGGTCACCGCGGCGCTCTCGCCGATCCTCGACAACGTGACCACCGTGCTGCTGGTCACGCCGGTGACGCTGTCGGTCTGCGAGCGGCTGGGGCTGCGCCCGATGCCCTACCTGATCTCGCTCATCCTGGCCGCCAACGTCGGCGGCACCTCGACCCTGATCGCCGACCCGCCCAACATCATCGTGGCCAGCCGGGCGAACCTGACCTTCGACGACTTCCTGATCCACTCGCTGCCGCTGTGCCTGATCCTGCTGGTCGTGCTGATCGGGCTCGTCCGGGTCCTCTTCCGGCACGACTTCCGTGGCCACGTCGACCTGGACGGCCTGATCGAGCCGCCCGCCTCGGCGATCCCGGACCGGGGCCTGCTCTACCGCTGCCTGGCCGTCCTGGCTCTGGTGATGCTCGCCTTCGGGCTGCACACCGAGCTCCACCTCGACCCCTCGCTCGTCGCCATGCTCGGCGCCGGCGCGATGGTGGTCGTCTCCCGGACCAGGACCGAGGCGTTCCTGGAGGAGGTCGAGTGGTCGACCCTGGCCTTCTTCATGGCCCTGTTCGTGCTGGTCGGCGGCCTGGTCGAGGTCGGCGTGATCGGCTCCCTGGGCACCTTCGCCGCCGACCTGATGGGCGACAACGAGCTCGCCGGGGTCACCGGGCTGATGATCGGCTCGGCCGTCGTCGGCGGGTTCGTCGACAACATCCCCTACACCGCGGCGATGGTGCCGATCGTGGAGGAGATGGTGGCCGCGACGCCGTCCTCGGGCGCCGACAGCCCGCTGTGGTGGGCGCTGGTCTTCGGGGCCGACCTCGGCGGCAACACGACCGCCGTCGCCGCCGGAGCCAACGTGGTGGTGCTCGGGCTGGCCGCCAAGGCCGGCCATCCGATCAGCTTCTGGAAGTTCACCAGGTACGGCATCGTGGTGACGATCGTGACGCTGGCCGTCGCCTGGGTCTACGTCGCGCTGCGCTACTTCGTGCTCGCGGCCTGACGTTCCCGGTAGGCGGCCACCGCGTTGCGGTTGGTGCAGGTCGGCGAGCAGTAGCGCTTGGAGCGGTTGCGGGAGAGGTCGACGACCACGCCCGCGCAGCCCTCGTCCTCGCAGATCGAGAGCCGGGACAGCTCGTCGGCGCGGATGACGTCGACCATGGCCATCGCGGTCTCGACCGCGATCCTCGTGGCCAGCGGGGCGTCGGGCTCGGTGGCGTGGATGTGCCAGTCGTAGCTCGTGTGGCGGACGAGCTGAGGGGTCGCCCGGTGCTCGGCGAGCATCTGGTTGGTCAGCCGCACCGCCTCGTCGCGCTCGGCGGTGAGCAGCTCGCGCAGCCGGGGACGGAGGGCACGCACCTCGTCGAGCTCGGCGCGGTCACGGTCGTGCCGCCCCGTGTAGTCGTACGTCACGAAGAACTCGTCGAGCGCCGCCACGGTCGTCAGCTCGTCGACCGAGCCGGGGGAGAGGGCAAGGGTGTTCGCCAGCGCCGCGGCTGCCTGGAGGCCGACGTCGGTGTCATGGGTGAAAACCATGTTGACACATTACCGCGCCACTGGGATCGTCATGTGTCATGACGACTTTGACCAATGACGAGGCGGTGCCGCAGAGCACGCAGAAGACGCCGCTGGTGGCTGCCGGACTGCTCATGGCGGTCGTCTCGGCGGTCACGTTCAGCCTCTCCGGACCGCTGGGCCGTGGCCTCTTCGACACCGGCTGGTCGACGGGCGGGGTCCTGGTCTTCCGCGTCGGCATCGGCGCCGTGGTGCTGGCCCCGTTCGCGGTGCGCGCGCTCGCCGGCCGGTGGCGCAGCGTGGCGGCGAGCTGGCGGGTCGTGGTGGCGTACGCATTGCTGGCGATCGTCGTGCCGCAGTTCGCGTTCTTCTCGGCGGTGCAGTGGATGGCGGTCGGTCCGGCGCTGCTGCTGGAGTACATGGGGGTCGTGCTCGTTGTGGCCTGGATGTGGCTGCGGCACGGTGAGCGGCCCTCGCGGCTGACGCTGGTCGGCGCGCTGGTCGCGATCGCCGGGCTCGTGCTGGTCCTCGACCTGGTCAGCGGAGCGAACGTGCACCCGTTCGGCGTCCTGTGGGGCTCCGCGGCCGCGGTCGGACTGGCCGGCTACTACGTGCTCAACGCCCACTCCAGCACCACGCTGCCGCCGCTGGCGCTGGCCTGGCTCGGCCTGACCGGGGCGACCGTCCTGCTGGCGCTGCTCTGCCTGATCGGGGCCATCCCGTTCGCGATGGAGACCTCGCCGGTGGTCCTGGCGGGCGTGCAGATGGCCTGGTGGGCGCCGCTGGTGGGTCTCGGTGTGCTCACCTGCTCGGTCGCGTACGCCGCCGGCATCGCGGCCACCCGCGCCCTCGGCTCGCGGCTCTCGTCCTTCGTCGGGCTTCTCGAGGTCGTCTCGGCCGTCGTCTTCGCCTGGCTCCTGCTCGGTGAGGCTCCTGGCCTCATCCAGCTCGTCGGCGGGCTGGTCGTGCTGGCCGGGATCATCGCGGTCCAGCAGGGAGAGCAGTCGACCACCTCGTCGTGAGATGCGCGAAGCGCCGCACGCATCGGCTGCGTGCGGCGCTTCACAGGTCGTGACTAGCGTTCGTCCTGAGCTCTGACGTAGACCTCGCGGACCAGCATCAGGATCGCGGCCGCGGTGGGGATCGCCAGCAGGGCGCCGACGACACCGAGGAGCGAGGCACCGACGAGGGCCGCGATCACCGTGATGACGCCGGGGATGTCGACCGAGCGGGACATGACCCGTGGATAGACGACGTAGTTCTCGAACTGCTGGTAGGCGATGTAGAAGACCACCGCGATGATGCCGGTCTTCAGATCGGTCGTCGCGAAGGTGATCGCGCAGACGATGACCGCGCCAATGGTGGCTCCGATCATCGGGATCACGTCGGTGATCATGACCACGAAGGCCAGCGCGACCGCGTATTCGCCCATGCCGATGACGAAGAGCAGCACCAGGGTGGACAGACCGGCGCAGAGCGCGACGATGAACGCGCCGGAGACGTAGCCCCCGATGCCGTCGAAGACCCGGTCACCGAGCTTGCCGACCCGCTCCCGGCGCGAGGCCGGGGCCAGGCGGTAGATGGCGTTCTTCGTCTGGTCGTAGGCGGCGATGAAGTAGAGCGTCAGGACGATGACGATGAAGCCCGTGACGAGCACGTTGATCACCGCCAGGCCGACGCCGAGCGCCCCGCCGAAGGCGCTGCTGACGAAGTCGCCGCTGGCGACGTACTCCTGCACCTTGTCGAGGATCTGGTATTCCTCGTTGAGCTGCTGGACGCGCTGGTTGCGCTGCAGCTCCTCGATCCAGTCGGGGACGTTCGCCGAGATCTTGGCGACCTGGTCGCTGATCACCGGCACCAGCGCCACGAAGAAGAGCGCGAGCGCGCCCAGGACCCCGAGGATGACGGTGAGGACCGCCCAGGGCCGCGCGAAGCCGCGCCGCTCCAGGAACACCACCATCGGGTTGATCCCCGCGGCGATGAAGAGCGAGACCACCACCTGGAGGATCACGCTCCCCATCGTGGTGAGGAGGTTGCCGGCCGCGTAGGCGGTCAGCAGGCCGAGGCCGAGGAGCAGCCCGAAGAGGTAGGGCGACTTCCGGTCGAACGGTGGTCCGGGCTTGCCGAACCGTTTGTCCCGCTCGCTCTCCTCCTCGGGCTCCGGCTCGTCGAGATCGATCGGTGCCTCGCTGTCGCTGTCGGCCGTCGAGTCGTCGATGAGGTCGGTCGCGGCAGACGTCGTCTCCGGACCGTCCGCAGGACGGCCGGCAGCGGCGGCGTTCACCGGCTCTCGGACTTAGCTGTCTCGGGCTCGCGGATCGCGGTCTTCTCGGAGGGCTCGTCGTAGTCGTCGTAGTCGTCGGAGAGGTCCTCGTCGGAGTCGACCAGGGTGACGCTCTCGTCGACGACGAGCTCACCGTCGACGATGTCCTCGTCCTCGGTGAACGGCTTCGGCGCCTCCAGTTCGGCCGGGTCCTCGGTCTTGCCGAAGCCGGAGACCAGGTCGGTGAGCGAGGAGAGCTGCGCGGCGATCGCGTCGCGGCGCTTGGTGAGCCGGTCGACCTCGGCCTTGATGATCGCGTGACCCTTCTCGGCCTCGACGGTCGCGGTGGAGGCGAGGTGGTCGGCCTCGGCGCGAGCCTTGGCCAGGATCGCCTCGGCGTCGCGGCGGGCGCGAGCGATGATGCCCTCGGACTCCTTGGCCAGCTCGGCGCGCTGGTCGGCGACGTGCTGGGCCGCGATCCGGGCCCGCTCCTCGGCGTCGGCCGCACGGGTCTCGCCCTCGGTCACGATGCGAGCGGTCTCGGCCATCGCCTGGTCGTGGTGGTCGGCGGCCTCGCGCGCGAGACGCTCGCGCTCGACGGCGAGCATCCGCCGGGCCTCCTGGACCTCGCGGTCGGCGCCGGCACGGGCCTTCTCGACCTCGCGCTGGGTCGACGTACGCAGCTGGGTGACCTCCTGCTGCACGGCGAGCCGGATCTGGTCGGCCTCACGCTTGGCGGCGGCGAGGAGCTCGTCGCTCTCGGCCTGCACCATCTTGCGGGCCTGCTGGACCTCCGAGGTCACCTTCTCGCGGTGATCGTCGATCTCCTTGTAGTGCGTCGTACGCAGCGCCTCGATGTCGCGCTGGGCGGACGCCTTGGTCGCGGCAGCCTCACGCTGAGCGGCCTCGCGGATGACCGCGGCCTCCTTCTCGGCCGCCTCCTTGACCGCGGCGGCCTCCTCCTCGGCCAGGCGGAGCATCGCGCTCGCGCGACCACCGAGGGAGGCGTAGGACGGGGCTTCGTTGCCCTGGGTGGCGGCGGCCTTGAGGTCGGCGACCTTGCGCTCGAGCTCGGCGATGCGTCGCTGGGCGTTGCGGAGCGCCGACTGACCCTGGCCGTTGGCCTGGAGAAGCTGCTGCACCCGAGCGTTCACCGTGCCGGGGTCGTATCCACCCCGTCGCACGACCGGGAAGGCCGGGAGTGAGCCTGGAGCCGGTGGAGCCGAGTTGTGGCCGGAGCTGGGCGATCCTGAAGCACCGGGGACCCGGGGGAGAACCTGTGTCTCCGTCGAGTCCTGATCGGGCTTCTTCCGAGGCTCTGAGGCCTCGTTGAAGATGGACAGTCCCTCATTCGTCATTTGTGGCGGATTCCTCACACTTTAGGGGGGTTTGTGTCTTGCCCTCTGCTCCCAAAGGGCAAGACTACGGCCGGTCACCCCTCGCGCAAGGGGAGACCGGCCGTGAATCCAGTCTCAAATGGGATCTATTTACCTGGACGCGACGTCTCAGATGCCGCGGAACAGGTTGATCTTGTCGATGTGCGCCGCGCGCTTCTCCTCGTCGAGGACGCCGAGGCCCTCCTCGGGGGCGAGGCAGAGCACGCCGACCTTGCCCTGGTGCTTGTTGTGGTGCACGTCGAGCGAGGCCTGGCCGACCTCCTCCAGGGTGTAGGTCCGCGACAGCGTCGGGTGGATCTTGCCCTGCGCGATGAGGCGGTTGGCCTCCCACGACTCGCGGTAGTTCGCGAAGTGGCTGGAGATGATCTTCTTGAGGTTCATCCACAGGTAGCGGTTGTCGTACTCGTGCATGTAGCCCGAGGTCGACGCGCAGGTGGTGATGGTGCCGCCCTTGCGGGTGACGAACACCGAGGCGCCGAAGGTCTCGCGGCCCGGGTGCTCGAAGACGATGTCGATGTCCTCGCCGCCGGTGAGCTCGCGGATGGCCTTGCCCAGGCGCAGCCACTCCTTCGGGTTCTGCTTGGTGCCGTCCTCGTTCCAGAACTTGAAGTCCATCTCGGAGCGGTTGATGACCATCTCGGCGCCCATGTTGCGCACGATCTTGGCCTTCTCCTCGTTGGAGACCACGCAGATCGGGTTGGCACCGCCGTTGAGGGCGTACTGCGTCGCGAAGCCGCCGAGACCACCCGAGGCACCCCAGATCAGGACGTTGTCGCCCTGCTTCATGTTGCCGCCGTTGGCGGAGACGAGCTGGCGGTAGGCGGTGCAGTTGACCAGGCCGGGGGAGGCGGCCTCCTCCCAGGTGAGGTGCTCCGGCTTCGGCATCAGCTGGTTGGCCTTGACCATCGCGACGTCGGCGAGGCCGCCGAAGTTGGTCTCGAAGCCCCAGATGCGCTGGGAGGGGTCCATCATCGTGTCGTTGTGGCCGTCGGGAGCCTCGAGCTCGACCGAGAGGCAGTGGGCGACGACCCGGTCGCCCGGCTTCCACTTGGTCACGCCCGCGCCGACCTTCAGCACGACGCCGGACAGGTCGGAGCCGACGATGTGGTAGTCGAGGTTGTGGCGGGCGCCGAGCTCGGACTCCTTGCCGTAGCGCTCCAGGAACCCGAAGGTGGAGACCGGCTCGAAGATCGAGGTCCACACGGTGTTGTAGTTGATCGCCGAGGCCATCACCGCGACGAAGGCCTCGCCCGGGCCGAGCTCGGGGAGGGCGACGTCCTCGACGTGGAGGGACTTCCGGGGGTCCTTCTCCTTGGTCGCGACGCCCTCGAACATGTCGACCTCGTCCTTGTGGACGGTGGCGGCACGGTAGTGGTCGGGGATCTCGAGGTTCGCGAAGTCCTCGCTGGGCGTGTCGCCCGCAAGGATCGCGTCGAGGATTTTCTGCATGGTCGGCTCCTGCGTCGTCGTAGGGGTCGCGGTTGGCTCTATTTCGCTGGACATTACTGGTGAGTAACCGTTAACGCCAGCCTGATGTGACACATGACTCTTGGATCGTTCACGTGCCGTGGCGGGTTCCTCAGTGGGCGGGGTTCGCGGCCGGCTCGACGAGCTCGACCAGCACGCCGCCGGCGTCCTTGGGATGGATGAAGTTGATCCGCGAGTCGGCGGTACCGCGTCGCGGTGCGTCGTAGAGAAGACGTACGCCGCGCTCCCGGAGGATCGCGGAGACCTGCTCCACGTCGGTGACGCGGTAGGCGAGCTGCTGCATGCCGGGACCGTTGCGGTCGAGGAACTTGGCGATGGTGCTGTTCTCGTTGAGCGGGGCCAGCAGCTGGAGCTTGTTGTCGGAGTCGCCGATGGCGATCATCGCCTCCTCGACGCCCTGCTCCTCGTTCGTCTCGCGGTGGGCGAGCTTCATGCCGAAGGTCTTCTCGTAGAAGTCGATCGCCGCGTCCAGGTCGGCGACGGCGAGACCGACGTGGTCGATCTGGGTGAACAGGTGCGGTGGGATGTCGACGGATGTCATGGGCCTACTCTCCTTGAGCCTGGGGCAAACGGGCACAATGTGTGATGACAGCCACATCAGGCTGCGCTCAACACTCTTCCCCCAGAGGTTACTAATTAGTAACCTCAAGGCAGATCAGCACCACCCAACATTCTTGGAGGACCCATGTCCAACGTCATCGTCGCCGGGGCACGTACGCCGATCGGCCGCCTGCTCGGCGGGCTCAAGAGCCTGTCCGCGGCCGATCTGGGCGGCATCGCCATCAAGGGCGCCCTGGAGAAGGCGGGCGTCTCGCCGGAGCAGGTCGACTACCTGATCATGGGCCAGGTCATCCAGGCCGGGGCCGGCCAGAACCCGGCGCGCGCCGCCGGCATCGCCGGTGGGCTGCCGATGAACATCCCCTCGATCACCATCAACAAGGTGTGTCTCTCCGGCCTCAACACCATCGCGATGGCCGACCAGCTGATCCGGGCCGGCGAGGCCGAGGTCATCGTCGCGGGTGGCATGGAGTCGATGACCAACGCGCCGCACCTGCTGCCGAAGTCGCGCGAGGGCTTCAAGTACGGCGACACCACGCTGGTCGACTCGATGGCCTACGACGCGCTCTACGACCAGCTCACCCAGCAGGCGATGGGCGGGCTCACCGAGCAGGTCAACGCCGAGGGCGTGAAGCTGACCCGTGAGGAGCAGGACGCCTTCGCCGCCACCTCCCACCAGCGCGCCGCCGCGGCCCAGAAGAACGGCGTCTTCGACGACGAGATCGTTCCGGTGTCGATCCCGCAGCGCAAGGGCGACCCGATCGTGATCAGCGCCGACGAGGGCGTCCGCGGCGACACCACCGTCGAGTCGCTCGGCAAGCTCCGCCCGGCGTTCTCCAAGGAGGGCACCATCACCGCCGGCTCCGCCTCGCAGATCTCCGACGGTGCCGCCGCCGTCGTGGTCATGTCGAAGGAGAAGGCCGAGTCGCTGGGTCTGGAGTGGCTGGCCGAGATCGGCGCCCACGGCATGGTCGCCGGCCCCGACTCCTCGCTGCAGCTGCAGCCTGCCAACGCCACCGCCAAGGCCCTCGAGAAGGAGGGCATCACCGCCGCCGACCTGGACCTCGTCGAGTTCAACGAGGCGTTCGCGGCCGTCGGCATCGAGTCCACCAAGAAGCTCGGCCTCGACCCGGAGATCGTCAACGTCAACGGCGGCGCGATCGCCCTCGGCCACCCGGTCGGCATGTCCGGTACGCGCGTCGTGCTCCACCTGGCGCACGAGCTCAAGCGCCGTGGCGGTGGCACCGGTGCCGCCGCGCTGTGTGGCGGTGGCGGTCAGGGCGACGCCCTGATCGTGCGTGTCCCCAAGGCCTGAGCCATCGCTGATGTGAGCGACCTGGTCGCGCGCGCCCGGGGCGGTGAGCCCCGGGCGGTCGCGCGGCTGGTGTCGTACGTCGAGAACGCTCCCGTCGGCGGAGGAGAGCGGCTCCGTGAGGTGATGGCCGCGCTCGCACCGCACGGCGGGCGTGCCCACATCGTGGGGCTCACCGGCGCGCCCGGGGTCGGGAAGTCGACCACCACCTCCGCGCTGGTCCGCGAGCTGCGGTCCGAGGGTCGCACCGTGGCGGTGCTGGCCGTCGACCCGTCCTCCCCGTTCTCCGGCGGTGCGCTGCTGGGGGACCGGATCCGGATGACCGACCATGCCACCGATCCGGGTGTCTTCATCCGCTCGATGGCCTCGCGCGGCCACCTCGGCGGGCTGGCCTGGTCGGCGCCCCAGGCCCTGCGGGTGCTGGACGCGGCCGGGTTCGACGTCGTGCTGGTGGAGACCGTCGGTGTCGGCCAGTCGGAGGTCGAGATCGCCGGGCTCGCCGACACCACCGTGGTGCTGCTCGCGCCCGGGATGGGGGACGGCATCCAGGCGGCCAAGGCAGGCATCCTGGAGATCGGCGATCTCTACGTCGTCAACAAGGCCGACCGGGACGGCGCGACCAAGGTCCAGCGGGACCTGCGCGGGATGCTCCGGCTGTCCGACCGCCCCGCCGAGGCCTGGACCCCGCCGGTCCTCACCGCCGTCGCGCAGTCGGGCACGGGTCTGGCCGAGGTCGTCGGCGCGCTCGACGAGCACCGCGCCTGGCTCGAGTCCAGCGGCACGCTGACGCTGCGGCGTACCCGGCGTGCGCGGGCGGAGGTCGAGGCCATCGCCGTCGAGACCCTCCGCGCGAAGTGGTCGACCGTCGGCACCTCGAGCGACCTGGACGCGCTCGCGGAGAAGGTCGTGACGGGCGAGAAGGACCCGTACGCCGCTGCCGACGCCCTGCTCGCGGAGTAGGCCGCGGCGAGAGTTGTCCCGGCGTACGGCCTGTTCTCTCGCCACGGGTTCGCCGAAGTCACTATCGTTGACGGCGTGAACCTCTTCGGTGTCGACATCTCCAAGCACCTTCTGCGAGACGAAGGTGAGGTCGTCGTGGACGAGGTCACCCATCACTGGGTCTCCTACATCCGGCCGGTGGCCGAGGCGATCCTCGGACTGGCTCTGATGATCGTGGCGGCGACGATCGACATGAACGTCGCCTGGATCATCGTGCTGCTCGCGTTCGGGCTGGTCGGGCACGCGTTCTGGCGGTCGCTGGTGGTCAGCCGGGACCGGTTCGTGGTCACCAACATGCGTATCTTCCGCATCCACGGCGTCCTCTCGAGCGAGCTGGCGACGATGCCGCTGGCGCGAGTCCTCGACATCACGGTCAAGCAGTCGTTCTGGGGCCAGATGTTCAACTACGGCCACTTCGTCTTCGAGTCGGCCGCTCAGGAGCAGGGGCTGAACAACATCTACTTCGTCGGCCGCCCGACCGAGCGAGACCTGACCATCCAGCGCGTCGTCCAGCGCGCGGGCCTCCGTGGCAGCGTTGGTTAGGAGCCTGCTGAACAATCCCGGCTGCTACGCGCCGCGATGCACGCGCGCTGGCGGCGTTGCCACCGCTCGACGTGCGCCCAGCATGCCTTCGCGGTGGCGCCTTGCCATCGCACGCGCCTCGCGACGCTCGCGACGCCGGCCTTGTTCAGCAGCCTCCTAGACCGTCCTCATAGGATTGGCGACATGACGCAGCAGCCGTTCTCTCGCCCCGGAGCCGTCGACCTCTCCGGGCTCGCCAGCACCACGCCCGCTCAGAACGCCCCCTTCGGCGGTCCGGCCGATGCGGCTCCCGCCCAGGGGCGGAGCGCCGGCTCCTACACCGTCGAGGTCGACGAGCAGATCTTCCAGTCGGTCCTCGAGGCGTCGATGACCGCTCCGGTCGTGCTGGTCTTCTACTCGGCCTCCCGCGCTCCCGAGAGCGTCACCTACGCCGGTGACGTCTCGACGGTCGTGGAGGAGTACGACGGCCGGTTCCTCCTGGGCCGCGTCGACATCGACAAGAACCCGCAGATCGCGCAGGCGCTGCAGGTGCCCCAGGTGCCGCTCCTCTACATCCTGCTCGACGGCCGGCCGGTCACCCAGCCGATCCCGGGCGCGCTCAACCTCGAGGAGCTGCGTACGGTCTTCCAGCAGCTCGGGCAGCAGCTCACCACCCAGGGCATCGGCGGGCGCCACAAGCCCAACGCCATCGGTGGTGCCGCGGCGGGCGAGGACGGCGCGGAGCCGGCGCTCGACCCGCGCTACGCCCCGGCCCAGGACGCGCTGGAGCGCGGTGACATCGACGCGGCCGTGGCCGAGTACGAGAAGCTGATCGCCTCCAACCCCGCCGACTCCGAGGCCGCCGCCGGGCTGGCGATGGCCAAGGTCCTGCAGCGTACGCAGGGGGTCGACCTCAACGCCGCCCGTGCCGCCGCCGCGGCCGCGCCCGACGACGTCGACGCGCAGACCCTCGTCGCCGACCTGGACCTGCTCGGCGGCCACGTGGAGGACTCCTTCATCCGGCTGGTCGAGCTGGTGCGGCGTACGTCGGGGGACGAGCGCAACAAGGCGCGCGAGCACCTGCTGGGGCTCTTCGCCGCGGTCGGCAACGACGACGAGCGGGTGCTCAAGGGTCGTCAGTCGCTGGCCTCGGCACTGTTCTGATCCACCAGCGCCGATAGCACCGCGGTGACCGCCGGCGAGGCGGCCATCGTGCGGCGGTGCACCGCGAGGATCTCGCGGGTGGGGACCGGGTCGACGACGCGTACGGCGACCAGGTCCTCGCCGAGCGCCGCTCTCCCCAGGCGCGGGATCAGTGCGATCCCGAGGCCCGCTCGCACCAGCGCCAGATGGCTGTCGAACTCCATCGAGACGTGGGCGATCCGGGGGAGATGTCCGGTGCCGGCGTACATCCGGTTCAGCCACTGCCGGCAGATCGTGCCCTCCGGCGTCGCGATCCAGTCCTCGGCGACCAGGTCGTGCGGGGTCACCTTGGCGAGCTGGGCCAGCGGGTGGTCGCGATGGGCGATCACGTCGGCGATGTCGCGGTGGAGCTCCGTCGTGACGAGGTGGTCGGGGATGGAGAGCGGCACGTCGCCCCAGGAATGGACCACGCCGATCTCGCTGTGACCGGTGGCGACCAGGTCGACGGTGTCCCACGGCTCCCGCTCGGAGAGGGTGAGGGTGAGCTCGGGATGGGCGGTGCGGAGCTCACCGGCGACCGGCGCGATGAGCCCGCGCATCGCGGTGGAGAAGGCGGTCAGCCGCAGCCGGCCCGCCACCGTGGTGGCCTGCTCGTGCAGCCTGGACTCCAGCGACTCCATGTCGGCGAGCAGCCGGGAACCCTCGTCGACCAGGTGCCGGCCGGCGTGGGTGAGCATGACGCCGCGCCCGACGCGCTCGAGCAGAGGTACGCCGACCTGCCGCTCGAGCCGCTTGACCTGCTGCGACACGGCACTGGGTGTGAAGCCCAGGGCGTCGGCGGCCGCCACCACCGAGCCGTGAGTGTCGACGGCGCGGAGAGCGACGAGCGCGGACAGATCGATCATGAAGCGATGCTACGTCATCGAATGAAGAATCAGTCGCTGGTGCTTCATGATCTTTGCCTTCATCCTGGATGGTGTGAATCGCCGTGACTCGCTGCTCGCCGTCCTCGTCGCCGTCCTGTGGGGCTTCAACTTCGTCGTCATCGACTGGGGTCTGGCACCGCGCGACGGGCAGACCGTGCCGCCGTTGCTCCTGGTCGCGGTGCGGTTCTTCCTGGTCGCGTTCCCGGCCGTCTTCCTGCTTCCTCGGCCGAAGGCTTCGTGGAAGGTCGTCGCGGCGGTCGGGGCCTTCATGAGCCTGGGCCAGTTCGGGCTGCTCTACACCAGCATGGCCGCCGGGATGCCGCCCGGACTCGCCGGGCTCGTGCTCCAGGCGCAGGTCGTGCTCACCATCGTCATCGCGGCGGGGGTGCTGCGCGAGCGGCCGACCCTGATGCAGGTGGTCGGTGTCGTCGCGGGTGCCCTCGGGCTGGTCGTGGTGGCGTTCGGGCGGGGTGGTCACATCCCTGTCGTCGCGCTGCTGCTGTGCCTGCTCGCCGCGCTGTCGTGGGCGATCGGCAACGTGATCTCCCGGGCGGCCAAGGTGCCCGGTGGACTGTCGCTGACGGTCTGGTCGGCGCTGGTCGTACCACTCCCGCTGCTCGGGCTCTCCTTCGTGATCGACGGACCCGAAGGGGTTCGTGAGGGCGTGGCGGCCTTCGGCTGGGAGGCGCTGGTCTCCACGGCCTACACGGTCGTGCTCGCCTCGTTCGTCGGCTACGGGATCTTCAACTCCCTGCTCGCCCGGCACCCGGCCTCGTCGGTGGTGCCGTGGATCCTGCTGGTGCCGCCGGTCGCGATCGGCTCCGCGTGGCTGCTGCTCGGCGAGGTGCCGAGCGCGGGCGAGCTCGCCGGTGGTGCGCTGCTGGTGCTCGGAGCCCTGGTCGCCCAGGGAGTGCTACGCGCGCCCCGACTCGGTGTAGGCCGGCCCGCCGCCCAGCGCGGCGAGGGCGGCCTCGACCCGGCGCGCGGTGAAGTCGGCGGCCCGCTCGCGGACCTCGTCGAGGGTGCAGAACGCCACTGAGCGGATCTCGCGCGGCTGGAGGGTGGTCTTCTCGAGGATCGAGGAGGGATGCACGCCGCCGTCGAAGACCAGGCAGACGGCGTCGTCCCAACCGCCCCACGGCGGCAGCCAGTCGGTGAGCAGCAGGTCGCCTGCGGGAAGGACGAGGGCGAGCTCCTCCTCGATCTCGCGGGTGGTCGCCAGCTTCGGCGACTCACCGACCTCCACGATGCCGCCGGGCAGGTCCCAGTCCTTCTTGTAGGTCAGCTGGCACATCAGCACGCGGTCCTCGGAGTCGCGGACCAGCATCTGGCCGATCGCGCGCTTGCGGGGAAGGAAGGAGTTGAGGAGCGCCCGGAAGCCCTCGGGGGCCTCGACCGGCGCATCGCTGGCCACCCGGGCGTACAGCATCCGGTCCTGGCCGCCGGCCACGCCCCGGAGCAGGCCCTCACGGTGGAGCCCCGACCAGGTCGCGGTGCGCTGCTCGGTGACATCGGCTGGATCGACCAGCGCCTCCACCCGGTGGTGGGTGAGGAGCGCTGCGGCCACCTCGCGGCGTACGACGTCGACGGCCTCGCCCGCGGCCCACTCGATCCGGGCAACGCCCTCGGCCACGGTCGTCGTCTCTGGCTCGCTCACGCTCCAACCCTAGCGAGCCGCGCTGTCACAACCCGGCGGCTGCCGGTGTCTGGATGGTGACGAGACGTTCGAGACCATATTCGAGACGACACAGGAGGGCGAGGATGCCCAGCACGTTCAGGATCCCGAAGGCGGAGCTGACCGGTCTCTACGGAGCGGTGGTGAGGCGGATCAGCAAGAAGATGTACGGCGAGGTCCCCGACGTCGGCTACGTCTACTTCCACCACAAGCCGCTCCTGCGGGCCGTGATGGGCTTCGAGACCAGGGTGGGCAGGTGGAAGGCGCTCGACCCGACGTACAAGTCGCTGGCCGAGATGGCCGCGGCCAGCACGATCGGGTGCAGCTGGTGCCTCGACTTCGGCTACTACCTGGCCCGCAACGAGGACCTCGACCTGGCGAAGATCAGCCAGGTGCAGGTGTGGCGGACCTCCGAGGTCTTCGACGAGACCGAGCGGAAGGTCATCGAGTACGCCGAGGCGATGTCGTCCACGCCGATGACCGTCACCGACGAGATGGTCGCGGCCCTGCTGGCCGAGCTGGGCACCGAGGCGATGGTCGAGCTGACCCAGATGATCGCGCTGGAGAACATGCGCTCCCGGTTCAACTCGGCCGCCGGGCTGCAGAGCCAGGGCTACTCCGACGTGTGCGAGATCCCGCTGGCGCCGGCGTCGGTAGGGTCGCGGGCATGAGCGAGCCCCAGCCGACGAGCGAGGCCGCGACGGAGATCTTCGTCGCCCACCGCAACCTGCTCTTCACGGTCGCCTACGAGATGCTCGGCTCGGCCGCCGACGCCGAGGACGTCCTCCAGGAGGCCTGGCTGCGGTGGGCCGACGTGCCGCTGGAGGAGGTGCGTGACCACCGCGCCTACCTGGTGCGGATCACGACCAGGCTCGCGCTGAACCGGATCCGGACGCTGTCGCGCCGCAAGGAGACGTACGTCGGTCCGTGGCTGCCCGAGCCGCTGCTGACCGCGCCGGACGTCGCCGAGGACGCCGAGCTCGCCGACTCGCTCTCGACCGCCGTGCTGCTGGTGCTGGAGACGCTCTCGCCGACCGAGCGGGCCGTCTTCGTGCTGCGCGAGGTCTTCGCGCTGGGCTACGACGAGATCGCGGCGGCGGTCGACAAGTCGCCGGCCGCGGTGCGACAGATCGCCCACCGCGCCCGCGATCACGTCGCCGAGCGGCGGCCGCGGGAGTCGGTCTCGGCGGCCGAGGCGCGGCACGCCCTGGAGCGGTTCCGCGACGCCGCCACCGGCGGCGACCTGCAGTCGCTGCTGGACGTGCTCGCCCCCGACGTCGTGCTCTTCTCCGACGGCGGAGGTGTGGTGCAGGCGGCCCGCAACCCGATCCACGGCGCCGACAAGGTGCTCCGCTTCTTCGCGGGCCTGGCGACGAAGTACGGCATCCCGAGGTTCGAGCTCACCAGCGTCAACAGCGCCCCCGGGATGCTCATCTACTTCGGCGAGGAGGTCGACGGCGTCGTCACGCTGCACGTCGAGGACGGCCTGGTCACCGGCCTCTACTACGTGCGCAACCCGTCCAAGCTCAGCGGTGTTCTCGAGCAGGTCCATCTGGAACGCTGACAAGGGTGGGGAGTCGGTCGCTTCGCGGGGTGCTGGTCACGCTCTGCGTGACCGTCACGGCGGCGTACGGCGTCCTCTACTACGCCTTCACCGTCCTCCAGCCGCGGATCGTCGACGACACCGGGTGGTCGGCGGCCGCGATCACGACCGCCTTCTCCGCGGGCACCCTCGTGGGGGCGGTGGCGGGCATCCCCGTCGGTCGGGTCATCCAGCGCTTCGGTCCGCGGTGGGTGATGGCCGGCGCCAGCCTGCTGGGGACGCTGGCGCTGCTGGTGGTCGCCGCCGCACCGTCGTACGCGGTCTTCGCGCTGGGCTGGCTGGTGGTCGGGCTCTCGACCTCGGGGACGTTCTACCCGCCCGCGTTCGCCGCGCTGACGCAGTGGTTCGGTGCACGACGCGTGCAGGCGATCACCACGCTCACCCTCGCCGGCGGGTTCGCCTCGACGATCTTCGCGCCGCTCACCGAGACGATGGCGGCGTGGGTCGAGTGGCGCTGGACGTACGTCATCCTGGCCGGCGCCTTCGTCGTGCTGACGTTCGTGCCGAGCATCGTGGTGCTCGATCGCGCCTGGCAGCCGACCGCTCCGCACGTGGACGGTCGGCCGGTGCGGGACCGGGAGGTGCTGCGGAGCCGCCGGTTCGTGCTGCTCTCGCTCGCGGGCACGCTGGTCTCGATGGTCGTCTTCGCCTCGATCGTGCACCTGGTGCCGTTCCTCGTCTCCCACGGGCTGAGCCCGGCCACCGCCGCCTGGGCGCTCGGGCTCGGCGGCGCCGGCCAGGTCGCGGGACGTGCGTTCTATCCGACGCTGGCGCAACGCTTCGGTGTCAGGGCCCGGATGATCGGGGGAGTGCTGTGGTTCGCTGCCTCCGTCGCACTGCTCCCGCTGCTGCCCCCGGTCGGCTGGGTGATGATCGTCGCCGCGGTGCTCACCGGGACCGCCCGCGGGCTCTACACGCTCATCTCGGCGACCGTCGTCAGCGACGTGTGGGGACCCGAGAGGTACGCCGCGCTCAACGGCGTCTACTCGGCTCCCGCCGGGGTCGCCGGTGCCCTCGCTCCCGCTGCCGGGGCTGCGGTCGCTGCGCTGCTGGGCGGGTACGACGCGCTCTACTGGGTTCTTGCCGGGACCGTGGCGGTCGCAGGGGTGCTTGCGGGGATTGCGTTGGCGTCGTTCGAGGGGCGATGAAAGTCAGGCAAATCAGCCGAGACGTCACGTACGTCGGACGAGGTGGCAGTCACGTGCCCACTCGGCCGACGCGGGTGACGTCTCGGCGGGCGTCTCGGTGCCCCGCTCCGCAGGACACCGAGACGCCAGGGGTCACTGACCGAAGACCTGCAGCTCGGCGGCGTGGACGATCGTGCCGCGGTCGGAGCCGGTCTTGCAGTCGGTGGTGGTGAGCGGGTCGCCGTCCTGCTCACCGGCGTAGCCGTCGTAGCCCGTGCACTGGTTCTCCAGCGCCACCAGACGTACCGCCGCGGCGGTCGTGTCGGGGACGTCGAAGGTGCGCATGTTGAGGTTGGGCGCGACCGGCCGGGGGCGCTTTCCGGGGAAGGCGTCGTCGGCCGAGGTGTAGAACCGCTTCCAGGTCGCTCCGGCCGTGTCGCAGGCGGAGACGCAGGCCTCCAGCGCGAACTTCCGCAGTGCGGTGAAGCGCGACCCGGAGTCGGCGTCGGTGTCGGTCGCCGGCGACAGGTAGGCGCTGACGTTGACGGTCTTCACCGTGCGGGTCCCGCCGGCCAGGTCGACGGCGATCGAGGGCGTGGTGGTGTCCACGTTGCCCGTGGTCACCCCGCCCCAGTTGGTGCTCTCGGTGCCGTCGATCAGCGCGGACGGGTTGCGGGAGCCCTCGGTCGAGGTGATCACCTCGGCCCCGTTCGCCGCCGCCGCGAGGTTCGTGGCGGAGGCGAAGGAGATCGTCTTGGTGATCTCCGTCGGCGAGATCGTGACGGTCCTGCGCTGGGCGCCACCGGTCTTGGAGACGAAGATCAGGTCGTACGTCCCCGGGACGAAGTGCGCGACGGACCCGAGCGCGGTGGCGGTGTCCGTGTCGGCGATCGGGGTCGCCCGCGCCTCGAAGCGACCGACGTAGACCTTCCCGGACGCGGGTGCGCTGAAGGTGACCTTGACGTTGCGCGAGGCCGCCGAGGCGAAGCTCGGGGTCGGCTCGTCCCCGTCGGCGGTCGTGGTGGCGTACTGACCCATGCCACGCCGTGCGAACGCGTCCGCGATCACCTGGCGGTCGGCACCGCCGAAGCGCATCTGGTCGGCGGCCAGGAACGCGTCGCGGGCGTCCAGCATCGAGGTCGCACCCTGCTGGAGCAGGAACGAGTCGAAGACCAGCTGGATCCAGCGGCGGTTGCCGGGGCACTTGTCGGCGGGCAACGGCGACGCCGTCGTGGTCCCGTCCGAGCAGCGCAGCTGCAGGGCCTTGTCGGCGTAGGGGTAGGTCGCGTCGTACTTGTCGACCAGCGCCTTCCGGACCGACCACATCGTGCCGTTCCAGATCTCACCGTCGGCGTGGACCTCCGGACCGGTGCTGTCGAACCCGTAGTCGGAGAAGTTGAGCGGGTTCCTGTCGATCGCGAAGTCGCGGATCGCGACGTCGGTGTTGCCGGTGGCGTAGGAGCCGACGGCCCACGGGCTGCCGCCGTTGTAGAGGTCGTGGGCGAACATGTGCTCGGCCGCGGCCAGGTCGCTCCAGGACTCGCCCATCGCGCCGCCCTGCTCCGAGGTCAGCCCGTCGTCGGGGCCACCGACCATGCGGTTGGAGATGGCGTGGGTGTACTCGTGGCCGACGATCCCGAAGTCCAGCGACCCGTCGGTGCAGGGCGCGTAGAAGGCACCGGGGACCGGCTGGAACAGGTACTGGTTCGTGATGCCCGGTACGCCGTCCATCAGGGTCAGCTGGTTGGCGTTGTTGCGGCCGGTCAGCAGCCCGGTCTGCTCGATGACCTGCGAGTCGAGCGCCGCGGCCTGCGCGTTGCCGACCTCGGCGTCGAGCCCACGACCGCCACGACCGAGGTTGTCGGTCTGCAGGTTGTAGTTCTCCTCGGTGAACCCGAGGAAGTAGGACCAGTCGTGCATCCGGTTGTGGCTGGCGAACAGGTTGCCGACCACGTAGTTGACGTCGTTACCGCCAGGCACCAGCGTCGTCGGGTCGCACTTGGAGTTGTTCCAGGTGTCGGTGAACTTCCCCGAGTAGTCACGCAGCGGCGAGACCGGCGCCTGCTCGAGCCCGCCGCCGGCCAGCGGCGAGAGCCAGCCCTCGTGGGTGTTGGCGTTGTTGCCGATCGTGGTCAGGCTGGGTACCCCGACGGTCGTGCTCAGCAGCGTGTCCCAGGGACCGGCGTTGGCCAGGCTCTTCAGCTGCGGCCCGGTGCAGTCGGCGACCTTGGTCCAGCAGGCGATCACGTCGTTGGCGGGGACCGCCTCGCCGCCGGTCGAGGCGGCGTCGGGCGTGCCCGGGAAGTAGGACCAGCGCGGGTTGCTGCCCGGCAGGTCACCGGTCTCCGTGCCCGCGGCGGTGTCCGAGGACGCGACGGTCACCGAGTAGCTGCCGACGAGGAGCGAGTCGTCGAAGGGACAGACCTGGACCGCGTACGTCCCCGGGTCGATCTTGTCCGCGGTGTAGGTCGCCGTCTCGGGGCTGGTGAGCAGGTCACCCTCCACGAGCAGGCTTCCGTCGGGGGCGAAGAGCTTCACGGTGAAGTCGTCGGTCGGCAGCCCGACCGCGACGGCGGCCAGGGTGCGGGTCTTGTCGTCGGAGATCTCGAAGGTGTGCTTCGGGCCGCAGGCACCGAGCGCGGTGCCGGTGAACGGCCCCTCGACGTCGTTCTCGTGGTCGACGTTGTCGTGGCGCCACAGCACCTTGCCGGTGACCGCGTCGACCAGCACCGTCTGCCCCAGCAGGGTGGCGGCCGCGGAGTCGACGACGGTGGCCTGGAAGACGGGGCGTACGCCCTCTCCGGGCACCGGGAACGCCCGCAGCCGCACCAGCTGGTCGGTCGCCAGGCCGGGCACGGTCAGCTTCGTCCAGTCGGTCAGCTTCGCCGCGGTGTCGGCGACGATCTCGCCGGACTTCGAGGCCGAGATCGGTCGTCCGGCCGAGGCGGCGGCCTTCAGCCACGCCTCGGTCGGGCTCAGCGTCGGCTCGGCGACGTCGCCGGTCACCTTGGACAGCGAGGAGGAGACGTAGGCGATGTCGCCGTGAGCCACGCCCACGGTCACCAGGCCCTCGGTGGCGGCGGACAGACCGTCGTAGGTCTGCCGGAAGAGCACCGCGTGGCCGCCCCCGTCGGCCAGCTTCTGGTCGCTGACCAGCTCGAGGTCGTCCAGCTGGGCCGCGGTGAGCCCGAAGACCGCGGCGTTGTCGTCGAGGAAGCTCCGGGCGGCGGCGACCGGGTCCGAGGAGCTGGCCGCGGCCAGCACTCCGTCGGCGGTGATCAGCGAGGTCGGCGTCCCGTGGGCGTTCCAGCGGATGTCGACGGCCCCCAAAGCCGTCGCCGCGGACTCCTGGGCGGAGGTGGGCAGCACGCGGTCGCGTACGTCCAGGCCGGCATCGGCCTCGTGACCGAGAAGCCCGCCGGAGCGGGCCGCATCGGACGTGGTGGTGGCAGTGTCATCAGTGGTGGAGAGCGCGGCACCCGAGACCGGCGTCGCCAGCACGAAAGCGCCGAGGGCGAGGCTCAGCGCGGCACCGAGGCTCACCCTGGCGCGACTGGAACGAATATCGGTCATGTTATTGAAACGCCCCTTTACCCACTGGGGTTACGCGCCACTAACCTCGTCGCGTAACGATCCGCAGGCCTTTCGGCGAGATGGCGTGCCGACCCACTAAGGTGCCGTGACATGAGTAACAAATCCCGCGAGTTCGTCAAGCTGACCGTCGAGGACGGCATCGGCACGATCCGGCTGGACCGGCCGAAGATGAACGCGATCAGCTTCCAGGTGCAGGCCGAGCTGCTCGAGGTCGCGACCGAGGCGGCAGCCGACGATGGCGTACGCGCGGTCGTCGTCTACGGCGGCGAGAGGCTGTTCGCCGCCGGGAACGACGTCAAGGAGATGGCCGGCCTCTCCTACTCCGAGATGGCCAAGCGGGTCGCGGGCGTGCAGGCCGCGGTCACCGCGGTCGCGGAGATCCCGAAGCCGGTGGTGGCCGCGGTGACCGGCTACGCGCTGGGTGGCGGGTGCGAGCTCGCGCTCGCGGCCGACTTCCGGATCGCCGCCGATGACGCCACCTTCGGTCAGCCGGAGGTGCTGCTCGGCATCATCCCCGGTGCCGGTGGGACCCAGCGGCTGGCACGACTGGTCGGGCCGTCCACGGCCAAGGACCTGATCTTCTCGGGCCGCTTCGTCAAGGCAGACGAGGCGCTTGCAATCGGCTTGGCCGACCGGCTCGTGCCGGCGGCCTCGGTCTATGAGGAGGCGCTCGCGTGGGCGAGCCAGTTCAAGAAGGCGGCCCCGTACGCGCTGGCGGCGGCGAAGACGGCGATCGACAAGGGCCTGGGAGTGGACCTCGCCACCGGGCTCGCCATCGAGCAGCAGCAGTTCGCCGGCGTGTTCGCGACGCAGGATTCCCAGACCGGGATGACGTCGTTCCTGGAGAACGGCCCCGGCAAAGCCAACTTCGAAGGGAAGTGAGTCACGTGTCGGACACCAAGACGGCGGATGGCCCGGGCGTGGTCAAGACCGTCCGGTCCTACGCCTCCCGGGTGGTCTGGGTGATCGCCCTGATCGCCGCGCTGGCGCTGGCGATCGGAGCTCTGCTGATCGCGCTCAAGGCCAACCAGGGCAACTCCCTGGTCGACTTCGTGCTCAACGCCGCGGACACCGCCGACCTCGGTCTGTTCTCGCGTGAGAACGGCATCAAGCAGTTCGGCGGCGAGGACGCGGAGATCAAGAACGCGCTCTTCAACTGGGGCCTCGGCGCCCTTGCGTGGCTGATCGTCGGCCGGATCGTGGCTGGTTTCATCAGACCCTGAGGCCATGTGACATTCTCAACGCGTAGGCACCTGTCATCCGTATGTGACTGGCGGGTAACATCGCTGGCGAACTACGACCATTCCAGGAGGGGCCGGCAAGGCCGCACCACCATGAACATTGTTGTGCTTGTGAAGTACGTGCCGGACGCGACCGCGGACCGGCAGTTCGAGGACGACTTCACCGTCGACCGCGTGAACGTCGACGGTCTGCTCTCCGAGCTCGATGAGTACGCGGTTGAGCAGTCGTTGCAGATCAAGGAGAAGCGTGAGGGCGAGGAGATCACCGTCACCGCGCTGACCGTTGGTCCCGAGGCGGCCGAGGCCGCGGTGCGCAAGGCGCTGCAGATGGGCGCCGACAAGGGCGTCCACGTCGTCGACGACGCGATCGCCGGCTCCGACGCCATCGCCACCTCGCTGGTGCTCGCCAAGGCGATCGAGAAGCTCGGTCCGGTCGACCTCGTGGTCGGCGGTCTGGCCTCGACCGACGCCGGCATGAGCGTCGTCCCGGCGATGCTGGCCGAGCGTCTCGGCCTGCCGCAGGTCACCCTCGCCTCCGTCGTGGAGACCCAGGGCGACCAGGTCCGCATCAAGCGTGACGGCGACGTCGCCACCGAGGTCATCGGCGGCACGCTGCCGCTGGTCCTCTCGGTCACCGACCAGTCGGGCGAGGCCCGCTACCCGTCCTTCAAGGGCATCATGGCGGCCAAGAAGAAGCCGCTGGAGACGTGGTCGCTGGCCGACCTCGGTGTCGACGCCTCCCAGGTCGGTCTCGGCGCTGCGTACACCGCTGTCGAGGAGACGGCGGCCCGCCCGCCGCGCACCGCCGGTGAGATCGTCACCGACGAGGACGGCTCGGGCGCCAAGGCGCTGGCCGACTTCCTCGCGTCCAAGAAGTTCATCTGAGGCCGAGAAGGGATATCTGAATCATGGCTGAAGTTCTCGTTCTCATCGACCACGTGGCTGGTCAGGTCAAGAAGCCGACCTACGAGCTGCTCACCCTGGCCGCCAAGCTCGGCGAGCCGTCCGCGGTCTTCATCGGTGGCGCCGACGGCGCTGCTGGTGCCGCGGAGGCCGTGAAGGGCTACGGCGCCGAGAAGGTCTACGTCATCGACGACGCCCAGATCAAGGGCTACCTGGTGGCGCCGAAGGCCGAGGCGCTCGCGCAGCTGGCTGCGTCCGCCTCGCCCGCCGCGATCCTGCTGCCGTCCTCCGCGGAGAACAAGGAGGTCGCCGCCCGCCTGGCGATCAAGCTCGACTCCGGTCTGATCACCGACGCCGTCGACCTCGACGA
This sequence comes from Nocardioides luteus, assembly GCF_000960475.2. Lineage (GTDB taxonomy): Bacteria > Actinomycetota > Actinomycetes > Propionibacteriales > Nocardioidaceae > Nocardioides > Nocardioides luteus_A. Next base: position 6,752 of record NZ_JZDQ02000049.1, on the reverse strand, counting down.
GTCCGGTGTGGCGACCCAGTCCGTCTTCGCCGGCAACTACACGGTCAAGGGCAAGGTCACCAAGGGCACCCCGATCATCACGGTCAAGCCCAACTCGGCCGCTCCGGTCGAGAAGGCCGGCGCCGCCGCGGTCACCCCGTTCGAGGTGACCATCTCGGACGCCGCCAAGACCGCGCAGATCGTGGCCTCCCAGCCGCGTAAGGCCTCGGGCCGCCCCGAGCTCACCGAGGCCGCGATCGTGGTATCCGGTGGTCGTGGCACCGGCGGTGACTTCTCCGCCGTCGAGGGTCTCGCCGACGCGCTCGGTGCCGCTGTCGGTGCCTCGCGTGCCGCGGTCGACTCCGGCTGGATGCCGCACACCTTCCAGGTCGGCCAGACCGGTAAGACCGTCTCCCCGCAGCTCTACGTGGCCAACGGGATCTCCGGTGCGATCCAGCACCGCGCCGGTATGCAGACCTCGAAGACCATCGTCGCGGTCAACAAGGACGAGGAGGCGCCGATCTTCGAGCTCGTCGACTTCGGCGTCGTGGGCGACCTGCACACCGTCCTCCCGGCCGTCACCGAGGCCGTGAAGGCGGCCAAGGGCTGACGAGCGAGTGATGCCTGGGGCGTACGTCCCGAAAACCCGCCCCCGAGCACAGCTCGGGGGCGGGTTTCTTTCTGTTTGGCATCGGGTTCTCGGAATTGTCGTTGCGGTGCATACGTCGCTGGGTATAGTCCGGCCGCATGTGGGGGAATGTGCTGAGGTCGAGGACGGCCCAGAAGATCTCGATTGCGTCGGCTGTGGCGGGCTGCGTGGCGGCACTGGTCGTGGCGACGATGTCCGTGGTTTCGAACCCGGCGAGCGCGGCGACGTGGTCGCCGCCGGCAGGTCCGTTCTTCAACAACCCCACCGGTGACGCGGCGGCGCGCAACTTCATCGTGCACCGGATCAACAACAGCATCGACAACGCGCCCAGGGGCTCCTACATCCGGTTCGTCACCTACAACCTGGACCGCGCCGACACCGTCAAGCATCTGATCGCGGCGCACCGGCGTGGTGTGCACGTGCAGATCCTGGTCAACCGGAAGATGTGGAGCAGCGGCGAGCGCAACCTGGCCACCGAGCTGGGCACGAGGCGCTCCCGGGCGAGCTTCATCTACGGGTGCGCCGGCGCCTGCCGTGGCTACGACACCGGCAACCTGCACATCAAGATCCACTCGTTCACCCAGATCGGCTCCAAGCGCAACGTCATCATCAACAGCTCCGGCAACCTCGGTGGCGGTGCGGCCGGTTCGCAGTGGAACGACGCCCAGACGATCTACGCCAACGACAGCCTGTGGAAGACCTGGCTGCGGATGTTCAACGAGCTCAAGGCCGACCAGAAGGCCTCGCCGCGCTACGTGTCCTGGAGCGGTGGCGGCACCTCCGTCGGCTTCCAGCGTCAGCGCACGGGCACGACCAGCGACGAGATCTACGCCCGCAGCAGCGGCGACAAGGTGATCGACCGGCTGCGTCTGATCGGCTGCAGCGCGCCCAGCGGCTACGGCACCAGGGGCAAGACGATCCTGCGGATCCACATGTACGCGTGGTACGGCCGCCGTGGCGAGCGCATCGCCGACGAGGTCGTCCGGCTGAAGAAGCGCGGCTGCGTGGTCCGGGTGATCGGCTCGGTCACCGACGACGCGGTCTACCGCAAGCTGCGGGCGGTCGGCATCCCGGCGCGTGACGCCGCCTGGGACTGGGGCCAGAAGAAGTCGACCAGCGGCGACAACATCGTCTACGGCTCGCGCTGCTACTCCCACTACAAGTGGATGAGCGTCAACGGCCGCTTCAACGACCGGGGCACCCTCAGCGTCTGGACGGGTTCGGAGAACTGGTCGCCGCCGTCGTTCAGCAACGACGAGGTCACCTTCCGGTTCACCTCGAAGACCTACTACCAGGCCTACACCGCCCGGTTCAACAAGATGTGGGACAGCTCGAGGGCGACCCACCGGATCTACCTCCAGCCGAAGACCCGTCCCTGCGCCTGAGGAGCTAGCCTCTCCGAGTGACCTTCGGTGACCTCGGTGGGGGCCTCCAGCCGCTCGACGGCGGCTGGTCGGGCGAGACGTTCCTGGCGGAGGCCGGTGGGGAGAGGTCGGTCGTGCGGGTCTTCGCCGACCCTCGCCACCATCCCCGTGCCGCGGAGATCCAGGAGGCCCTGCACCGCCTGGTGCGGGGCCTCGTCCCCGTTCCCGACGTCCTGGAGGTACGCCGCGCCGACCCGGCCACCGGCATGCCCGCTCTGCTGGTGACCGAGTTCGTCGAGGGCGTCCGCGGCGATCTGCTGCTCCCGGACCTGGACGAGGCACAACGGCGCCGCCTCGGGCACGGCCTCGGGGAGATCGCGGCCACCCTGGCCGGGATGCCGTTCCTGACCGCCGGGACCTTCGCCGACAAGGACCTGCGCGTCGAGGCGTTCGCGGTGGACCTGACCGAGTGGGTCGAGTCGCACGCGGAGCGTCTCGCCTGGTCACCGGAGGACCTGGAAGGACTGCGGGAGGTCGCCGCCGACGCCCAATACGTGCTCGACCCGGTCGTCCGGGTGAGCCTGGCGCACAGCGACCTCAACCCGAAGAACCTCGTCATCGACCCGGAGACGCTGCGCGTGCGTGCGGTGCTCGACTGGGAGTTCGCCCACGCCGGCTCGCCGTTCACCGATCTCGGCAACCTGCTGCGGTTCGACCGGGACGCGGCCTACGTCGAGGGAGTGCTGGAGGGCTACGTCGCGGTGCGGGGTGGCAGCGCCACGGATGCGCTCGATCTGGCCCGCTCCGCGGACCTGGTCGCGCTGGTCGAGCTGGGGGCGCGGCGTACGGACAATCCGGTGGCGGCCAGGGCGCACGACCTCCTGCTCGAGATCGCCCGATCCGGGGATGTCCACTCCGCCCCGGAGGGCTCCGTTCGCCGCTAGGATTCGGAGCGCGCCGGAGGGGTCCGGCGCGACATGGGGGATGGGTGTGGGAGTGAGCGATCTCGACGGGGCTCGAGGCCCTGCCGGAGCCTGGTGGCGTGGCTGGACGCCCTGGATCACGGCGCTGGTGCTGTCAGCGCTCTTCGCCGGGGCGACCTCGGGGATCACGTTCGTGCGAAGGTCCTATGAGCCGCCGATGGACTATCCGGCGATGAACGAGTCGGAGCTGGAGGAGAGCGCCGTGGGCTCCTCGCCCGCGAAGCCGGCTCGCACGAAGGACCGGCTCGAGACGCCCTCGACGCGGGCGACGGGGGAGCCGGCGCCGACGAAGGCACCACGGAAGGTGAAGCCCTCGGGCTCGAAGAGTGCGGAGCCGCGGGAGTCGGAGGAGCCGTCCGAGAGCGTCGGCCCGTTCGGCGGCCTGGGCGCGCTGCTCGGCCTGGGTGACGGGCGCTGACCCGCGCCGAGCGGTCCGCACGGCGAAAGGGTGGTCGCTGCGTACGTCGCACGGCATAGGCTTTCCTGCATGAGCGCAGAGGCAGTGATCCGTGAGGTGGCGGCGAAGGCACGGGAGGCGAGCTACGAGCTCGCGGTCGCGCCGCGCAGCGTGAAGGACGCGGCGCTTCATGCGATGGCTGACGCGCTCCTCGCCCGCGCCGACGAGGTGCTGGAGGCCAACGCGGCCGACGTCGCCCGCGCCGAGAAGTCGGGCAGCCCGGCCAACATCATCGACCGCCTCACCCTGACCCCGGAGCGCCTCGACGGCATCGCCGCCGCGCTCCGCGAGCTGGCCGCCCTCCCGGACCCCGTCGGGGACGTCGTACGCGGCACCACCCTGGCCAACGGCCTCGAGCTGCGCCAGGTGCGGGTGCCTTTCGGCGTCGTCGGGATGATCTACGAGGCGCGCCCGAACGTGACGGTGGACGCGGCCGGGATCTGCCTGAAGTCCGGCAACGCGGCCCTGCTGCGCGGCTCCTCCAACATCGCCTCCAGCAACGTGGCGATCGCCGCGGTGCTCCGCGACGCCGTCGCCTCCGTCGGCCTCCCGGCCGACGTGATCCAGGTCGTCCCCGGCGAGGGCCACGACTCGGTCAAGGCGCTGATGCGTGCCCGTGGGCTGGTCGACGTGCTCATCCCGCGCGGCGGCGCCGGCCTGATCCGCAGTGTCGTCGAGGAGTCGACGGTGCCGGTCATCGAGACGGGGGTGGGCAACGTACACGTCTACGTCGACAAGGCCGCCGACCTCGACAAGGCGGTCTCGATCGTCATCAACTCCAAGACCCAGCGCACCAGCGTGTGCAACTCCGCCGAGTCGCTGCTCGTCCACGCCGACATCGCCAAGGAGTTCCTGCCCAAGATCGTGCCCGCGCTGCAGGAGCGTGGTGTGCAGATCCTCGGCGACGAGGCCTTCCAGGGCTTCGACCGGGTCGAGCCGGTCACCGACGAGGACTACGCGGCCGAGTTCCTGGCGCTGAAGATCAGCGCGGCGGTCGTCCCTTCCCTCGATGCTGCCGTCCAGCACATCCGGCGCTGGTCGAGCGGTCACACCGAGGCGATCGTGACCGAGGACCTGAGCGCCACCCGGCGGTTCGCCGCCGCCGTCGACTCCGCGGCCGTCATGGTCAACGCCTCGACGCGGTTCACCGACGGTGGCGAGTTCGGCTTCGGTGCGGAGATCGGGATCTCGACCCAGAAGCTGCACGCCCGGGGTCCGATGGGCCTGCCCGAGATGACCTCGACGAAGTACGTGGTCACCGGGGACGGGCACGTGCGCTGACCTGGCAGCGGGCAAGGTAATCTGTGCGCCATGTCGAACTCTGTTGTGTCGAGCATCATCACCTCCGCTGAGCACGGGGCCGAGCACGGCACCTCTGGCATCGAGTGGGTCATCGGCGGCAGCGCCCTGGCGATCCTCGTCTTCGCCCTCCTGGTCCTGGTCTGGTTCGCCGGCGGCCGTGAGCACTCCTGAGCGCTGATCAGATGGGCATCGGGGGAGCGCCCGAGCCAGGTCTGCAGGGCCTGACCGGCAAGCGCCGTGTCGGGGTGATGGGTGGCACCTTCGATCCCATCCACCACGGCCACCTGGTGGCGGCCTCCGAGGTGCAGTCGTTCTTCGACCTCGACGAGGTGGTCTTCGTGCCCACCGGTGACCCGTGGCAGAAGGCCGACCGGGACGTGTCGCCGGCCGAGCATCGCTACCTGATGACGGTCATCGCGACCGCCGCCAACCCGCGCTTCACGGTGAGCAGGGTCGACATCGACCGGGCCGGCCGGACCTACACGCGCGACACGCTGCGCGATCTCGCCAAGGCGCTGCCGGACTCCGATCTCTACTTCATCACCGGGGCCGACGCGCTCGCCGAGATCTTCACCTGGCGCGACACCGACGAGCTCTTCGAGCTCGCCCAGTTCGTCGGGTGCACGCGTCCGGGATACTCCATGGATCCCGAGGTCATCGCGAAGATCCCGTCCGACCGCATCACCATGCTCGAGATCCCCGCCCTGGCGATCTCCTCCTCCGACTGCCGCGAGCGGCGGCGCCGTGGCGAGCCGGTCTGGTATCTCGTCCCCGACGGCGTGGTGCAGTACATCGGCAAGCACGACCTCTACCAGCCCAAGACTCCGCACCACACGACTCCCCAGAACGAAGAAGGCCTATGACCGCGACCGAGCACGCCATCGAGCTCACCATCACCGCCGCCCGGGCGGCCTCGGAGAAGAAGGCCGGGCACATCATGGCCTTCGACGTCAGCGACCAGCTGGCGATCACCGACGCCTTCGTGCTGGCCTCGGCCCCCAACGAGCGGCAGGTGCAGTCGATCGTCGACGAGGTCGAGCTGAAGCTGCGCGACCTCGGCTCCAAGCCGCTGCGCCGCGAGGGCCACAAGGAGGGGCGCTGGGTGCTCCTCGACTACGGCGAGATCGTCGTGCACGTCCAGCACGAGGAGGAGCGCCAGTTCTACGCCCTCGAGCGGCTCTGGCGCGACTGCCCCTCGATCGCGCTGCCCGCCGACGTCGTCTCCGAGAGCTGAGGTTTCGGTGGTCGAGCCTGTCGAGACCACTCGTCGCATCGTCCTGCTCCGCCATGGCGTCACGCCGTGGAACGCGGAGGGCCGCTACCAGGGCCAGACCGACATCGAGCTGGCCGAGACCGGCCACCAGCAGGCCAAGGCCGCCGCTCGTGCGCTCGGGACGACCTACGCCGTCACCCGCCTCGTCTCCTCGGACCTGATGCGGGCACGGCAGACCGCTGCGTACGTCGCCGAGGAGACCGGCCTGGAGGCTGCCTACGACCCTCGGCTGCGGGAGGTCTGCGCCGGGGAGGCCGAGGGGATGGACCGCGCGCAGATCCTCGAGCGCTTCGGTGAGATGCCGGCCAGCTGGGAGCCCTACGGTGGCGAGTCCTGGCCCACCGTCGCGGCGCGCTTCGCGGGCGCGCTGAACGACGTGGCCGAGACCGTGGCGTCCGGCGAGACCGTCGTGGTCGTCGCTCACGGCGGTGCCATCCGCCAGGGTCTGGCCGCCTTCCTCGGCTGGGATCCGTCCGTCGTCACCACCCTCGCGCCGCTGACGAACTGCGCCTGGATCGAGCTCGTCGCCCGGGAGCCCGCCTTCGGCATGGTTCCGGCCGCATCCTGGCGGCTCGCGACGTACGGAATGGGGGCCCCGATTTCGTGATCGGGAGAGGGTTCCGCTACTGTTCTTCTCGTTGCCCGGGGTGATCGACCGGGACAACGCCACGGGGGTGTGGCGCAGCTGGTAGCGCATCTGCATGGCATGCAGAGGGTCAGGGGTTCGAGTCCCCTCACCTCCACC
>NZ_JZDQ02000048.1 GCF_000960475.2 Nocardioides luteus | reverse complement strand
CCAGTCTCTGCTCGCCGTTGCGGCAATCCCGCTCGTCGCGATCCCGGTCGCCACCCCGGCGCTCGCGGCGACGGCGATCGCGGCCAGCCGGACGTACGTCGCCGAGGCGAGCCCTGGGCAGGGCACCACCGAGACGTACGGTGGTGAGGGCTACCAGGGCGGGATCGGCGGCTCCGGTGGGAGGGTCGACCCCTACCGGCAGAGCCTCGGCACCTCGACCGCGACGGTCGACTCCGAGCCGGCGACCGAGGCCGAGTCGACCGGCGTCGTGCTGGTCGACACGACCGTCGACTACGGCACCGCCCGGGGCGCGGGCACGGGGCTCACGATCACCGACGACGGGATCGTGGTGACCAACCACCACGTCGTCGAGGGCGCCACCTCGATCACGGTGACCGACCCGAGCACCGGGGAGACGTACGCCGCGACCGTGCTGGGCTACGACGCCACCCACGACGTCGCGGTGCTGCAGCTTGAGGACGCCTCGGGGCTCTCGACCGTGGCAACCGACCGAGACCCGGCCACCCAGGGCGAGCAGGTCACGTCGGTCGGCAACGCCGAAGGACAGGGGTCGCTCTCGGCGGCGGACGGGACGGTCACCGACCCGAGCACGGCGATCACCGTCCACGACGAGGACGGCACCGCGGCCGACCTCACCAACCTGATCGAGACCGACGCCGACGTCGTCTCCGGCGACTCGGGCGGCGCGCTGCTGGACGAGGACGGCGAGGTCATCGGGATGAACGTCGCCGCCACCTCGGGCTCGGCCGAGATCTCCGGCTATGCGATCCCGATCGACACCGTGCTCGACATCGCCGCCCAGATCCTCGCCGGGCAGGAGTCGGGTGACGTCGAGATCGGTGGCTCGGCCGCAGCGCTCGGGGTGCAGGTCGACACGACGAGCTCGACCCTGGTCGTCGGTGTGGTCGAGGACGGCGCCGCCGAGGCGGCCGGGATCGCCGAGGGCAGCACGATCACCTCCGTCGACGGGACCGCGGTGGCGAGCATCGACGACATCACCTCGGTGCTCGCCGAGCACGAGCCGGGCGACCGGATCCCCGTCGGCTGGACCGATGCCACCGGCGAGGCCCACGCCGGGACCGTCACCCTCGGCGAGGGCCCGGTCGCCTGATCAGCTGCTCGGCCCTTCGTCGTCGTGGGATTCGCGGGAATCCCGCGAGTCGCGGGAGTCGCCCGTCGCCTCGTCGGCGATCGGGCGCTCGGCCCGGATCGGGATCGCGCCGGTGTAGCCCTCGCGCTCGAGGGCGATCTGCTGGACACGGTCGCGGACGAGGCGCCAGCCGATGATCAGCGCCGGGATGATCACGACGAGGGTCGCGACCGTCCAGGTGCCGATCGGGTAGTCGAAGCCCATCAGGACGAGCACGGTCGCGAGGAACACGAGCGTGGCGTAGCCGGTCCACGGCGAGCCCCACAGCCGGAACTCGGGCCGGTACATCAGGCCGTTCTTCCAGCGCCGGTAGAGCTGGATCTGGCAGATCACGATGGTCGCCCAGGAGGCGATGATGCCGAGGGCCGACATGTTCAGCACGATCTCGAACGCCTGCCCGGGGACGATCGCGTTGAGGCCGACACCGAGCAGCGTGATGCACCCGGTGAGCAGGATCCCGCCGAACGGAACCCCGTTCCTCGACATCTTCGCGGTGAAGCTCGGTGCGCTCCCGCTCATCGCCATCGAGCGCAGGATCCGCCCGGTCGAGTAGAGGCCCGCGTTGAGCGAGGAGAGCGCCGCGGTCAGCACCACGAGGTTCATGATCGTGCCGGAGTTCGCGATCCCGAGCTGGTCGAAGAACGTCACGAACGGGCTCTCGTCGGCCCGGTAGGACGTGTAGGGCAGCAGCAGCGCGAGCAGCACCAGCGAACCGACGTAGAAGACCGCGATCCGGGCGATCACGGAGTTGATCGCGCGCGGCATGACCTTGGCCGGCTCGGCGGTCTCGCCCGCCGCGGTGCCGACGAGCTCGACGGCCGCGTACGCGAAGACGACGCCGGAGACCACGACGACGAGCGGGAGGGCGCCGACCGGGAACAGCCCGCCGTTGTCGATGATCATGCCGATCCCGGTCTCGTGACCGTTGAGCTCGTCACGCCCGGCGAGCACGATCATCCCGAGCACGAGGAACCCGAGCAGCGCGACCACCTTGATGAGCGCTGCCCAGAACTCCAGCTCGCCGAAGAGCTTGACCGAGATCAGGTTCATCGAGAGCACGACCGCGAGCGCCACGAGCGCGATCAGCCACTGCGGGATGGCCTCGAACGTGCCCCAGAAGTGCACGTACGTCGCGATCGCCGTGACGTCGACGATGGAGGTCATCGCCCAGTTCAGGAAGTACATCCAGCCGGCGGCGAAGGCGGCCGGCTCGCCCAGGAACTCGCGGGCGTAGGAGACGAACGACCCCGACGACGGCCGGTGCAGCACGAGCTCGCCGAGCGCGCGCAGGATGAGGAAGACGAACACGCCGCAGAAGGCGTAGACGAGGAAGAGACCGGGGCCTGCCTCGTGGAGGCGGCCGCCCGCGCCCAGGAACAGGCCGGTGCCGATGGCGCCGCCGATCGCGATCATCTGCAGCTGCCGCGGGCTGAGGCTCTTGTGGTAGCCCTCGTCCTCGTCGGTCAGGCCGGTCTGGTGGACGGTCTGGTCGTCGGTGTCGGTCATCGGTCTGCTCCCGGTCCGGAGTGAGGCGGCTCGGGCACGTCCTTGAACAGCAGCCACCCGCCGACGACGGCGACGACCGCCGCGGCCGCGTAGCCGATCAGCGACCACCAGCCCAGATGCAGGTACGCCGTGACCCCGACGATCGCCAGGGCGAGGAACACCATCACCATGCCGATGATCGGCGTCCGTGGCCTGTACGGATCCCGTGCCATTGCGATCACCTCCTGCGGAGGCCCCCGATGGCCCCCGTTCCGGTGACCAATTAGAGCGCATCGAGAGGCAACTGGCGGTGACCGGACGTCGCCCGGCGTTTCCGTTCCGGCGAAGAGCAGATATCTGTAAGGTCGCTTTACAGTTAACCCCCATGAAGGAGCGTTCGATGCGTAGCTCGAGGATCCGCACCATCCGCACCATCCGCACCACACTGACCGCGACCGCCGCCGTGGCCCTCGTCCTGGTGGCCCCGCTGGCCGCACCGGCCGCGGTGCCCGCGGGCGAGGGCGCAGCCCCCGCCGGAGAGGTCGGGGCCGCCGCCCTGACCTGGTCCGACGAGTTCGACGGCCCCGCCGGCAGCGCCCCCGACGGCGCCAGCTGGAACTTCGAGACCGGAGGCGGTGGCTGGGGCAACAACGAGCTGCAGACCTACACCGACTCCCGCGACAACTCCGCGCTCGACGGCAACGGCAACCTGGTCATCACCGCCCGGCAGAACGGGAGCGGCTACACCTCGGCCCGGCTGACCACCAAGGGCAAGGTCCAGCCGAAGTTCGGGCGCCTGGAGGCACGGATCCAGATCCCGCGCGGCCAGGGGATCTGGCCGGCGTTCTGGATGCTGGGCGGTCAGTTCGACAACGTCGGATGGCCCGGCTCCGGAGAGATCGACATCATGGAGAACGTCGGCTACGAGCCCCACCTGGTCCACGGCACCCTGCACGGTCCCGGCTACTCGGGCGCCAACGGCATCACCGGTCAGTACATGCACCCGCAGGGCTGGTCCTTCGCCGACACCTTCCACACCTTCGCCGTCGACTGGCAGCCCGGCTCGATCACCTGGTCCGTCGACGGGGTCGCCTACCAGACCTTCACCACGGCCAACACCGGCGCCAACCCCTGGGTCTTCGACCAGCCGTTCTTCTTCATCCTCAACGTCGCGGTCGGCGGCAACTGGCCCGGCAACCCCGACGGCACGACCCAGTTCCCGCAGCGCATGGTCGTGGACTACGTACGCGTCTACGACTCCCAGCTCTGATCGCAGGTCACAGCGGGCCGAGGAAGCGGATGACGACGCCCTCGTCGTGGTGCACCCGGGCGCGGACGCCGTAGACCTCCGAGATGAGGGACTCGGTGAGCACCTCGGCGGGAGGGCCGCCGGCCACGACGCGGCCCTGGGAGAGCACGAAGACCTGGTCGCAGTAGGCGGCGGCGAGGTTGAGGTCGTGCAGGGCGACGAGGCAGGTCGTGGGCATCCGGCGGACCAGCGCGAGCAGCGCCAGCTGGTGACGTACGTCGAGGTGGTTCGTCGGCTCGTCCAGGAGCAGGATCTCGGGCTCCTGGGCGAGCGCCCGGGCGATCTGCGTACGTTGCCGCTCGCCGCCCGACAGCGTCGAGAAGCGTTGGTCGAGGCGGTCGGCGATGCCCGCGTGGGCGGCCGCCTCCTCGATGACGGCGCGGTCCTGGGTGCTGTCGGGAGCCCAGGCCGGGCGGTGGGGGACCCGGCCGAGGGCGACGACATCGCGCACGCGGAGGTCCTGGCTGGTCGCCGGCTCCTGCTCGACGACCGCGAGCCGGCGGGCAAGCCGGCGCCGGGACATCCCGGCGAGCGGGTTGCCGTCGAGGCGTACGTCACCGGAGGAGGGTGCCCGGAGACCGGCCAGGATCCGGATGAGCGAGGACTTCCCGGAGCCGTTGGGCCCGAGCAGCCCGACCGTGGCGCCGTCCTCGACCCGGAGAGACACGTCGTCGACGACCAAGCGGCCACGAGGCGCCCAGCGGACCCGCTCGGCCTCGAGCGCCGTCATCGGCGTGCCCGCATCAGCACCAGCGCGAAGGCCGGCACCCCGACCAGCGCGGTCGCGACCCCGACCGGGAGCTCCTCGGGGTCGATCACCGTACGGGCCGCGGTGTCGACCCAGATCAGGAAGATCGCGCCGAGCAGCGCCGTGGCCGGAAGCAGCAGCCGGTGCCCGACCCCGACCAGCGCGCGGGCGAGGTGGGGGAGGACGAGCCCGACGAAGCCGATCGCTCCGGACGTGGAGACGATGACGGCCGTCATCAGCGCGGTCAGCACCAGCAGTACCGCCCGGATGCGCGTGACGTCGACGCCGAGCGAGGCCGCCGCGTCGTTGCCGAACGCGAACGCGTCCAGCCACCCCGCGCCCGCGACGCAGCAGAGCAGCCCGCCGAGCACGATCACCCCGCAGACGAGGACGTCGGTCCAGCTCGCCGAGGAGAGCGACCCGAGCAGCCAGAAGAGCACCCCGCGGGTCTGCTCGGCGTCGGCCGCGGTGAACACGATGAACGAGGTCAGGGCCGAGAACAGCTGGGTGGCGGCGATGCCGGCCAGCACCAGCCGGTCGGTGGTGCCGCCGGCGAGCGAGGCGAGCAGCAGCACGAGTCCGAACGAGGCCAGCGCACCCACGAAGGCCCCGGTGGAGAGCCCGATCGCGCCCGACCCGATGCCGAGCACCACGATCGAGACCGCTCCAGTGGAGGCGCCCGAGGAGATGCCGAGCACGAACGGATCGGCGAGCGGGTTTCGCAGCAGCGACTGCAGGATCACCCCGCAGATGGCCAGCCCCGCCCCGCAGATCCCCGCCAGCAACGTACGCGGCAGCCGCAGGTCCCACACGATGCTCTGCTGCAGCAGGGTCAGGTCGGACGAGCCGAGCCCCACCCGGTCGGCAACGACGCCGTACACGTCGGCCACGCCCAGGTCGGAGGGCCCGACCGTGATCGCCCCCGCGACCGAGGCCAGCACGAGCAGGGGAGCCAGCCCCAGCAGCATCCCGGTGACCCCGATCGCCGAGGCGTCACGTACGTCGGCCGAGGCGTCACGTACGTCGCTCGAGGTGTCACGGCTGTGCCCGGTCGGCCGACCGGAGCGACGCCTCGGCCGACCGGGGTGACGCCTCGGCTGGGGGTCTTGCGCGCGCAGGGTCATAGGCCCAGGTCGGCGAGCTGGTCGGCGACGTTCTCGACCGCGTAGACGGTGCGGATCGAGGGGTTGAGCTCGGCGCCGGAGAGCGTGACGAAGCGGTCGTTGCGGACCGCGTCCATCTGGGCGGTGACCGGGTTGCTCTTCAGGTAGTCGATCTTCGCGCGGGCGGTCTCGGCGGTCTGGCTCTTGCGGGTGAGGTCGCCGAGGACGATGACGTCGGGGTTGCGTTCGGCGACGGTCTCCCAGTTGATTTGCGGCCACTCGTCGGTGGTGTCGTCGAAGACGTTCTCGATACCGAGGGCGCGGCCGATGATGCCGGGGCCGCCGCAGCAGCCGGCCAGGTAGGGCGACTCGGAGTTGGCGAACCAGTACATCGCGCTCACCTCGCGCGCCGGTGCCTTGCGCTCGGCCGCCTCGAGGCGCGCAGACAGGTCGGAGACGAGCTCCTCGCCGCGCTCGGGTACGCCGAAGATCCGGGCCAGCTCGGTGATCTCCTGGTAGATCGTCTCGATCTCGAGAGGGTCCAGGCGGGTGCCGTCGTCGTCGCCCTCGTTGTCCTTCACGCACTCGGCGGGGGAGAGGTAGGAGCCGACGCCCAGCTTCTCCAGGTCCTCGGGCGTGGTCACCCCGCCCTCGCCCAGGGTGCTGATGAAGGAGGCGGTGACGAAGTCGGGCTCGGCCTCCAGGACGCGCTCGTAGGAGGGCCAGTTGTCGGCGAGCCGGGGAATGCGCTCGTTGTCCTCGGCGAGCGAGTCGAGCACCGGGTCGGTCCAGACCGCCGTGCCGGCCATCCGGTCGGCGAGGCCGAGCGAGAGCAGGATCTCGGTGGAGCCCTGGTTGAGCGAGACCGCGCGCTCGGGCGGTGCCTCGAGCGTGATCTCGCGCCCGCAGTTGGTCAGCGTGAGCGGGAAGCCGGCGGTGTCGGCGGCCGCCTGTGGTGCTCCAGAGGACTGATCGGCGGCGCAGCCGGCCAGCGTGGAGCCGAGCACCAGGACGGTGCTCGCGGTGATCGTTCGGATGGGGCGAGGCAGGTGCACGTCGGTCCTCGAGCGGGTCGCGGGCTGGTGCGCGTCGCCCGTGCTGACCGGCAGCGGTCTGCTGCAGGGCCAGCAGGTCTTCGGACTCGGGATCGACCGGCGCGAGACGCCTTCCCAGGCCCGAGGGCCCAGTGGCACAGTGTCCCGTCCGTCACCCACACCGCTGCGCGTCAGTCCCGGACTCCCACCGGGTTCCCGTGCCGGGACTACGTCCCGAGCGGCTGGCTCGACGACCGTAGCAGGCGGCCCCACCTCTCCGGGGCACGACCTCAGCCCTGGCGATGGGCGCTCAGCCCGTCCTCGCCGGGAGCGACCGAGTCGTGGAGCCTGATCGTGTGGTCGTAGTGCTCCTCGGCCATGGGCCGGTAGTCGATCCGGGGCTCGGTCATCACGCCCGCGAGACGTACGGTCAGGTCGGCCTCGATCCGGGCCATGGCCTCGGCGTCGACAGTGTCGGCGTTGGTGATCAGGTGCGGGCGCAGCGGGTCCATGCCGGTGTACCAGAAGGTGCCGTGCAGCAGTGGCCACAGAACGTCCTCGATGTGGCCGCTGATCCCGCGCGGACCGAGCGTCGCGGCCCGGTCTCCGGCGGTGACGACCGTCAGCGCGCGCTTGCCGGCCAGACCGCCCTTGCCGTACTTGAGCGGCTTGCCCGTCTCCGGATCCGGTACGTCGAAGGCGAAGCCCGACTCGAAGACCCGGTCGATCCAGCCCTTGAGGATGGCCGGCATCGAATACCACCACAGCGGGAACTGCACGACGAGCAGATCGGCGGCCCCCAGCAGCTCCTGGTGGCGGCGTACGTCGGCCCCGCCCTGGTCGGCGAGAACCGGGTTGAAACGCATCCGGTAGAGGTCGATCTCGTCGACGCTCCAGCCAGCCGCGCCGAGCGCGTCCAGACCGACCTCCCGGAGTCGTCCGTTGAGCGATGACGCGTGCGGATGTGCCCATACCCAGAGTGCGTGCATGGGGCTCTCAACGCGGTCTGACGCGGCGGGATTCCCTCCCGGACGCGTGCGGGCGTCGAAGCGGTCTGATGACAAAGTCCGGACCTCGCTCAAATTAGCCGCCTCAGAGTGTTGACGTATGTGATTGCCATCACTAGCGTAAACCAGGCTTGAAACCTTTCAATTCGAGGAGCTGCCCATGCCGGACACACCCGCCGCACTGGAGCTGCGGGACGTGGCCAAGTCGTTCGGCCCCGTACGCGCCCTCCGGTCGGGAAGCCTTCGGGTCGAGGCCGGATCCATCCACGCGCTCGTGGGAGAGAACGGAGCCGGGAAGTCGACCCTGGTCAAGATCGTCGCCGGGCTCTACCGCCGCGACGCCGGCGACTACCTCCTGGCCGGCACCAGCGTCGACTTCCGCAACACCGCCGAGGCCAAGCAGGCCGGCGTCGCGGTCATCTACCAGGAGCCGACGCTCTTCCCCGACCTCTCGGTCACCGAGAACATCTTCATGGGGCGCCAGCCGACCAACCGCTGGGGCAGGATCGACCGCGCCGCGATGCGCACCGAGGTCGTCGAGCTCTTCGCCCGGCTCGGCGTGCCGATCGAGCCCGACCGGCCGACCGAGGGCCTCTCGATCGCCGACCAGCAGCTGATCGAGATCGCCAAGGCGCTCTCCCTCGACGCCAAGGTCCTGATCATGGACGAGCCGACCGCGGCCCTGTCGGGCAACGAGGTCGAGCGGTTGATGACCGTGGCGCGCACCCTGCGCGACCAGGGCTGCGCCGTCGTCTTCATCTCGCACCGCTTCGACGAGGTGTTCGCGCTGTGCGACACGATCACGGTGATGCGCGACGGCGCCTACATCTCCACCGACCCGATCGCCGACGTCACCGAGGACGAGATCGTCCGCCGGCTGGTCGGCCGCGAGGTCTCCGACCTCTACCCGAAGCTCGAGGCCACCGTCGGCAAGCCCCTGCTCGAGGTCAGGGGCCTCACCCGCACCGGCCTGTTCCAGGACATCAGCCTCACCGTCCGCGAGGGCGAGATCGTCGGCCTGGCCGGCCTCGTCGGCGCCGGGCGCAGCGAGGTCGCCCAGGCGATCTTCGGCGTCGACCCCTACGAGAGCGGCGAGGTCACCCTCGACGGTCAGCCGGTCCCGCCGGGTGACCCGCGGCGGGCGATCGAGATGGGGCTGGCGTTCGTCCCCGAGGACCGCCGCCAGCACGGTCTCGTCCTGGACGCGCCGATCTCGCGCAACATCACCCTCCCGACCAGCGGCCGGCTCGCCCGCACCGGGCTGATCAGCACCGGCATCGAGAACCGCTCGGCCGCCGACTGGGCCGCCCGGCTCGAGGTCAAGGCCGCGACGCTCGACACCCTGGCCGGAACGCTCTCGGGCGGCAACCAGCAGAAGGTCGTGCTGGCCAAGTGGCTCTCCACCCAGCCGAAGGTGCTGATCATCGACGAGCCCACCCGGGGCATCGACGTCGGCACCAAGTCCGAGGTCCACCGGCTGCTCTCGACGCTGGCCCAGGAGGGTCTCGGGATCCTGATGATCTCCTCCGAGCTCCCCGAGGTGCTCGGGATGGCCGACCGCGTGATCGTCCTCAGCGAGGGCCACCAGACGGCCGAGCTGAGCCGCGCGGAGGCCACCCCCGAGACCGTCATGCGCGCGGCCACGGCCCATCACTCCACCACCCTGAACGTCAGCGAGGCATCATGACCACCACGCTCGACGCGCCCGCCCCCACCGCGCCGCAGCCACGCCATCGTGCAGCCAACCGGCTGACCTGGCTCCTCAAGCAGCGCGAGACCGGCATCGCCGTCGCCTTCATCGCGCTGCTCGTGGTGACCACGGCGGTGAACCCCAACTTCCTGTTCAGCACGGACGGCTGGCGCGACCTCACCCTCACCCCTGCGATCCTGGTCTGCCTGGCGATCGGCCAGGCGATGGTGATCGTCACCCGCAACGTCGACCTCAGCGTCGGCTCGACGCTCGGGCTGACGGCGTACCTCGCCGGTCGTCTCTTCCTCGACACCGGGCTGCCGGTGATCGTGGTCGTCCTGATCGCCGTCGCCGCGGGCGCCGTGCTCGGTCTGGTCAACGGCGCCCTGGTCGCCTTCGCCAAGGTGCCGGCGCTGGTCATCACCCTCGGCACGCTCTACGTCTACCGCGGGATCATGCTCGAGTGGGCCGGCAGCGACCGGATCAACGCCTCCGACATCCCGCCCGGGCTGCTCGACTTCGGCACCGGATCGTTCCTGTTCATCCCCAACCTGGCGTGGATCTCGTTCGCGCTGCTCGCCGTGGCCGTCTATCTGATGCGCTCCACGCGTGTCGGCCGGGAGTTCTACGCGATCGGCTCCGACCCCGACGCCGCCACCCTCTACGGGCTGCGCGACAAGCGCCGGGTCCTGCAGGCGTTCGCCACCTCGGGCGCGCTCGCCGGCCTCGCCGGGATCCTGTACGTCTCCCGCTACGGCACCATCAGCTCCGGCGTCGGCCAGGGCATCGAGCTCGAGGCCGTCGGCGCCGCGGTCGTGGGTGGCGTGGCCATCTTCGGCGGCAGCGGCACCGTCCTCGGGGCAGCCCTGGGGGCGTACCTCCTCACCACCATCAACCGGGCGCTCCCGGTCCTGGGCATCCCCGACTTCTGGCAGCAGGCGGTCGTCGGCGCGCTGATCATCGGCGCCATCGTCCTGGACCGCTACTTCGCCCGCCGTCAGCACGACAAGCTCCTCGCAGAGAGGGAAGAGGCATGAGTCTGCTCGCCGAGAAGGCACCCGCGCGCACGTACGCGGCGCACGCCAAGCCCTGGTGGCAGCGCACCCTGATGACCCGCGACTCGGCGATCATCGCCCTGCTCGTGGTCGTCTGGACGTACGCCTCGATCGCGATCCTCAACTTCTCCGACCCGATCACGGTCTACTTCCTGGTGCTCGACATCGCGCCGATCCTGCTGATCGCGCTGCCGATGACGCTGATCATCATCACCGGCGAGATCGACCTGTCCGTGGCGAGCGTCGTCGGGCTCTCCAGCGTCCTGTTCGGGGTCGTGCACCGCGAGGGCCTCCCGGTGGCCGTCGCGATGGTGCTCGCGCTGCTCGCCTGTGCGGTGGCCGGAGCGCTCAACGGCGTGCTCGTCACCCGCTACGGGCTGCCGTCGCTGGCCGTCACGATCGGCACCATGGCGCTCTTCCGTGGCATCGCGGTCGGCGCCCTCGGCACCACCGCGATCACCGACTGGCCCGACGCCTGGGGCGATCTCGTCCAGGCCCGGATCGGCGGCTCCCAGATCCCGCTGATGACGATCCCGCTGGTCGTCCTGATCGTGGTCTTCGCGGTCGTCCTGCACTTCACGCCGTTCGGCCGTGGCATCTTCGCCGCCGGCCTCAGCAAGGACGCGGCCCGCTTCTCGGGCGTCAACGTCGACCGTACGAAGCTGATCCTGTTCACCCTCAGCGGGCTGATCTCGGGGCTGGCGGGCATCTACTTCACGCTCCGCTACGGCAGCGCGCGGGGCGACAACGCCACCGGGATGGAGCTGCAGGTCATCGCGGCCGTGCTGCTCGGCGGGGTCTCCATCTTCGGTGGCCGCGGCGCCATCCCCGGTGTCATCGCCGGCGTGGTCCTGATCGGGACGATCGGCAGCGCGCTGCGCCTCGACGGCCTCAGCGCCAACCTCATCCAGATCATCACCGGCGTACTTCTCATCGCAGCGGTCATCGCAGCCAGCGTCCTCGGCTGGACCGGCCGCATCGTCGGCACCCATCGCCTGCCGAAAGAACGTGGCGAACAGAGCTCGGACGAACCATCCTCAAAGAAATCGGAGTGAGACATGACCAGCAAGTTCCGACGTGCCGGCAGCGCCGTCGCCATCGTTGCGGCCCTCGGCCTCGCGCTGTCCGCCTGCGGCGGTAGCGGCAGCGGCAGCGATGGTGAGGGTGGCGGCGACACCAGCAGCATCACCTTCATCCCGAAGAACCTCGGCAACCCCTACTTCGACGCCTCCGACGCGGGCGGCAAGAAGGCTGCTGACGAGATCGGTACGACGTGGAAGCAGGTCGGCCCGACCGAGTCGACCCCCGACTCCCAGGTCAGCTTCATCAACACCGCGACCCAGCAGCGCGCCGGCGCGCTCGTCGTCTCGGCCAACGACCCGAAAGCGATCGGCGACGCCCTCGACGAGGCCCGCAACGCCGGCACCAAGGTCGTCACGATGGACTCCGACACCGAGCCGCAGTTCCGCGACGTCTTCGTCAGCCAGGCCGACGCCGCTGGCATCGCGAAGAGCCAGGTCGACCTGATCGCCGAGCAGATCGGCGACAAGGGCGAGATCGCGATCCTCTCCGCGGCGGCCAACGCCACCAACCAGAACGAGTGGATCAAGCTGATGGAGGAGGAGCTCGCGGCGAACCACCCCGACATCAAGCTCGTCGACACCGTCTACGGCAACGACGACGACCAGACGTCCTTCGACAAGACCGCCGGCCTGCTGCAGTCCCACCCGAACCTCAAGGGCATCATCAGCCCCACCACGGTCGGTATCGCCGCGGCCGCGCGCTACCTGTCCGACTCGGAGTACAAGGGCAAGGTCGCGCTGACCGGTCTCGGCACCCCGAACCAGATGCGCGAGTACATCAAGGACGGTACCGTGAAGTCCTTCGCGCTCTGGGACCCCGAGCAGCTCGGCTACCTGGCCGCCTACGCCGCCGACGCGCTCGCCTCCGGTGACATCGAGGGCAAGGAGGGCGACACGTTCAAGGCCGGTGACCTGGGCGAGTACACCGTCGGCGCCGACGGTGTCATCGTCCTCGGTGAGCCGACGGTCTTCGAGGAGTCGAACATCGACGACTTCGACTTCTGACCTCTCTCGCGGGTGTAACACGCTGTTCGTAGGACTGCTCGCCCCATCAGAACGACCGGATAGACCTACGAACGACGTGTTACACGACTCCGCCGCCGAGCTGTGAGAGCAGCTCGGCGGCGTACGTCATGCAGCGCTCGGGGTCCGGCTCGAGATCGGTGAGGGCGTGGACGGCCACGGCGCCGGCGTGCTCGGCCTCGGCGGGGGAGAGGGTGGTGCGACCGCAAGCGACGACGGCGCGGATGCCGCGCCTGCGTGCGGCCTGAAGCACGCCCATCGGCGCCTTCCCCGACAGGGTCTGGTGGTCGAACGAGCCCTCGCCGGTGACCACCAGGTCGGCGCCGTGGAGGGCCTCGTGGAAGCCGACCAGGTCGAGGAGGAGGTCGACACCCCGCTCGACCCGGCCGCCCAGCACCGCGAGGGCGGCGAACCCGACGCCCCCGGCCGCTCCGGCACCGGGGGCGTCTTCCGGCGCGGAGAGGTCGAGGCCAGGGAGATCGAGCACGGCGGAGACGAGGGAGGCGTACGTCGCCAGGGACGCCTCGAGGATGGCCCGTTCTTCGGGGCCGGCGCCCTTCTGTGCCGAGAAGGTGGCGACCGCGCCGCGGGGGCCGAGCAGCGGGTTGTCGACGTCGCAGGCGACCACGATCTCGGTCTCCTGGAGGCGCGGGTCGAGGCCGTCGAGGTCGATGCGCGCCAGGTCCTGGAGGGCCGCTCCGCCTTCCGCGACCTCGGCCCCGGAAGTGTCGAGAAGCCGGGCGCCGAGTGCGCGGAGCATCCCTGCTCCGCCGTCGTTGCTGGCACTGCCGCCGAGACCGATGACCACCGTGCGGGCGCCGCCGTCGAGGGCGGCGAGCACGGCCTCACCGAGCCCGCGGGAGGAGGCCGTCAGCGGGGCGAGCTGGCCTCCGGGCAGCCGCAGCAGCCCGCAGGTGTCGGCCAGCTCGACGACCGCCAGGTCGCCGCGGACGGCGTAGTGCGCCGCCACCGGTTCGAGCGTCGGGCCGGCGACGGTGACCGGCACCAGGTCGAAGCCGGCGCCTGCCAGGGCCGCCACGGTGCCGTCGCCGCCGTCGGCGATGGGCACGATGCGTACCTCTGTCCTGGGGTCCGCCGCGAGGATCCCTGCGGCCACGGCCTCGTCGACCTCGCGGGCGGTCAGGGAGCCCTTGAACTTGTCGCAGGCGACCACGACAACCGGAGATCCAGCCATCACAGGTGGGGGAGCACGAGGTCGCGGTAGCGCTGCGTCATCGTGGCGAGAACCTCGTCGGGGTCGGCGGCCCAGACGGCATCGTTGAAGATCTCGACCTCGACGTCACCGGTGTAGCCGGCCGCGGCGACCATCCGGGTGATCGATGCGAAGTCGATGACCCCGTCGCCCATCATCCCGCGCGCCAGCAGTGCGTCGGCGGGGATCGGTAGGTTGAAGTCGCAGACCTGGTACGCCGCCATCCGCCCCTCCGCGCCCGCCCGATCGACCTGGGCGGCGAGGTCGGGGTCCCAGAAGACGTGGAAGGTGTCCACGACGACCGCGACCGCGTCGACCGGGTGCGGTGCCGCCAGGTCGAGCGCCTGGCCGAGGGTGGAGATGACCGCCCGGTCGGCGACGTACATCGGGTGCAGCGCCTCCAGGACGAGCTTCACGCCGGCGGCCTGGGCGTACGGGGCGAGCTCGGCGAGCCGTTCGGCGACCCGGCCCCGGGCCCCGGCCAGGTCCACGTCTCCCTCGGGGAGACCCCCGACGACCATCACCAGAGCGTCGGTACCCAGGATCGCGGCCTCGTCGATCGCCCGCCTGTTGTCGGCGAGGGCGTCCGCGATCCCGGCAGGGTCGGACGCGGTCAGGAACCCGCCGCGGCAGAGGGAGGAGACGCGCAGCCCGGCGTCGCGTACGAGCTTGGCGGCCTTCTCCACGCCCGCCTCGTGGACCCGGTCGCGCCACAGCCCCAGGGCAGGGATCCCGGCGCGAGCGGCGCCGTCGACGGCTTCGGCGAGGGTCCAGGAGTTGGTGGTCTTGGTGTTGAGGGAGAGCCGCTCGAGCCCGCTGGCGTGGTCGGTCACTGGTCGACGCCTTGCACGGTGAGGAAGGCGCGCATGCGTGCGGCCGCGAGATCGGGCTGGGTGAGGAGTCCGGCCGCGTCGGCCAGCTTGAAGACCTCAGCGAGGTGGGGCAGCGAGCGGCCGGCGTGCAGGCCGCCGGCCATGGAGAAGGCCGGCTGGTGGCCGTTGAGCCAGGAGAGGAACGCGATCCCAGTCTTGTAGTAGTAGGTCGGCGCCTCGAAGATCTTCCGGCCGAGCGCCTGGGTGTCGTCCAGGAGTTGGCGTGCCGTGCCGGGGTCGTCGTTGTCGAGCGCCTGCAGCGCCGCCGAGGCGGCCGGGTGGATCGCCGCGAAGATGCCGAGCAGCGCGTGCGAGAACTCGCCCTCCTCGGTGCCCTCGCCGACGATCAGCTCGGGGTAGTTGAAGTCGTCCCCGGTGTAGAGACGTACGCCCTCGGGCAGTGCCCGGCGCAGCCCGATCTCGTGCTCGGCGTCGAGGAGCGAGACCTTGACCCCGTCGACCTTGCCGGGACGGGCACGGACGACCTCGAGGAACGTCTCGGTCGCCTCCGCGACGTCCGTCGAACCCCAGTAGCCGGCCAGCGCCGGGTCGAACATGTCGCCCAGCCAGTGCAGGATCACCGGGCTGTCCGCCTCGTCGAGCAGGGTCGCGTAGACCTCGACGTAGTCCATGGCGTCACGGGCGACCTGCGCCAAGGCACGCGAGGCCATCACGATCGTGGTCGCGCCGGTGTCGGCGACGACCTTCATCTGCTCGCGGTAGGCGTCGACGACGGTGTCCAGGCCCTGCCGGCCTTCGGGTACGGCGGACAGGACGAGCTGATCGGTGCCGGCACCACACGCGATCGCGCCACCCACGGTCGCCGCCTCCGCGGCCGAACGACGGATCAGCTCGGCGGCCGCGGTCCAGTCGACCCCCATGCCGCGCTGAGCGGTGTCCATCGCCTCGGCGACGCCGAGACCGTAGGACCACAGCTCGTGGCGATAGGCGAGCGTCGAGTCCCAGTCGATGTCCGCGGGCGCACCAGGGACGTTCTCGCCGAGCGTGCGGGGGACGACGTGGGCGGCGGCGTACGCGGTGCGGGAGGTGAACGGCGCGGTGGGCTTCGCCCACTCGCGGGGACCGGCGAGCGTGTGCAGCTCGGTGCCGCCGTCGGGCAGAGGGAGGCGTACGGAGGTCACAGCTCGATCTCTCCGAGCTCGATGCGGCGGCCCTCGGCCGAGGAGATGAGCCCGGCCTCGGCGAGCCGGAGGCCGCGCACGCCCGCCATGAAGTCGTAGGGGTGCTCGCCGTCGCCCTCGACGTAGCGGATGAACTGCTCCCACTGCGCCTTGAAGCCGTTGTCGAAGGGCTGGTTGTCGGGGACCTCGTTCCACAGGTCGCGGAACCGGATCGACTCGACGAGATCGGGGTTCCAGACCGGTTTCGGGGTCAGGTTGCGGTCCTGGGTGACGCAGTGGTGCAGGCCGGCGACCGCGGAGCCGTGGGTGCCGTCGACGTGGAACTCGACCAGCTCGCCACGGTTGACCCGGGTCGCCCAGGAGGAGTTGATCTGGGCGATGATGCCGCCCTCGAGCTCGAAGATGCCGTAGGCGGAGTCGTCGGCGGTGGCTGCGTACGCCTCGCCCTTCTCGTCCCAGCGCTCGGGGATGTGGGTGACGACCTTGGCGGTGACGGCCTCGACCTTGCCGAAGAGGTTCTCCAGGACGTAGTTCCAGTGCGGGAACATGTCGATGGTGATGCCGCCGCCGTCCTCCTTGCGGTAGTTCCAGCTCGGCCGCTGGGCGGGCTGCAGGTCGCCCTCGAAGACCCAGTAGCCGAACTCGCCGCGCACGCTGAGGATGCGCCCGAAGAAGCCCGACTCGACCAGACGGCGCAGCTTCAGCAGGCCCGGCAGGTAGAGCTTGTCGTGGACGACACCGGTCTTCACGCCTCTGTCGGCGGCGAGGCGGGCCAGGCGCAGCGATCCCTCGACATCGTCGGCGATCGGCTTCTCGGTGTAGACGTGCTTGCCGGCCGCGATGGCCTGGGTGATGGCGGCCTCGCGGACGTTCGTCAGCTGCGAGTCGAAGTAGACCGAGTCCTCGGCGTTGCCCAGCGCCTCGTCGAGATCGGTGGTCCAACGGTCCAGGCCATGCTCCTTGGCGATGTCCTGGAGCTTCTCGGCATTGCGCCCGACGAGGATCGGATCGGGCTGGATCCGGGTCCCGTCGGAGAGCTCGACACCGCCCTGCTCCTGGATCGCCAGGATGCTGCGCACCAGGTGCTGGCGGTAGCCCATCCGTCCGGTGACGCCGTTCATGATGATGCCGAGCCGTCGTGTCGCCATGTGGGGTTCCTCGTCTGCAGAGAGCCTGGAAGCGATGGGGGAAAGCGCTTTCCGATCACGGTATGGCACGTGTGGCGCCCGTCGCAAGAGCCCCGTTCCGTCAAGCCCCGCCGACTCGGCGCGTCTGTCCCGCTTCTCGGTGTCGAGCCGGCGCATCTGTCTCGCCCACAGACGTCGAGTCGGCGCGTCTGTTCCGCCGGGTCGGGATGTTCAGCTGCGCGGGGGAGTGCTCTCCCGCAGCACGACCTCGCCGTGGACGGGCTTGTTGCGGAGCTCGGCCGACGGCTCGCCGAGCACGAGCTCGAGAGCCTGCCGGCCGATCTCGGCCAGGGGGAGACGTACGGTGGTGAGGCCCGGCGTCACGTCGCGGAGCGTCTCGATGTCGTCGAAGCCGGCGACGGCCAGCTCGCGCCCGACCTCGACGCCGGCCTCCCGGCAGGCGGCCAGGGCGCCGACGGCCATCAGGTCGTTGACGGCGAAGACGCAGTCGATCTCTGTGCCATTGCTCCGGCGGTCCTCGAGCAGCCGGGACATCGCCCGGTGGCCGCCGTCGCGGCTGAACTCGTCGGTGAGGGCCGTCGGCTCGGACCCGGTCGCGTCGATCCATGCCTCCGAGAAGCCTGCGTGGCGCTCGGCGGAGACCAGCAGGTCCTCGGGGCCGGTGAGCACCGCGGCGCGGCGGTAGCCGAGGCCGACCAGCCGTTCGGCCAGGGCCTGGGCGCCGCCGTGATTGTCGATCACGACGGTGTCGACCGGCAGGCGTGGCTGGCTGATCGCGGCCGCCCGGCCGCCGCCGTCCAGGTAGGACGTCAGCAGGTCGGCGACCTCGCCGGTGTGACCCATGTCGGCGGTGTCGCTACCCGCCAGCACGATCGCCCGGCTCCGCTGGCGCCGCAGGGCGGCCAGGAACTTCTTCTCACGCTCGGGCTGACCGCCGGTGTTGCACAGCATCACCAGCAGACCGTGCTTCTCGGCCTCGGCGGCCAGGCCGCCGGCGATCGTGGAGAAGTAGGGGTCGGAGATGTCCTTGACCAGCAGCCCGACCGTCTCGGTCGAGCCGCGCGCCATCGCCTGGGCGTTGGCGTTGGGCGTGTAGCCGAGCTTGTTCGCCGCCGCCAGGACACGCTCCTGCAGCTCCGGGCGCACCACCCGGTCGCTCCCGTTCAGCGTGCGCGACGCGGTGGCCAGCGAGACACCCGCCTCGCGGGCGACGTCGCTCAGCGT
Source organism: Nocardioides luteus (assembly GCF_000960475.2). Lineage (GTDB taxonomy): Bacteria > Actinomycetota > Actinomycetes > Propionibacteriales > Nocardioidaceae > Nocardioides > Nocardioides luteus_A. The sequence continues at coordinate 24,758 of NZ_JZDQ02000048.1, read as the reverse complement.
CGCTGCACGTTCTCCGGCCACTGACTCTCCTTCGGCTTCCGCTCCTGGAGCCTAAGGCATCCGACGATGACGTACGCCGCGCTCCGAGGCTCCACAGACGTCCCAGCCCGTCTCGCCGACTCGGCGCGTCTGTCCCGCCTGACACCGTCGAGTCGGCGCAACTGCCCCAGGTCCCGGGACAGTTGCGCCGACTGGGCGCCGAAACGCGGGACATCAGCGCCGAGTCGGCGCTTGGATCTGAGACAGATGCGCCGGGTCGGCGGTCAGGGGCGGCCGAGGGTGGAGGCGCGGGCGACGAGCTCGGGGGTGAAGACGACCTGCTCGTGCTGGTGGGCGGGGTCGCCGACCTCGTCGAGGAGCAGCTCGGCGGCGCGGCGGCCGAGGTCCTGACGGGGCTGGCGTACGGAGGTGAGTGGCACGGCCGCGGCGGCGGCGAACTCGATGTCGTCGTAGCCGACGATCGCGAGGTCGCCGGGTACGGTCCGGCCGCTGGAGATCGTCTGCTGGAGCAGCCCGAGCGCGATCAGGTCGTTGGCGCAGAACGCGGCGGTGGGGCGGCGGCGGGCGGGCAGCCCGACGAGCCGCTCGCCGGCCGCGCGGCCGGCGGCGACGGTCGGTGCCTCGCAGGAGAGCGTGATCAGGTCCTCGGGCGGAAGCCCGGCCTCGGTCCAGGCCTGCCGGGCGCCCTCGCCGCGGTCGCGGACCTGTCCGATCGACTCCGGCCCGCCGACGTACGCCACCCGCTTGTGGCCCGCGTCGATGAGGTGCTCCACGGCCAGTCGCCCGCCGAGGACGTCGTCGACCGCGACGGAGCAGAACGACGATCCCGCTCGGGTGCGGTCGACGATGACGACCGGGGTGCCGCGCTCGCTCAGCTGGTCGATCTGTGGATCGTCCGGGTCGACCGGAGTGATCAGGATGCCCTGGACCCGCTGCTGCTGCAGGTGGGCCAGGTGGGCGCCCTCGCGGGCCGAGCGCCCGTCGCTGTTGCACAGGAACAGCGAGAGCCCGGCCGCCTCGGCGGCCAGCTCGATGCCGCGGGCGACGTCGGTGAAGAACGGGTTGCCGGCGTCGAGCATGACGTAGGCCAGCGACTGGGTGCTGCCGGTGCGCAGCGAGCGTGCGGACTCGTTGCGTACGAAGCCGAGGTCGGCCATCGCGCGCTCCACCCGCTCGCGCGTCGTCCGGCTGACGCGCTCGGGACGGTTGAGCACGTTGGACACCGTGCCGAGGGAGACGCCGGCGGTGGCCGCGACATCCTTGACCGAGGCGCTGCGCGGCGAACCCGCAGCCGGAGTGATCGCCACCTGGGCTCCTTCCTGAAACGTTCAATCGCAGCATAGGCCGGTGGCCGCGGCTGTGGCGAGCAGCCACGCATCTGCCGGTTGACCGATTCCGTCCGGCTCACTATCGTCCAGATTCTAAATCGTTTCACCGGAGGTTGTCATGGAGCGCGTCTGCTTCCAGCTGCAGGTCAAGGCCGAGCGCGTGGAGGAGTACAAGCTACGCCACGCCGCCGTCTGGCCCGAGATGCTCCAGGCACTGAAAGACACCGGGTGGCACAACTACTCGCTGTTCCTGCGCGCCGACGGGCTGCTGATCGGCTATCTGGAGACGCCTTCCATCGAGGCTGCTCAGGCCGGGATGGCCGCGACCGAGGTCAACGCCCGCTGGCAGGCCGAGATGGCGGAGTTCTTCGAGGACCTCGACGGCGTCGCTCCGGACGAGGGCTTCCTCCGGCTCGAGGAGGTCTTCCACCTCGAGGATCAGCTGGGCGCGGCCGAAGGGTCCTAGCACCACGACCGATCCCCACTGGTGCGGAGATTCCCCCTCCTCATGTCGTTTCCCCATGCGCCGGAGGGTGGGGAAACGACGCCGAGGTGGGGAGCTGTGCGCAGGAGTGGGGGAACCCGTTGCTGCGGCCATGCCGCCTCCGAACGTACGAGCATCGCGCGCCAGCCCCGGAGGCTCGAAGGCACAACCTCGCCCCGCCCCACGTACGTCGCCGCGGCCACCCGCTGAAACGAAACGAACCCCGCGCACCACTTGACGCAAGTGACGTGCGCCACTAACGTCGGATGCGCGCTTTGAAACCTTTCAACTCGCGGATTAGAGAGGCTCTCCGATGACGACGTTCGACCAGATCTCGGGCGACCTGGCCGCCCTGGAGATCGAGGTCCCCTCGTGGGCCTACGGCAACTCGGGGACCCGGTTCAAGGTCTTCGGCACCCCGGGCACGCCGCGCACCCCCGAGGAGAAGGTCGCCGACGCGGCGACCGTCCACCGCTTCACCGGCCTTGCGCCGAGCGTCGCGCTGCACATCCCGTGGGACAAGGTCGACGACTATGCGGCCCTGCGCAGCTACGCCGAGGACCAGGGCATCGCGCTCGGCACGATCAACTCCAACACGTTCCAGGACGACGACTACAAGCTCGGAGCGCTCACCCACGCCGACGCGAAGATCCGGCAGAAGGCGATCGACCACCACTTCGAGTGCATCGAGGTGATGAACGCGACCGGCTCGCGCGACCTGAAGATCTGGCTCGCCGAGGGCTCCAACTATCCGGGCCAGGCCGACATGCGCGGCCGCCAGGACCGGCTCGCGGAGTCCCTCGCCACTATCTACGAGCGCCTCGGCGAGGACCAGCGCCTGGTCCTGGAGTACAAGTTCTTCGAGCCGGCGTTCTACCACACCGACGTCCCCGACTGGGGCACCTCGTTCGCCCAGGTCAGCGCGCTCGGCGACCGGGCCGTCGTCTGTCTCGACACCGGCCACCACGCACCCGGCACCAACATCGAGTTCATCGTGATGCAGCTGCTGCGGCTCGGAAAGCTCGGCTCCTTCGACTTCAACAGCCGCTTCTACGCCGACGACGACCTGATCGTCGGTGCGGCCGACCCGTTCCAGCTCTTCCGGATCCTCGTCGAGGTGGTCCGCGGCGGCGGGTTCAAGCCGGTCAAGGAGGGCGGCGTCGCCTTCATGCTCGACCAGTGCCACAACATCGAGAAGAAGATCCCGGGCCAGATCCGGTCCGTGCTCAACGTCCAGGAGATGTCCGCACGGGCGCTGCTCCTCGACACCGATGCTCTCGCCCGGGCACAGGAGGACGGCGACGTACTCCTGGCCAACGAGATCTTCATGGACGCCTTCTACACCGACGTACGCGCCGACCTCGGCGGGTGGCGGGAGGACCACGGCCTGCCCGCGGACCCGATGCGCGCCTACCTCGCCAGCGGCTACCAGGAACAGATCGAGGCCGCCCGTGTCGGCGGCACCCAGGCCGGATGGCTGTGACTTCAAAGGACACGACAATGACCACTGCTGAAGACCTGATCGCGCGCTCGAACCGTCTCGGCGCGGATCCGAAGAACACCAACTACGCCGGCGGCAACACCTCCGCCAAGGGCACCGCGACCGACCCGGTGACCGGCCAGGACGTCGAGCTGCTCTGGGTGAAGGGCTCCGGCGGCGACCTCGGCACCCTGACGGAGAGCGGCCTGGCCGTGCTCCGGCTCGACCGGATGCGCGCACTGGTCGACGTCTACCCGGGCGTCGAGCGTGAGGACGAGATGGTCGCCGCGTTCGACTACTGCCTGCACGGCAAGGGCGGCGCCGCCCCCTCGATCGACACCGCGATGCACGGCCTCGTCGACGCCGCCCACGTCGACCACCTCCACCCCGACTCCGGCATCGCGATCGCGACGGCCGCCGACGGCGAGGCGCTGACCACCACGATCTTCGGCGACCAGGTCGTCTGGGTGCCGTGGCGCCGCCCCGGCTTCCAGCTCGGTCTCGACATCGCCGAGATCAAGGCGAAGAACCCCCAGGCGGTCGGCTGCATCCTCGGCGGCCACGGCATCACCGCCTGGGGCGACACGTCCGAGGAGGCCGAGAAGAACTCGCTCTGGATCATCGACACCGCAGCGGCCTACATCGAAGAGCACAGCAAGGCCGAGCCGTTCGGTCCCGCGCTGGAGGGCTACGCGGCCCTCCCGGAGCAGGAGCGGCGTACGAAGGCAGCGGCTCTCGCTCCCACGATCCGGGGCATCGCCTCGGCGGACCAGCCGATGGTCGGCCACTTCGACGACTCCGAGGTGGTCCTCGACTTCCTCGCCCACGAGGCCCACTCGCGGCTGGCCGAGCTCGGCACCTCTTGCCCCGACCACTTCCTGCGCACCAAGGTGAAGCCGCTGGTGCTCGACCTCCCGGCCACCGCGACCGTCGAGGAGAGCGTCGCTCATCTGAAGGAGCTCGCGACGACCTACCGCGAGGACTACCAGGCCTACTACGACCGCCACGCCGATGAGAACAGCCCTGCCATCCGCGGCAAGGACCCGCTCATCGTCCTGGTCCCCGGCGTCGGGATGTTCTCCTTCGGCCGCAACAAGCAGACCGCGCGGGTCGCCGGCGAGTTCTACATCAACGCGATCAACGTGATGCGCGGGGCCGAGGGGCTCTCGACGTACGCCCCGATCGACGAGTCGGAGAAGTTCCGGATCGAGTACTGGGCGCTCGAGGAGGCCAAGCTCCAGCGGATGCCTGCCCCGAAGCCCCTGGCAACAAGGGTCGCGCTCGTCACCGGCGCGGCCTCCGGTATTGGCAAGGCGACCGCCAAGCGCCTGGCCGCCGAGGGGGCCTGTGTCGTGATCGCCGACCTCGACCTCGCCAAGGCCGAGGCTGCGGCCGCCGAGATCGGTGGCCCTGACGTCGCCGTCGGCCTCGCCGCCGACGTCTCCGACGAGGCCGCCGTGCAGTCGATGCTCGACGCCGCGGTGCTCGCCTTCGGCGGTGTCGACCTGGTCGTCAACAACGCCGGGCTCTCGCTGTCGAAGTCGCTGCTGGAGACCACCGAGCGCGACTGGGACCTCCAGCACGACGTGATGGCCAAGGGCTCGTTCCTGGTCTCCAAGGCCGCGGCCAAGGTGCTCATCGAGCAGGAGATGGGCGGCGACATCGTCTACATCTCCTCGAAGAACTCGCTCTTCGCCGGGCCCAACAACGTGGCCTACGGCGCCGCGAAGGCCGACCAGGCCCACCAGGTACGCCTCCTGGCCGCCGAGCTCGGCGAGCACGGCATCAAGGTCAACGGCATCAACCCCGACGGCGTCGTCCAGGGCTCCGGCATCTTCGCCGGCGGCTGGGGCGCCAAGCGCGCCGAGGTCTACGGGGTCAAGGAGGAGGAGCTCGGCAAGTTCTACGCCCAGCGCACCCTGCTCAAGCGCGAGGTGCTCCCGGAGAACATCGCCAACGCCGTCTTCGTGCTCTGCGGCCCGGACCTGACCCACACCACCGGCCTGCACGTGCCCGTCGACGCCGGCGTCGCCGCCGCCTTCTTGCGATGAGCAAACACGTCAGGGTCGCTGCGGTCGACCTGGGTGCCACCTCCGGCCGGGTGATGTCCGGCCGGATCGGTGGTCACCGGGTCGAGCTCGACGAGCTGCACCGCTTCCCCAACGCAGCCGTACGTGTCCGCGGCTCGCTCTTCTGGGACGTGCTCGACATCCATCGCGAGGTGCTCGCCGGCATCCGCGAGGCCGCCCGGACCGGGCCGCTGGACGGCGTCGGGATCGACTCCTGGGCGATCGACCACGGGTTTCTCGACCACGACGGCCAGCTCCTCGGCCAGGTCTTCAGCCACCGCGACGCCCGCGTCGAGGGGATCGCGGAGAAGGTCGTCGCCCAGATCGGCGCAGCGACGCTCTACGGCATCACCGGCATCCAGCAGCTGCCGTTCAACACGATCTACCAGCTCGTCGCGGCGCGGGGGACCAGCGCCCTCGACTCCGCCGAGACGATGCTGCTGCTGCCCGACCTGCTCGGCTACTGGCTGACCGGCGCCATCGGCGCGGAGCGCACCAACGCCTCGACCACCCAGCTCTACGACGTCCGTCGAGGCACCTGGGTGCTCGACCTGTGCCAGGAGCTCGGTCTCCCCGGAGGGATCCTCCCGCCGCTCCGGGACCCGGGCTCCCTCCTCGGTCCGCTGCTGCCCGACGTCGCCGACGAGCTGGGTGTCAGCACCGACGTGCCCGTGGTCGCGGTGGGCTCGCACGACACCGCCTCGGCGGTCGTCGCGGTCCCCGCGGAGGCCCGAGACTTTGCCTACATCTCCTCGGGCACCTGGTCGCTGGTCGGCCTCGAGCTCGACCGGCCGGTGCTGACCGAGGACGCCCGGCTCGCCGACTTCACCAACGAGGTTGGCGTCGACGGGACCATCCGATTCCTCAAGAACGTGATGGGCCTGTGGGTCCTGTCCGAGTCGCTGCGCTCCTGGCGCGAGCGGAGCTACCGGGACGCCGAGCTCCACGCGCTGCTCGCGGCCGCCGCGGAGCTCGAGCCGCTGCGTACGGTCGTCGACATCAACGACCCGCGGCTGCTCTTCCCGAGCACCTCGGCCGACCCGATGCCGGAGCGGATCGCCGCGCTGGCGACCGAGTCCGACGAGGCGATCCCGCACTCGCCGGCCGCCGTCACCCGCTGCATCCTCGACAGCCTCGCCGTCGCCTACCGCCGCCACGTCCGCACCGCGGCCGCTCTCGCGGGCACCTCGCCCGCAGTCGTCCACGTGGTCGGCGGCGGCTCGCAGAACGAGCTGCTCTGCCAGCTCACCGCCGACGCCTGCGGCCTGCCGGTGCTCGCCGGTCCGGTCGAGGCGGCCGCGCTCGGCAACGTGCTGATCCAGGGCAGGTCCCTCGGAGCCGACCTGCCCGACCTGCCCGCGATGCGGGACCTCGTCCGCCGCTCCTACGACGTACGCCGCTTCGAGCCGCGCGACGGCCTCGACTGGGCCGCCGCCGAGGCCCGCATCTCTGACCTGATCGACAAGAAGGCCCCCACATGACCGACTCCCTCACCGACCCCCGGCTCACCCGGCGCGCGCTCTTCGGTGCCGCGGCCGCCACGCTCGGCACCGCCGCGGTCACCGGCGCCGTCGGCAGCGCCCCTGCCCAGGCCGCCGAAGCGGGGATCACCACCGGCCTGCCCGACGCCTTCACGAAGTCCTTCCGCAAGCCCGGCACCACCACCGCGGCGGGCTTCCGCTGGTGGTGGCCGCACGGCCTGGTCGACCCGGCCGAGATCGCGCGCGAGGTGGACCAGGTCGCCGACGCCGGCTTCGGCGTGCTGGAGGTCGCCGACGTCACCCACAGCCTGCGCGCCCGCAACATCGACATCGACGTCGCGACGTACGGCTGGGGGAGTGCCCCGTGGGTCGCCGGCGTGAAGGCGGCCCTCGCCCAGGCCGCGAAGCGGGGCGTACGCGTCGACGTCACCGTCGGTCCGTCGTGGCCCGCGGCGGTCCCGACGATCACTCCCGACGACGACGCGGCCTGCACCGAGCTGGTGCACGGGCAGGCCGTGGTCGCGGCCGGTTCGACGTATGACGCCGCTCTGCCCGAGCCCGTGGTGGAGCCGGCACCCTCGGTGACCCGCTCGGAGCTGGTCACCGTTCAGGCGCACCGCATCACCGGCTACGTACGCGACCGCAACAACAACGTCACCAGCACGATCCTCGACCCGGCCTCCTATCTCGACCTCAGCGCGAGCGTCGAGGGCGAGCACCTCACCTGGACCGCGCCGGCGGAGCCGGCCGGTGCCACCTGGGTCCTGCTCGCCACCTGGCAGCGCGGCTCGGGCCAGGAGCCGGAGGCGGGTCCCCACACCTCGCCGCGCGCCTACGTGGTCGACCACTTCAGCCGCCGCGGCGCGCAGAAGGTGATCGACCTGTGGCAGGACCGCCTCCTCGACGGCGAGCTGCGGACCCTGCTCCGGAAAGCCGGCGGCTACCTCTTCGAGGACTCGCTGGAGATCGAGACCGACGCGACGATCTGGACGCGCGACCTCCTCGACGAGTTCCAGGCGAGGCACGGCTACGACCTGCGGCCGTGGCTGCCGTTCGTGCTGGACAAGGACGAGAAGTACCAGTTCTCCCTGGCGGCCGCCGACCCCGCGACCGCGGACGCCCTGCGCACCAACGAGATCCGCGACGACTACAACATCGTCCTCTCCGACCTCTACCGCGACCAGCACCTGCGTCCGATGCAGGAGTTCGCGAAGTCGCTGGGCATGGGCATCCGGATCCAGCCGTACGGCCTGGAGACCGACACCATGCAGCACGCGGCGGTGGTCGACGTGCCGGAGACCGAGTCGCTCGGCTTCAAGAACCTCGACGACTACCGGGTGATGGCGGCCGGCCGCGACCTGGCCGGCCACACGGTCCTCTCCTGCGAGGCGATCTGCTACAACGGCGCGGCCTACAACACGACCTGGGGCGCCAACAGCACCAGCCCGACCGCCCAGAACCAGGCCCTGTTCACGATCAACAGCATCTTCGTCGCGGGCGTGAACCAGCTGATGATCCACGGCTTCCCGTACGCGAAGGCTCCTGACGTCACCTGGCCGGGTTTCGCCGCCTTCTCGCCCTACTACAACAACGCGATCGGCTTCGGCGAGGCCTGGGGCCCGCGGACCCCGCAGTGGCAGCACGTCCCCGGCATCGCGGCCTACCTGGCCCGCACCCAGCTGGTCCTGCAGACCGGCGCCGCGAAGTACGACGTCGCGTTCTGGCGGCACAAGGGCTGGGCCTCGACCGGCATCGGCCCGCAGTGGATCACCAACAACGGCACCAAGCTCGGCTGGTCGCACTCCTTCGTGAGCGCCTCCCTGCTGGCGCTCGACGGCGTCGACGTCGCCAACGGCCGTCTGGCGCCCGGCGGACCGGCCTACAAGGCCGTCGTCGTCGGCCCGGACTCGCTGCGCGGCAACGCGTTCACGATGGACATCGACGGCGCGAAGCGGCTGCTCGCGCTCGGCCGCAAGGGCCTGCCGATCGTGCTCATCGGCGACTGGTCGCAGGTCACCTCGGCCGGCCGCGACGACGCCGCGGCGACCGCCGAGGTTCGCGCAGTGATGGCCCAGATCGGCGCCCTGCCGACCACCCGCACCGTCCCCGAGGCCGAGGTCGGCAACGCGCTGGCCGCTCTCGGTGTCGTACGCGACGTCGAGCACGCCGACTCCACGGTGATGCACGTCCACCGGGTCGCCGGCGAGGTCGACCTCTACTACCTCGCCAACGCGAGGCACGCCGAGAACCGGCGGCTCAACCCGGTGCAGCAGGACGTCTGGCTGACCGCCACCGACCGCGCCGCCGTGCCGTGGCTGCTGGATGCGTGGAGCGGCCGGATCACCCGGATCGCCGGCTACGAGCGTGCCGGCGACCGGATCCGGGTCCGTGTCGACCTCGTTCCCGGGCAGTCCACCGTGGTCGCCCTCGCGGCCCCGGGCGCGGGCGTGGCCCGCTCCGTACTCCCCGTCGCCACCGCTGGCCAAGCCGTGGTGGCGCGGGGCGCCAACGTCGCGCTACGCACGACGACCGCCGGCAGCTTCGAGCTGACCGAAGCCGACGGACGGACGGTGAACGTCACCGTCGACCGGGTCCGTGAACCCGTGACCCCGGCCTCGTGGAGCCTCGAGCTCGAGGACTGGAAGCCGGCGAACGACGCCGACCCGAAGGATCTCGCCACCTCGAAGGAGGTCGTCACGCGCGAGCTCGCGGCGCCGCAGGCCTGGTCGAAGGTCGCCGGCCTCGAGGACGTCTCCGGCATCGGTCGCTACCGCACGAGCGTCGACCTCGGCACCGACTGGACCGCGGACGACGGCGCCTACCTGGAGCTCGGCGACGTCAACGACACCTTCCGCGTCCGGGTCAACGGCGAGCTGCTGCCACCCTGCGACCCGATGGACCCGGTCGTCGACCTCGGCGACGCCCTGGTCGCCGGAGTCAACACGATCGAGATCGAGGTGGCCTCGACGCTGCTCAACCGGCTGCGCACCGTCACCCCGTCGGTCTACGGCACGGCGACCCGGCAGAGCTACGGGCTCACCGGGCCGGTGCGTCTGGTGCCCTACGTGACCACCACGCTGAGACAGGAGTGAACCGTGGCAGCCTCGGGCGGCGTACGACCTTCCACCGACCTTCCCCAGGACGAGGTGGAGGTGCTGGCTCTGTTCGCCCGGGGCTACACGATCGAACGGATCGCGCGGGAGCTCGGGATCTCCGAGCGCACCGTGCGGCGCCGTCTCCGGGCGGCCGCGGATGCGCTGGGAGCGGGGACGAGCGTGGAGGCGGTCGTTCGGGCCGTACGTACCGGACTCATCTGAAAACTGATGTGATGGAAGAACCACAGACGAAGGAGGCCGCCGGATGCGAGTCGCGCTGATGGTCACGTGCATCAACGACGCGCTCTACCCGAGCACCGGTCAGGCGGTCGTGCGCCTCCTGCGCCGGCTCGGCGTCGAGGTCGACTTCCCGCAGGCGCAGACGTGCTGCGGGCAGCCGATGGTCAACACCGGCTATCTGGACGAGGCGGTCCCGGTCGTGCGTACGTTCGTGGACGCCTTCGCCGGCTACGACGCCGTCGTGACCCCGTCCGGGTCGTGCGCCGGCTCGGCGCGCCACCAGCACTCGATCGTGGCGCGGCGCTCCGGCGACCCGGCCCTCCAGGAGGCCGTCGCGGAGGTCGGGCCGAAGGTCTACGAGCTCTCCGAATTCCTCATCGACGTCCTGAAGGTGACCGACGTCGGTGCCTACTACCCGCACCGGGTGACCTACCACCCGACCTGCCACTCGCTGCGGATGCTCGGGGTGGGGGACCGGCCGCGCAGGTTGCTCGAGGCGGTCCGGGGGATCCGGCTCGTGGACCTTCCCCAAGCCGACCAGTGCTGCGGCTTCGGAGGCACCTTCGCCGTCAAGAACGCCGACACCTCGATCGCGATGGGTGCCGACAAGGCCCGTCACATCCGCGAGACCGGCGCCGAGATCGTGGTCGCCGGCGACAACTCCTGCCTGACCCACATCGGCGGCGTGCTGTCCCGGCAGAGATCAGGCGTACGCACCGTCCATCTCGCCGAGATCCTCGCCTCGACCGAGGCGCGCTCGATCGAAGGGACGCTCCGATGAGCGGGACCTTCGTCGGCATGCCGGCCTTCCCGACCGCCGCGCGCGAGGCCCTCGCCGACTCCCAGCTGCGCCACAACCTGGCCCACGCGACCGGCACCATCCGCGCCAAGCGCGCGAGGGTCGTCGCCGAGGTCCCCGACTGGGAGGAGCTGCGCCTGGCCGGTGCCGCGGTCAAGGAGCGCGCGCTGCTCGACCTCGACACCCAGCTCGTACGCCTCGAGGAGACCCTCACCGCCAACGGCGCGACGGTCCACTGGGCCCGTGACGCGGCCGAGGCCAACGCGATCGTCGCCTCGATCGCCAAGACGCACGCCGCCGAGGAGGTCGTGAAGGTCAAGTCGATGGTGACCCAGGAGATCGGTCTCAACGAGGCGCTCGCCGCCGAGGGCATCGCGGCCTGGGAGACCGACCTGGCCGAGCTGATCGTGCAGCTCGGCGACGACCTGCCCTCGCACATCCTGGTGCCGGCCATCCACCGCAACCGCGCCGAGATCCGGGAGATCTTCCGGTCCCGGATGGCGGCCGCGGGCCGCCCGGCGCCATCCGATCTGACCGATGAGCCGGCCGTCCTCGCCGCCGCGGCCCGGGAGCACCTGCGCGAGAAGTTCCTGCGCGCCAAGGTCGGGATCTCCGGCGCCAACTTCGCGGTCGCCGAGACCGGCACGCTCGTCGTGGTCGAGTCGGAGGGCAACGGCCGGATGTGCCTGACCCTGCCCGAGGTGCTCGTCTCGGTGGTCGGCATCGAGAAGGTCGTCTCCCGCTGGGAGGACCTCGACCCTCTGCTGAGACTGCTGCCGAGGTCCTCGACCGGCGAGCGGATGAACCCCTACACCTCGACGTGGAGCGGGATACATGCCCAAGAGGAAGGGCCGAGCGACGGCCCGCAGGAGGTGCACGTGGTGCTGCTCGACAACGGTCGCACCCGCGCGCTCGCCGACGAGGTCGGCCGGCAGGCACTGCGCTGCATCCGCTGCTCGGCCTGTCTCAACGTGTGCCCGGTCTACGAGCGCACCGGCGGCCACGCGTACGGCTCGGTCTACCCGGGCCCGATCGGCGCCATCCTCAACCCGCTGCTGAAGGGCGTCGGCCACGACGACCAGACCGACTCCCTGCCGTATGCCTCGAGCCTGTGCGGCGCCTGCTTCGAGGTCTGCCCGGTACGCATCGACATCCCCTCCGTCCTGGTCGACCTGCGCGCCCAGGTGGTCGACGCCCACCGAGGCGGCGTGCCGAAGCCGGAGGCCGCGGCGATGAAGGGCGCGGCGTACGTCCTGGGGCGCTCGCCCCGCCTCTCCGCCCTCGAGCGCCTCACCGGTCTCGGGATGCGGTTCGCGCGCCGCTTCGGACCCACGGCCTGGACCGGCGCCCGCGACCTGCCGGACGCGCCGGGGGAGAGCTTCCGGGCCTGGTGGCAACGGACCGACGGCGGACGGAAGGACGACGCATGACCGACGCACGCACCGAGATCCTCGCCCGGGTCCGTGAGGCACTGGCCGGCTCGGCGGTCGAACCCGCCCCGCCGTCTGCGCGACGCGACCTCGCGTCCGTCGCCACCCCCGAGGTCGTCGATCTCTTCGCCGAACGCGTCGCCGACTACCGCGCGGTCGTGGAGCGCTGCGGGGCCGACGACCTCGAGGACCGGATCGCCGCCGCCCTCCCGGCGGGCCAGGTGATCGTCCCGTCCGGCCTCTCGGTCCGGGTCGCCGACGCCATCGTCGACGACGGCACCCTCACCGCCGCGGAGCTGGACCGGATCGCGGCCGTCGTCACCGAGGCCCGGGTCGGCATCGCCGAGACCGGCACCATCGTCCTCGACCACACCCCCGACCAGGGCCGCCGCGCCATCTCCCTCGTCCCCGACACCCACATCTGCGTCGTCCGCGAGGACCAGGTCGTCCCCGACGTCCCCGACGCCATCGCCCTCCTGGACCCCGCCCGTCCGTTGACCTGGATCAGCGGCCCCTCGGCCACCAGCGACATCGAGCTCGACCGCGTCGAGGGCGTCCACGGCCCCCGCACCCTCCACGTCCTGATAACCCACCCCGAGTAGTCACTTCCTGACGCCGAGACGTCAGTTTCTGACCGCGAAGCGTCGTTGTTCGACGTCGAGGAGTCGATTTCTGTACGCGGGGACCACCGGAAATCGACCTCTCGCACTCGATATTCGACGCTTCGGCGTCAGAGATCGACGCCTCGACTGGACTGACTGGATCCGGGGAGTCCGCTAGCCTTCCGGCGTGCGCCGAACCGCCGCGCTGGCCGCGGGTCTCCTGATCGGATCGCTGCTGGCCGCCTGCGGCACGGCCGAGCCGCAGGAGACGGACTGGCCCGACGGGCTGACCGCCTACGTCGATCAGACCCGGCTGCAGCGCAACACCGGTGAGGCGTTCGTACGCCTCGTCAACGACACCGGCTCCGCGATCGAGGTCTCGCACCTCGAGGTGGGCAGCGACCGGTTCCGGGCCCGCTGGACGGGCTCGGAACCGGTCGACCCCGAGATGGACTTCGACTTCCCCATGCCCCGCGGAAAGTGCGGCGAGGGCGGCGACGCCGACCTGACCATCACCTGGCGCAAGCCCGGCGAGGCCGGCGAGGCAGGGGAGTGGCGCACCAGCACCGGCACCGCCGAGGACAGGTACGCCAACATCGAGCGTCTCCTCGACCGCGACTGCGCCGAGCGCACCCTGACCGACGCGGCCGAGATCACCGTGGGCGAGCCCCGGGTCGAGGGCGAGGGCAAGCAGAGAGTCTTCGTCCTCCCGATCACCTTCACCCCGACCGAGAAGGCCCCGGACGTGACCTTCGACGGTTGGGAGGGCACCGTCCTCTTCCAGCTCGCCACCGAGACACCGACCTGGCCGCGGGCCACGCCTCACCCGATGACCGGAGACCCGGTAACGCGGGAGCTGCGGGTCCTGCCCGCCCGGTGCGACCCGCACGCCCTGGCCGACGACAAGGTCGGCAGCCTCTTCCGCGTCCACGTCGGCGGTCCCGACGTCCCTGACGGGGCCAGCTACTTCCTCATCCTCGACCAGGCGCACAGGCGCGCCCTCTACGATTTCCTGCCCGGCTACTGCGGCTGGGAGTGAGCCTCAGCCGAAGAGCGGCCCGAGCGCTGCCCGGGCGAGCAGGAACCCGACGATGCCCACCGCCCACGCGGTTGCGCTCGCAGCGTGCTTGGTCAGCCAGCCGTCGAGAACGGCCAGCGGCCGCGCCACCAGCGGGGCGGCGAACACGCGCGCACCCAGGAGGAGGAGCGCCGGCACGATCATCACCGCGCAGTAGGCGACGATCCACAGACCCGAGACCGGCCACGACGGTCCCTCGGTCCCGATCACCCCGATCGCGGCGAGGTAGGGGAGCATCGAGGCGGCCTCGACCAGACCGGCGAGCACCGCCAGCGCGCCGAGCGCCGAGGCGGACCCGCTCTCCGAGGCGACCGCCCGCTCGCGCCAGCGGAGCAGACGACGCGGCGGCTCGGCAGCCGCGGAACGATCCCGTCCCGGACCGGGCGGATCCAGCCTGAAGCTCCACGCGAACAGGCCGGCGCCGACGAGCAGCTGCCCCCACAGGAACGGGCGCGAGCCGCTCAGCCCGGCGAACGTGTCGGCGACGGCGGAGCCGCCCAGCAGGATCCCGATGCCGAGCAGCGCATAGAACCCGGCGATGGCACCCAGATAGACCAGGATCCGCGCCGGCCGCAGCCGCCCGGGCGCCATCAGCAGCCACACCGGGATCAGCAGGGTGCCGAAGCTGGTCGAGTCGATCAGCGCCAGCACCGCCAGCGCGAGGTACGTCGCGGTGCCGCCGAGGTCGCCGGTCAGTGGGCCGAGGTCGATGTCCATGCCCCGAGGCTCGCGCGCGGCCTCTCTCTCGCGCGTCGGCCGAACCGCTGATATCTCGCGCGGGGATACATCCTTCGGATGACTCCGCAGAGGCGGCGTACGTGCTGAGATGGTGTCGTGGACCGCCCGACCCTGCTGCAGCAGCTGCCCGCGGCGCTTCTCGGCGGTGGCACCAGCCTGCGCGCCGCGGACCGTCGCCCGGCCTGGCTCGACGCCGCGGTCGTGCTCACCGCGGGCCTCGCTCTCTACGCCCTCGGGCAGACCGGGAGCGTACGCGGGCTGCACCCGTTCGGCCTCGGCTCCGACACCGCCCCGGCCTGGTGGCACCTGCTCCCACTGGCGCTGTCAGCCGCCGCGCTCGTGCTCAAGCGGCGTCAGCCGCTCGCGGTCCTGGCCGTCGTCGCGCTCTGCCTCGGCGGAGACCTCCTCATCGGGGGCAGCGTGGCGATGGTGATCGTCCTCTGGGACGCTCTCTTCGCCGGCTACCTGCACGGCTCGCCGGGCGCTCGCCGCATCACCACGATCGCGGTCGTGGTGGTCATCGTGGCCGCGGTCGTCGGCTCCGCCGCAGCCACCTCCGAGCCGCGCACACCCGCGGTGCTCGCGCTCACCCTCGTCGCGCTCGTGGTCACTCCGATGTGGTGGGGCAGCAACGTACGCCAGGGCAGCGAGCTCGCCGACGCTGCCGAGGACCGCGCCCGGCTCGAGCGCGAGCGCAGCGCCGCGCTATTGCGTCTGGCGGACGCAGAGCGGCACGACGCGGTCCGGGCCGAGCGCTCCGCGGTCGCCCGCGACCTCCACGACGTGGTCGCCTCGCACCTGTCCGCCATCGCGCTCACCTCCGGCGCGGCGCTGGCCGGCGAGCACGACCCCGAGCGGGACCGGGCGGCGCTGCGCCTGGTGCGGGCCGAGAGCCTGGCCTCGCTCGACGACATGCGCGCGATGATCCGGGTCCTGCGCTCCGACGGCGAGCCGGGAGGCGCCTCCGAGGACCTCACCGCCGCCTCCCGCGCCGCCAACCTCGGCCCCGTCCTGGAGCAGGCGCGCCTGGCCGGTCTGCCGCTGCGGGTCGAGGACCCCGGCGGGCTCCTCGACGGCGCCGACCTGGCCCTGCCCGTCGCCGTCGACCACGCGGTCTACCGGATCGTGCGGGAGTCCCTGACCAACGTGCTCAAGCACGGCGGTGGCACGACCCGCCTGCGGCTCGTCCCCGGCGACGCCCTCGAGGTCGAGGTCAGCGACGAGGGCGACCACGGCAGCGAGGGCGGCGCGAAGGAGCCGGCACCCGAAGCCGGCACCGGCACCGGCCTGATCTCGATGCGCGAACGCGCCGAGGCGCTCGGCGGCACGTTCGCGGCCGGCCCCGACGGCACCGGCTGGCGGGTCAGAGCCCACCTGCCACTCCCGGGAGCGACCTCGTGATCCGCGTCCTGCTCGCCGACGACCACGCCGCCATCCGTGCCGGCCTGCGGATGCTCCTGGCCACCGCCGGCGACATCGAGGTGGTGGGGGAGGCCGCCGACGGCGCGACCGCGGTCGCCAACGCCCGAGCCCTGCGACCCGACATCGTGCTGATGGACGTACGCATGCCCGGCACCGACGGCGTCACCGCGACCCGCCAGGTCGTGGACGAGGGGCTCGCCGACGTACTCGTGCTCACCACCTTCGACCTGGACGAGTACGTCTTCGGTGCCCTCCGCGCCGGCGCCGCCGGGTTCCTGCTCAAGACCGCCGAGGCCGACGCCCTGGTCGACGCGGTCCGGCACGTCGCCGCGGGCGACGGCGTGGTCGCCCCGGAGGTCACCCGCCGGGTGCTCGCCGAGCTGGCCGGCACACCGGCCGGGCCCGGCCACGCAACCAGTCCCGGCGCGCCGCTCCCCGCCGATCTCACGCCGCGGGAGAGGGACGTGCTCGCGGCCCTGGGGCAGGGCCTGTCCAACGCCGACATCGCCCGGCGGCTGGTGATCTCCGAGGCGACCACGAAGACCCATGTCTCCCGCGTCCTGGCGAAGCTCGAGGTCACCTCGCGGGTCCAGGCGGCGATCGTGGCCCGCGAGGCCGGCCTCGCCTGAGCGGCCCGCGCACCCGAGAGTTCACCGGTTCGTGACCTCGCGAGCCCCCATCCGGGTGGCTTAGGTAGCAGAATTACCAACCGTCCGTAACGCACACACTGGAGGATTCATGTCCGGGAAGAACCGCTCCGTGCTCACCGTCGTCAAGCTGCTGCTCGCAGCCCTCGTCGCCACCACCGGCCTGTTCGGTGCCAGCATCATCTCCGCTCCCGCCGCCCAGGCCGACTGGGCATCCAGCTGCACCCACTCGGGTTGCGCCGAGGCGCTCAGCTCCAACCGCACCTGGGCCTCCCTGGGCTACCCGTCCTCGCGAGGCTGGTACGACTGGCCGCCCACCGGCACCTGCAACTTCGCCGGCGGCACCTACAACAACTACGAGGGCGAGCTGCCCTCCGGCCACTCCTACCTCGAGTTCGACGTGACCCCGCGCGAGTGCGGCGCCCAGCGTCAGGCGTACCGGATCATCCTCGACCGCACCACGGGTGACGTCTACTTCACACCCGACCACTACGGCACGTTCTACTTCCTGACCTGATCGTTCTCCGTAACGGCCTCTGACCTGGGCGAACACCGCATCGCGGGCCTAGGCCGGAGGCCGTTTCGTACGTCTCGCGCAACCTGATACGCAGCCGAAACGTCTTGGACACGGAGCCGAGGATCACGAACGGTCATGAGCCCGGCCGTACTCTAGGAACGTTTGTGACCGCGGGAGGGGACACTTTGAGCTGGCAGGGCAATCCGCCTTACACACCCACGCCGAAGCCGAAGAAGAAGCGGGTGAGGAAGGTCCTGAAGGCCTTCTTCGTCCTGGTTCTGGTGGGCGCGCTGATCGGCACCCTGGCTGTGATCGTGGCCTACAACGCCATCCCGATCCCCAACGCCAACGCCGCCTACGAGAAGGAGACCTCCTTCGTCTACTACCGCGGCGGCAAGGACGAGCTCGGGCGCTACATCGCCGACTCGCAGGACCGCGACTCGCTGCCCTTCGACGAGATCCCGCAGCTGATGAAGGACGCCGCGGTCGCCGCCGAGGACCGGACGTTCTGGAAGAACAGCGGCATCGACATCAAGGGCATCCTGCGCGCGGTGGTCAACAACAACACCGGCGGCACCCAGTCCGGCGCCTCGACGATCACCCAGCAGTACGTCAAGAACCTCTACCTCACCCAGGAGCGCACCTACACCCGCAAGGTGAAGGAGGCGGTCATCTCGTTGAAGATCAGCCGGCAGAAGTCCAAGGAGGACATCCTCGCCGGCTATCTCAACACCATCTACTTCGGCCGCGGCGCCTACGGCGTCGAGGCCGCGTCCAACGCCTACTTCGCCAAGCCGGCCGCGGACATCAGCCTCCAGGAGGCCGCAGCGCTGGCCGCGATCCTCAACGACCCCAACGACCTCGACCCGAGCAACGGCGAGGAGTCGGTGACCGAGCTCGAGGGCCGCTACCGCTACGTCATCAACTCGATGGTCAAGCTGGGCATGGTCGACGCCGCCGAGGGCGAGAAGGCCAAGGCCTCGCTGCCGAAGTTCAAGAAGCCGCGCTCCGACAGCCGCTACGGCGGCCAGAAGGGTCACGCGCTCAAGCTGGTTCGCGACGAGCTGCTCAAGCTGAAGGACGAGCAGGGCAACCAGCTGCTCACCGAGGACGAGATCAACGGCGGCGGCCTGCGGATCACGACCACGCTGACCAAGAAGACGATGAAGACCGTCGAGCAGGCGGTCAACGACGTACGTCCCGAGGACAAGAAGGCCTACATCGCGGACGAGAGCAAGAAGGGCGACGAGCTCCATGTCGGCGCGGCGACGGTCGACGTGAAGACGGGTGCTCTGCGTGGTTTCTACGGTGGCCAGGACTACCTCGACTCGCAGACCAACTGGGCCGCGACCGGTGCGATGGCCGGCTCGACGATGAAGGCCTTCACCCTCGCGGCAGCGCTGAAGGCGGGCTACTCGCTCAAGGACAGCTGGGACGGCAACTCGCCCAAGGAGTTCGACGCCCTGCCCGGCCACCCGATCCGCAACTCCGGCCAGGACGCCGCCAACCCGAGCGGCCACAGCTACGGGTCCAACATCAGCAGCCTCATGGCCATGGAGCAGTCGGTCAACACGGCCTTCGTCGAGATGTCCGACTCGTTGCCCAACGGCAGCAAGGACGTCTACGACATGGCGCTGGCGGCCGGCCTCCCGCCGGCGAAGGCGGACTCGGCCCATCCCGGTATCCCGATGACGACCGGTGACTTCGAGCCGGAGGACTTCCTCCTCACCCTCGGCAAGAACCGGACCAGCCCGATCAACATGGCCAACGCCTACGCCACGATCGCCAACGGCGGCGTCCACAACGACGTCTTCGTGGTCTCCAAGGTCGTCGATGCCGACGGCACCGTGCTCTACGAGCACGACGACTCGGCCAAGGGCGAGCGCGCGATGTCGGAGGACGTCGCCGACGACACCTCCTACGCCCTCCAGCAGGTGGTCGCCAGCGGCACCGGCCGGGCGGCCAGCGCCGTGGTCCAGCCGGCCGCGGGCAAGACCGGTACCGCGACCAACGACAAGGACGAGGTCTCCTCGGCCTGGTTCGCCGGCTACACCCCGCAGCTGGCGACCGCTGTCGCCTACAGCCGCGGCCTCGGCAGCGGTGCCCTGGACGGCTGGCTCGACACGTACTTCGGCGCCGACTATCCCGCCGACACCTGGGTCGAGATCATGGGCCCGCTGACCGACGGGCTCGACTACGAGGCGTTCCCGGAGCCGGCCTGGCTCGACGGGGATGCGCCCGAGTCCGGCCATGCGCCCTACGTGACGCCGCCCCCGGAGCCGAAGCCGAGCAAGAAGCCGTCGCCGTCGAACACGCCGACACCCACGCCGACTCCCACGCCGACCCCGACGCCGACACCCACCCCGACCCCGACGCCGACCCCGACGCCGACCAAGTCGCCCGGCCCTCCGGATCCCACCCCGGAGGATCCGGGGACCGAGCCGGGGCCGGTCTGAGGCGGCTCCAGTCCGGATCAGATGACGTGTCAACGCTTGCTGGGGGACCTCACTTCCCGTGACCTTGCCCGACACGGTTAGATAGAGCCCGTGTCTGTGATCGCCCCCGTCGACGTCCACGATGACACCGCTCTGAAGGCTTGGTACGCCGTGGAGGCGGCATCGATGGCCTTCGATCGACCCTACGCGTCACATCGCACCTTCGAGGCGCTCGCCAACTCCGTGCGCACCCCGCACGACCACGGCCGCCGCGTCCTCCTCGCCGCGAAGGAGCAGGGCGAGACGATCGGCATCGCCGAGCTCGATCTTCCCGAGGAGGAGCGCAGCCACGTCGTCGAGCTCGGGATCCACGTCCTCCCGGTGCACCGCTGGCGCGGGGTCGGCACCGAGCTGTGGCGGGCCGCCGATGACGTACGCCGCACCAACGGGCGCACCCTGACGACCGCCGAGGTGACCATCCCCCCGAAGTCGTCCCTGGCCTTCGCCCGGGCGCTCGGCTTCAAGTCCGTACGCCGCGAGGACCATCTCGCCGCCGACCTCCCGCTGCCCCACAAGCCCTTCAACGTGCTCGGCTACGAGATCCTGATGTGGGAGGATCGCACGCCCGAGGACCTGCTCGCCCAGTTCGTCGGCCTGCGCAACCAGATGGGCAAGGAGATGCCGGGCAAGTCCGAGCAGGACATGATCGCCCACACCGCCGACCGCATCCGGTCCGCGGAGAAGAGCACCGCCCGCTCCTACGACCGCATCACCGCCGCCGCCCGCGAGATCCTCACCGGCGAGCTGGTCGGCTACTCGGTCATCTTCCTGGCCCACGGCAGCGACGAGGCCATCCAGGACGACACCTTCGTCAAGGCCGCCCACCGCGGCCACAAGCTCGGCCTCGCCCTCAAGGTCGCCACCCTCGCCGCCGTCCAGCGCGACCACCCCGAACGCACCAGCATCCACACCTGGACCGACCCGTCCAACGACGTGATGCAGCGCATCAACAAGCAGTTCGGCTTCCGCAAGATCGAGCTCATGCACGAGGTCCAGCGCACCGATCGTTGGTAGGCCGTGCGGGGCTCGAACCCGCGACCCAAGGATTATGAGTCCTCTGCTCTAACCGACTGAGCTAACGGCCCGCGCAGATCCTAGCGGGCCGGTCCGGACGGCTCTCGGTCGACCAGCGGAGCGGCTCAGCCGCTCCGGAGAACCTGATAGATGGTCTCGGACGACGGAGCCGGGCGCGGTACGTCGTTCCAGCCGATCTCGGCCGCCTTGGCCGCGATCGCGTCCCTGACCTCGGCGGGGTCCACGTCGTCCTCGAAGAACGCGACGGACAGTCCGTTGCCGGTCGCCGGGTCGACCAGGTGATATGCGCCGAGCACGCCGGGAACGGTCTTCGCGGCATCGATCACCCATTGGCGGTCATCGTCAGGCATGGGCTCCCACACGGCGACTCGAGCGAACACGGCTACCTCCGATGTGGCGACGGGCCTGCGCCGAAGATGCCCCCGGCCTCACGATGCTAGGACGAGTGGCTGCGCCGTATTCAGAGATTTTGGCAAGAGGATCCGTCAGCCCTTGCCCTCGGTGTCGATGAGGTACCGGCCGTCGCTGTAGACGAGCCCCAGCGTCACCGTGCCGCCGTCCTGGCGGCCGTCCTTCATCGTGTACTTGTAGGTGTAGGTCACCCTGAGCGGGTCGACGCTGGGGGAGACCGAGACGACACTGGTGCTCGCGACGGAGCCCCACCAGTCGCGATAACCCTCGATCCCGCCGCTCTTGGCCTGGAACGCCGGGGTCAGCATCGAGAAGGCGCTGTCGGGATTCGCGGGCGCGGTGGCGAGATAGTTGCGGATGAACGCGTCGATGCCTTCGGCGGTCGCGCCGGCGGTCGCGCTCGCCGAGGGGCTCTCGCTCGGGGTCTCGCTGGCGGTCTCGCTGGGGGTCGGCTCCTCCGAGGGCTCCTCCGACTCCTCGTCGGCGGCCTCCTCGGTCTGCTCGTCGGTGGCCTCCGCCAAGGGCGAGCCCGAGGTGACCTGCTTCGGCTCGGCCGACGGCTCGTCCCCACGGTTGGCCCACAGTGCCCCGCCGAGCAGCAGTACCAGGGCTGCGGCTACGGCGACGAGCAGCACCGGCCACCACCTGCGCCGACTTGCCGCGACCGGCTTCGAGGCCACCGCGCTCGGGGGCGTCTCTGCCGCTACCGCTACCGGCGCGGTGACCGCGGCAAGGGTCTGCGTACGCAGCGCCACCGGCTCCAGCTTCTCGGCCGCGATCCGCCCGGCGAGGAAGTCGACGACGTCCCCGGCCGACCACCGGTCGGCAGGGTCGTACGCCATCGTGTGCTCCAGCAACGGCGCGAGCCGGCCGGCCAGCGGCGTACGCGGCGGCTCCTCGTGCACCACCCGATACAGGGTCGCGAGCGCGTTGTCGCCGATCCCGTACGGCGGCTCGCCCGTCAGCGCCTGGAAGAGCGTGGCGCCCAGCGACCACATGTCGCTGGCCGGGTTGGCCCGCCCGCCGGTGGCGATCTCCGGAGCCAGGTACGCCGGCGAGCCGGTGACCTGCCCGGTCTGGGTGGTCTGGGAGTCGACGCCGCGCGCGATCCCGAAGTCGGTCAGCTTGGCACGGCCGGCACGGCCTACCACGATGTTGGCGGGCTTCACGTCGCGGTGGACGATCCCGGCGGCGTGCGCCGCGCGCAGGGCGGAGGCGATCTGACCGATCAGTCTCGCGGCGTGCTCGACATCCAGCGGTCCGTCGTCACGCACCATGTGAGCGAGGGTCTTCCCCTCGACGTACTCCATCACCAGCCACGGCTTGTCGTCGTCGCGCACGAGGTCGAAGACGGCGACGACGTTCGGGTGGACCAGCCGTGCGGCAAGCTGTGCCTCGCGTTCGACGGCAGCATCGGACACGCCATCGAGCGCGACCAGCTGTTTGAGCGCGACCGATCGCCCCAGAACTTCGTCGGTGGCGAGCCAGACGGCCCCCATCGCTCCCCGGCCGAGCTCCCTCTCGAGCCGGTACCTCCCTGCGATCACCCAGGTCCCCTCAAGTCTCGTCGCGAACGCCAGTGGTCAACTCTAGGGGGTATCGCCTACTACCCTTGCTTCCGGGACAACCCGTTCCGGGCCCCGGAAACACCTTCTGAGAACGATCTGAGAAAGGCACCACGTGTCCATCGATCCCACACTCCTCGACGATCTCGAGTGGCGAGGTCTCATCGCCGACTCGACGGACCGCGACGCGCTCCGAGAAGCGCTGGCCGGCGGGAGTGTGAAGTTCTATATCGGGTTCGACCCCACCGCGCCGAGCCTGCACATGGGCAATCTCCTCCAGATCACGATGGCTATGCGCCTGCAGCGGGCCGGCCACACGCCCTACATCCTCGTCGGTGGCGCGACCGGCATGATCGGTGACCCGCGCGACTCGGGGGAGCGCACCCTCAACTCGGCCGACACGGTCAAGGAGTGGGTGGAGAAGGTGCGCGCGCAGATCGAGCCGTTCGTCTCCTTCGAGGGAGACAACGCGGGGACGATGGTCAACAACGCCGACTGGACGGCATCCCTGTCGGTCATCGACTTCCTCCGTGACATCGGCAAGCATTTCCCGGTCAACCGGATGCTCGCCCGCGACACGGTCAAGAAGCGCCTCGAGGACGGCATCTCCTACACGGAGTTCTCCTACATCCTGCTGCAGTCCATGGATTACCTGAACCTTTTCCGTACGCACGGGGTCAGCCTCCAGTTCGGCGGCTCGGACCAGTGGGGGAACATCACCGGCGGTGTGGAGCTGGTCCGACGGGTCACCGGCGAGACTGTTCACGCCTACACCACGCCGCTGATCACCAAGGCCGACGGCACCAAGTACGGCAAGACCGAGGGCGGTGCCCTCTGGCTCGACCCGACGATGATGTCGCCCTACGCCTTCCACCAGTTCTGGCTCAACGTCGAGGACGCCAAGGTGGGGGAGATGCTGCGCGTCTTCACCTTCCTCTCCCACGAGGAGATCGAGACCCTGGAGGCGCAGCACGCGGAGAAGCCGTTCCTGCGGGTGGCCCAGAAGGCGCTCGCCGATCACATGACGACCCTCGTTCACGGGGCAGGGGAGACCGAGCAGGCCAAGCAGGCCGCAGCCGCGCTCTTCGGCGGCGGCGACCTGGCAACCCTGAGCAGTACGACGCTGGCCGCCGCGATCACGGAGGCCGGTGCCGTCGAGCTGGAGCGTGGTGAGGAGCTGCCGACGTACGTCGACCTCTTCGTCGCCGCCGGTCTCGTCTCCTCCAAGGGGGAGGCGCGCCGGACGATCTCCGAGGGCGGGGCGTACGTCAACAACGTCCGTGTGGAGGACGCCGACGGGTCCCTCGACGAAAAGGAGTTGCTCGGCGACGGCTGGGTGGTCCTGCGCAGGGGCAAGAAGAAGTTCGCCGGCGTGCGCCTCAAGTAGGCCGCTGACCTGCGAGAACGTCCCGGGGAAGGTGATCTCCTTCCCTGGGACGTTCCTCGATTTGGCAAGGGCGTCACCGAGGCGTAATGTTCATCTGGTCGCCGGGGTGCGGCGGGAAGCAAGCTCAAGTCTTCGAGCGGGTTTCCGGCCCCTGAGTCGGCCGCCAACATTCTCGAGCATCAGCTCGGTTCAGAGTCTCTGTCGGGTCCTCGGACCAGACATCAGAGGTCACGATGAATCGCAGTGGAGTTGTCTTGTGCTGTGTTGGTGTGGATATTGCTTTTATCCGATTGTGGTGTGAATTCGCCGAGTTGGTGTTGAAAGCGGGATCCGATAAAGTCCTCCAGGACTGAGGCGATAAAGCTTCGAGTTTGAGCAGGAATGCGTGGAATGCGCGGAATTGCGAAAGCGAGAAACTCTCCGCTAAAGTCCGGATAGGCGAAGCAGGGAAATGA
>NZ_JZDQ02000047.1 GCF_000960475.2 Nocardioides luteus | reverse complement strand
GGGGAGCAACCCAGACCGGGTTGCTCCCCGCCTCGCGTTGACGGCCCGTTACACCCGGCTGACTTTTTACACACAGATTTTCGAAACACTGTTACGAACCTGTTGCCACAAGTGCCGTCACATGGAACGGTCTAGACCGTCTGATACTCGTGTCCCACCAATTGGGGCAGCCGGGGGGCGGACGTGCGATGCATGTTCCGAATCCGGTCCAATCACAACTACTCGGAAGTGTGGACCAATATGTCTGAGAACTACGGCAACAGCGACGAGCAGCAGAACTACGGCCAGGAGGGCGGCTTCGGCGGCCAGGAGTCCAACGAGGGCTCCTCCTACGGCTCCGAGTCCAACGAGGGCGGCTTCGGCGGCCAGGAGGGCGGCCAGAGCGAGGGCGGCTTCGGCGGCGGCGAGCAGCAGTCGGAGGGTTCCTCCTACGGCTCCGAGGGTGGCCAGAGCGAGGGCGGCTCCTCCTACGGCGAGCAGTCCGACGAGGGCAGCTCCTACGGTGGCGGTGAGCAGTCCGAGGGCTCCTCCTACGGCTCCGAGGGTGGCCAGAGCGAGGGCGGCTCCTCCTACGGCGAGCAGTCCGAGGGCTCGACCGAGGGTGGCTTCGGCGGCGGCGAGGAGTCCGGTGAGGGCTCCTCCTACGGTGGCGGCGAGCAGTCCGAGGGCTCCCCCTACGGCTCCGAGGGTGGCCAGAGCGAGGGCGGCTCCTCCTACGGCGAGCAGTCCGAGGGCTCGAGCGAGGGCGGCTTCGGCGGCGAGCAGAGTCAGTCGCAGTACTGATCCAGCTCCGCTGATCACACAGATCGAGCGCCGGGTCCCGCGAGGGACCCGGCGCTCGGTGCCTTTCTCAGATCAGACCAGGTCCGATCAGGCGCGGTACGCGACCCACCCGTCGATCATGCGCTGCACCTGGCCCGGCGTGAACTCGTCCATGCACGCGTCCTCGGTGTAGTCCATGAAGTTGTGGATCGGGTCGAGGCCCGGAGCCGTGCAGGTGTCGGAGCCCTCCGGGCAGCCGAAGGCGGGCGCCGCCTCGGCCGGGGTGTCGGCGACCTGGTCGCCCTTGCCGCGGCAGCCGCCCTGGAAGGTGTGGTAGAGGTTCAGCCAGTGGCCGACCTCGTGCGTGGCCGTGTCGCCCTCGTCGTACGGCACCGCCGAACCGCCGGGCAGCGAGTCACCGAGGATGACCACACCGTCCTGCGACCCGATGTTCTTGGTCGGGAAGGTCGCCCAGCCGAGCAGGCTGTCGTCGATCTGGCCGAGGTAGATGTTGAGGGCGTTGTCGCCGCCCTGGCGCAGGGCCGCCTTCATGTTCCGCTCGCCGGTCGAGCCGGAGATGATCGGGTACCAGGCCGGGTTGATCGTGGTGTCCTGGCCGGCCACCTCGAAGGTGAACGGCGTGCCCGCGTACGCCGCGTTGAGCACGTCGATCTGGGCGTCGATGTTCGCCTGCGGGATGACGCCGGTGGTGGCGTCCTCCTGGATGACGTGGATGTAGGTCGGGATGCTCGTCGAGCCGAGGTTTGCGCCGCCGGGCTGCTTCCCCTTCGCCGCCAGCGCGCTGCCGAGAGCCTTCTCCCTGGCCTCGGCCTGCTTCGCGGTCAGATGGTTCGTGTCGCGGACCTGCTTGGCCCCTTCGGTCACACGGGCCGCGCCGACCTCGTCCGGGTCGAAGCAGGCGCCGCCTTCTCCGGCGGCCTGCACCGCGGACGCGGGCACCGCGGCCACGAGCCCGGATGCCACGAGCACTCCGAGCGCGCCCAGCGCCGCTGCTCTGCCGGCCAGCTTGGGAATCGACATGGGGTTTCCCTTCCTGAGACGAGTTGCCTCAGGCTAGGACAGAAATACCCTCGGGGGAACGGAGTTACGGAGAATTTGCTGTTCGAGTAACAGCACGCCGAACGATCAGCCGCAGGCTGGCGCAGCGGGCAGCGGCGCGGGCACCCCGACAGCCGGCATGCCCAGTCCCACCGAACGCGTCTCGGGCTCGGTCCGGCCCTGGCGCGCCTCCCAGGCGTCGCCCGAACGGGTGCGACGCACCTCGAGCACCGGGTTGTCGGCGATCAGATAGTGAGGAGCCGCGCGAGTGATCTCGACCTTCACCATGTCGCCGGGACGTACGCCCTCGGCACCGGCTGAGCTGAAGTGCACCAGCCGGTTGTCGGGCGCGCGGCCGGAGAGGCGGTGGGTCTCTGCGTCCTTGCGGCCCTCGCCCTCGGCGACCATCAGCTCGAGCGTACGGCCGACGTTCTTCTTGTTCTCCTCGAAGGCGATCTCGTTGACGAGGTCGACGAGGCGGCCGTAGCGGTCCTTGACCACCTCGGGCGAGATCTGGTCGGGGAGGTCGGCCGCGGGGGTGCCGGGACGCTTGGAGTACTGGAAGGTGAAGGCACTGGCGAACCGCGACTCACGGACCACGTCGAGGGTGGCCTGGAAGTCCTCCTCGGTCTCCCCCGGGAAGCCGACGATGATGTCGGTGGTGATCGCCGCGTGCGGGATCGCCGCCCGGACGCGCTCGATGATGCCGAGGAACTTGGTGGACCGGTAGGAGCGCCGCATCGCCTTGAGGACGCGGTCGGAGCCGGACTGCAGCGGCATGTGCAGCGAGGGCATCACGTTGGGCGTCTCGGCCATCGCCTCGATGACGTCGTCGGTGAACTCCGCCGGGTGCGGGCTCGTGAACCGGACGCGCTCGAGGCCCTCGATCTCGCCACAGGCGCGCAGCAGCTTCGAGAACGCCTGGCGGTCGCCGAACTCGACGCCGTAGGCGTTGACGTTCTGGCCCAGCAGGGTCACCTCGGTGACGCCCTCGGCGACCAGCGCCTCGATCTCGGCGAGGATCTCGCCCGGTCGCCGGTCCTTCTCCTTGCCGCGGAGCGAGGGGACGATGCAGAACGTGCAGGTGTTGTTGCAGCCGACGCTCACCGACACCCAGGCCGCGTAGGCCGACTCACGCCTGGTCGGCAGCGTCGACGGGAAGACCTCGAGGGACTCCAGGATCTCGACCTGGGCCTCCTCCTGCACCCGGGCGCGCTCGAGCAGCACCGGGAGCGAGCCGATGTTGTGCGTACCGAACACCACGTCGACGTACGGCGCCTTCTCGGTGATCGTCGCCCGGTCCTTCTGCGCGAGGCAGCCACCGACGGCGATCTGGAGGTCCGGGTTGGCCTCCTTGATCGGGGCCAGGTGGGAGAGGTTGCCGTAGAGCTTGTTGTCGGCGTTCTCCCGGACCGCGCAGGTGTTGAAGACGACCACGTCGGCCTGCTCGCCCTCGCTCGCCTTGAGATAGCCCGCATCCTCGAGCAGCCCGGAGAGGCGCTCGGAGTCGTGGACGTTCATCTGGCAGCCGTAGGTGCGGACCTCGTACGTACGGGCCGATGCGGAGCTCGAGGCGGTGGACACGGTCATAGCGTCCTCAAGGGTACGGCGCCCGGGTCCAACGGCAGGAAATCCCGGCCAGTTATCCGCTTGTAACCGATAGCGAGGACCAAGTCATGGATGTGCAATGCAGGATGTGGTTAGGTCTGCGACATGACCGTGCTTGACACAGATCCCACCAGCGCACCTTCGGGAGACGCCCTGGTGGTGCTCGACCATGTCGACAAGCACTACGGCGACCTGCACGTGCTCCAGGACATCAACCTGGAGATCAAGCGTGGCGAGGTCGTCGTGGTGATCGGACCCTCGGGTTCGGGGAAGTCGACCCTCTGCCGCACGATCAACCGGCTGGAGACGATCGACTCCGGGACGATCACGCTCGACGGCAAGGAGCTGCCCGCCGAGGGCAAGGGCCTCGCCAAGCTGCGCGCCGAGGTCGGGATGGTCTTCCAGAGCTTCAACCTCTTCGCCCACAAGACGATCCTGCAGAACGTCACGCTGGGCCCGATGAAGGTCCGCAAGCTGAAGAAGGCGGAGGCGGAGGCCGAGGCGAAGAAGCTGCTCGACCGCGTCGGCGTCGGCGCCCAGGCGGCGAAGTACCCCGCCCAGCTCTCCGGTGGCCAGCAGCAGCGCGTCGCGATCGCCCGGGCGCTGGCGATGAAGCCGCAGGTGATGCTCTTCGACGAGCCCACCTCCGCTCTCGACCCGGAGATGGTCAAGGAGGTGCTCGACGTCATGGTCAGCCTCGCCAAGGAGGGCATGACCATGATCGTGGTCACCCACGAGATGGGCTTCGCCCGTGTCGCCGCCGACCGCGTCGTCTTCATGGCCGACGGACAGATCGTCGAGTCCAACACGCCGAGCGAGTTCTTCGACAACCCGCAGTCCGAGCGCGCCAAGGACTTCCTCGGCAAGATCCTCAAACACTGAACGTACGTCTCGGGTGAGCCCTGAGCTCGCGAACCCTGCAACGCACCAACACTCATATCCCAGAAGGTGGATTCGATGAAGTTCCAGAAGATCGCCGCGCTCGTGGGCGCCCTCGCGCTCGCCGGCTCCCTCGCCGCCTGCGGCAGCGACGACTCCGGCTCTGACGCCGGCGGCGACAAGATCAAGATCGGCATCAAGTTCGACCAGCCCGGCCTCGGCTTCAAGGAGTCCGACGGCAGCTACTCCGGCTTCGACGTCGACATGGCGGAGTACATCGCCAAGGGTCTCGGCTACGACGAGGACCAGATCCAGTGGGTCGAGGCCGTCTCCGCGAACCGCGAGACCTTCCTCAAGGACGGCACCGTCGACATGATCCTGGCGACGTACTCGATCACCGACGAGCGCAAGGCCGAGGTCGACTTCGCCGGTCCTTACTACGTCGCCGGCCAGGACCTCCTGGTCGCCGCGGACAACACCGACATCACCGGCCCCGAGTCGCTCGACGGCAAGAAGCTCTGCTCGGTGACCGGCTCGACCTCGGCCCAGAAGGTCAAGGACGAGTACTCCAAGGGCGTCCAGCTGCAGGAGTTCGACACCTACAGCAAGTGCGTCGGCGCGATCGAGAACGGTCAGCTCGACGCGATGACCACCGACAACATCATCCTGGCGGGCTTCGCCCAGCAGGACCCGGGCAAGTTCAAGATCGTCGGCAAGCCGTTCTCCGAGGAGAACTACGGCGTGGGTCTGCCCAAGGGCAGCAAGGACCGCGACAAGATCAACGACCTGATCGAGAAGTCCTTCGAGGACGGCGCCTGGGAGAAGGCGTTCAACGACAACCTGGGCGACTCCGGCTACGAGCTGCCGGAGCCGCCGACGGTCGACCGCTACTGAGACATCCGCGGGGCGGGGGAGTCCGCTCCCCTGCCCCGTCGGCACGTCCGGCGCAAGAAATTTGGAAGGACCCATGGACCTCATCTCCGAGAGCGGGTCAGCCATCCTGACCTCGTTCGGGCTGACCTTGAGACTCGCCGTCTTCAGCGGGATCTTCTCGCTGCTGCTCGGCGTGGTGCTCGCGACGTTCCGCGTCTCACCGGTGCCTGTGCTGCGCTGGATCGGCGCCGCCGTCGTCTACACGTTCCGCAACACTCCGCTGACCCTGGTCATGTTCTTCACGCTCTTCGGACTGAGCTACCAGCTCGGCTTCAGCTTCGACAAGGACCTGCTCTACCGGAACAACTTCTGGCTGGCAGTCCTCGCGCTCAGCGTCTACACCTCGACCTTCGTGTGTGAAGTGCTGCGCGCGGGCATCAACACGGTGCCGCTCGGGCAGGCAGAGGCGGCGCGCGCGATCGGGCTGACCTTCACCCAGAACCTTCGTCTGGTCGTGCTGCCCCAGGCGTTGCGGTCGGTGATCAACCCGCTCGCCAGCGTGCTGATCGCGATGACCAAGAACACGACCGTCGCCGTCACCATCGGGGTCACGACCGCCACGATGGTCAACGAGGCGTCGGGGCAGATGAAGTCGCTGATGGAGCGCAACTCCGACCAGATCCTGCTGATCTTCATCATCTTCGCGGTCGGCTTCATGATCCTGACCCTGCCCATCGGCTTCATCGCCGGCTGGGCCGCCAAGCGATTCGCGGTGATCCGATAATGAGCGAGCGTCAGCGAGCGACAACAGACATCAGGCCGCCGCGTCCGTATGGTTGCGCCTGCGCTACGGAGGTGGCGGCATGAGTGCCTCAGTTCTGTACGACGCCCCCGGCCCGCGCGGCAAGGCGCTCAACTGGGTCTACTCGGCTATCGCCCTCGCGGTTCTGGCCTGGGTCGCCTGGATCGTCTACTCGAAGTTCGATGCGACCGGTCAGTGGGAAGCCGACAAGTGGACGCCGTTCTTGAAGTCCGAGACCTGGGAGAACTTCCTGATTCCCGGTCTCAAGGGCACGCTGAGCGCCTTCGCGGTCGGGGCGGTGCTCGCTCTGGCCTTCGGGTTCGTCTTCGCGGTCGGCCGCCTCTCGCAGAGCCGGTTCATCAGCATCCCCAGCGCCGTGGTCGTGGAGTTCTTCCGGTCGATCCCGATGCTGCTGCTGATGATGTTCATCTACTTCATGCAGCAGCCCCTCGGGCTCGAGACCAACGTCTTCTGGGCAGTGGTCCTCGGGCTGATGCTCTACAACGGCTCGGTGCTCGCCGAGGTCATCCGAGCAGGCGTCGGCGCCCTGCCGAAGGGCCAGGCCGAGGCCGGCGTCGCGATCGGGCTCTCGCCCGGGCAGGTGATGCGTACGATCCTGCTGCCGCAGGCTGTGCGCTCGATGCTGCCGGCGATCATCGCCCAGCTCGTGGTGCTGCTCAAGGACACCGCGCTCGGCTTCATCCTCGCCTACAGCGAGCTGCTCAACCAGATCCCCAAGATCGACGGCAACTTCGACAACCTGATCCCGGCCGCGATCGTCGTGGCGCTGATCTACATCGCGCTCAACACGATCCTCGGGCTCGTGGCGAACTTCGTCGAGGCCCGTACGCGACGGGTCGGACACACCGCGGCACCGGTCGGTCGGGCAGGCGCCGTCGACCCGGTCGCAGCCGAGGCCGAGCTCGTCCAGAAGGGCAATGCCACTGGCGGCACCATGGGCAGCGGCCTTTAGGCAACACGGCTAGACGACAGCGGCCCGCTGCCTCAATGAGGCAGCGGGCCGTTGCGTACAGCCTCTTACTTCTTCTTCGGGGTCACCCAGAGGTTGATCTGGCCCTCGATGGCCACGGTGCCGTCCTCACGGATGCCCTTGACGCGCACCGCGAGGTCGCCGTCGGCGGTGTCCCACTGCTCCTGGTCGGTCTCCGCGATGCAGGTGATGTCGGTGGAGGCCTTGGCGGTGTAGGAGACGGTCATCCCCTTGGGGATCCAGCGCTTGTCACGCGGGATGGTGACCTCCGCAAGGGCACCCATGGCCATCTCGAGACCGTTGCACAGTGCGATGGCGTGAACGGTCCCGATGTGGTTGTGGTTGCCCCTGCGGTTGGGCACGATGACCTCGGCATAGTTGGGCCGCAGCTGGTTGACCAGCGGGTGGATGGACCCGAAGTAGGGCGCCTTCTTCGCGAACGCGACCGAGAATGCTCGCTTGCCGACAACCGGAACGCGGTTGAAGGACTTCCAGAGGTCATAGAGCTGGCTCATGGCAGTCAGGTTACCCGAGGGTAACCTCCTCCCCTCTCCTGGCCCGAGATCAGGAGAGGGAGAGGAAGACCTTCTCGAGCTCCTCGATCTGCTCCGGGCGGTCTCCTTCGGCGTGCGCGCGGCGCAGCTCGTTGGAGAGCAGAGCGAAAGCTGCCTTGTCGAGGGCGCGAGTCACTGCCTTGAGCTGGCCGACCACATCGGCGAGCTCCCGGCCGTCTTCGATCATGCGGAGCACTCCACCGAGCTGGCCCTGAGCCCGGCGGACCCGATTGACCACGCTCGTCGTCTCCGCGTCCCGAGGCTGGGGGACGGTCACGTCGTCAGTCAAAGTCTTGCCTTCCATCGTTTCTGGCATCGTTCCTGGCATCGTTGTTGTATCCCCCGGGGGACAACGGTCCAGACCAGTTGGCGTTACGGTTCTTTTTTGCTTGATTCCCGTTTTCGCCTACATGGACCAGAGGTTCGTGCTAGTCGGCGGTTGGCCACACGATCTCGACGCGGTTCCCGAACGGATCCCGGACATGGAAGCGCTGGAACCCGTCGGCGTTGTGACGCTGGCTCCAATCCACGTCGAAGCCGAGCCGCGTGAGCCGTGCCCCCGTGGCCTCCAGGTCTGCCTCGGTCTCGACCGCCAGAGCGGGATGAGCCTTGGCCTGGGGTCGATGCGGATCCTCGACACCGAGATGGATCTCCGCACCGCCTGGCGAACGGAACCAGGCGCCGCCGCGCTTGGCCAGCTCTGCCGGCTTCGGCACCTCGCTCAGCCCGAGCCCGTCGGCATAGAAGGTCCGGGCCTCGTCCTCGTGGTCGGCGCGCATACCGACCTGTACGTGGTGGATGCGCATCACGCCCCCAGCCTGTGGGCGACGACGAAGACTCGGCGGAACGGGAGCAGGACGAAACTGTTCCCTACCGAATCGTTTCGTACGGGATAGGCCCGTGCCAGACGGTTCTTGAGCTCCTCGGCGAACGGCTCGAAGAGCCCGGCCTTCTCCAGCGCGGCAGCGGTGGGGCGCAGGCTCGTCCCGGAGATCCAGGTGAAGACCGGGTCCTCACCGGTCAGCACGTGGAGGTACGTCGTCTCCCAGGCGTCGACCGCGAACCCCTCTCCCACCAGCACGTCGTAGTAGTCGGCCGGGTCATGCGACCCGGGAGCCTCGAGGTGGCGGGTGTGCGCGGCGTACGGCTCCTCAGCCGCCAGCTCCTCGCGGAGCCGGTGGCTGGGCTCGTCGAAGTTGCCCGGAACCTGGAAGGCGAACCAGCCGTCGTCGCTCACCGCACGAGCCAGGGTCGGCAGCAGATCCAGGTGACCGGGAACCCACTGGAGGGTGGCATTGGAGAGGAGTACGTCGACGGACCCCGGCGCCGCCGAGTCGGCCCAGTCGCGAAGATCGGCCACCGCGAAGTCGACGCCGTCGATGCTCGCACGCGCCTTGTCGATCATCGGCGCACTGGAGTCCAGGCCGATGACCCGGGCCTCCGGCCAGCGGCCGGCAGCGAGTGCGGTCAGGTTGCCCGGCCCGCAGCCCAGGTCGACCACGGTCCTCGGCCGATCCGCATCGACCCGGCGAAGGAGATCGACGAACGGTCGGCCGCGCTCGTCGGAGTAGGTCAGATAGCGCTCGGGATCCCATGCGGTCATGGCGTACGTCCTCTCGATTTCTCTTGATGTCAAGATATTCCGATCGTCCTCCCGACTTGTCTCGATGTCAAGATTCTCGATGAGGCGAACTTGGGCTACGCTCACGTCATGCGAGATGAAGTCGACGACCTGAGCGAGGCTTGGGCACACGAGCGGCCCGACCTGGACCTGGGCCCCGTCGAGATCTTCTCGCGACTCTCCCGCCTCTCGCGTCACCTCGACCTCGCTCGGCGCGACGCGTTCTCGGGATCCGGGATCGAGTCCTGGGAGTTCGACGTGCTCGCCGCGCTGCGACGCGCGGGCGACCCCTACGAGCTCTCCCCCGGCCGCCTCCTGCGCGAGACCCTGGTGACCAGCGGCACCATGACCAACCGCGTCGACCGGCTCGCCTCGCGCGGCCTGGTCGAGCGTCTCCCCGACCCGGCGGACCGCCGAGGTGTCCTCGTCCGGCTCACCCCCGACGGCAAGGCGACCGTCGACAGCGCCTTCGAAGCACTGCTCGCCGCCGAGCGCGAGTTCCTCGACGGCCTCTCCGGCGATCAGCAGAGCCAACTGACCGACCTGCTGCGCCGGCTGTTGGTCCCGTTCTCGTCCTGACCAGCTCAGAGCCGAGTGCCCCCGGCTCGGGAACCAGCTACTCGAGCACCTCGGCCGCCTCGAGCCACTCCAGCTCGAGCTCGTCCTTCTCCGCAGCGAGCTGATCCAGCTCGGCGCTGAGGTCGGCAAGGCGGGCGTAGTCGTTGACCGACTCGGCCATCGCGAGCTCGAGCTTCTGCTGTTGCTCGCCGATCCGCTCGAGCTGCTTGTCGATCCTGGCGATGACCTTCTTCGCCGCCCGCTCCTCGGCGGAGCCGGCCTTGGCCTTCGCCGGGCCGGCCGGTGCCGCCTCGCCCGACGCGGGTGACGCCTCGGCCTGCGGGGCCGACGTCTCGGCGGGGATCGGGAGGCGACGCTCGAGATACTCGTCGACGCCGCGCGGGAGCATGGAGATCTGGCCGTCACCGAGGAGCGCCCAGATGGAGTCGGTGACGCGCTCGAGGAAGTAGCGGTCGTGGGAGACCACGATCAGGGTGCCGGGCCAGGCGTCGAGGAAGTCCTCGAGCACGTTGAGCGTCTCGATGTCGAGATCGTTGGTGGGCTCGTCGAGGAGCAGTACGTTCGGCTCGGTCAGGAGCAGCCGCAGCAGCTGGAAGCGGCGGCGCTCGCCACCGGAGAGATCGCCGATGCGGGTGACCAGCTTGTCGCCGGTGAAGCCGAAGCGCTCGAGCATCGAGGTCGCGGAGAGCTCCTGGCCGTCGGTCGTCTTGGTGACGCGCTTGATCGACTCCACCGTCGGCAGCACCCGCGCGTCGGGATCGAGGTCGTCGAGCTGCTGGGTCAGATGCTGGAGAGCGATCGTGCGGCCGTGGCGTACCTTGCCCACCGCCGGCGGCAGCGAGCCGTCCAGCAGCGACAGCACCGAGGTCTTGCCGGCGCCGTTGACGCCGACGATGCCGATCCGGTCCCCTGGGCCGATGCGCCAGGTGGCGTGCGACAGCAGCTGCCGCTCACCGCGGTAGAGGTCGACGTCCTCGACGTCGATGACGTCCTTGCCGAGCCGCTGGGTGGCGAACTTCTGCAGCTCGAAACGGTCGCGGGGCGGAGGTACGTCCTCGATGAGCTGGTTGGCGGCGTCGATGCGGAACTTCGGCTTGGACGTACGCGCCGGGGCACCGCGGCGCAGCCAGGCCAGCTCCTTGCGGACGAGGTTCTGGCGGCGTACCTCGGAGGCGGCCGCCTGACGCTGGCGCTCCGCCTTCGCCAGCACGAACGCGGCGTAGCCACCCTCGTAGGCGTCGACCTGACCGTCGTGGACCTCCCAGGTGAACTGGCACACCGCGTCCAGGAACCACCGGTCGTGGGTGACCACGACGAGCGCCGACGAGCGCGCAGCCAGGTGAGAGGCGAGCCAGGCCACGGCCTCGACGTCGAGGTGGTTGGTGGGCTCGTCGAGCACGATCAGGTCGTGCTCGCCCAGCAGCAGCTCGGCCAGGGCACAGCGGCGACGCTCACCACCGGAGAGCCCCATGACGGAACGGTCGAGATCTATCCCGGCCAGCAGCTGCTCGACGATCTCGCGCAGCGCGGGGACGGCCGCCCACTCGTGGTCCGATCGCCCGCCGAGGACCGCCTCACGGACGGTGTGGGTGTCGATGAGCTGGTCACCTTGGTGGAGGAATCCCACCAGCAGGCCACGCTGGCGTGAGACCCGACCGGAGTCGGGCTCCTCCAGACCGGTCATCACCTGGAGCAGCGTCGTCTTCCCGTCGCCGTTGCGGCCGACGATCCCGACGCGATCACCCGCATTGATACCGAGGGAGACGTCGTCGAGAAGGGGCCGGATGCCGTACGCCTTGGAGACGTGCTCGAGGTTGAGGAGGTTCGCCATATCGCCTCCCATTGTCCCCGAGGGCGGTGAGGCGGCCACCATCGCGGCGGCCACCCAGTGGCACGCCGGGCGGACAACGTGCCCCTGACCTGCCTAGACTCCATGCAATGGTCGAGAAGACGCTCCGCGAGCACACCCACGGCTCGCGTCAGATGATCCTCGAAGCAGCGCTCCGGCTCGCCGCCGAGCGCGGCTATGTCGGCACCACGATGGCGCTCGTCCGCCGCGCGACCGGCCTCCCCCCGTCCTCGCTCTACTGGCACTTCTCCAGCAAGGACCAGCTTCTCGCCGAAGCGCTCGAGCACGGCTACGCCCGCTGGAACCGGATCGCCCCGCGGTGGGATCCGACTCCGTCCGGCGGCGACCTGCGCGACGAGCTGCTGACCAACCTGCGGCGTACCACCTCCGACACGCACGGCGCCAAGGCCGACTGGTGGCGGATGGGCCTGATGCTCGCGCTCGAGTCCGGGCCGACGGTCGGCGACGGCCCCCGGGAGCGCTTCCTCCGGATCCGCACCCAGACGCTGGCCGGCTTCGCGCTGTGGTGGTCGGAGGCGGTCGACCTTCCGCCGGCCCACATCGAGACCCTCGCGCGGCTGACCCTCGCCGCGCACGACGGTCTCTTCATCCATGTCCAGACCGAGGCGTACGCCGACCTGGACCCGCTCCGGCAACGGCTCGCCGACGGACTGGCCGCGGTCGCGGACCGCCTCCGGAAGCTGGACCCGGCCGCCGTCCCGGAGGCCGTGGAGCTGCCGCCCGTGACGTACGAGGGCGCCAGCAGCAGCCGCGAGAAGCTCGTCGCAGCAGCGCTGGAGGTCGCCGCGGAGAGCGGCTACGAGGGCGCCTCGATCAGCCGGATCTGCGCCGCGGCAGGCCTACCGGCCTCCTCGGTCTACTGGCACTTCACGAACAAGGACGACCTGTTCTCGGCCGCAGTGGACGACTCCTACCGCGCCTGGAGCAGCGCGCAGTCCTCGTGGCATCCGCCGACTGCGGCCGCTGACTGCGCCACCGAGCTTCCGCTGATGCTGACCCCGCTTGTCGCCAGCCTGCGACGGCTGCCCCCGTTCCTGCGGATCGGCCTCATGCTGGTGCTCCCCAAGCGGCCCGAGCCGCTTCCCGGCCGAGACCGGTTCCTTGCCGTACGCCGCCGCTCGCGCGACGAGTTCGCAGGCTGGTTCCGCGGTGCTCTCGGCGAGGCCGGCCGGGATCATGCCGACGAGATGGCGGCGCTGCTGCTCGTGATCGCAGACGGACTTCTCTTCGCCGAGGCGCTCGACAGCGCCGACATGCCGCCGGCCACGACCTCGGATCTGCTGGCGAAATTGGTCACGGCGACGCCATTTCATACACAGATCAGCCACTGACCTACTACCGTAGACCTACAGTCGATCTACGACGCTAACGGTCGAAAACGCATCGAAATGCATGCCGTGTCATCTATTTCCGCAGGTCAGGAATGAGATTTATCCAACATTTCCACCACAACCTCCGGAACGATCGTTACAGTGACTGCTGTCACAGAGAGTCGGTGCCACCAGATCCCCCCATCGTGGTGTGCCTCCGTCTCAGTAAAGGAGATCCCCCATGAGCGTCTCTGCTATCCCCACCCTGGCTAGTCAGCACGACCATGAAGGCGCCCCGAGGACGACCTCCTCGGCGACCCCGTCTGCGACGAAGGCCCTCCAGATCCTGGAGGCATTTCTCGGAGCCGGCCCCAAGCTCGGTGTCAGCGAGATCGCGCGCACCGCGGGCCTACCCAAGTCGACCGCCTTCCGCCTCCTGCGTCACCTCGAGCAGAGCGGGTACGTGGAGCGCACCGGGCGCCACTACGTGCTCGGCCGTCGACTGTTCGAGCTCGGCAACGCGGTGCAGATCTGCCGGCCGCAGGGCATCCGGGAGACCGCGATGCCACACCTGGCCGAGCTCTACGTAGCGACCGGCAAGACCGTCCACCTCGCCATCCTCGAGGGCACCGACATCGTCATCCTGGAGAAGATCGCCGGCCGCGGCGGCATCCAGCCTGACACGTACGTCGGTGGGCGAGCGCCCGCCGCCTGCTCCGCCCTCGGCAAGGCGATCCTCTCGTTCAGCGA
Organism: Nocardioides luteus; assembly: GCF_000960475.2. Classification (GTDB taxonomy): domain Bacteria; phylum Actinomycetota; class Actinomycetes; order Propionibacteriales; family Nocardioidaceae; genus Nocardioides; species Nocardioides luteus_A. The sequence continues at coordinate 33,011 of NZ_JZDQ02000047.1, read as the reverse complement.
CCGCAACCACATCGCGGCCGTGCTCGAGTCCGGTCTGGTCAGGCGCACCCGTCACTCGCACGGCGACCCGGCGAAGTTCCTCGCCGAGCTCCGCCGGGCCAACAGCGAGCGCATCGCCTTCGATCGTGAGGAGGCCCAGCTCGGCATCGTCTGCGCCGCGGTCCCGATCATGATGGAGGGCCGCGCCATCGCCGCCGTCTCCGTCTCCGGCAGTGCCGCCGGGTTCAACGCCGCCAGTATCACCCGCCATCTGCGCCGCGCTGCCGCCGCGATCTCCGACGAGGTCGTCTCCAGCGCCGCGTAACCCTCCTCGCCGAGGCGTCACGTACGTCGGCCGAGGCGTCACACGCTGACGTCTCGGCCGATCCAACTGACGTCTCGGCCGACCGGGCTGACGCCTTGGCCGAGGTGGGTCAGTAGCTGACCACGTGCGCGCCCGCGACGGGGCCGGGGGCGGTCCAGACGCGGTCGTAGGCCCTGGCCTGCATCGCTCTGGCGACCTCGCGGGCGTGGGCGGCGTCGCGGCAGAGCATGAGGATGGTCGGGCCCGAGCCGGAGAGCTGGACGGCCAACGCACCGGCCTCCTCGCCGTCGGCGAAGGTCTGGGCGAGGTCGGGACGCAGCTCGAGGGCCGGCGCCTGGAGGTCGTTGGTGAGCGCCTCGGCCAGGAGCTCCGGGTCGCCCTTCTCCAGCGCCATGAGCAGGCGTTCGGGGACCTGCGGATCGGAGACCTCGGCGCCGGCGAGCTCGTCGAAGGCGCGGTAGACCGACGGCGTCGACAGGCCCTGCTCGTTGCCGACCGCGACCCACCACCAGGCACCGTTGTCGGCGACCGGCTCGACGATCTCGCCGCGGCCGCCACCGACGGCGGTGGCGCCGATGAGCGCGAACGGTACGTCGGAGCCCAGCTGCCCGGCCAGAGCCAGCAGATCCTCGTCGGAGGTCTCCAGCGACCACAGCCGGTCGAGGGCGACGAGCGTCGCGGCCGCGTCGGCCGAGCCACCGGCGAGGCCACCGGCGACCGGGATGCCCTTGTGGATCTCGATCCTCGCCGTCCGGTCGATGCCGTGGTGGCCGGTGAGCAGCCTGCCGGCCCGCACGACGATGTTGTCGTCGCCGGTCGGGACCTCACCCAGCGCGATGTGGTCCTCCGCGGTGAGCGCGACCTCCCACCGGCCGGCCTCGCTCACCGTGACGTCGTCGTAGAGCCCGATCGCGTGGTAGACGGTCGCCAGCGGGTGGAACCCGTCCTCCCGGACCGGCCCGACGCCGAGGTGCAGGTTGAACTTCGCGGCCGCGCGGACGGTGATCGTCATGAGAGGACCTTCGGGAGCGATTCGGTGATGCGTACGAAGTCTGTGACGGTCAGCGACTCACCGCGCGCGAGCGGGTCGATACCGGCCGCGACGAGCGCCTTCTCGGCGGCGTCGGCGGAGCCGGCCAGCGGCTTGAGCACGCCACGGAGCGCCTTGCGGCGCTGCGCGAAGGCGGCGTCGATGACCGCGAACACCTCCTCGCGGGAGACCTCGGTCGAGGGCGGCTCGCGGTGGCTCCAGTAGACGAGACCGGAGTCGACGTTGGGGGCCGGCCAGAAGACGTTGCGGCCGATCGCGCCGGCGCGACGTACGTCGGCGTACCAGGCGGCCTTCACCGAGGGGACGCCGTAGACCTTGGAGCCGGGCTTGGCGGCCAGCCGGTCGGCGACCTCGGCCTGCACCATCACCAGCCCATGGCGCAGCGAGGGCAGCAGGGCCATCAGGTGCAGCAGGACCGGGACCGAGACGTTGTAGGGCAGGTTGGCGACCAGGGCGGTCGGCGGAGGCCCGGGGACGGACGTCACCCGGAGGGCGTCGGCGCGGATCAGGCTGAACGCGTCGGCCTGGTCGGGGGCGTACTCCTCGATGGTTCGAGGCAGCCGCTCGGCCAGGACCTCGTCGATCTCGATCGCGGTCACCCGGGCGCCGGTCTCGAGGATGGCGAGGGTGAGCGACCCGAGGCCGGGACCGACCTCCACGACGACGTCGGAGGCGTCGACGCCGGACTCGCGGACGATCCGGCGCACGGTGTTGGCGTCGATCACGAAGTTCTGCCCACGCTGCTTGGTGGGACGCAGATCGAGCTCGGATGCGAGCGACCGCACCTCCGCCGGGCCCAACAGGCGCGGCGGGGTGCGGTCGGTCATGGGTACAGACTATGGCCCGAAGGCCGAAACAGCCTTACTGCGGCAGGCCGAGGGCCTGGGAGCAGGCGGGCCAGGAGCCGTAGCCACCGCGGTCGTCACGGACCTTCTCCGCGATCGCGATCTGGGTCTCGCGGCTGTTCTCGCTCGGCAGGCCGGAGCCGCCGTAGGCGTGCCAGGTCTGCTCGTCGAACTGCAGGCCACCGTAGTAGCCGTTGCCGGTGTTGATGGCCCAGTTGCCGCCGGACTCGCACTGCGCGATCTGGTCCCAGACGGTGTCGCCGCCGGCGAAGTTGGCCGCAGGGGCCTCCTCCTTGGTGCCGACCTTGACCACGCGGGTCTCGGCCTCCTCGATGACGTTCTGCTCGAGGACCTTGCGGGAGACGGCCTCGCCGTTCCTGTAGACGATCCTATAGGTCACCGAGCGGACACCGTCGGAGCCCTCCTCGACGACCTGGGTGTCGCCCTTGGTCATCGAGGAGTCCTCGATCTCCTTGACCGGCGCCTCGATGGTCTCGCGAGCCACCCGCTGGTTCTTGGCGGAGAAGTCGGTGAAGACGATCTTCTGACCGCTCTTCAGGGCCTTGTCGGAGGCCGGCGAGACCTTGTCCCGGCGCTCGAGCTGGACACCGAGGTCCTTCAGCGCGTCGCCGACGGTCAGCGCGGTCACGCTCACCTGCTTGGTCTTCTTCCCGGCCAGCGAGACCTTGACGGTCTTCGGCGTGATGACGTCGAGCGACATCCCGTCGCGGCCGATGTAGGCACCGCGGCTGGTCGAGAGCTCTGCCCGGTCGTAGTCACGGCCGAGCTCGGCGAGAGCGCCGCCGACGGTGGTCGCGGTGACCCAGTGGTCCTGGGGCTTGCCGTCGACCTCGAGGCTCAGCTTGCGGGCGTAGCGAACGCTGATCGCGCTGCCGTCCTCGACCTTGGTGTCGATCGACGGAGCGACCGCGTCACGGTCGCCGATCTCGATGCCCTCTGCCTCCAGGACGTCTCCGACGGTGTCTGCGTGGACGCTGACGTCCTTCGCCTTGCCGTCGACCGAGATGATGACGTCCGTCTGGGAGGTCTTGACGCCGTACGCCGTGCCGCCTGTGGCGACCACTGCGGCGGCGAGTCCGCCGACCAGGATGGCCTTACGACGTCGAGTAGATGCGATGTTGCGAACCCATGAGGTGGTGCTGCTGACGGGCACAATGCTCCGATGTTCGTGCTCCCCGGGCACGGGCGAACGGTGTTGCGAGATCTGGTGATCTACGCGCTGAGGCCCACCCCCAACACCGTCCGGATCTATCCCGATCCCGGCTATCTCGCCGGACAGCGGACCAAATGTGGTCGGTTAAATGCAAGTCTCGTGCTCGCTCCGCAGGCAATTACAAGCATGCAATCCCGGTATCAAATGCGCGTCACGAAACGTTGTGACCACCGCCGGAGGCGAATGACACGTGTGCGATTCATCACGGCAAAATCGCAGGTCAAGCGGGTTGATCGGGGTGCATGTCGTAATCCCGCCACGAAATATCGTGCCCCCTGGCCAATAGGCGACAAATCCTTTACAGGTAACTGCGTTGCTTGGTGTGGTACTCCGAAGCCATCTGTGTCGTGATGGCCCGTCGTGCCGGTCAGTTCTCGGGGAAGGCAGATGTGCGCGATGTCACCAGACTCCGGAGGAACGATGAACAGACGCCTTACCAGCGTTCTCGCCGCGGTCGCGGTCGCCGGCGTGACGCCGGTGGCCCTGACGCACTCGTCGGCAAGCGCCGTCGAGAGCACGGGGACCCCCGCCGCCGCTTCAACGAAGCAGAAGGTCGATGACAAGCCCGACGCGCTCAACACCAAGCGTCGCGAGCTGAAGACCAACGCCGCCGAGGCTGTCGCCACGGGCGAGAAGAAGACGGTCACCAAGAACGGCAGCGAGGTCGTCAAGATGGGCTCGGGCGACAACGCCCGCTGGGTGGAGCACGCGCCCACCGAGAAGTCCCAGCTGCTGAGCTTCCTGGTCGAGTTCGGCGAGGGCGGCAACCCGGCCTTCCCCGACAACACCTCGGGCCCGCTCCACAACGAGATCGCGCCGCCCGCCGCGGACGACAACTCCACCTACTGGGAGGAGGACTTCTCCCGCGAGCACTACATGGACATGTTCTTCAACCAGGAGAAGGGCCAGGAGTCCTTCCACAACGTCTACAAGGAGATGTCGAGCGGTCGCTTCGACCTGCAGGGCGACGTGAGCGACTGGGTCACCCTGCCCCACGCGGAGTCCTACTACCAGAGCAGCACCGGTGACGAGACCGCCTCCGCGATGAAGAACTACATCCAGGACAGCGCGAACGCCTGGTACGAGGCGCAGAAGGCCGCCGGCAAGACCGACGCCGAGATCACCGCGTACCTGCAGGACTACGACATCTGGGACCGCTACGACCTCGACGGCGACGGCAACTTCAACGAGCCCGACGGCTACATCGACCACTTCCAGGCGATCCACTCCGGCCCGGGCGAGGAGGCCGGCGCCGACCCGTGGACCATCTGGTCGCACCGCTGGGCCGCGAACGCCTCCGGTTCCGACGGCCCGGCCGACTTCCCGAAGGCCGGTGGCGTCAAGATCGGTAACACCGACATCTGGATCCGCGACTACACCACCGAGCCCGAGAACGGCGGCCTGGGCGTCTTCGCGCACGAGTTCGGCCACGACCTCGGCCTGCCGGACTTCTACGACACCGCCGGTGGCGAGAACGGCACCGGCTTCTGGACCCTGATGAGCTCGGGTTCGTGGCTCGGCCACGGCGACGGCTCCATCGGCACCACCCCCAACCACATGGGCGCCCCCGAGAAGCTCTTCCTCGGCTGGCTCAACTACGCCACCGTCGACGCCGGTACGTCCAAGAAGCTGACCCTGGGTCCGAGCTTCCACGACACCGGCGACAAGACGCCGCAGGCGCTCATCGTCAACCTGCCCGACGGCGAGGAGACGTACGACGCGGGCTCCGGCACCTCCGGCAAGTCCTTCCTCTACTCAGGCAAGGGCGACGACCTCTCGGCGACTGCGGTCACCCCTGAGATCAGCGTCCCCGCGGGCGGCTCGCTGAGCGCGAAGGTGAAGTACGACCTCGAGAAGGACTACGACTTCACCTTCGTCGAGGCTTCGACCGACGGCGGCTCGACCTGGTCCACCCCGCTGAAGACGAACCTGTCCTCCACCGCCGCCGAGGCCAACAACGGCATCGACGGCACCTCGGACAGCTCCTGCAGCGTCAACTGCAAGACCAAGGACCCGGTCGAGTTCAAGGACCTGTCCGTCGACCTGTCGGCGTACGCCGGTCAGACCGTGAAGCTCCGCTTCCGCACCGCCACCGACGGCGGCGTGCACTACTACGGCTTCGCGATCGACGACCTCTCGGTCGGCTCGGCGTACACGACGGACTTCTCGTCCTTCGACGGCTGGACGGTGAACAAGTACTTCGAGCTCACCGACGGCACCTACACCCTGCCCTACTCGCACTTCTACATCGCCGAGAACCGGCAGTACAAGGGCTACGACAAGACCCTGGCCACCGGCCCGTACAGCTTCGACTACGCCCGGACCGCTCCGGACAAGGTCGACCACTACGCCTACCAGGACGGCCTGCTGGTCTGGTACGAGAACGGTCTGTACGCCGACAACAACACCTCGGGTCACCCGGGTGGCGGTCAGGCCCTGCCGGTCGACTCCTCGATCGGTATCCAGAAGTACTCCGACGGCTCCCTGACCCGTAACCGGATCCAGGGCTACGACTCGACCTTCGACGTGGACCGCACCGACGCGCTCCACCTCACCGTCGAGCTCGCCGCCGGCGGCACCAAGACGCTCGACCTGCCGGCTCGCAAGGGCGTCTCGACCTTCTACGACAAGTCGACGACGGCCTACTGGGACGCCGCCAACCCCTACCACTCGACCAAGACCGCCGGCTCCGGCGTGAAGATCGAGGTGCTCTACTCCGACGAGAAGTCGGGCACGATGAAGGTCAGCGTCTCCTGACCTGATCCGAGCAGCACAGAAGCAAGAAGGGAGGGCCCGAGGCGATCGCCTCGGGCCCTCCCCCTTTGTCAGCGCCGGCGGATCACCAGGTGCCGCCGAAGGCGGTCTCGGTGTTGGTGTTGACGGCGTTGCAGAGCGCCTCGAGGTCGTCGCCGCGTACGTCGGCCATGACCCGCATCGTCGCCGGGATCATGTAGCTGGAGTTGATCGCGCCGCGATGCGGGTGGGGCGTCAGGAAGGGCGCGTCGGTCTCGACCAGGATGCGGTCCTGGGGCGTGATCGCGAGGGCGTCGCGGAGGTACTGCGCGTTCTTGAACGTCACCGTGCCCGCGAAGGAGAGGTAGGCGCCACGGTCCAGGCACTGGCGGGCGAACTCGGGGTCACCGGAGAAGCAGTGCATCACCCAGCGCTCCGGCGGACCGACGCTGTCGATCACCTCGAGCACCGCCTCATGGGCGTCGCGGTCATGGATCATCAGGGTCTTGTCGAGGCGCTTGGCGATGTCGATGTGGCGCCGGAAGGAGTAGGCCTGGGTCTCGCGGCCCTCCTCGTCGGTGCGGAAGAAGTCCATCCCGGTCTCCCCCACCACGCGCACCTTGTCGTGCGCCCCGGCGAGCTTCTCGATCTCGTCGAGCGCGGCCTCGAGGTCGGGTTGGCGAGGGGCGTCGTTGGGGTGGAGCGCGACGCCGGCGACCATGTTGTCGTACGTCTTCGCCGCCTCGACCGCCCAGCGCGCACCGGGCAGGTCGCAGCCGATCTGGACCACCCGGGTCACCCCCACCGCCGCCGCCCGGGCGAGCGCCTCCTCGACAGGCAGACTCTCGTCGCCTCGGACGATGTCGAGATGGGTGTGGTTGTCGACGACCGGGGCGGGCAGGGGCTCGGGTGCCGGGGCGAAGCTCATGCTCACCAGTCTTCTACACGCTCTTGTGGACGAGGTCGTAGACCTCGCGTTTCGGGACGCCGGCTCGTTTGGCTGCTTCGGCGATCGCTTCCTTCCTGGTCAGGCCCTCGGCCTCCAGGTCGGCGACGGCTGCTCGCAGGCTCTCGGGGTCGTTGCCGATCTCGGCGGACGGGTCGGCGCCGGTGACGACGATGGTGACCTCGCCTCTCACCCCGTCGTGCGCCCAGTCGACGAGCTCGGCGAGGGGGCCGCGGCGTACTTCTTCGTGGGTCTTGGTCAGCTCGCGGCAGACCGCGGCGGCGCGGCCGTCGCCGAAGGCGTCGCGCATGGCTGCCAGGGCGGCCTCGGTGCGGTGGGGCGCCTCGAAGAAGACCATGGTGCGCTCCTCCGTGGCCAGGCTCGCCAGGCGGCGGGAACGCTCGCCGGCCTTGCGCGGCAGGAAGCCCTCGAAGCAGAACCGGTCGACGGGGAGGCCACTGACCGCCAGGGCCGTCAGGACGGCCGAGGGTCCGGGCACCGCGGTGACGCGTACGTCCTTCTCGACCGCCGCGGCGACCAGCCGATAACCGGGGTCGGAGACCGAGGGCATGCCGGCGTCGGTGACCAGCAGCACCCGGTTGCCGTCGAGGAGGTCGGCGAGCAGGGTCGGGGTACGCGCACTCTCGTTGCCCTCGAAGTAGGAGACGATGCGGCCCTTGATCTCGACCCCGAGATCGGTCGTCAGCCGGCGCAGGCGACGGGTGTCCTCGGCTGCGATGACGTCCGCGGTGGCGAGCTCCGAGGCCAAACGGGGTGGGGCATCCTCCACTCGCCCGATCGGGGTTGCCGCCAAGATGAGCACGCCGTCGTCTGGATCTGCCACACCTACATTGTCGCAGGCCTATAGGGTGCCATCGTGACAACGACGGTGACCAGGGCCGATGAGCCCATGGAGGGGCTCGCGAGCACCCCTTCCGGTCACCTGCTCCCCACCGCCTGGGAGCGCGCCCGGCGCCGCATCAACGGCTCACCGAGGGCCGGCTGGCTGGCGACGATCGGGATCACTGCGCTCGCGTTCCTGCTGAGGCTGTGGCATCTGGGCACCCCGAAGGTCTTCGCCTTCGACGAGACCTACTACGCCAAGGACGCCTGGGCGCTGCTGGAGTACGGCTACGCGCGCAACTTCATCGAGGGCGCCGACGAGAAGATCCTGGCCGGCCAGCTGAACGGTGTCTTCGCCGACGGGCCGTCGATGATCGTCCACCCCGACGTGGGCAAGTGGATCATCGCGCTCGGCATCAAGCTCTTCGGGATGGACCCGTTCGGCTGGCGGATCGCCTCCGTCGTCGTCGGCTCGCTCCTGGTGCTCTTGACGATCCGGTTCGTACGCCGCGTCTCCGGGTCGATGATGCTCGGTCTCGTCGGCGGGATCCTGGTGACCTTCGACGGGCTCGCGTTCGTCCTCTCCCGGCTGGCGCTGCTGGACCTCTTCGTCGCCTTCTTCCTGCTCCTCGCGGTGCACCTGATGGTGATGGACCGCGACTGGTGCCGGCGCCGGTTCTCCGCGCTCGCCCCCACCCAGCTCGCCGCGCCCGGCGCCTGGGGCCCGGTCCGACGCATGCTCTTCCGCCCGTGGCTGCTCTGCTCCGGCATCGCCTGGGGGCTGGCCATCGGGTGCAAGTGGGAGGCGCTCTACCCGCTGGCCGCCTTCGGACTCCTCTACGTGGCCTGGTCCGCGGGGATGCGGCGCTCCTTCGGCGTACGTCTTGCCTGGCTCCGCGCCTGCGTGGCCGACGGGCCGACGGCGTTCGTCCACCTGGTGGGGGTCGCGCTGGCGGTCTACGTGATGACGTGGATCCCGTGGATGACCCACGCGGACGTCTACGAGCAGTCGCTCTCGGCGACGCAGTACACGCGCTACACCGGCGAGGGCCACTGCGAGAACAAGTCGTACGTCCCCGAGAACCTCAACGACAAGCGCTGGCCGACCGCGACCGAGCCGGACGCGTCCGGCCTCGGTGAGGTCACCCAGTCGCTGCGGTCGCTCTGGTACTACCACCGCGACGTCTACACCTTCCACACCCATTTCCTGGACTGCGCCGAGCACACCTACGGGTCGCACCCGATCGGCTGGCTCGTCCTGAACCGGCCCGTCGGGGTCGCCGCCGACACCGGGATCCTGTCCGGGGCGAAGTCGCGTGGCGAGATGTGCGAGGCGACGCCCTCGACTGATCCCGACGGTGACGGTCCCGAGCAGGCGGGCACGTGCCTGCGGCAGGTGCTGCTCCTGGGCACCCCGGTGCTCTGGTGGGGAGCGTTCGTCGCCCTGATCGTCTCCGCGTTCATGTGGGTCGCCGCCCGGGACTGGAGGTTCGGGGTCGCCGTCGTCGGGGTGCTGTCGACGTGGCTGCCCTGGCTGCAGTACGCCGGGCGGCCGATCTTCTCCTTCTACATGATCATCGCGCTGCCGTTCCTGGTGCTCGGCCTGTGTCTGTGTCTCGGCAAGCTGCTCGACCGGCCGCCTTCTCCCGTGGGCTCCGGTTCCGGCCACCGGCGTCGGGTCGGTGGCACGATCTTCGGAGGCATCTTCGTCGTCCTGGTGATCTGCAACTTCGCCTGGTTCTGGCCGATCTACACCGACGAGCTGCTCACCCGGCAGGAATGGCTGACGAGGATCTGGTTCAAGCGATGGATCTAGAGCATGTCGTACGCGGCCGGGTGCCTCGGCCGGGCGGCTTCGACGATCTGGTCGTCAGCGTCGCGGACGGCGTGATCCAGGAGCTGCGGCCGGCGACGGACGCCGACGCGGAGTCGGCGGGGATCCTGCTGCCGGGCCTGGTGGACATCCACAACCACGGCGGTGGTGGCGCGTCGTTCCACTCCACCTCGTCGGAGGAGATCGCGGTCGCTGCCGGGGTCCACCATGCTGCCGGCACGACGACCTTGCTCGCCTCGACCGTGACGGATGCGCCTTCCCGGTTGCTGTCGGTGGTCTCCGCCCTGGCCACCGCTGCCGAGGAGGGACTGATCGCCGGGATCCACATGGAGGGGCCCTTCCTGGAGCACTCCTGCCGCGGCGCGCACGACCCCGAGCTGTTGCTGGCACCGGACGCCGGGCTGACCCGTGAGCTCGTCGCCGCCGCGCGGGGGCAGCTGCGGGTGATGACGCTCGCGGCCGAGCTCCCCGGGGCCGACGAGGTCGCCTCGGTGCTCACCTCGGCCGGGGCCGTGGTGGCGCTGGGGCACACCGCTGCGTCGGCTTCGCAGGCTCGCGCCTTTCTGTCGGGGCCCGGGAGCCTGGTCACCCACCTGTTCAACGGGATGCCGCCCGCGCACCACCGCTCCCCTGGGCCGGTCCTCGGGTCCCTGGGAGCCGCCGGGGTCGGGGACGCCTGCGTGGAGCTGATCGCGGACGGCGTACACCTCGACGACGAGACGGTCCGGGCGGTGATGTCGATGGTGCCCGGGTCGGTCGTGCTGGTCACCGACGCGATGGCCGCGGCCGGGATGGCCGACGGCGACTACCAGCTCGGCCCGCTCGCCGTGGAGGTGCGGAACGGGGTCGCCCGGATCGCCGACGGGACCGGCAACGGCTCGATCGCCGGCGGCACCTCGCGGCTCCTGGACCAGGTCCGCCGCCATGCCGCTGCCGGGATCGACCTGGCCATGCTGATGCGGTCCGCGAGCCTGCGGCCGGCCTCGGTGGTGGGCCTGGACGCGGGTCGCCTCGAGCCCGGTGCGCGTGCGGACCTGGTGATCACCGACGAGTCGCTGCGGCCGACCCGGGTGATGCGCGGCGGGGCCTGGCTCCCGGCGTAGGCCGGGCTCGTATCCTGGGCACCATGTCCTCCACGAAGTCCGACGTCTCCTCCCCGCTCATCGCCGGGCTCGCGCCCAGGTGGGCGGTCGCGGCCTTCGCCGCCGACGTCTTCTTCGTGCTGCTCTTCGCCTTCGCCGGGCGCCAGTCCCACGACTCCGGCCCGGCGCTCGTCGTGCTCCGGATCGCCTGGCCGTTCCTGGCCGGGCTCGTCGTGGCCTGGGCCGTGCTGGTGTGGCGTCGCTGGCCTGCCGCTCGCACGTGGCCGGCGGGCGTGGTCGTCTGGCTCGGGACGTACGTCATCGGGATGGTGCTCCGCGGCCTCACCGGCGAGGGTCTCGCGCCGGCCTTCCTGGTCGTCTCGATCCTCTTCCTCGGCCTCACCCTCGTCGGCTGGCGCGGCTACGTCAGCGCCAAGCTCCACTACCGCTCCCGGCGACTCGCCGAGTAGGTAGTCGCGGCGGCCGAGACCGTAGAAGTGGCGGACGAAACTGTCGTTTCGTCGCCCAAACCTGCAGTCTCGGCTAGAGGGTGGCGGCAGCGGCGACCGGGTCGAAGCCGAAGGGCAGCTCGAGACGGTGGGCGCGCATCAGGTCAGCGTTGGAGAGTACGTCGACCGTGCGGCCCTCGGCGGCCACGACACCACCGTCGAGGATGACCGAGCGGTCGCAGAGCTCGAGGGCGTACGGGAGATCGTGGGTGACCATCAGGACCGTGACGTCGAGGTCGCGGAGGATGTCGGCGAGCTCGCGGCGGGAGGCCGGGTCGAGGTTGGAGGACGGCTCGTCGAGGACCAGGATCTCGGGGTCCATCGCCAGCACGGTGGCCACCGCGACCCGGCGGCGCTGGCCGAAGGAGAGATGGTGGGGCGGCCGGTCGGCGAACTCCTCCATCCCGACCTTCGCGAGCGCCTCGGTGACCTTCGCATCGAGCGCCGCGCCGCGCAGGCCGAGGTTGGCGGGGCCGAAGGCGACGTCCTCGCGGACGGTGCCCATGAAGAGCTGGTCGTCGGGGTCCTGGAAGACGATGCCGACGCGGCGGCGGATCTCCTTGATGTTGGCCTTGGTGACGGGCAGCCCGCTCACGGCGACCGATCCGGCACCGGCGAGGTGGATGCCGTTGAGGTGCAGGACCAGCGTCGTCTTGCCGGCGCCGTTGGGCCCCAGCAGCGCGACCCGTTCGCCACGGTGGACGTGCAGGTCGACGCCGAAGAGCGCCTGATGGCCGTCGGGGTAGGCGAAGGCGAGGCCGCGTACGTCCAGGACTGGAGTGGTCACCGAGGCATTCTCCCTGTGTATCCGCGCGAGACCATGGCCAGGTGGACCCGCTCGCCGCGCTCGAAGGAACGGATGAAGAGGGCGCCGACCGAACGGGCGAGCACCGGCCAGTGGAGCGGGTTGCGGGCGACGAACCCTCGGGAGGCGCGCGCGACCGCCATCCGGCGCATCTCGTCGGTCACCACCTCCAGGTAGCGGACCATGAACGCCATGATCTGCACCAGCTGCTGAGGCAGCCGCAGCCGCTCCAGGCCGTGGACCAGCTCCTGCGGCGTCGTGGTCGCGGCCAGCAGCAGACCGGCGATCACGCCGAGCGTGCCCTTGGCCAGCAGCCCCCACGCGGAGAGCAGGCCCGACTCGCTCAGGCTCAGCCCGAGCACCTCGACCCGCGGCCCGTGGGAGATGAACGGCATCAGCACCGCGAAGACCACGAACGGCGTCTCCACCAGCATCCGCTTCAGCACCCACCCCGGGCGCACCCGGCCGACTGCGCCGACCGTCACCAGGGCGGCGAGGAAGAAGGCGTACGCAGCGAACCACTCCCGCGGGGTCGCCACCACGACGAGCATGAAGCCGACCAGGGCCAGCACCTTCAGATGGGCGGGCACCGGCTCAGGCCTCGTCGGAGGAGTCGGTGGGCCGCCGACGTACGAGCAGCACGAGGCCACCGGCGACGACGAGCACGACGACGGTGCCGATCACCCCCGCCAGGCCACCGGAGAGCCGGGCGTCGTCGACGCCCTTGGTGCCGTAGCCGGCCAAGGGTCCGTCAGCGGCGCCGTGCTCCGAAGCGCGGTCGAGGAAGCCGGTCTTGCCGGCGACGTACTCGAGGCCGTCGGGGTTGGCCGAGGCGTAGTAGGAGACCACTCCGGCCAGCAGCAGCGCGACGACGGCGATGCCGAGGGCGACCCACCTGAACGGGACGCGCTTCTTCGTGGTGGTGCTCATGCCACCGCCTCCTTCGCCTTGATGACCAGGTCGCGCTCGGCGATCACGCCTCGCGCGGCGTAGACGAGGTCGGGACGTACGGAGAGGATCGCGCCGACCGCGAGGAAGGTGATCACGCCCTCGCCCAGACCGATGAGCGTGTGCCAGCCGAGCATCGCGGTGGCCAGCGTGGTCAGTGAGATGTCGGCGGTGCCGCCGATCGCGTAGAGCGCGGTGAAGACGGACGCCGCGGCGGGGACGGAGACGAAGGCGCCGATCGCCGCCGCCGGGGCGACCAGGCCGACCCGCTTCGGCAGCAGCTTGATCAGCACCCGGCTCACGAACCAGCCGACGACCACCGTGGTGACCGCCATCAGCAGGATGTTGGTGCCGAGCGCGGTGATGCCGCCGTCGGCGAAGAGCAGCGACTGGACGATGAGCACGACCGAGACGCACAGCACGCCGGTCCACGGCCCGACCAGGACAGCGGCGAGCGCGCCGCCCATCAGATGGCCGCTCGTGCCCGCCCCGACGGGGAAGTTGAGCATCTGGGTCGCGAAGACGAACGCGGCGACCAGGCCGGCCAGCGGGGCGGTCTTGTCGTCGAGCTCGCGGCGCGCGCCGCGCAGCGCGACACCGACCGCGACGACTGCGACTGCGCCGGTGGCGATCGACGTCGGTGCGTCGAGGAAGCCGTCGGGGACGTGCATGGTCACCTCTTGGATCTACGAATGGGGGCTAACGCGAATTTATCGCAATAGCGTCGTTGGCGCACTGTCCGGTCGGGTAGGGAGATCAAGACCTGAAACGTGTTAATCGACGCCAAATGAATACTTCTCAAGTCATGACTGTCCGCGTACCGTCGACAGCATGAGCAGCGCCACCGACATCGTCATCTGCGAGCCTCTCCGTACCCCAGTCGGTCGCTTCCTCGGCGCCCTGGCGCCGCTGACCGCGACCGATCTCGCCACCACCGTCCTGCGCGAGCTGGTCGAGCGCACCGGACTGCAGGAGGGCGACGTCGACGACGTCATCCTCGGCAACGGCTACGCCAGCGGCGAGAACCCCGCCATCGGCCGCATCGCGGCCCTCGACGCCGGCCTCGGCACCGGCGTCCCCGGCCTCCAGATCGACCGTCGCTGCGGTTCCGGTCTGCAGGCGGTCCTGTACGCCGCGGGCACCGTCGCCACCGGAGCCGCGAGCCTCGTCATCGCCGGTGGTGCGGAGTCGATGTCCAACGTCGAGCACTACGCGCTCGGGCTGCGCGGCGGGGTGAAGCAGGGCGGCATCGAGCTGCTCGACCGCCTCGACCGGGCCCGCGAGACCGCGGGCGGCAAGGACCACCCGATCCCCGGCGGCATGATCGAGACCGCCGAGAACCTGCGCCGCGAGTACGGCATCTCCCGCGAGGAGCAGGACGAGCTCGCGCTGCGCTCCAACCAGCGGGCCGTGGCCGCCCACGAGGCCGGCAAGTTCGCCGACGAGCTGGTCCCGGTGACCGTCCCGGGCGGACGCCGCAAGCCCGATGTGGTCGTCGACCGCGACGAGCACCCGCGTGCCGACATCTCCCTGGAGAAGCTCGCCTCGCTGCGCCCGATCCGGCTGAAGATCGACGAGGAGTCGACGGTCACCGCGGGCAACGCGTCCGGCCAGAACGACGGCGCCGCGATGTGCATCGTGACCACGCGCGCCGAGGCGGAGAAGCGTGGCCTGACTCCCCTGCTGACCCTCAAGTCGTGGGCGGTCTCCGGCTGCGAGCCCGAGCGGATGGGCATCGGACCCGTCCTCTCCAGCCGCACCGCGCTGTCCCGGGCCGGGCTCACGCTCGACGAGATCGACCTGATCGAGCTCAACGAGGCCTTCGCGGCCCAGGTCCTCGCCGTGCTGCGCGAGTGGAAGATCGACGCCACCGACGAGCGGCTCAACCCCAACGGCTCGGGCATCTCGCTCGGCCACCCGATCGGCGCCACCGGCGCCCGCATCCTCGCCACCGCCGCCCGCGAGGCGCAGCGCCGCGAGGCCCGGTACGTCCTGGAGACGATGTGCATCGGTGGCGGGCAGGGGCTCGCGGCGGTGTTCGAGTCGGTCCGCTGAGCAGCCGGCACGCTTCGTACGGAAAATCTCGAGAGAGCAGAGAAGACATGGGTCTGGACAAGGTGGTCGGTTCGGCCGCGGAGGCGGTCGCCGACATTCACAGCGGGGCCAGCCTGGCCGTGGGCGGCTTCGGCCTGGTGGGAATCCCGTGGTTCCTGATCGACGCGCTGCGCGAGCAGGGGGCGGACGACCTGATGGTCGTCTCCAACAACTGCGGCGTCGACGGCGCCGGGCTCGGGCTGCTGCTCGACGATCACCGCATCTCCCGCGTGATCGCGAGCTACATCGGCGAGAACAAGGAGTTCGGCCGGCAGTACCTGGCCGGCGAGCTCACCCTCGAGCTCACCCCGCAGGGCACCCTCGCCGAGCGGATGCGGGCGGGCGGCAGCGGGATCGGCGCGTTCTACACGCCGACCGGCGTCGGCACGATGGTCTCCGACGGCGGCCTGCCCTACCGCTACAACCCCGACGGCACGGTCGCCGAGGCCTCCGAGCCGAAGGAGGTGCGGGAGTTCCACGGCAAGCAGATGGTGCTCGAGGAGGGCATCGTCACCGACTTCGCGCTGGTCCGCGCGACCCGCGTCGACCGGGCCGGCAACGCCCAGTTCAACGCCTCCACGCGCAACTTCAACGTGCCGGCCGCGATGGCCGGGCGGGTGACGATCGTCGAGGCCGAGGAGGTCGTCGAGGTCGGTGAGATCGCCCCCGCCGACGTACATCTCCCCGGGATCTTCGTGAAGCGGATCGTCGCCCTGACGCCCGAGCAGGCGGCCCGCAAGGACATCGAGAAGCGTACGACGCGCGGCGAGCGCCCCACCGACACCGCATCGAGCAAGGAGGCCTGAGTCATGGCTTGGGACCGCAACCAGATGGCCGCGCGCGCCGCGCAGGAGCTGCAGGACGGCGACTACGTCAACCTCGGGATCGGGCTGCCGACGCTGATCCCGGACTACATCCCGGAGACGTCGACGGTCGTGCTGCACGCCGAGAACGGCATCCTCGGCGTCGGGCCGTTCCCCTACGAGGACGAGGTCGACCCCGACCTGATCAACGCCGGCAAGCAGACCGTGACCGTGCTCCCCGGGGCCTCCTACTTCGACTCCGCCACCTCGTTCGCGATGATCCGCGGCGGTCACATCGACGTCGCCGTCCTGGGCGCGATGCAGGTCTCCGTCAACGGCGACATCGCCAACTGGATGGTGCCCGGCCAGATGGTCAAGGGCATGGGCGGCGCGATGGACCTGGTCTCCGGCGCCGGGCGCGTGATCGTGCTGATGGAGCACGTCACCAAGAAGGGCGCCCCCAAGCTGCTGGAGACGTGCGACCTGCCGCTGACCGGTCGCGGGATCGTGAAGCGGGTCATCACGGACCTCGGGGTCCTCGATGTCACCGGCGAGACGTTCGAGCTCGTCGAGCTGGCTCCCGGGGTGACGTACGACGAGGTCGCGGCGGCCACCGGCGGGAAGGTCCTGGACCGTACGGCTCCGGACACCGCCGGGATCTGATCGGCCGGACGAACTCCGACACACCGTTGTCGCCCCGGTGACTCAGGGTGGAGGCATGACCGAGATCATGCATCCTCCGACCAACGCCGCCGCTCGACGCTCGCTCGACCTGTGGCTGACCATGTGGAACACCGACGGCGACATCGCCCGCCGCATCTGTGCCGACGACTTCCGGATCCACTTCGCCGTGACCGAGGCCGACGGCTCGACCCCGGCGGACGACATCCGCTCCGCCGAGGACTTCGCGCGCTACCTCGACTGGTGGCACGGGCAGCACCCCGGCGTCGTGTTCACGACGGTCGCTGATGCGATCGACGGCGACCACGGACGGCTGCTCTGGGACATGCAGGCCGGCGACCTGCTCGTCGGCGGTGTCGACGTCTTCGACTTCGACGAGGACGGCCGGGTCCGGCGGGTCTGGTCGGTCGGCGGCCGGCGCAGCATGCGGGGCTGACGCATGGGCCCACTGTCGGTGGCCCCTGGAAGAATGCGGGCGTGAAGCGAGCCGAGCGGCAGTACGCCTTGGTGGACCTGCTCCGCGGAGCGCGTCGGCCATGGTCCGCTGCCCGGCTCGCGGCCGAGTTCGAGGTCTCCTCGCGCACGATCGAGCGCGACATCAGCTCGCTCCAGCTCGCCGGCGTCCCGATCTATGCCGACCACGGCGCGAAGGGTGGATACCTGATCCTTCGCGAGTACTCCCTTCCGCCGCTGAATCTCTCCGCCGCCGAGTCGCTGGCCGTCCTGGCCGGTCTCGGGCTGCTCGAGTCGTCGCCCTACGAGGGAGCCGCCCGGCGCGCCCGGGCGAAGATCGCGGCGGTCATGGCCGAGGAGCACCGCGACTCGGTGGCGGAGATGCTCGGGATGATCCAGGTCATCGAACCTGCTCCCCCGGCCGACGGCAGCGTGCCGGTCGGCATGCTGTCCGACGTCGTCACGGCACGCCGCGTCGTACGCCTCACCTACCGCGGCGCCGGCGGGAGCCCGGACCAGCCGGTGACGACCGTCCGCGACGTGGAGACCATGGGACTCCTCCGTGCCGACGACACCTGGCTCATGGTCGGGTGGTGCCGCCTCCGCGCCGCGATCCGCGGATTCCGGATCGGGCGGATCGCCCGGCTGGAGATCCTCGACGAGGTTCCGCCTCCCCGTGACCCGTCGCTCCTCGAGGCCGACCTCGCGCGCTGGCCGACGCGCCGCCTCGGGTGAACCAGGTCCGTCGGGCCACCGAACCGGCGGCGTAGCGTAACCCCCGTTTACATTCATCGTTTCACTCTGTGATCCCCACCACACCTTGGAGTGAGTGATGAACCTCGGAATCGTCTCGGCCCTGTTCCCGTTCCTGGCGCTCGTCATGAGCTTCCTGCCTGCCGCCGGCCCGGCGAGCGACCCCGGGGACTCGTCCGGAACGTCTGCGCCACCAGCCGTGGCCGCGCCGCAGGCACCCGGGTCTGGGTCCGGGTCCGGGTCCGCGACACGGTCGAGTGCGTGGACGCCGCGCCCGGCGACGTACGGCGTGGTCGTCGAGAAGGACGTCGAGATCACGATGTCCGACGGCGTGGTGCTCCGCGCCGACATCCACCGTCCGGCGAAGGCCGACGGCACCGCGGCGGCGGGCCGGTTCCCGGTGATCCTGACGCAGAACCCCTACAACAAGAACGTCTCCGGCGGGGGCGGCGGCGACTACTTCGTGCAGCGTGGCTACGTCTTCGTCCAGACCGACGTACGCGGCACCGGCTCCTCCGCCGGCCAGTGGGACGCCTTCGGCGACCGCGAGCAGAAGGACGGCCTCGAGGTGGCCAACTGGGCGACCTCGACGAAGCGCCCGTGGAGCAACGGCGAGCTCGGCCTGTGGGGCCCGTCCTACATGGCGATCAACCAGTTCTTCACCGCCGCCCAGCACCCGCGCGGGCTGAAGGCGATGTTCCCGATCGTGCCCGCCGGCGACGTCTACCGTGACGTCGTCGCCTCCGGCGGCCAGATCGACGCCGGCTTCATCCCGCTGTGGTTCGGGCTGGTCACGGGCAGCGGTCTGGTGCCGCCCGCCGTCAACCAGACCCGGCCCGAGGCCACCCTGATCACGCTGCTGCAGCACGTCGGGGGTGCGCTCGGCTTCCAGGTGCCGATGCTCGCCGGCGCGGTGCTGGGCAGCGACGCCGGCTACGACGGCCCCTTCTACCGCAAGCGCTCGCCGCTGAGCGTGGTCGACGAGATCGATGTGCCGACGTTCCTCACCGCCGGGCAGTACGACATCTTCCAGCGCGGCACGCCGATGCTCTTCGACCGGCTGCAGAGGAACGGTGTCGACACCAAGCTGCTCATCGGCCCGTGGACGCACACCGAGGGATCGATGGGCGGCGAGCTGGCCGGCAGCGGCATCGGCAGCCTCAGCGAGATGGCGTTGCGGTGGTTCGACACCCACCTCAAGGGCCTCCCCGACAACACCCTCGACCGCGACGTCGCCCCGGTGACCTACCACGAGATCGGCTCCGGGAAGTGGCGCACGATGCAGTCGTGGCTCGGCTCGGAGGTGCGCGCGAAGACGTACGCCCTGGGGTCGGCCCTGAAGCCCGTCGGCGGTGACACCATCGCGCCCCTGCCGGTGCAGGGGCTGTGCTCGCGCAGCACCACGCAGTGGACCGCCGGCGCCGTCGCGATCCCGGGCTGCACCGACAACCGGATCAACGACGCGCTCGGGGTCTCCTACGAGACCGCGCCGGCGACCTCCGACCTGAGGTTCTCCGGGCCGCTCAACGCCGACCTGTCCGTCTCCACGACCGGCACCGACGGACTGATCTCGGTCTCGGTCGAGGACGTCGCTCCCGACGGGTCCGTGGACCGCATCACCGGGGGCTGGCAGACGCTGCGCCACCGTGCCGTCATCCCGTCGAGGTCGCGGACGCTGAACGGTCAGGTCGTCCAGCCGTGGCACCCCTTCACCCGTTCGGCCGAACAGGCTGTGGTGCCGGGTCAGATCTATCGCGTTCCCGTCGAGGTCTTCCCGACCGGTGCGGTGATCGAGAAGGGTCACCGCCTGCGGGTCACCGTCCACTCCTACGACGTCCCGCACCTGCTGCCCAACGTCCAGCAGCTGGTCCGCGGCGTGGCCGGCGTGGTCACGGTCCACCACACGACCGCGAACCCCTCGACGCTGGTCCTCCCGGTCCGGAGGTAGCGCCGAGGGGTCGGGCTCTGGCATCGAGGGCTCAGAGCTTGGCCTCCTCCGGCACGCGCTCGGAGACCTTCGGGTCCCGGGCGCGTCCCGCGTCCACGAGCAGGTACGCCGCGACCACCGCTCCTGCGGCCAGCGCGATCGCGGCCGAGGCATAGGCCGGGCCATAGCCCTCGGTCGTGACCAGCCCGGCGGCGATCAGGGTGCCGAGGAACCCGCCGACCTGCTGGGTGGTCGTGGTCAGGCCGGAGCCGATCCCGGCGTACTCCGGCGCCAGCGCACCCATCGCCAACGCCGTCACCTGCGGCATCGCGAGACCGAACCCGAGGCCCATCACGACCGCGCCGGGGAGGACGTCGGTCGGGAAGCTGCCGGTCTCGGGCAGGCGCACGAGGTAGACCATCCCGGCGACGAAGCCGAGCACGCCCGCGATCAAGATGCGCTCGGAGCCGAACCGCTCGGCCAGCGCGGCGCTGAAGCCGAGGCTCGCGACCGCGATCACCGCGCTGACCGGGAGGAACGCCAGGCCCGTCGCGAGCGCCCCGAAGCCGAGGACGTCCTGCAGGTAGAGCGTGGTGACGAACTGGAAGGTGAACCCCCCGAAGGTCAGGGTCAGCAGGATCAGGTTGCCGAGCGCGAACCTGCGCTGGGCGAACAGGCCGCGCGGGAGCAGGCCACCCTTGGCGCCGGTCGGCGGCGTACCCTCCACCGCGCGGAGCGCGACGACCAGGGCGATGATCCCGAGCGGGACGTTGATCAGGAAGGCCCAGCGCCACGAGGCGACCTCGGTGAGTACGCCACCCAGGACCGTCCCCACCGAGGCACCGATCGAGCCGACGAAGGCGAGCACCGCGAAGGCGCGGAGGCGGTCGCGGGCCTCGGCGTAGAGGCCGGCGATCATGCCGAGCACGACCGCCGAGGCGATGCCACCGCCGAGTCCTTGGACGAATCGGGCGAGGACGAGGGAGATCGGGTCCCAGGCGATGCCGCACCATGCCGAGGCCAGCGTGAAGATGCTCAGCCCGGCGAGGAAGACGGGCCGGGTGCCGAAGGCGTCACCTGCCCGGCCCGCCGGGAGCAGGACGAGCGCGAAGGCGAGGAGGAAGCCGTTGACGACCCAGGACAGCGAGGTGTCGCCGAAGCCCAGGTCGTCGCGGATTGCAGGAAGGGCGACGGTCACGACCGTGCCGTCGAGGATCACCATCAACTGAGTGGCTGCGAGGGTCGCGAGCGCGACTGTCTTGGTCGTCATAGATACGACCATAATAGATTGTTTGTTATGAAACAATCTATTTCGGAATATTCGGTTGTAGACCTATCTGTCAGCGAGCCGAGGAGGGCGCACGACGCCGCAGCGTCATCGTGTGCGACGGCGTCGCCCACGGCCCCTCGACCAGGCGCTGCAGCGCTTCGATGAACGCCTCACCCTCGCTCGGCGGGAGACTCTCGAGCACGTTGGCGACGGTCGCGTTGTAGGCCTTCGAGGCCTCCTCGAGAGCCTTTGCGCCGGCCGGCGTGAGCGCGACGATGCGCGCCCGGCGGTCGGTGCTCGAGACCCGCCGCTCAGCGAGACCGCGGCGCTCGAGGTTGTCGAGGGTGGTGACCATCGTGGTCTTGTCGAGCATCGCCATCTCGGCGACCGCGTTCTGGGTGTACTCCCCCTCGGCGGCCTTCATCAGCACGCAGTACTCGCGCACCGAGAGCTCCAGGTCGGCCAGCGCATCGCCGACCTGGGCCGCGAACGCGTGAGCAGACTGGTTGAGCAGGAACAGCAGGTCGATACGCGGTCCGGTCATGAACTAGATCTTAACGAACCATCCGATACCGAACTATCTTCTGACCAACTATCTATGCAGAACGGCGCTCGATCCCGGCAACATCGGGGATCGAGCGCCGTCCGGCATCGCCTTAGAGATACTGGGCGAGGTCCGCCTGGATCTCCTCGGGCGTCACCTGCGGCTCGTAGCGCTTGACGACCTCGCCCTCGCGACCGATGAGGAACTTGGTGAAGTTCCACTGGATGTCGCCCGGCGCCTCGGCACGAAGGAACTCGTAGAGCGGAGCAGAGTTCTCCCCGTTGACATCGATCTTGGAGAGGACCGGGAACGTCACGTCGTAGGTCGTCTTGCAGAACTCCTGGATCTCCTCGTCGGTGCCGGGCTCCTGACCCATGAACTGGTTGCACGGGAACCCGATGACCTCGACACCGGAGTCGCTGGTGGCGCGGTAGAGCGCCTCGAGGCCCTCGTACTGCGGCGTCAGGCCGCACTTGCTGGCTACGTTGACGATCAGCAGCAGCTTGCCCTTGTAGTCACCGAGCGAGACGGTGCTCCCGTCAGCGGCGGTCACTTCGAAGTCGTACGTGGTGGTCACAGGTCTCTCCTCGATCGAGTTGCGGTGCAGCGGGACAACCTTGCTCGGCCCGAGGTTATGCCCCGCGCTGATGCGGGACCGACGAGGCCTCCGCGGCCAGGCGCCGCTCCCGGGCGACCGTCATGATCGCCGCCGACATCCACTCGAGCGCCTCGGGCATCTCGAAGGCGATCTCCTCGAGCAGCGTCGGCATGTCGTGCCGGCCCACCGAGAGAAGCATCTCGCTCAGCGATCCGTCGCGCGCGGCGACCATGAACCGGAACTCGATCGCCTCGGGAGTCACGGTCGCGGCGCACCGACTGGTCTCGAACGTCCACGGCGCACGACGGGCATCGCCCTGGGTGCCGGGAGTCGTCATGACCGCGCATCCTATTCAGGTTGCCGCCTCGGCCGCACCCCTTTCACCCCTCGGATCACCCTTCGAACAGTGATTCGAATCTCGCCGCACAGACACACCACCCCAACACACGCGCACCAGCCCGAGGACCGGTACGTTCATCCGCGGTCATGCAGCGGGGGAACACTGGAGAGGGACACAACTTCACATGATGGGCGGGCATCACGCGGCCTCAGGAGCCGCCGCGTGGATCGCAGTGACATCGTCGGCACCGATCGCGTTCGGATGGTATCCGGGCGTCTCGGATATAGGCGTGATGACCGGCACCCTGGTGTGCGCCGGCGCCGCGCTGCTTCCGGACGCGGACCACCACAACGGCACGATCGCCCACTCGCTGCCACCGGTCTCCGAGGGCCTGACCAGGATCGTCGGACAGGTCTCCGGCGGCCACCGCAACGGCACCCACTCGATCCTCGGCGTGCTCGCCTTCACCGGACTCGCCTGGGGCGCAGGGAAGCTCTCGCTCGAGACCGAGCATTTCGGCAGCGTCCTGATCGGCCCGGGCATCATGTGCGTCCTGCTGGTCGCGTTCGCCATGGACGCGCTGAAGCTCACCCGCAAGGGCGTCCACTGGCCGTGGATCCCGGCAGTGGCGCTGGCGGCGGTGATCGCCGTCTTCGCGCCCGAGGAGTGGTGGTGGATGCCGTTCTCGGTCGGCCTGGGCTGCGTCGTCCATCTGCTCGGCGACTTCGTGACCACGATGGGGATCCCGTTGTTCTGGCCGATCGCGCCGAAGCCGCCCAGGTGGGTCCGCCGCAACAAGTGGCTCCCCTTCGACAACATGTGGACCCGGGGCGGCAACTTCGCCCTCCCGATCCTCGGCGATGCCGGTTCCATCCGGGAGTGGGTCGTGATGACCCCGATCAGCCTCTACGCGATCGTCGGCTTCGGCTGGGCGCTGATGAGCCAGATGGGCTTCGACGTCGAGAGCCGCTGGGAGGCGCTGGTCTCGAGCCTCACTGGTCTGCTCTGACGGATCGCCGGCGCCCGCGGAGCGGGCGCACGAGGAAGATCCCCGCCAGTAGCGCGAGTCCGGCGACGAGCGCGGAGACGGCGAGCGCCCCGCTCAGGAAGACCTTCGTCTGGATGCCCCGGTGCTCCTCGCCGACATCGTCGGAGACGATCAGCGTCATCGCCACGATGGTGTCCTTCAGCAGCTGGATGAAGCGGGTCATGTCCTCGGCCCAGACCTGCGCGGCCGGCCTCCCCATACTGTGGGCCTCGAGATCCGGGACGGCCTCGTCGAGCGAGCCGTCGTTGATGACCTGGACGACCGCGTTCTGCGACACCACGCCACGCGATCCGTCCGCGAAGGTGTCGTCCGAGATCTTGTCCAGCGCCTTCTGGGTCGCCTGCGGGGCGTCGGCGTAGAAGGAGCGCGAGGTGAGCTGCCAGGACGTACGCGCCTCGCTCATCGCCTCCATCGACTCCTCGTCGATCCGCCCGGTCATCAGCGCCGGCACCATGATCGCGCGCTCGACGCCGAGCGATTCGGCCGCCGACCTGACGTACTTGAGGTTGGTGACCTGCTTGTAGATCTTCTCGTTGCGGATGTTGGGCATCTCGGTCGCGAAGTCGAGCAGCTCGTAGGCGGTGTCGGTGTAGGCGGCGGCCGCGGCCTCGGTGCTCGCCTTGTCGCCGTCCTCGAGGTCGTCGCGGTAGGCGTCGATGCCCTTGAGCACGGTGTAGGTGCGCTCGACCCGCTCCCGCAGGCTCGGGGTGTCGGCGAGGTCGACCTTGGTGATGTCGGCGTGCCACGCCTCGATCGAGTCGTCGGTCACCTGCCGATAGGCCTGCCGGACCGCGTCCGGGACCTGGTCGGAGCTCAGCGCGTCGCGCTCGAAGATGAGATCCATCCCGAGCTCGTAGCTCTCCGGGAGCGCACCCGCGATCGTCATCGCACGGTTGGACACGGCGCGCTCCTGGAACGCGTCGGCGAAGCTCAGCCCGCTCAGGACCAGGGCGATCACCACCGGCACCAGCAGCGCGCCCAGCACCGGCGTGCGGAGGAACCTCGGCTTCGCGGCCGCATGCGACCGAGGCGTACGCTGCGCCGACTCGACCGCCCCGGCGATCGTGGTCAGCGGCGACGGGGAGGACGACACCGACGGGGACGCCGAGATCTTGGAAGCCATGAGCGCGGCGGGCCGAGGGGCGGCGGACAGCTCCCGGCTGCCGACCGCGTTCGCGGGCGCGACCCCGGGCCGGCGCGCGAAGGCGACGACCTCGCCCGCGCTGGGCCGCCGGGAGGGGTCCTTGTCCATCATCAGGGCCACGAACTCGTCGACATGGGACGGCACGGTGACCACGTCGTTGACGTGCGGGACCGGTGCGGTCACGTGCTGGTAGATCATCGAGACCGGCTCGGAGCCTGCGTACGGAGCACGCCCGGTGAGCAGCTCGAACGCGACGCAGCCGAGCGCGTAGATGTCGCTCGCCGGGCCGACCACGGTGTCGGCGGCCTGCTCGGGCGAGATGTAGGGCAGGCTTCCCATCACATGACGGGTCGAGGTGAGCCGCTCGGCCTGATGGTTGGCCAGCTGAGCGATGCCGAAGTCGAGCACCCGGATCCGGCCGTCACCGTCGTAGACCAGGTTGGACGGCTTGATGTCGCGGTGGATGATCCCCGAGGTGTGGACCGCGGTAAGCGTACGGGCGACCTGGACCAGCACCTCGCCGGCCTCCTCGACCGTGAACCGGCCCTGCTTCTCGAGGCGGTCGGCCAGCGTCGGGCCGGGAAGCAGCTCCATGACCAGGTAGACGATGCTGCCGTACTCGGTCTGCTCGACCCCGACGTCGTGGACCTGCACCGTGCCCGGGTGGCTGGCCGCCGTCGTCGAGAGCGCCTCCCGGCGGAAGCGTTCGGTCACCTTGGGGTCGGCGGAGATCTCCACGATCTTCACGGCCACCCAGCGTTCGAGCCTGATGTCGGCTGCCTGCCAAACCTCGCCCATCCCGCCGCGGCCGAGCAGGCGGTGCAGGCGGTACCGGCCTGCGATCGGGGGGCGCGTTCGCATGCGCATATGTTGTCGGACTCACGCCCCGTGCGTCTCGTGTACGCACCGAGGAAATCGGCCGATCTTCGCCGATATCGCCGGTTTACGCATCAACCGAACGCCCTCGCGAACGGATCAGCGCGAGCCCGAGCACGGCGAGCAACGCCAGCATCACGCCGGTGGAGATCCCCCAGCCGATCGTCTGGTCCTTCGCGTCGCGGTGCTCACGGTCGACATCGCTGGCGAGCTGGCGAGCCGCGTCGACGACCACGTCCTTCAGGTCCTGGACGTAGCTGGCCGCATCGGCCATCCAGATCTGGTCCACGGCCCTCCCGTCGGCGCCGTCCTCCAGCTGCCTGACCACGTCCTCGACGTCACGAGCGTTGAGCACCCGGATGACGGCGCGCTGGGACGAGACCGCGTAGGACCCGAACTCGAACGACCGGCCCGAGATCTTGTCGAGCTTCTGCCGCGTCGCCGGGTCGGCACGGGCGTAGATCGACTCCGAATGGGTCGCCCAGGAGTCCTGCGCCGCGCTGAGATCGGCGATGCCGTGGTCGCTGATCCGCTCGTTGCGCAGCGCGTTCGCCATGACCCTGCGCTCGAGCCCGAGCACCTCCGAGACGGACCCGATCAGCTCCAGGTTCCGCGCCTGCCTGGCCAGCGCGTCGTCCTGGAACGAGGGCAGCTCGGCGGCGAGGTCGAAGAGTCCGTTGACCGCGTTCGTGTAGAGCTCGACCGCCGCCATCTTGCCGGTCCGGTCACCCGCCCGGGCGGCCGCGCGGATGTCCGAGAGCCGCTCGAGGGCGGCCGCCGACCTCTCCGTACGCCGCCTCAGCCCCTGGTCGTCGCCGAACTCCAGGTCCTCGACCTCGGCCGTCCATGCCTCGATGGACCTGTCGGTGATCTGGAGGAAGTCCTCGGTCAGGGCCGCATCGGTCCGCAGCGCGTCGCGCTCGATCGAGAGGTCGAAGGCAAGCTGGAAGCTGCTCGGCAAGATGTCGGCCAGCGGCCCGGCGCTCCCGATGGTCGAGGTCCGGTCGCCGGCCCGGAGCGTGCCCCAGCCGCCGAAGATCAACCCCGGTACGACCAGGATCATCAGCACACCCAGCACGGTGGGCGACAGCCGCGGACCGGTCCGGCCGGTGGGACGTACGATCCGCTTCGGCGGTGGCGCGACCCCGCTCTCGAGCACGGTCGCCACCTCGTCGGCCCGCGGACGCTTGGCCGGGTCGTCGGCGAGCATCGCCGTGGTGATGCCGTCGAGGTGACCGGGCACTGTCACCAGGTTCCCGACGCGTTCGGGCTCGAGCCCGGCGTACGGCGGGCGCCCGACGAGCAACTCGAAGAACACGGCGCCGAGCGAGTAGATGTCGCTCGCCTGACCGATCCGCCGGCGGTCGATCTGCTCGGGAGACATGTAGGGAAGCGCCTCACCGCCGCGCGGCGCGGGCGCACCGACGAGAGCGATCCGGCCGTCGGGGGCGTACCCGATGGTGGCCGGCCGGATGTCCCCGTGGACCTGTCCCGCGGCATGTCCCGGGGCGAGGATGCGTGCGATCTGGGCGACGATGTCGGCGGCCTCGTCGGAGGAGAGCCGATTCTCGTGGGCAAGCCGGTCAGCGAGATTCCGACCGCTCAGAGCGAGTCCGCCCTGTCCGGTCAGATGGTTCAAATGCTGGCGACCGGCGCGTGGGGGACGGATACGCATGGGTACATGGTCCCTGTTGAGCGCCCTTTCGGCCCGGGATGAGCAGAGAGTTTTCCTGGACTTGGCCAAGAGTTCGACTCCTCCGCGGGCCGGCCACGGAGGAGTCGGACCCGTCATCCACGTGGCCCGGTGCGTCGTCCCAGGTAGGCGAGGCAGGCGACGGCGAGCGCCGCTCCCCACACCGGCCACAGCATCTCGGGGGCCCAGGCCGCCCAGTCCGAGGTGGCTCCGGGCACCATCCACAGGTCACCGGTGACCACCATCCGCCAGAAGGAGAGTCCGGCGGAGGTGACGGCGCCGGCGACCAGGATGCCGGGCACCAGGGCCATCGCCACCGGGACCGGGCGGCCGCCGAGCCGCGGCATCCAGGACCAGAAGACCTCGCCCCAGCGAGCCAGCAGACCCCAGGTCAGCAGGGCCCCGACCACCGCGAAGAGCGCCAGCCCGAAGCCGGCCCACCTCCCCGATCCGAGCTCGTCGAGCATCTCCGGCCTGATGCCGAGCGGCACACCCATCGCCCACGCGATCCGGGTGACGGCGTAGAGAAGAGGTACGACGACCGCGACCGTCACCGCGGGGCGCCCCCAGCGCGTCCAGCGGCCCCAGTCGATCCGGCCGCCCGGCTCGGCCCGCTCGAGCAGGCCGACACCGGCGACGACGGTCGCCAGACCACCGACCGCGTGCGCGAGCGCCGTGCCCGAGTCGATGAGGATGCCCCAGTTCAGATGTCCCGCGACCGGACCGATACCGACCAGCGCGAGCAGCGTCTGCGGCAGATAGCCGAGGAACGACAGCGCGCGTACGTCGGAGACCACCAGCGCGACCACGAGCCCGACCGCCACCAGCAGGCGGCCCGCACGGCGCTGAGCGGGACGCTCCTGGCTGCCGGCTCCCCACCCGCCCGCACCCAGCACCAGGAGCGCGGCGACGGTGACCACCCAGGACATCTGTGTGCCGCTGAGACCGCCGAGCGGCGAGGCCGGCTCGGGCGCCCACGGGTCGGGTATCCGGTCCAGGAGCGCGAGCGCGGACAGGGCACCGAAGGCCAGCGCCCAGGCACCGGCCACCCAGGGCGCTGCGCGCCGGACGGACGATCGGGGCTGCGTACGTTCGATCGTGGTGGTCACCGGGCCACCCCCTGTGCGGTCTCCCAGCGGCGGCCGACCGTGCGCAGCAGCGCCGGGTAGACGACGAGGTAGCGGAACGGCTTGATGAAGGCCATGTAGGCCTCCCCGAGCAGCCCGTTCGGCCGCACCAGCACGCTCAGGTGCGCGCTGTAGCCGTCGGGCACGCTCTCGTCCTCGACCCAGCCGAGGTGCAGGACACCGTGCATCGTGCGGTTGGCGATCTCGGCGGCGTACTCCCGATCGGTCAGATAGAGCGGGTGGAACGGGCTCTCGTCGCGCACGGGTCCGGAGTGATCCCGGAGATCGTCCGGGAGCCGCTCCCCGAGCGAGGCGACGCGCCGCCCCAGGCCGTGCTCGTCCTGCTCGGTGCCGAGCATCCGGCCGAGCGCCCAGCGGACGGCGAAGAGGAAGCGGTACGCCGCCGGGAAGTCGCGCTCCTCGCCGCTCATCATGGCCTCGACGAAGCGGGGGAAGTCGTCGGCGCCACCCTGGACGGGCAGTGCCCAGACGTCCTCGAGCTCGAAGTCCTCGGTGATCCGGTGGATCCGCCAGGACTGCCCGGAGTAGGCGCCGGACGGAAGCGGTCTGGTTCTGATCGGTCTGGTTCTGATCGGTCTAGTTCTGATCGGGGCGGGCCCGACGGGTGCGTGTGTGGTCATGTCTCCACACTCGTCCGCGCCCGGCCGCGGTTCGTCGCCCTCAGGTCGCGGGCCCCTCATCCTGCAGGATGAGGCTCAGCTCCGGGGTCCGACCAACCCGGTCTCGTACGCCAGGACGACCGCCTGCACCCGGTCGCGCAGGCCGAGCTTGGCGAGCACATGGCCGACATGCGTCTTCACCGTCGCCTCGGAGAGGTGGACGCGGCGGGCGATCTCGGCGTTGCTGTCGCCGGTGGCGAGCTCGAGGAGCATGTCGAGCTCGCGGGGCGTGAGCGTCGCCCGGATGTCGGCGGCCCGCCCGTTGTCCGGTGCCGGCGCAGTCGCCACGTGTTCCAGCAGCCGACGCGTCGTCGACGGCGCAACCACCGCGTGACCTGCATGAACGGTGCGGATCGCCTCGACGATCTCCTCGGCCCGGGCGTCCTTGAGGAGGAAGCCGCTGGCGCCGGCCCGGATCGCCGGGAAGGCGTAGTCGTCGAGGTCGAAGGTGGTCAGCGCGATCACCCGCGTCGCCGGCTGCTCGGCGGTGATCGCGGCCGTCGCCTGGATCCCGTCGAGGCGGGGCATGCGCAGGTCCATGAGGACGACGTCGACCCGCATCAAACGCACCAGGGCGAGCGCCTCGTGGCCGTCGGCCGCCTCGCCGGCGAGCTCGAGGTCCGGCTGGCTCTCGACCATCATCCGGAGCGCGGAGCGCATCAGCTCCTGGTCGTCGACGATCGCGACACGGATCGGGGTCTCTGGCTCGGTCACAGCGGCATCATGGCGCGGACACGCCACCCTTCGCCGTTCGGCCCGGCCTCGAGCGTCCCGCCGACCGCCGTCACCCGTTCCCGCATCCCACGCAGCCCGCGGCCGGGCGGGCGCTGGATCCCGACGCCGTCGTCACTGACCTCGACCCGGAGCTGGCGCCCGGCGCGGGTCACCGACACGGTCGCGACGGCTCCCGGGCCCGCATGGCGGGAGACGTTGGTGAGCGCCTCCTGCACGACGCGGTAGGCGGTGAGGCCGACGGCGGGAGCGACCTGACCCGGCTCGTCCATCTCGAGGCGGACGGTCAGCCCGGCCTCGCGCATCCTCTCGACGAGGTCGGGCACATCGGCCAGCCCGGGTTGCGGCTCGGTCGAGGCGATGTATCGAGCTTGTCGAGATGACTCCCCGCCGAGCACGCCGAGCAGCCCGCGCATCTCCACGAGCGCCTCCCGACCCGTGGTCGCGATGGTGTCGAGGATCCCCGAGGCCCGCTCCGGCTGCTGCCCGACGACCATCCGGCCGGCCTCGGCATGGCTGACGACGACCGCGAGCGAGTGCGCCACGACGTCGTGCATCTCGCGCGCGATGCGCTGGCGCTCCTCGGCGGCCGCCCGGTCGGCGAGCTGGTCGATCCAGGCGGCCCGGGTGGCCCGGAACCGGCCGAGCGCCCAGGCCGCGACCGTGGCCGCGAGCGTCGCGGTGGACACCATCAGCCACCAGGTCCACCCCTCCAGACCGGTGCCCTCGAACCCCGACAGCCGTACGACGGTGACCAGACATCCCACCAGCCCGATGCCGAGCGCGACCCCTGGCCACGGCCTCCGGTCCCGCGCGCTCACCGCGTAGAGCAGCACGAAGAAGCACAGGCTGCTCGGCAGCAGCACCGGCCCGTACTCGCTCCCCGCCGCCTCCGCCGTCGGCCCGCCCAGGTCCGGGGCGGCGACCAGCACCAGCTCGGCCAGGGCCCCGGCGGCGTACGACGTCAGCGGGAAGCGCCGGGCGGTCGCCACGACCCCGTGCAGCACCACCAGCGCGGCCACCAGCGCGATCTGCCACGCCTCGGCGACCTCACCCTCGACGACCGAGGTCCAGCCGACCGGCAGCAGCACCAGCGCGAGCGCCCCGGCCAACGCCACCTGTCCGACATCCCCGAGCCAGCGAGGTCCGGGAGCTGCTGCCACGGTCATGCGCTCACCCTAGTGGGCCGAGAACGGCCGCAGGCCCGCTCCGATCGGAGCGGGCCTGCGGGTGGTCCCGGCTCAGCCGGGCTGTTCACGAAGGGTCACATGCTGCGCGGGCCGGTGGCCTCGTCGCGCTCGGCCTCGGTCATGCTGCGCGACTTCAGCAGGCTGAGCACGGTGGTGATCGCCAGGATGCCGATGATGACGCTGAGGGAGACCTCGATGGAGACCTCCGGGGCCCATCCGACGTGGTGGCCACCGTTGATGAAGGGCAGCTCGTTCTCGTGGAGCGCGTGGAAGATCAGCTTGAGGCCGATGAAGCCGAGCAGGATCGCCAGACCGTAGGAGAGGTAGACCAGCCGCTCCAGCAGGCCACCGATGAGGAAGTAGAGCTGACGCAGACCCATCAGCGCGAAGATGTTGGCGGTCATCACCAGGTAGGCCTCGTTGGTCAGACCGTAGATCGCCGGGATCGAGTCGAGCGCGAACAGCAGGTCGGTGGTGCCCAGGGCGCAGATGACGACGAACATCGGGGTCGCGAGCCGCTTGCCGTTCTCCCGCACGAACATCTTGGCGCTGCCCCACTGCGAGGTCAGCGGGATGTGGCGCTCGAGGAACTTCACCACGGTGGGCTCCTCGTACTCGTCCTCGTCCTCGCCGCCCTCCAGGGCCAGCTTGACCGCGGTGTAGATCAGGAACGCGCCGAAGAGGTAGAAGACCCAGCTGAAGTTCTCGATCGCGGCCGCGCCCACGCCGATGAAGATGCCGCGGAAGACCAGCGCCAGGATGATGCCGATCAGCAGCGCCTTCTGCTGGAACTGCCTCGGCACCGCGAACTTCGACATGATGATGATGAAGATGAACAGGTTGTCGACCGAGAGCGAGTATTCGGTCAGCCAGCCGGCGAAGAACTCGGTGCCGTACTTCGGGCCCGAGAAGACGTAGACCCCGATGCCGAAGATCACGGCCAGGCCGATGTAGAGGCCCAGCGCGACGATCAGCTCTCGACGCGAGGGCTCGTGCGGACGTCGGCCGATGACGAGTACGTCGACGAGCAGCACGGCGCTGGCGATGCCGATGGTCAACCACCAGATGAGCGGGGAGACGTCCACGAAGGGACTCCTTAGATCGTGAGGCAGAGCGGTTCTCTGGGAAGGTTAGGCGACCGAGGTCGAAGCTTCGAAGTCGCAGCGGACGACCCAGTTGTATAACAAGTGCTTAGCTAGACTAACAAGTAGCACTTCAGGCGCCCACATGATCTCAGGTGCGGACAACCGGATGAGTCGGCGATCACACGCTGGATGACTGGACCTCAACCGGACTTGATGTTTTAGCGTCACTGCCGAAGAGAGAGGAGGGGGTGTGAGCGACACACTCACCGACCAGTTCAAGGCCGGCTTCCGTCGATATCCCACGGGCGTGGCCATCGTCGCCGCCTCGACCGAGACGGGACCCGTCGGAGCGACGGTCTCGAGCGTAGCCTCGGTCAGCGCGAACCCGCCGATGCTGTCGTTCTCGGTGTCTCGGTCCGGCCGGTCCGGCCCGGCGCTCACGGGGAGCGACCGTCTCGCCGTGCACGTGCTGACCGAGTCCCAGGCCGACGTGGCGGCTGCCTTCGCCGACCGCACGGCGCCACGGTTCACCGTGGCACAGGGCTGGACGCTCCCACAGGGAGAGCCGCCGATCCTGGACGACGCCGCCGCGAGCTTCTACGGACACGTGGTCCGCGTCATCCCCGCCGGCGAGGCCTGGCTGGTGCTGCTCGAGATCGACGCGGTCGACCTCGACGAGACCGC
Source organism: Nocardioides luteus (assembly GCF_000960475.2). Classification (GTDB taxonomy): domain Bacteria; phylum Actinomycetota; class Actinomycetes; order Propionibacteriales; family Nocardioidaceae; genus Nocardioides; species Nocardioides luteus_A. The sequence continues at coordinate 155 of NZ_JZDQ02000047.1, read as the reverse complement.
CGAACCGCTCCTCCACCACGACCGGCACTACTGGTCGCTCGGCCCGTCGGCCAGCACCGTCCCCCTCGACCGCATCCTGCCCGAGAAGGCTTCCTGACCGTCGAGCTCGACGGTCTCTTCACAACATCATCGAGAGGATCCACCATGCGTCTGTT